>CAYPIY010000004.1:101017-370219 GCA_964410965.1 uncultured Bacteroidota bacterium | reverse complement strand
GAGGTGGAGGTATGAGCCAGACTTATAACATATATTGCGATGAAAGCTGTCATTTGGAGAATGATCACCAGAAGGTCATGGTACTTGGAGCGGTCTGGTGTCCGCTTGCAAAGTCTAAGGAAATAGGTGTAAGAATAAGAGAAATAAAAGTAAAACATAACTTAAAACCTGATTTTGAAATAAAATGGACTAAAGTATCTAAGTCAAAGATACTTTTCTACAGAGATATTATTGATTATTTTTTTGACGATGACGATTTACATTTCCGCGCTTTAATTGTTAATGATAAAACAAAACTTCGACATGAGGATTTTCAACAAGATCATGATACGTGGTATTATAAAATGTATTTCAATCTTCTAAAGGTTTTACTTGATCCGGCAGATCGATATCGCATATATATCGATATAAAAGATACAAGAGGAGGAAATAAGGTTTCAAAACTTCATGAAGTCCTTCGTAATGAAAAATACGATTTTTCAAGACAAATCATCGAAAGGATGCAAATTGTCCGTTCGCACGAAGTAGAAATCCTTCAGTTGGCCGATTTACTGACTGGTGTTGTTTCCTATGTAAACAGAGGAATTACCACAAATATTGGTAAACTTGAGTTAGCTTACCGAATGAAAGAACGTTCAAGGTACTCTTTAACGCAGAAAACATTGTATCTAGAGAAGAAAGTCAATCTTTTTCTCTGGAAACCGAAAGAAGACCTATGATAGATTGGATACCTGCATTAGTGCTATTAAAAAATTATCAAGGTGATTGGGATATATATTTGGAAATCCTTTATGATTATTTTAAAAGTGACTTCGTATATTCATCCCCAAAATTTCATGGTGAGACACTTAGACTAAAGAGGATGCCTTATTATAATAACAAAGAAACCACTTTCTGGCATCTTATAGCCGAAGGACCAAATGAATCAGATCGGTTACCCGATCTAAGGCGTTGTGAACGGATTCGATGGCCAAGACCTACGATTGAACATTCGGAAGTCGAAGCTGTAAAAGTTTGGGAGAATCTCAGAGGATCAGAAGTTAGAATTTGTCTTTGGATAGAAGAAGTTGATTATTTGGTAGTATTGGCTAGAAGGAAAGGATACTTACTTCCATGGACAGCTTATCCTGTTGATCAAGATCATACACGTCGAAAGTTACGAAAAGAATATGAAGCCTATAAAAAAACTAACGCCGCCCAAGAAACTTGAACGGCATCGTTACTCTTTCTACGCATGGCAGATGAGCTAATATAATATAACATAATATTTTCCTTTTGTCAAGATGTTCCAATAATTGTTAAAATATCAATGATAAATGATTAATTATACTGAAAATACACTCATCGAAAAACCTGCCATCGATTTATTCGAATCGCTTGGCTGGAAGCATGCGAACGGTTATTATGAAACGTTCGGTCAGCACGGAACATTTGGCCGCGAATCAGCGGCTGAAGTCGTTCTCATCAAATATCTCAGGGCTTCACTGATCCGGCTGAATCCTAAGGCATCAGAATCTGCCATCGATACCGCCATCGAAGAAATCATCAAGGAACGCCGGGCGATGAGTCTGGTACAGGCGAATAAGGAAGTCTATAAACTGCTTAAAGACGGTGTAAAAGTAGATACGAAAGACAATCCCGATCAGGAAGGCCCGGAGACGATCCGTATTATCGATTGGGAAAACCCGAAGAATAATGACTTCCTGCTGATCTCCCAGTTCTGGATCGCCGGTGATATGTACAAACGACGCGCCGATCTGGTGGGATTCGTGAACGGCCTGCCAATAGTCTTTATCGAGCTCAAGACTTCGCACCGCAAATTAGAACTGGCGTTCCGCGATAACCTGCGCGATTATAAAAACACCATTACGGATTTATTTAACTATAACGCGTTCGTCATTCTTTCCAACGGCAGTTACAGCCGCATCGGGAGCATGACATCCGACTGGGAGACGTTCGCGGAATGGAAAAAGATCAACCGTGAAGGCGAAGAAGGTATCATCAGCCTGGAAACCATGATTCGCGGTACATGTGAACCCTCACGGCTAATGGATCTCATAGAGAATTTTATCCTTTTCAAAGACGGCAACAAAGGCACGGACAAGCTGGTCGGAAAGAATCACCAGTTCCTCGGCGTGAATAATGCCATCGAGGCCGTGCGGGATCTGAGGGGCAATCAGGGCCGGCTCGGTGTGTTCTGGCATACGCAGGGCAGCGGCAAGAGCTATTCTATGGTGCTGTTCGCGCAGAAGATTCTCAGGAAAATCCCGGGTAACTGGACGTTTGTCATCGTCACCGACCGCATTGATCTTGACAGACAGATTTACACGAACTTCGTCAATGTGGGCGCCTTAACGGAACCGGAAGAACGCATTCATGCCGGAAGTGCGGCGCATCTGAAGCAACTGCTGCAGGAAGATCACCGGTACGTGTTTACGCTGATACAGAAATTCCAGACCGAAAAGGGCGAAAAATATCCCATGCTCTCCGGCCGTTCGGATATCATCGTGATCACCGATGAGGCGCACCGCAGCCAGTATGACATTATGGCCATGAATATGCGCCTGGCATTGCCGAACGCCGCGTTCATCGGTTTCACCGGTACTCCGCTTATGGCGGGCGAGGAAAAGACCCGTGAAGTCTTCGGCGAGTACGTCAGTATTTACAATTTCAAGCAGTCCATTGACGACCGCGCGACGGTTCCGCTGTATTACGAAAACCGCATCCCGGAACTTCAGCTCACGAATGAGAACCTGAACGAAGACATACAGAGAATCGTGGACGAAGCCGATCTCAACGAAGACGAGATGAGCAAGCTCGAACGCGAGTTTTCGCATGAGTATTACCTGATCACGCGGGAAGACCGGCTGGAGACGATTGCCGAAGACATGGTCAGCCATTTCATCGGGCGCGGGCACTGGGGCAAGGCGATGTTCATCGCCATCGATAAAATGACCGCCGTGCGGATGTACAACAAGGTGCAGAAATACTGGAAGATTCAATTAGATAAACTTAAAGCACAAGCCAAAACGGCGAGGATTCAGGAAAAAGAAGCATTGAAAGTGAAAATCGACTTCATGGAAAGCACAGACATGGCAGTCGTACTTTCATCGAGTCAGAATGAACAGGAAGACTTCGCGAAAAAGGGACTGGATATCGTTCCGCACCGGAAACGGATGAATAAGGAAGACCTCGACGTCAAATTCAAAGACCCGGACGATCCGTTCAGGATTGTTTTCGTGTGCGCTATGTGGATCACCGGATTTGACGTGCCCTCATGCAGTACGATTTATCTCGATAAGCCTATGCGCAATCATACGCTCATGCAGACCATAGCGCGCGCCAACCGTGTATTCAGGGACAAGAACAACGGACTGATTGTCGATTACATCGGCGTATTCCGCAGTCTCCAGAAAGCGCTGTCTATTTACGGAACCGGTCCCGGCGGATCTTGGAATGAAGGCGATTCGCCGGTCAAACCCAAAGCCGCGCTGATTGAAGCTTTGAGAAAAGCTGTAGAAGAAGTACAAAAGATTTGCACCGAACTGGGCGTTGATCTCGCGGCGTTTGAAACGGCGAAGGAATTTGAATTAGTCAAATTACTCGATGACGCCGCGGACGCGATTTTACAGACCGACGAGACAAAAAAGCGGTACCTTTTGGCCAGCGGACAGGTGATCCGGCTGTATAAGGCCATTCTGCCCGATCCAGACGCTCATGAATTCTATCCCATTAAGTGCCATCTGACCGCCATTGCGAAGAAGATCAAGTCCGAACTGCCAGAGGTGGATATATCCATGGTATTGGATGAAATCGACGCGTTATTAGACCGATCGATAGCCGCTGAAAGTTATGTAATCGACCAACGCAGGGATCAATCGAAGTACCTTGACCTGAGTAAGATCGATTTTGAGGGCTTAAAGAAGCATTTTGCGAAGGTCAATAAACATACCGAAGTACAGAAATTAAAATCCCTGCTTCAGACGCGTGTCCTGGCCATGGTACGCATGAATCCCACACGAATCGACTACCTTGAGAAATTGCAGACCCTGATTGACGAGTACAACGAGGGAAGCCTGAACACCGATCAGATGTACAAGGAGTTACTGGAATTTACAAAATCCCTGAATATCGAAGAGCACCGGGCGATAGCCGAAAGCCTGTCCGAAGAAGAATTGGCCATATTCGATTTGCTGACTAAGCCTGAGCTCGAAATGACTGAAAAAGACCGCAAAGCGGTTCGCAAAGTGGCTAAGGACTTGTTAAACACATTAAAAACCGAAAAGCTGGTCCTCGATTGGCGAAAGAAGCTTCAGAGCCGGGCATCCGTGCGCCTCAGTATCGAAGAAATGCTCGACCACCTGCCTAAAGTTTACACACCGCAGCTATTTGAGCAGAAATGCGATGTTGTGTATCAGTACGTTTATGAGTATGGGGGATGATAGGAAATATTTCTCCCATTTGACACTTCATATTTGAGCTTCATTATTAAATAGTTCTATCGGTTTTGATTTCAACGCCAATCAGTAGAATATTGTAGAATTATTCATGACAAATTCTTGAAAATACATCAAAAAGAGATAAAAAAATCTTTGAACCCATTACCTGTCAGATAATTTGTAGGCAGCGAATGAAAGTGAGAATTATTAATTTATCTTGACAATTAAAAATATTTTAATAATATACGACCGAGTAATTATAACGGGTTAATTTTCGTTAAGTACTATATTACGTATATTAAATGAAAAAGTGACGGAGTAGATCCCGATTGATTTTGAATCCTCATGCAAATGGTTTCGTTGCGTTGCTCCGTTTAGTGAATTTATAGGGTAGTGTTTGATTTTTGTCGTTATATCAAATGTTTTAAAGAAAGGTTTGCGAGGATATTCAAATATGAGGAAAGTAGCCGGTTTAGCTGTAGCGGTATGCGTACAAATATGTTTATTATTTCAGCAATTAATTTTTTCACAATCTCGTGATGATTCTTTTCCGTCTGGCAGTTCCTACATCGGCCGTCCGGTGAAGAAGAATGTGTTGTTCGAGACGAGGCTTGCGCCGGTGTACGAGTTGTACAATTATTCAACCACGGGACAGGACAGCCAATCAAAGACGGCGGAACAATTCTTCGGATAAATTTCTCGTTCATACCCGACGTCATGTTCCAGATGCTGAACGCGAGATCACGTCCGATCCGGACGCCGTCGTATATGCCGAAGATGGTGATCCAATCGGACTGGAAGAATCCGTTCTTCACATTATCGCCGTATATCGTCATCGCTCATTATTCCAACGGTCAGGACGGCGAGACGCTGATTGAGAATACTGATTCCTCCGTGCAGTCTGAATATAAAGTCATTAATACTGTGGATGGGACGTTTGCAACGAATTTCATCGAAGCAGGCTATTGGATCAGCCTGGACGCGAAGTCGCGTCACCGCGGCGGAGTCTCGTTTGAGTTTCATCCGTCCAAGGGCTGGTTCAGCGCCGATCCGACGCTGATTCACCGTTACGGCCGCAAGCGGGTTCATTACCAATATCAGTATGTGTATCCGAATTTCCGCGTCGAAGCCCGTTATACGAGGTTTTTAGACCACAGCATGGCGGGTAATACGATCGTCAATGTGAACGCCAAATGGCGTCTGCCGTGGATGAAAGGTTTAGCATGGGTATTCGCCGATTATTATAACGGACAACATTATTACAATATCCACTTCGCTGAAAAACTGCGTCACCAGATCAGAGCGGGATTATCCATCGACGCGAGAGTGGTCAATTACAAGAATTTTAAATTAGATTAAGGATGCTAAACCTTCGAGGTTTTGCGGAGAAAGTTAAATTGTCAAATTACAAATTTTCAACCACTGAAATTTATTCACCCTCAAACCTCGAAGGTTTGACGAAAAAACAAATAACAAATAAAACCATAAATAAGGGAAAAAAGACAATGAAAAGCATGTGGATGATCTTAGCGGCGGCGGCTATCGTAATCAATAGTTGTTCGATCAACGTACAAGTCAAAGGCGAATTTGAAGGCAGCATCAGCCGGGAAACCGTAACGGAACTGCAGAAAAACCTTGAGCAGATCGTCACAGTGATGATCGGCGAGGAAGCCTATGAAGGAAAGATATTGTCGGTCACGAATGAAAGCGTCAAGATACTGAACGGATCCGAGAGTGTGGAGATTCCGGTTTCGGCGATCAGTACGTTGATCCGTAAAGGCAAAGCGGGATCAGGCAAAGCCCTGCTGGGAACGGGATTAGTGATAGGAGGATTAACGGGCGGATTAGCCGGTGAAGCCGCGGGACAGCAGGCCGGGATCAACACGAAAGATAAGAACGAATGGCGCATTCAGGCGGCGTCCGCCGCGGTGGGAGCCGGACTCGGAGCGCTCGCGATTACTATGCTCGGCCAGGCGAAGGATAAAATCATTGAAGTCAATCCGGGAATGAAGCTGTATACGCTCGATAAATCCGTCGGGAAGCATATATCCGTGGTTGAGATCCAGCAGCACGGGCTGTTCAGCGATCTGCAGCTGAAGGCCGGAGAGGTTCTGCTGAAGGCGTCGATTTACAAATGCAGTAAAGAAGATTATGTAATCGTATACCGTACGCATAACGGCGATGCGGAAACACTGAACTGGGAATTGGTGGACGCGGAATATATCAGCGCGCAGAAGCAGAAAATCAAAGCGGGTAAAGTCGTGAAGGTTATGATAGAGGATTAAATAATACCATCTCGCCAAGACGCGAAGATCGCGAAGGGAAGTATGTTATATTCACAGAATAATAGCGTGTCGGTTCGAGTCGTCCCGGGCCCGTCGAGGGGCGGTATCGAGAACCGGTAATGTTCTTTGAAACGCTTCTCGATACGTTCGTCCCGGAATATCCGGACACAAGAGCCGGGACTCACTACTCGAAGCGACGCAATTAGATGATAACTAATAAAAAATAACGAATGATGAACAACGATTATCGAATATTGAAGAACGAATAATGAATAACAAGAAATAAATAAAAGAATAAGCCTCGCAGAGGCTCAAGATTTATAACACCAAAACAGAAAACAATACAGTCCCGTTAGGGACGAAAGACAATAAATGAAACAAAAACCGAAAAGTATAGAAGGGAAAAAAAATCTGCAAAGACAAACTTTGCGACCTTTGCGCACTTTGCGGTTAAAGACGGAGTAAAGTTATGAAACAGTTCCTTTTTGCAGTAACATCGTTACTTATTCTATCCTCGGCCACTTACGGCCAGTCGAAGTGGTGGGTCAGTTCCGACAGCGTGAACATCTTTACGCGCAACACCGGCGGTGTGATGATCGGCGGAGTCGAACCGTTTGGCAAACTGACCGTCGGAGGCGACCGGCTGGGATTCAATCTCGCGTTAGTCGGCGATTACAACAACCTGACGAAGAATTATCTTAAAATCGGAGTGCTTGGACGGGCGTCGAATGGATTGGATGGGCATACGTTGTTTGATCTGTATCATTCCAACGGGACGCTGAAGAAAGCTGGATTTAATTTCCGGATCAATGAAAAGAGCGCGTTTTTCATCAATGGTGAGGGTAATATTGGTATCGGTACCGAGAAACCGCAGGCGGGATTGGATATTAACTCCGGACCGGACTGGGGCGGCTTTAAGAAAGGCCTGAGATTAAGCGCGAACAACGCGATCAGCATAGAATCCGGAGAGATGAAATACGGTATGGTGGGCAGCGAGAACGCCCTGCATTTCTTCGCGACAAACGGCGGAGAGAAAGTCAATCCGTTCGGCAGCGCGTTCGCGAAGCTGATGTCACTACAGCCGAAGAAAGTCGTGATTGAAGGTGATCTGGAAGTCAAAGGTAAGATCATATACGAGGGTGGCCAAATCACCAACGGTGGCTCGACAACCGGAGGATCGAATACCGGCGGTTCTTCAACAGGAACGGGAACTTCGGATGACGGAGGAGTAAAAGGAGGAGGTTTTGGGGAAGAGGAAGATCCCTCTGAAATATGGGGATGGGGTACGAATGGCTATATCTCAAAATTTACTTCTCTTTGGCAAATCAGAAATTCCTCCTTATACGAAAACGCAAGCGGATATATCGGCCTGGGTACAACTTCTCCTCAGACTAAATTTATGGTATCCTCAGGACAATTGATGGTTTGGGGCGGGAGCACCTTACCGGGCGTATTAACGTTAAAGCCTTCAGGGGCAGGGCACTGGTGGAATATTTCAAACGCGAACAATGGTAAGCTCATGATTGCCAGCGGCGATATGCGAAGCGCGAACGATTCGGCCAGTTGGGTGAATTCCGCCATAACCATTTTAAGTCAAAACTGGGTCGGAATAAAAAATACAGCACCTGAAGCGCCTCTGCATGTTAACGGTACGATGATGCTGAGTACCACCAATTCTAGCAGTAAGTGGGAAGTATTTGGGACAGAAAATGCATTTGCTATTAAAGATTACGATATGAATCAATACAGGCTTTGGATTAATAACTCTAACGGAAATATCGGTATCGGCACAACGAATCCCGATACATTCAAACTCGCTGTGAACGGTACGGTGAAAGCCAAAGCGTTCGTGGCGACCGCCAACGGCTGGGCCGACTTCGTCTTTGCCGATGATTACAAGCTCATGCCGCTGAATCAGCTTGAAAAACATGTGAAGACTCACAAGCACCTGCCTGGCATTCCCACGGAAAAAGACGTCATGACCAACGGCGTGAATGTGGGTGATGTTCAGGTCAAACTGCTTCAGAAGGTAGAAGAACTGACGCTGTACCTGATTGAACAGAATAAAAATATTGAAGCCCAGCAGATGGATATTGAACAACTCAAAGAGGAAAATAAGAATTTAAAAGCCAAAATGAAAAACCAATAAGCAAGAATTTATAATAAATATTATCATTTGTTTATAAGGTACGAAATAATGATGAGAAAATTTATATTTATCATTTTGATCATATTGAGAAGTCAAAATGTTTCCGCTCAAAATGAAAATCTAATCGAAAACGCCATTAAATCCGACGGAATTCTACCCGCTGAAGTGGGGAAATTATCGTTTAACAAATCCGGAACGGTGGATCATCGTGGAGATTTGAATGTGTCGATTCCCTTAATGACCGTACCCGGACGCGGCGGATTGGATTTTCCGCTGACGCTTACATACCACGCGGGAATCAGGCCAACGGATAAAGCCTCATGGGTCGGTTTGGGTTGGAATCTCGAAACGGGCAGTATATCCAGAACCGTAAATTTTTTCCCGGATTTTCAAAATGCCGCCAATGAGTATATTAACGACAGTTCGGATATTCCTGAGCAATCCGACATTTACCAGGTATCCATTCCGGGGGTATTGTCCTCTTTTATGATCCCTACTCAACCCATTGGGATCATGTCACCAACGATGTTTTACCTGCAGGACTGGAAAGAGTGGAGAATTTCAGCAACTTGCGATTCCTTTACGAGCAAACGATCCTATGTATTTAACAGCAGTACAAAATGTGATAAATTTGGAAGCATATCCACGCAACGGTTTCAACGCCTGGATCTTGAAAACTTGGTGTTTTGCAGCATTGACGGTATGCCGCTTTATCCGTATTACATATCCTCAAATATGGTCCGCAATACCTATAAAGATTTCTCGCGTTTTGAATTGACCGCTGAAAACGGAGTTAAATATGTTTTTGACCTGCCTCTCAGGTCAGACATGGAGTATGTCAACCTGGTTACCGAATACGTATCCAACTGGAGATTAACGAAAATCTTATCCCCCGATTACATTGACGATGACGGTACTCCGGGACCCAGTGACGGCGATTCGGGTAACTGGATTAAATTTGAGTACGGATATCCAATCGGCAGTTCCAATCCGCTCGTAAGGGATATCCGGCCTTATGCATTGAGTGATTATGCCATGTATAATCAAAAAAGGCACGCATTGCTGACCCAAGTGACCTATCTTACCAAAATCATTACTCCGACGCATGAGGCCCGATTCAACCTCATTTCAAAGCCTGATGTCAGTTATCGTTGTCCGTATCCGAATATCGATGATGCGGACAAACAGTACGGTACGACTTATGATTATACTGGTTGTTCCGGTCCAAACGGAGGGTCGCGCATCGATCCTTTGCGAATCGAATCCATTGATCTTTACAGCCGCTGTCCGCTTAACTCAGACCCGACTCTGCTGTCGAAAGTCGTATTTGAATATGAATCCCAGGGAAACGAATTGTGTAGGTTTACTTATAACGGTAATGTTGGAGTAGCCGGAGAGATAATGAATTTGGGAAAAACAACTTTAAAAAAAGTTTATTTTCAGGATAATCAGAATAACAGATTACCGGGATATGAATTCAAGTACACCAAAGACGCCGGTTTCGGGGAATTTAACCCGCCTTATTACGAGGGCCATATTTCCGGTGAATTGCCGCCCCTGCAGGCTGTTTTTAATACGCCGGTGAGATATTTTTGGGATGATGATTATCCCGTTAATGCCTATCAGACCAACGGTATCTACCGCTCGAGAACGGGCCGTATGGGGTATTTATACGCCGTTTCCAGTGAAACCGAGGGTAAAGGACACTCGATTAGAAACACTAATGGAGCAGCCGCCTGGTCGCTCATGCAGATCAAATATCCTACCGGAGCAACCGATACCTATGAGTATGAATCGGATCATTTTGACTTTGAAACGGATTATGAACATTCAAGCTTAAATGGACCCAACTCAATCATTACGGATACCTGGGAAAATTTCGCCCAGGATGAATGCGGTATACGGATTAAGAAAATTACAACAACTGATCCGCTGACAGGTCAATCATACGTAACGCAATATGAATACGGTACGGGCGTTCTCCCGGGATTGCCTGTTTCGTACTTACGAACTTATCACAGTCAGATTGGAACACGGGCCAGAATCAAAACATTGTATGATTGGTCCACGAATGATATCACTTATAAGCATATCAAACGGATCGAGCCGGACGGGAGCTACAGGATCGATTATTACTATACGTCCTATAATATCCAGTATATTGTACATTACAGACTGCAGAACTGTGATATGCGGCACTCTCACTTGTTGTCCACAGATTTCAGCGATATGACCGGAAAAATCAAACAAACTCTTTATTTCCATTCCAATAATGTTATCGCCCGTAAGGATACTTTTGAATATTTTAACGAGACCCATAAAATGTTCAGCCGGACATGGGATCCTCCCACCGGAAACCCCGTCACAGGATGGACGTATTCAAACTGGACCGCGCTGTCAAAACAAATTACTAAAACGTTTGATGCGAACGGGAAAAATCCTATCAGTTTCAGAAAACTTTTCGGTTATTACAACGGAATGATCATCAATACTCAAGAGTATCACAGCGACAGCACCGAAATCCAGACTCAATATCAATATTTCTGCGAAGATACCAGCTTTATCGATCCGTTGTCCCTCTATTTTAATGCCATTCATTATTTAACACCGGTCAAATCCATATCAATTTATACGAGAAAAGCCACTATTAAAAATGTATGGGAAGCGTCCGGACATGTTTTCACCGAAGAAGAGCCCGGCCTTATCGAATGGCCCCATTATCTCAGGCAATATACCGAATATGAGTATCAAAAGGCCGGTTCCTTCAAGAGGTTATATTTATCAAAGAAAAAAATCTGGTCGGACGATAATGAAAATCATTTAATCGATACTAACGAAATGTTCACCGTTTTCGATTCGACACTGTATGACCGCTACGGCAATCTCACTTCCGTGCGAGACGCGCATCACAACACGATATCTTTTGAATGGGGAAGCGGATACAATTTTTCCAAGCTCACGAAACGGACTAAAAACGGGTTTTCAAGATCATTCACATACAATCCTCTTCTGCTGATACAACAGATCACCGACGAAAACGGCAAAACCGCTTCATTTGAATACGATGGTTTCGGACGCCTGACAAGGGCTCGAGGGCCTTTTCAGGAACTGCTCAAAGAAGCCGATTATCATTATTTTCTACAGCCATAGTTAACCGGGGAAACACGATTATGAAACGTCCGATGACATATTATTTAACCGTTGTCTTGCTCGCGCTGATTCAATGGGTCAGCCCTGACCGGGGATACGCGCAGACGTCAACGTGGAATTATATTAAGGTCAAAACGTACGCGCCATTGACGGATACGGCGGGACTGAGGATGTTTGTCACCGATCAATCCCAGACCCAAATCACTTACCAGGACGGTATGGCCCGAGATAACCAGAGCCAGGTTCAGAACGGAACGGACTCAGTCATTCTGATTCAGTCCTACTACGATTTCAAAGGCAGGAAGGAAGCCGTAACCAAACCGGTCAAATCATCCCGTGCGGGGGACTATAACCTCGTCAGCCCGGCGTTACTGACCGGAAGCGGATTCAGCGTCACAAACGGCATTACGGACAATAACGCGCTTTTAAAACAAGTATACGGTGACGCTTTTGCGTTTGAGCGTACCCTTTATAATGCAGGCGATCCCTTAGACCGGGTAAGCCAGGTACGTCCCTACGGTGCCGTTTTCCATAATAATAATCATTATCTGCAGTACCAATACGGTACCGACAGCTTAAAACGATTATTCGTGACCACGCTAACGGATGAAAACGGAAGAGTCAGCAAAACCTGTAAAGATTTCCATAATCGTACCGTCCGGCAGGAACTGGTGTATTCCGCCGACAGCAGCCTTGTGACGGAATTCCGGTATGACGGTTTAGGAAATCTTATCAAATCAATCCCGCCGTTGGCCGTTCGCGACAGCATCCGGAAAGGAATACTTGATTCCACGCTGGTAACGCATTACAGGTATAACAGCCTTAATCAGCTGACGGATAAATGGTCGGCGGATGAGGGAAAAACCGAATACGTGTATGACCGGCTTGGACAATTGCGGTTTGTGAAAGACGCCAAACATGAACCTTATTTCAATTTCATGAATCAGCAATGCCGCTGGACCTATTACAAATATGATGCATTCGGGCGGGTCACGGAACAAGGTGAATTCACGGGCGATTATAATAAAAACCGCCTGCAGGACAGCATCAGGCCGGTTTATTATAATCAGTGCATTACGGAAACCTGGAGTGATACGTCGTGTTTTATGAGAATTATACAGACCTTAATTCTCCCCAACGGGCAAATCAAAAAAAGAGACACTTTCGAAATATCCATTGATTGTTCGCTGATGCCCGGGGATGAAATTCCGCAAGAGATCAAATCCGGGGATTTTACGGAAGATGAAACCGGAACCTATTACTATGATACGACCTATTTCTCCGACATTCAAAACTATTCCTTAACGACTTGTACGGAACAAGGCAATGCTGACCGGACCACGAATTTTCCATTGGCTTCTCACGGCGCCATTCCTACGCTCATTAACCGCTACGATTCCTACGGCTCCGGCTGGCTGATACCGCTTTCGGGGGCTGACACTTCCGGCAGTTGCTCCAAAACGCGGCTGACACGCTCGAAGATCCTCGACCCGAATACGAATACCTGGACGGAGGAGGCTTATACGTACGACGCGTACGGAAGAGTGAAAACGAAGTGGACGTATATTCCCGAACTTGCGTCCGTCAAAAAATTTCAGTACATTTATGACGCGGCGGGGAAATTACTCAAGCAAACCTATCAGCCGCAGGACGCGAACGAGAGCCTGTATCAATGGTTCAAGTATGACGCGGTGGGACGATTAGATACCGTATTCACGAACCGGACGAATAATTTCTTTACCGCCAAGCGCGAAGCCGTGTACGACTACGACGACAATTACGGCGGTAAGGTGAAAAAAATGCAATTGGGAAATAACATACAGTCCGTGGATTACAGTTATACGATCAGGGACTGGCTGAAATCCATTAACGACGTAGCGAGTATGGGCACGGATAAATTCGCGATGAAACTTGGATATGAGGATAACAGTTGCGACATCGGCGCGGGAACGACGGCACAGTATAATGGCAATATCCGCTGGGTGATGTGGCAAGTGGCCGGCAACGGGCAGGGAGTGGACGGATACGCTTTTATGTACGACGGAGCCAACCGCCTGAAAGACGCGGTGTTTAAGGAATTTTCCGGTACTTGCACCTGGACAACGAATCATGTATATTCCGAAAGGAGCATTAATTACGACGCCAATGGGAATATTCAGACGTTGACCAGAGGCACGCAAAATTCAATTAATTATCAATATGATGCCAACAAGCCGAACCGTTTGCTGGCCGTTCGGCATGGATTGACTGATGTGTTCACGTATGACAACAATGGCAATATGATCACAGATAGTTTGAGAGGATCATTTAATTACGATTACCGGAATATGCCGGTTAAAGTCACCCGCAGTGACACCACTATTGAATACGCGTATGATGCAGGTGGACAGAGAATAAAAAAGATGATGAAGAAGAATGGAAATGTAATCGATCAATCGATATATATTCGTAATGGTGCAAATGTTTTAGCGGAATATAGAAATTCGACTCTTGATCATTATAACATTTATGGTAACGGATTAATTGGAAAATTAGTACCTCTGCCGAATACGGTGAAGATTAATAATCAGAATATTATCAATTCGAATGTTCAGGCGAAAGATACAGTGTATATTACCGGTAATTCGAGGATAGACGCTACATCGCGAATTGATGTAGGTTTATCGCCAACAACTTCGGATAAACGCTATTATTATCTCTCCGACCATCTGGGTTCAATCAGAGTCCTGCTTAAAGAGGATGGTAATGTCGAAAGCTGGTCAGATTACTATCCGTTTGGTAAAGAATCCCGCGGAAGCAGTACCAGCAATGAACCGAAGGAGCAGTTCACAGGCAAAGAACGGGATATTGAAATCGGATTAGATTACTTCGGCGCGAGGTATTATAATTATGATTTGGGAAGATGGTTAACTCTTGATCCATTAAAAGATAAATATCCGAATATTAATCCTTACCATTATGTTTTTAATAATCCAATATCTCTGATTGATGCTACGGGACTTGATTCAACTTTTTATATACTGAATGTTTCATCGAATATTGAAAGTTCAGATTTGGATGAAATAACAGCTCAAGTACAATATGTTCTAGATGAAAACGGTATACCAATGAGAGTTAAAGCTGTTTCTTTTATCCCTGAACTGGATCCTACTGATGTATCCGTAAGTTTACTTGATGGTGATCATCCAACAATTAAAAAAATGAAAGAGACTTCGACAAGCGAAGGAACTGTTGCCGGTAAAACACCAGAAGGTAGCCCTGCTGGGATTGCTGACGTATCAATAAAGACTGAAGGAGCAACGAATATTGGACTCGGTAATTCAACCACACATGAAGGACTACATGGTATGGGATTGACACATAAAGAACACGGTGAAAAAAATACTTTAATTTATCCCAAAAGCCAAGGCGGTGTTACGATAAAAGAATTAAATAAAAAGGACCAAAAAATTAGCGATAAGCAGAAGTCATATATCTTAAATGAATTTTTAAATAAACCAAAAAAAGTTGATAAACCTAGAGATGAAGAAAAGAAAGATGAAAAATAACATAAAAATAATATTTTCTAGTATCATATTAGGTGTATTTTGTAATTGTACTTTTGAGAAAAGTGTTTCTCATGATGAGCATAAAGATACCGCTATTTCTATTGCTGCTGATTCTTTATATGGCTTAATTTCTTCTATTTATGATGTTACTCTTAAGAAAAGTGTATCGATTGAAGAGATCAAGAAAATGCTGATTTTTGATGGAATAATAAAGTTGCCATTAAAAAATGTAAAATTTTATAGTGTCAAATGGAATTCCGAGCCTATAACTGAAAAAATTGTATTTATATCAAATAAATGTCAAGGAACGCTTAATATAAAAAACAATCTTATGACAGGTTTAGATTCTAATTTTGTAAATCAGATCAGTAACTTTTTATTCTACGAACCGTCTTTAAAAATGAAAGACTTTGAACTTTTAACAAAAAGCATTATAGAACTTACAGATTTATACATTATTGACAGTACAAGCGATATTAATGATCCAATTGAAACATATAACGATTTTATAAATATCGTAAAGAAGAGAAAAATATTTAAAGAAAATGATACTTTAACAGGAGAGTACTATTGTGTCAATAATTATTCAGGGTATCTATATGAAATTATATTTAAATATGAAAAGCATAAGCTACAAATGAATTCAAAGAGTTTTGGACGGGTGGCAGAAAAAAAAATTAATTTGTAGTAAAAAGAAAACACTCATTGAAATAAATCTAATTATTCCCTCCGCCCTTCTTCGCCTAAGTGGTGCTATATCCCTCGATCCGCCTACGGCGGCCTCGGGACAAGCTCAATCCCCTAAAAGATCAAATTTAACTTGTCTCTTAGGCGCAATCCCGATACGTCCCGACGAGTCGGAACAATCGGGACACAGCAGAGCGGATATTCCCGGTCCTTTACGTACAATCCTCTCCTGCTTATACAACAAATCACCGACGAAAACGGCAAAACCGCTTCATTTGAATATGACGGCTTCGGACGGCTGATCCGCGCCAAAGGGCCTTACCAGGAATTGCTCAAAGAAGCCGATTATCATTATTTTCTACAGCCATAGTGAACAGGGGAAACATGATTATGATACGTCCGAAGACATATTATTTAACCGTTGTCTTGTTCGCGCTGATTCAATGGGTCAGCCCTGACCGGGGATACGCGCAGACGTCAACGTGGAATTATATTAAGGTCAAAACGTACGCGCCATTGACGGATACGGCGGGACTGAGGATGTTTGTCACCGATCAATCCCAGACCCAAATCACTTACCAGGACGGTATGGCCCGAGATAACCAGAGCCAGGTTCAGAACGGAACGGACTCAGTCATTCTGATTCAGTCCTACTACGATTTCAAAGGCAGGAAGGAAGCCGTAACCAAACCGGTCAAATCATCCCGTGCGGGGGACTATAACCTCGTCAGCCCGGCGTTACTGACCGGAAGCGGATTCAGCGTCACAAACGGCATTACGGACAATAACGCGCTTTTAAAACAAGTTTACGGTGACGCCTTTCCGTTCGAGCGCACCGTTTACAATACGGGAGATCCTTTCGACCGGGTCAGCCAGGTTCGGCCTTATGGGGCCGTTTTCCATAATAACTATCATTATCTGCAATACCAATACGGCACCGACAGCCTGAACCGATTATTCATGACCGTACAAACCGATGAAAATGGTAAGGTCAGCAAGACCTATAAAGATCTTCTGAACCGGACAGTGAAGCAAGAATTGGTCTATTCCGCCGACAGCAGTTTGGTCACGGAATTTCGGTATGACGGGTTAGGAAATCTTCTTAAATCCATTCCCCCGTTAGCGGTGCGCGACAGTATCCGGAAAGGTACGCTTGATTCCGCACTGGTGACACATTACAGGTATAACAGCCTAAATCAACTGACGGATAAATGGTCGGCGGATGAGGGAAAAACAGAATATGTGTATGACCGGCTTGGACAATTGCGGTTTGTGAAAGACGCCAAACATGAACCTTATTTCAATTTCATGAATCAGCAATGCCGCTGGACCTATTACAAATATGATGCATTCGGGCGGGTCACGGAACAAGGTGAATTCACGGGCGATTATAATAAAAACCGCCTGCAGGACAGCATCAGGCCGGTTTATTATAATCAGTGCATTACGGAAACCTGGAGTGATACGTCGTGTTTTATGAGAATTATACAGACCTTAATTCTCCCCAACGGGCAAATCAAAAAAAGAGACACTTTCGAAATATCCATTGATTGTTCGCTGATGCCCGGGGATGAAATTCCGCAAGAGATCAAATCCGGGGATTTTACGGAAGATGAAACCGGAACCTATTACTATGATACGACCTATTTCTCCGACATTCAAAACTATTCCTTAACGACTTGTACGGAACAAGGCAATGCTGACCGGACCACGAATTTTCCATTGGCTTCTCACGGCGCCATTCCTACGCTCATTAACCGCTACGATTCCTACGGCTCCGGCTGGCTGATACCGCTTTCGGGGGCTGACACTTCCGGCAGTTGCTCCAAAACGCGGCTGACACGCTCGAAGATCCTCGACCCGAATACGAATACCTGGACGGAGGAGGCTTATACGTACGACGCGTACGGAAGAGTGAAAACGAAGTGGACGTATATTCCCGAACTTGCGTCCGTCAAAAAATTTCAGTACATTTATGACGCGGCGGGGAAATTACTCAAGCAAACCTATCAGCCGCAGGACGCGAACGAGAGCCTGTATCAATGGTTCAAGTATGACGCGGTGGGACGATTAGATACCGTATTCACGAACCGGACGAATAATTTCTTTACCGCCAAGCGCGAAGCCGTGTACGACTACGACGACAATTACGGCGGTAAGGTGAAAAAAATGCAATTGGGAAATAACATACAGTCCGTGGATTACAGTTATACGATCAGGGACTGGCTGAAATCCATTAACGACGTAGCGAGTATGGGCACGGATAAATTCGCGATGAATCTGGGTTATGATGATAACAGTTGCGACATCGGCTCGGGAACGACGCCTCAGTATAACGGCAATATCCGCTGGGTGATGTGGCAGACCGCGGGCAACGGACAAGGATTAGACGGATACGCGTTTACGTACGACGGAGCCAACCGCCTCAAAGACGCGGTGTTTAAGGAATTTTCCGGTACTTGCACCTGGACAACGAATCATGTATATTCCGAAAGGAGCATTAATTACGACGCCAATGGGAATATATTGAATTTGACAAGAGGCACGCAAAATTCCATTAACTATCAATATGATGCCGGTAAGCCGAACCGCTTATTGAAAGTCCGGCATGGATTAACGGATGTATTCACGTATGATAATAACGGAAATATGATTACGGACAGTCTGCGCGGGACATTTAATTATGATTATAGAAATATGCCGGTTAAGGTAACAACCAACGATACGGTTATCGAATATGCTTACGATGCGGGTGGACAACGGACGAAGAAAACAATAAAGAAAAACGAAGCTACATTGGAACAATGTATTTACATACGCAACGGCAGTAATGTTTTGGCGGAATACCGGAACGGACAATTGGATCATTATAACATTTATGGAAACGGGTTGATCGGGAAACTGAAACCGTTCCTGAATAAAGCCGTGCTGAACACCGGAAGTACCAACTGGACTGTAACCGCGAAAGATACTGCAGAGCTGCGCAGTACGTCGAGACTTGACGCAGGCGGTTCGCTGTTAGCGGTTGGACAGGCTCAGGGTTATGGGGACAAACGCTATTATTATCTTGCCGACCATCTGGGTTCCATTCGTGTCGTGCTTACAGAAACAGGAAACGTGGACTCCTGGAGCGATTACTATCCGTTTGGGAAGGAATCCCGCGGAAGCAGTACCAGCAACGAACCGAAGGAGCAGTTTACAGGCAAAGAACGGGATATAGAGATCGGATTGGATTACTTCGGGGCGAGGTATTATAATGCTGAGATTGGGAGGTGGGTTGTTGTTGATCCGTTAGGCGGTAAATTCCCGAGCATGTCACCATATACATATTGTTACAACAGTCCGATGAGAGTAGCTGATCCAAATGGATTATCGGGTAGTGATATGGTTAACAAAGCCGGAGAATATTTATATACTGCTTACGAATATGGAGGAAAGAATCCAACACTTATCGGAACAACCTCAGGAGAGTTAACTGGAACTGCAAAAGATGCCGTGGAAATGAGTAATACTATTCCATATGGATATGATTTACCATTAGGAGCAATGGATAATTATGGTCATATGATCGATGGAGTTTCTGCCAGCTATGGAATTGATTGTTCAGGCCTTTTTGTTGCCGGATTTAACGCAAATCCAGACGCTCCATTTGATTTCGATGCCATGAATACAGGTGTTGGTAATCTAGTAAAGGCATTTAGTACAAATCAAGGAAATTTTGTTGGTGAAGACGGTAAAGATTTTCTTCAGTTTGATAAAAACATGGAATCTAAAAATGTTAAAACTGGTGATGCTGTTCTTTTTAAAGGCCATGTTTCTATGGTTGATCAAGTGTTAACAGATGATCAAACAGGTGCTTTTATAGGAGTCATAACAATTGAAGCACCGACACCGGGTGAAAATGTATCCTATAAGTATAGAAACAAACAAGACTTAAAAGATGCTGGATTTTTAGGATATGGAATTATCAACCAAAAAGTAAATGGAAGCTCTACAATAAAACAAAAAGATGAAGAAGAAAAAAAGCAGTAATAATATGATTATAATATTTTGTTTATCTCTTTTCAGCTGTTTTACAGCACAACAGATAAAAAACAGCGATATCGATAAATTTATTTCGAAATTTTCAAGAACTGAATTGCCTTTTGCTTTAAGTGATTCGGATAGTCTGCGATATTACTCTTTTGATAAAATTGAAATTCCTGACAGTCTGATAGAAAGATTTATAGACAAAAAAAAGCATTCAAATAATATTAAACCTTATAAGTTTTATTATTACCAATGCCCGATTTACAATGACAGTCTAATTGGAATAATATATGAAAAATCAGGCGCAAAAGGTGCATTAGAAATTTATTTTGATATTGTAATATATAACGCTAAGAATTTTAATATTATTGATCATGCGGTTCTATTACAAATATTTGATGGCGGTGGTTATGAATTAACAGGAAAATGTGAGATAGATAAAAATTTAATCATGACTCAAGAATTTTTTGGTTACAAATATAATTTAGATAATCGTCAAGATCGGTCTTTAGAAAGACAATCTAAAAATAAGTTTAAAATTACAATGACTGGGTTTGAAGTAATAGAAGGAAATAAGATAAATCCCACAAAATGGTGATATAGCAATAACATAAATAATTTTACCTGCTTTCATTTTTTGAATCGAATATAAACTATGAAAGATACTGCAAATTTTAGAGTAGATACAAAACTTGCGGCATTACTTGGAGAAAATTATCGTTCATCGGAGCAAGCCATTAAAGAACTTGTAGATAACGCTTGGGATGCTGATGCGGAGAATGTAACAATTATTTTACCAAAACCGATGACAAGCGATCCTATAATCATATCAGATGACGGTTCAGGTATGACAGATCGTGAAATAAAAACAGAATACCTTGTTATTGCAAGTGACCGCACTAGTAGAAAAGGTGAAAGAACAATACAGAAAAAACGCTTGGTTAAAGGGAGAAAAGGAATAGGTAAATTTGCAGGATTGATGTGTGCTAGCCAAATGACTGTCGAAAGCAAAGCACGAGGTAAGAAAACTTCAATTTCAATTACAAAAGATGAACTATTAAAATCCCGAAGTGATCTTGAAAATGTTGATCTTCCTATTACAATTGATGATTGCCCAATAAACGAACATGGAACGTTAATCACATTGACAAGCTTAAATCAGAATCTGATTTTTCCTAACGGTGAAAAATTAAGACAAACACTAGTTAGGGATTATGGACATGAACAAGGTATATCAATAATTGTCGATGGTGAACGTGTAGGAATCGAATCAATCCCAGGCGAAACTTATTGTGAAGAAAAAAATATTCCTGGCGTTGGACCTGTGAAATTAGTTTTTACAGTGTCCGAAAAACCATTAAAACAGTCAGGTATCGCCATCAAAGTAAATGAAAAGTTTGTTGGTAGACCTGATTACTTTGGCGTTAATGAAGCGGAACACATACCCACAAAATTGACCAAACGAATTTATGGCGAGATTCACGTTAATGGGCTTTTACAAGATGTAACTGCAGATGGAGGAGCAATTATTGAAAATAGCCAAGCCTATGAAAAGGTATGCGAATATGTGAGTCCAATCCTTGAGAAAGCCATAAAGGAAAAATACACGGTTGAAGTTAATTTAGCTAAGGCTCGTCACCAAAAAGAGATTAATCGACAACTCGAAAGGTTGCCTGAACACAAAAGGGTTTTTGCAAAACTGGCTTTAGAAAGAGTTATTGGAAAATTCTTTGATGAGAGTGATGAAAAAGTTCAAACGGTTATATCGGTTGTAATGGATGCGCTTGAAAAAGATGAATACTATACCGTGCTGCAACATATAGACGATGCTAAAGATCACGAAATAGAACTATTTGCAGACACATTGAACGATTTTGGTTTAGTAGATTTGGCGTTAATAGCAAGACAGGCAACAAATAGGTTGAAATTCTTGGATATGTGTCAAATAATTATTGATGACACTAAGTCAGAAGAAAAACATATTCATAAAGCATTAGAAAATAATTTATGGTTATTTGGACATGAATATTCTTTAATGTCATCAAACCAGAGTTTGAAAACTACTATCGATAAATATTTAGATAAGAAATACACAGGAAATCGAGCAACTAAACGGCCTGATTTATTATTGTCCCAAGATATTACCCGTAAATATTTATTAATTGAGTTTAAAAAACCGAAGGATTCAGTCGGACGAGAAGCTGAAAGCCAAGCGCTAATTTACCGTGATGAATTAAATGAATATTTACACAATCAGAAAATTGAAATTATGGTTATAGGTGGTAAAGTAGATAAGACAATTTCATCACTAAATGAGCGGCCCGATGTTAAATTCTTATCTTATGCGGATGTTTTAAGTAATGCGAGAACTTTACTTGATTGGCTTGTTGCTGAATTAAAAACAGTTTAGGGTAATGATATCTAAACTTGAACTGATCGCCCTCACAACTTCGTTGAGAGGGCGTAAGTGAAAGCGTAAGCCGCCCATGCTTTAAGGCATGAGCGGCTTTTTTTTGCGTTGTCTTCGCTTTGTTCTCGCGCTCCCTCCACCAGAGGCGGACAGGCACTTCGCTTGCCATCGACTAAGGGAGTCCGCCCTATTCGCCTAAGTGGTGTGATTTATTAATAAATCCTGCAAAAAGAACGGAGAGAAATCCGACCTCTTCAAAAAACAGACTAAGGAAATAAAGTATGGCATTATTCCTTGTTTCAATTCTTTTAATCCATTATTTCATTTTACTTTGATTTTAAAATCCTATTGATTATAATTTGAGTGATCAACCATCAGGAATAATCATGAATCGAAAACAAAAAAAACCCGCTAATAAAAAAACGATAAAACCCGGTTTCCGGTCAGAGGAACTTGAATCGCTCAACCGCAAGATCGACGCGTTAGTCCTTAAGACCGATGCCGTTACCATCGAACATGAGGCTTTCAAACTCCATCTTGAGTCATTGAAATCCATTTACGATCATTTTTTGCACGAAATACATGGATTAAAGACCGGTATTGAGTCAATAAAAGACTTTATTGGTCACTCGAAGATCTATCATGAGTCAACAAACAGGATTGATGAACCACTGAAAACCAATATTGAGTCATCAAAGCTCAAATATGAACAGTTTAAGTCCAATAGTGAGTCATCGATGACAAATATTGAGTCATCATGGCTCAAAGATGGACAAAAAAAGAACAACAATGAGTTATTGATGTCAAAATGTGAGTCATCATCGTCCAATTTTGGGTCATCAGGGTTGATTGGTGAACCAAAAGAGTTCAATCCTGAGTCAACACAGATCACAATTGAGACTTTAAACAGGATTCGTGAGACGGTTGACGCTGCTTTCCCGGGTGAATTTTATTATGAGTATGTACCCAAACGCCTCGTTCGTATTTTGACGTTGATCCGGGAAAAAGGAAAATACACAGCAGGCGGTCTCGGATCGTCATGCGGCGTCTCCCGCCAGACGATTCAGCGCGACGTTAAAATGCTGCGCGATGCCGGTTGGATCACATTCAGGGGGAGTAAGAATAACGGCTATTACATGTTGACGGAAAAAGGCACGTCACTATTTATTTAATTCGAATACGGCTCCGGCTGGCAGATCACGCTGAGTTCAAGCGATACTTCAGGCAGTTGTTCAAAAACGAGGCTCACGAGGAGCAAGATACTCGACCCGAACACGAACACATGGACTGAGGAAGCCTACACGTACGACGCGTACGGGCGGGTGAAAACGAAGTGGACGTATATTCCCGAACTTGCGCAAACCAAAAAAATTCAGTACATTTATGACGCGGCGGGCAAACTGCTCAAACAGTCGTATCAGCTGCAGGACGCGAACGAGAGCCTGTATCAATGGTTCAAATATGACGCGATGGGCAGATTAGATACGGTGTTCACGAACCGAACGAACAGCATAGTCACCGCCAAGCGCGAAGCCGTGTACGACTACGACGACAATTACGGCGGCAAGGTGAAAAAGATGCAATTAGGAAATAACATACAGTCCGTGGATTACAGTTATACGATACGTGACTGGCTGAAATCCATAAACGATGTGGCGAATATGGGCGCGGATAAATTCGCGATGAATCTGGGTTATGATGATAACAGTTGCGACATCGGCGCGGGAACGACGGCTCAGTATAACGGCAATATCCGCTGGGTGATGTGGCAGACCGCGGGCAACGGACAAGGATTAGACGGATATGCGTTTACGTATGACGGAGCCAACCGCCTGAAAGACGCTGTGTTTAAGGAATTTTCCGGTACTTGCACATGGACTGCGAATCATGTATATTCCGAAAGGAGCATTAATTTCGACGCTAACGGGAATATTCAGACGTTGACCAGAGGCACGCAAAACGCGATCAGTTATACCTATGATCAGAATAAGCCGAATCGTCTTTTATCGGTCAGCGGCGGCATTTCAGCCAGTTATACTTATGACGTTAACGGAAATATGATTTCAGATAATACCAAGGGCAATTTCAATTATGATTACAGAAATATGCCGGTAAAAGTTACCAGAAATGATACTACGATTGAATATGCCTACGATGCGGGTGGGCAGCGTATAAAGAAAACATTAAAAAAGAATGGAAATATTCTTAATAAAACATTTTACATTCGAGGATTAGGCGACAAAACAATAGCTGAATATGATTCTACACAGTTGAATCATTATAATATTTATGGAAATGATTTAATCGGAAAATTGATACCTGTATTGAAAACGGTAAATATTCATAATCAAAATATTTCAAATAGAAATATTCAGGCCAAAGATACAGTATCTATTACCGACAATTCAAGGATTGATGCTAATTCAAGGATTGACGCGGGTGTATCGTCAGCAGTGTATGATAAACGGATATTTTATTTAAGCGATCATCTTTCGAGTGTAAGAGTTGTTTTGAATGATTCTGGAAATGTAATCGCATACACAGATTTTTACCCATTCGGACTTGAAAGCCGTTCCATGAGTAATATTAATGAACCGAAGGAAGGATTCTCCGGTAAACAGTTTGATGATGAGATTGGTTTGAATTATTTTGGAGCAAGGTATTATAACCCGGTAATTGGAAGGTTTATTTCAAGAGACCGTTTTGCAGAAAAATTTCCACATTTAACACAATATCAGTATGCTGGTAATAATCCAATCAGGTATATTGATAAAAATGGTGATGAAATAAAAATTTATGGTGAACGAGAAGACGGCTTAAAAAAGATCAAAGAATCGATTGGAAAAGCTGGTGGAGACGAAAAAACACAAGGGAGAGTGACGTATGATAAAGAAAGTGGAGACTTAACAATAGATGAAAAAGAATACGAAGGGGGTAATAAAGTTTTAGACGCCTTAATATCTATGGACAAATCAAAAAATAAAATAGCATTTAATTTTATTAAAGCAGATGGAAAAAGTTCTAGGTTATTACCTATTAATAGATCTATAACACCAAGAAATGCTAGTGTCAAGTCTGATAAAATGCCAACAGGATTTGAATCATTTCAAGGTTATGTTGAAATAAAAACAAATGTTGAATATTTCTATAAAGACAGTAAAACAAGTACTGAAAGCAAAGCAGAAACTGATGTAATTACGAGTCACGAATTTATTGAACAAAAAATTAGAACAATTGAAGGCAAATTTTATGATGAAGCACATAAAGAGACAAACAAACAAGGTTTTTTTGGTGGTGATGATAAGACATCAGTTGGGGGGAGAATAAAAAAATGAAAACATCATTAATAACATTTCAAATTTTTATTTTACTTATTCATACTTCCAATTCTTTTTGTCAGAAACAGCAGAAATGTATTTCTCATAAAATAAATGATGTTAAATATAGTTTAGAAATAGCTGATAGTATATATAAAACTAATGATACAATTACTATTGATTATACAATTGTAAATGAAGGTAAAAAAGATGTTTTGATTTTATGGCCATGTGATACAAATGTATGTGGAATTGCTAAATTAAATAAGAAACATTCACTAATATATTTTGGTGGTGATTATGAATACCAAATTGGGTATATATCATATAAGGCATCTATATTAGGCCCTAAAAAAAGGTTTTCAACAAAATACAAAATGATAATTGATCAAATATCGTTTGACAATACAAAGTTAATGGAATGTGATATAATTGATGATTATTTTGAAAAAATAAATAATACATCAACAATATACATCTCTTTTCATGCTAGTTGTTTTTTTGAAATAGATAAAATTCACATTACTTTTATTAAGGATAAGTATGGAAAATACATAACATTTGATAATGAGAAAGATGGATATTTCTTCAATGAACATTTAAATCGTTTTGCTATTGGAACTCTTAAAATATTTTTAAAAAAATAAGTGCAATATACGTATCTACAACATTATTTATAATTTTCGACTATGGAAATATGCCGGTAAAAGTTACCAGAAATGATACTACGATTGAATATGCCTACGATGCGGGTGGACAACGGACGAAGAAAACAATAAAGAAAAACGAAGCTACATTGGAACAATGTATTTACATACGCAACGGCAGTAATGTTTTGGCGGAATACCGGAACGGACAATTGGATCATTATAACATTTATGGAAACGGGTTGATCGGGAAACTGAAACCGTTCCTGAATAAAGCCGTGCTGAACACCGGAAGTACCAACTGGACTGTAACCGCGAAAGATACTGCAGAGCTTCGCAGTACGTCGAGACTTGACGCGGGCGGTTCGCTGTTAGCGGTTGGACAAGCTCAGGGTTATGGGGATAAACGCTATTATTATCTCTCCGACCATCTGGGTTCCATACGTGTCGTGCTCAATGAATCCGGACAAGTTGACAGTTGGAGCGATTACTATCCGTTCGGGAAGGAATCCCGATCAGGTTATTCTCAAAATACTCCAAAAGAAAAGTATACCGGAAAAGAAAGAGATATCGAAATTGGATTAGATTATTTTGGAGCCAGATATTATAATGCCGATATTGGAAGATGGACAACGAAAGATCCATTAGCTGAGAAATATCCTTCTTTATCACCCTATCATTATTCTAATAATAATCCAATATTATTTGTTGACTTTGACGGTAGAGATTTTGGAATTAAAGTTGATCATGATGCCAAAACAATTGTTATATCAGCAAATTACTATATTAGCCAAAGTCAAGGAGATGCACAGCAAATGACAGCGGGGGCAGTTGCACAATGGAATAGTTATACTGGCTCTTATACTACAAGAGATGGTATTGAGTATTCAGTATCTATAGAACTAAAAGCATGTGTTGCTTCTGATCTAGGTGCAAAAGGTGATGCCAATCTTGATGCTATAGGAAATTCTGTAACAGGTCTTTCATCAGATGAATTCGATACAAAAAACCCACCCAAAGATGGTAAATCAATTGTTGGTGGAGTGACAAAAGATAACAGAATGATTGATTTATCTATTGGACGAGCAAATGAAAATGCCACCGCTCATGAAATAGGACATACTTTGCTTTTAGCTGATAAGTATGGTTTTGGAAATAATAGTGCTATGCAGCAAAGTGGTAAAAATCCTGTATCCCAGGGTGATGTGAAAAAGTTGATAGAATATGGTATTGACGGTGTAAGAAAATCAAATAGACATATTCAAGTTTCGCAATCAGGTAACTACACGGGTAAAAAAGGATTTGCATCAAGAGGTTTAAAAGAGATCTTTTTTGGAAGAAAAATTAATGTAGATAAGAAAGATAACGAATAATGGTAAAATATTTATTTTTAAATTTAATAATTTTTAATTGTTATTTATGTGCACAACATAAATTTGATTTAATTAGGACAGATTTTATTGGCGTACAAGAAATAAGTGGTGTACTTCATTATGTTGTAAAAAATCAATGCAGGAAAAATGAAGGTACATTCATGGAGAGTATTGGTTCTTCTTTGAAAGTATTGTCTTATAAACAAAAGACGAAGAAAGATTTTAAAGGTTGTGAGTATAAATTGAAAGATAATGATCTTTATCTTTTAGAAGGATTAGGCGCTGAAGACATGTTTATTTCTCATAGCAGCTTAATAAAGACGGATTTTGGTAAGAAACTTTCTAGGTTAATGTTAGATTGGAAATATAATTTTTTCTCTGAAGCCTTAGCCCCTTATGATTCAATAATTACACGCTCAATGAGAATAGAGTATTTTTTTATTTGTAACAGGAAAATACTTATGTTTGAAATAAATAATTCAGATTTTAAAAGAATGTTTGATTATTTATTTACAGGAGAAATAAAAGTAATCTCAGATAGTTCAAATGTTAAAGTTGGAATGTTATTCAACAATAAAAGCGATTTTTTGGACCAAATTAACGAATTATTAGAATCTAAGTAAATAATTTTTAATAATTCAGATTAAGGATATGACAACAACCCTAACTTGACGAATGACAATACCAAAGGCGCCTTTGCGTACGATTATAGAAATATGCCGGTTAAGGTAACAACCAACGATACGGTTATCGAATATGCTTACGATGCGGGTGGACAACGGACGAAGAAAACAATAAAGAAAAACGAAGCTACATTGGAACAATGTATTTACATACGCAACGGCAGTAATGTTTTGGCGGAATACCGGAACGGACAATTGGATCATTATAACATTTATGGAAACGGGTTGATCGGGAAACTGAAACCGTTCCTGAATAAAGCCGTGCTGAACACCGGAAGTACCAACTGGACTGTAACCGCGAAAGATACTGCAGAGCTTCGCAGTACGTCGAGACTTGACGCGGGCGGTTCGCTGTTAGCGGTTGGACAAGCTCAGGGTTATGGGGATAAACGCTATTATTATCTCTCCGACCATCTGGGTTCCATACGTGTCGTGCTAAAAGAAGATGGTAATGTCGAAAGCTGGTCAGATTACTATCCCTTCGGTAAAGAATCCCGCGGAAGCAGTACCAGCAATGAGCCGAAGGAACAGTTTACAGGCAAAGAACGTGATATCGAAATCGGACTCGATTACTTTGGGGCAAGGTATTATAATTATGATTTGGGAAGATGGTTAACTCTTGATCCATTAAAAGATAAATATCCGAATATTAATCCTTACCATTATGTTTTTAATAATCCAATATCTCTGATTGATGCTACGGGACTCGATTCAACTTTTTATATACAGAATGTTTCATCGAATGTTGATAAAGATGATTTGAATGAAATTGTTACACAAGTACAATATGTGCTAGATGAAAATGGCATACCAATGAGAGTAAAGGCTACAACAGATCCTCCTATAATGGATCCAACTGATGTAAGCATAAATTGCTTGATGGCGATCATCCTACAGTAAAGAATTATGAGAAAGCAAAGAAAAAAAATGTTGGCGGATTCTCTGAAGTTGGATCACAAGAAGGTTGGGTTGATGAATCAGAAAAGAAAAAAAATGGTATAACAAATGTGGGACTCGGTAATACTACTTTGCATGAAGGCATGCATGGTATGGGTGTATCACATGAAAAACACGGTGAAAAAGGTACAATTATTTACACCGTCAGTGAAGGTGGTGTAACATCAAGTCGTGTCAATAAAAAAGAACAAAAAATAGGAGCTAAGCAAAAGGAATTTATCTTAAAAGTTTTCTTAAACAAACCGAAAAAAGTTGAAAAACCTAGAGAAGAAGAAAAAAAAGATGAAAAATAAAATGTTTATTTTGATGATTCCCTTGTTTATGACATATAATATGTGCACAAGCAATAAAGAAATCTATCATGAAGTGAAGGATATAGCCGCAAAAGAATTTTATAAGTATGATAGTTCTTATTATCATGAATTATTAAAAAAAAATCGAACCTTTGAAGAAACTAAAAATAATACATTAATAGAATCCGAATTCAAAACACCGTTTAGTTCAATTCGTTTATTTAAAGTTAAGTTAAAAAACTCTGAGCCAAGTTTAAATGATGTGATTTATTATTCAGATAAAAACAAAGGGGTTTTTAATTTTCAGTTAAATGATTCTACAGGAATTGATACTTGCATAATTAATCAAATTAATGTTTTATTATCAAATGAACCTACCTTAAGCTATAATAAATTTAAAAAATTGATAAAAAACCATTTTTGATATGTATTATTATATTAATGGATTTTACACTGTTAATAATTTTAATGATATCAAATATCGATTAGAAATAAATCAGAAGATTAAAGACGAGATAAAAAAAATGAATTTTACATATCAAAACGACACTTATGCTGCTGAAATGTATTGTGTTAATAAATATACTGGTATTCTTTATAAAATATGTATTGAATGTGAAGATAATAAGCTTTCATTAAAATCATTATGCTTTGGCCAAGTAGCTGAAACAATAATAGAATTATAAATCAATTTGTATGGTAATTTTTCCTCCGCCCTTTTCGCCTAAGTGGTGCTATGCGCCATCCCGGGAACGGCACAGCGCATAGCTTGTCTCTTAGGCGCAACGGTCTTGGTTGCCCACAGCAAGGGCGGAGAAAGAAAAATCTTAAATCTCCCTGGAAATAACCAGGGAGATTATTTTTTAAATCACGAGCGCGCGCTTCCGCCAGAGGCGGACAGGTGCATACTTTTTCTGTGGCACATACTGAGCCATGAATATTTAGGCTTATAAGGAAGGAACCATTTTTTGAGCCGGCTCTGGGTGCAAAAGCCAAAAGCAGAACACTGAATAATCAGCAGATCATCGGTTGCGGTAGAGCTATGCACGCGAGAAAAATATCAAGATCAGGATAAATAATAATATGTTAAGATCATAAAATATTATGGTATTCATCTTGCAGAAGAAGATAAAGTTTATTAAAATACATAAGCGATTTCGATATTTGGTAAGTTGAGTCCACTGTAAAACATCCGATTCTGATGGGTTGGATGTTTTTGTATATAGAGCGGGCAGTCATTACGATGGAATCGGGATAATGCCCACTTTTAATCATACATATTGATAGTATATTACTTGAGTATATTATGACTGCTGATTTTCAAGAAATCATAACACTTCAGGGAACGTCCTTTCCCGTAGGACATATCATTCAATGCATCATTCCTCTGAATGCGGTTGACTCTACAAATTCCTGGGCAAAGCGCTATATTCAGAATAATTCTGATGTGAAACCCTCGCTGATTATCGCCGATTACCAGTCTTCGGGCAGAGGCCGTTTCGACCGAAACTGGATTTCACCCCCGGGAACCGGACTGTGGTTTTCCGTGATCCTCGAACCGATTCCGGATCCGCGCGAATGGTTTTGTTATTCCCTGATTCCGGCCATCGTCACGGCGAAAGTCATCCGCCATTCGGCACATCTTCCCGCCGATCTCAAATGGCCAAATGACGTTCTTATTCACGGCAGGAAATGCTGCGGCATTCTGATCGAGACGGTACAACACGCCAACCGGAACTTTCTCATTATCGGAACAGGCATCAATATCAATCAACAGGAATTTCCGGACGAGATCCGGCTTACCGCGACATCGCTGTCCATCGAATCGCGTTGTACGCTGAACCGAAAAGATCTGCTGATTGAGTGGATCCGGATTTTTAATGAATACAGAGCGTATAACAGGCATAACGTTCTTGATGAATGGCGTTCTCTGACCGGAATGATGGGAAAAGATATTATGATTCAAACCGCCGGCGGAACCTTCGGGGCCGTCGCCATCGATATCGCCGATGACGGGGGTCTTATCATCGAACAACAGGGAAAAAGGTCAATCATTTACTCCGGCGATGTTCACTTTAAAATCACAGACCCCGTCAGAGCTTAAATCTGAAACAACTGCTCACAAATATTCGGCCACCTCTCGATACATCCCGACAGGAATCCGGATTATCCGGTGCGACACTTCTTGTTCGTTTAAATAATAACGATGTTTTCAAACTTATAAAACCGTCCCGAAAGGATATTCATCCGTACCGACTCCTTTGCGGCGGTCCGGGCAGGGCGGTTGCGAAAGGTTCGAATCAATCCGGATTATGATAATGGGTTTTGAAACGATCGACGAAAAACTCCGTAATGATCGCGCCCGTAAACGCTGATCCGAAAAGCACGAACAAAGAAATCAGGATCTTATCGATCAGTTCGTGTTCCAGGGCCGATGACAGATAGGGCAGGAAAATCAAAGATCCTATGAATACAAACAGCGGCGTTCCCCACATCCGCAGATAGTAACAGATATTGAGGTTAGGATTATCGTTTCGCAGCGACCGGTTTTTCCACCTGGAGAATGAACGAATAAACTGCGGCCAAATTACAAACCAGATTAACAACTGAATCAAAAAAATTATTGAGTATTCAATGTCCATAATTTTATGTTGGTTTTATCCATAGCGTAATGGGTATGAAGTATTACGTATTTATATTGATTCAATGTAGATTAAAACATTGGCTAAGTCAAGAAAAAATAATATTAATAATTATATTTAATTTATAAATGTATTAAATTCAAGTTTTGTTAATAAATGAACAAGAAATAATAATCATGCGAATACTATTTGTTAAATTTAGTTTCGATGAAGATTAACTTCCCGAAATAAAACGACCGGAAATATTAAAGTTCGTTAAAGCAGTATAGTTAAGGAGAATTTTTTTGCTGCAGAGATCAGTCAGGGGGCGTATTTTTTTTTCGATACAGTGGAGCCGGAAAAATCAAATGCGTCACAGAAGAGGAAGAGTAATTCTGACCGTCGTTCCTTCTTTATGCTTGCTTTCAACTTTGATTTCACCGTGATGTTTTTTAATAACCGCGAAACTCTCGGTAAGCCCGAGCCCTTTTCCCCGACCGACCGGTTTGGTCGTAAAAAACGGATCAAAAATTTTTGTCAGAATTTCTTCCTGAATTCCAATTCCGTTATCGCTGATGCCGATTTCAATCGCCGTACCGTTCATGCGTGTGCTGATGATAATCCGCCCGGCTCCGGTTCCGATCATTTTTTCCCTGCGCGCGTCCTGTATCGCCTGAACGGAATTAAACAAGATATTCATAAAGCACTGGTTCATTTCCTGGATAATCACTTTCACCGGAGGGATTCCGCCGAATTTTTTTTCGATAGTGATTTCAGAAAATTGGTGAAAAAAAAGATCAAGCATCAGTTCAAAGTGCTTCTCAATATCCACGATGTCATAATGACTGGCGCCATGCGCCGTGAATGACTTGAGGCGGACGACAATATCCTTGATCCTGAGACTGCCTTCAATCGAAGCCCTGATCGCGTCTTGGATTTCCGTACCCGTCTCTTGGGCCGGTACTGTTAAAGGAGCCGCCAATCCGGAACTGTTTTTTTCAGCGCCTTTGTTCATCTTGTTCAGCTCGGTTTGAATATAATCCAGATTGGGAATGATAAAATTCAGAGGATTGTTGATTTCGTGCGCGATGCCCGCAACCATCTGTCCTATCGCCGCCATTTTTTCCGACTGAATCAGCTGGCTCTCGGCCTGCCTCAGTTCCCGGGTTCTCTCGTCGACCATGGTCTGCAGAACAATGTTTCTCCGTTTCAGCATGGCGAGGCGCCAGCGGAAAATGAATGTGATTCCGACGGCTAAGCATGCGGCGTAAATCAGCCATGCCGCCGTTCCGCGGTACCATGGGGGCGAAACGGAAAAAACGTATTCGATTTCGGACAGAATGGCTCCATCCGGGTTCATGGCGCGAATTCTCAAACGGTAATCGCCCTCATGCAGGCTCATATATTCAATGTAAGTCTGATCATGCCGTTCCGTCCATCTGTCATCAAGCCCCTCAAGCATAAGCGCGTAATGCGGCCGGTTATAGAGATTGTAATCGGGAACGAGAAAATCAATTTTCAGGCTTTGTCCGTAATTCAGATCGGTACGGGGATACCGTCCGTGTCCGAGAAAAATATCTTTCTGGTCAACGCTGATCCTGCGAATGGCAAGAGGAGCGCGGATGTCCTGAATGCCGCGCTCAGCAGAGGTGTTCATGAATAACTGGTAATTGCCGCCAAACCACCAGTCCCGATTTATATCGCCGAAAAACTCAAGCTTCTGATTCGGCTGTATCTGTCCGATCGTTCTCAGCGTTTTTTCCATTCTGCCGTAATCCGGCGAATTCAGGAACCGTCCGAGAAGGTAAAAATTCTTGAAAAAAAATTTCCGGTCATCCTCCGTCATCGTCCCAAGACTGTCTTTCCATCCGGGATAGTCCGTAAACGTCCGGCGGGATTCATCAAACATTAAAATCCTGTCCATGACACTGAACAGGATCTGTCCTTTTGATTCATGCATATCGACCGGGCCCGGAGGAAGTCCGTGCTGATGATTAAACCGTTCGATCACGGGCGTGAGTCTGGTATCGTCCCGGAAAACCAGCCGTATGATACCCTGATAAGGCGTCGCAACCCATACTGAATGATCGGATGCCTCGATCATGGATGATACAAATTCATCGATTCCGTTCATGTGTCCTTTGAATTCCCATGGTCCTGATGAACTGCGGGTCCTGATCACAGCGATGCCCTTATGAAGTCCCGCAAGAACAATATCCGGATCAGAAGGCAGACTGTAGATATAATTTGTATTCCCGTGATGAAGTTTAGTGATCCTGTCCTGTTCATAAAGATAAACACCGCTGTTCGCTCCGATAAACAGATGATTTCCCCGGCAGGTTATGCTTTCGATCAGCATGTTGTCCCGGATGACTTTCGTAAAGGCCTGCTCATAGCCGTACGCCGAAGGATTCATTTTATACAATCCCGTTGTAGTGGCGACATACAGGATTCCCTGATGGCGCTGAATCGATCGTATGTATCCCAGTAAACCGGAGCGCTCATCGTAGATTCGGAGCGATGCCAGCGATTCGATGCGGCTGATTCCGTAATTCATGCCTGACCATAACTGCCGGTTCCGGTCCTCATACACGAAATGATTGTTCTGGTCTTTCAGTCCCGTCGAACGGTCAATGATCCGGTGAAGTTTTCCGGCGGCGTCAAGAAAAACCAGTCCGCCGTGCATGGTCGCAAGGACCAGCTTTCCGTCGTGAAGCCGTATGCCGTGATAGACACCGCTTTTCCTCAACAGGTCGTCACAGTCGGTAGGGAATCGGGACATATTCGAGTTTTGATAAAGATATAACCCTTCATATCGAGTTGCAAGCAAAATACCGTGCGAGTGGGGGAGAATGGCGTTGATCTTTTTTTCCGAGACGGCTTCGCTGTTCTCCATTTTACGGAGGAAATCTCCATCGACCCGGAACAGCCCTAAATTCGAGATGCGGAAATAGAGAGTGTCGCGTACCGAGGTAATCATGTCAAAACGCTCTCCGCCGGGAGGCAACGGCCACGTTTTGAGCGCATGCCCGTTCCACCGGATCAGCAAATCCGTAGAGCGGAAAAATACAGAACCCGAGGCCGTATCGCATTCCCAGACTTCGCCGAGTTTCCAGGCGGCCCTGAGCGAATCACTGATGAGCGACTTATACATCATTTCACCGGATCCGCCCGTGTCGAGATAACCGCAATCGCCCTGTGCCGCGACAAAAATCTTACCATGTTTATTGATTACCCATCGGGCGGAGACATGATTTAAAAGCGGTATCAGACGCCAGGTTACGCCGTCGAATTCAAGGACGCCGTCATCGTTTGCGAAGTAGATAACGCCCTGATCGTCCTGGCAGATCCCCCAGGTTGCGGGGCCCGCTTTATACTCGGCGGGAAGATAATTGCGGATGACCGGCAAGCCTTCTGTTTGCGCGTGACTTGCAACATCGGTGAAAAATAACGGCAGCAGAAAAACGGCAACGACGACGAAAAAGCTGTGTAGTGAAATACTCATACAGGGTTTGCGGGGCTGTTATCGGACGTAGCGCATACGGGAATCGAACCCGTATTACAGCCTTGAGAGGGCTGCGTCCTAACCGTTAGACGAATGCGCCAAAATCAGGCTGAATATAGTCGAAAGAGCATTTTTTGTCAAGTAAATTACTTTTTAGCGATGACGATCAGATGAGGGGACTGTTCGGGTATATAAGATTGTCCCTGGTAGTTCCCGAGGAACGCCCATTTGCTGTACTGGCCTTCGGTCAGGAAAAACTCAATCTCCGCAGGCAGCAGGGGACGTATAGGAATGGACAACGGCCTGAGTTTCCATTGCTGATGATCGTAGCGCAGATGCATCAAATTACGGACAAGCAATTCCTCATGAAAATCGTTCATGAAGAAAAACAATTGGGGTTGTTTTGATACCGACCGGTCAATGACGGGAAGGAACCGTTCTTTATTCCGCCAGATTTTCTGGTAATTATTGATTTCGATGACGAGTAAACCGTTGTCCGTCAGGCACAGCCGGAGATCACGGAAAAAATTGATCAGCGCATCGTCATCCAGGACGACCGGAAGAGCGTCTTTGGTGCAGAGAATCATGTCGAATTGTTTTCCGGTGATCGTGGACGGGGCAAGAGCCAGATCAGAACCGATGAATTGAATTTTCGAAGAAATTTTTTTCCGGCATTTCGCGGTCATTTTGGGGCTGATATCGATGCCCGTCAGTTTTTCGATTTTCAGTTCGCGGAGCATTTTGAGCGTTTGCCCGGTCCTGCAGGCCAGATCACAGGCGGATCGAACCTGGTGCTTACGGATCAGCATATTAAAGAAAGGCTTATATACGGCTTTCACCACCCGGTCGGGAAACAAGATATCGAAAAGATCGGCTATTCCTTCGCCGTATTCCGCTTCGCTCAGAAGCACTTCGGGCTGGGCCTGCTGAAAGATGTCCGGCAGCGACTCATTTTTTTTTATGCGTTTTTTGGTTCCGGGCTTTGGTCGTTTAGGATCGGCCATAAGAAACCTCGCAGGGGTAGAGTAATATTAAACTTGATAAACTTGCGAAATCATGTAAATTTAATGAAAAAAAATAAAAAACCAAATAATAAGTTTGCTCCGGAGTGTCCATGAAAAAATATTTGATCCTCATGTCAGCGGCGGCGATAGTCCTGTCGTGTCAGCCCAAAACCGGGAAACCCGTCACAGCTGAAAATCCGGTCGTATATGAAACAGGCCATCAGAAACTGCTGAAAACCGTATGTTTTACGCCGGAAGGGAAGTATCTGATTTCAGGCGGTCAAAATAAAAAGATCATTATGACCGAACGGGACGGAGGCAAAACCATATGGGAATCCCCCGAACGCCCGGACGCAATTCTCGCTCTTGCGGTTTCGCCCGACGGGAAACGGCTCGCGCAAACCTGCGGCGATAACACTCAGAATACGGCAGAACTGATCGTATGGGATCTGGCGGATAAAAAAGAAGTATGGGGAAAAAAGAACCTTACCAACGATGTCCAGTTTGTTCGTTTCTCTCCCGACGGTAAGACACTCGCTGTGGCCCATTACTTCAACATTATTCTTTACGATGCCGCGACAGGCAATCAAATAAAATTCTTTTCAGGTCATGCCATGGATGTTGCTGCCCCTTACGGGCATGTCGACGCTGTCACCGATATCGAATTCACGGCGGATCCGCTTAAATTCATATCCGTAGGGTGGGATAAAAACGTGAAAATCTGGGACTCCGAATTGGGACATGAAATCAAGACCTATCCCGAAGGAGACCCGATCAATACGCTTTTTCTGATCGATGAAGGAAGGCGAATCGTAACCGGAAGCAGCGGAGGACTGCATGTATGGAACCGGGAAACGAATATCGCCGATACCGTAATTGACGTGGACGCGGACATCCAGATGATGGAAAAAGTAAGGAACGGTCAGTATTTCGTGGCCGGGGATGAAAAAGGAAATCTATCCATATGGCGGACCGACGGATTCTTGAAAGTGAATGAGATCAAAAATGCCCATCAGAGAGGAGTATGGTCGCTCGCTCCGTCTCCCGACGGCGAATACATCGCCTCTGCCGGGGGGGACGGAAAAGTGATTCTCTGGCATGTCGAATACCTGATCCGTTTCAGGGAAAAAACCGATTCAACAAAGGCCGGGATATGAATATGCCATGATCTGTAAGTCAGGCACGTTAAGATTTCATTGCCGCTTCTTCCGTAATCGTCGCGGGGATTTACGCCGGTGAATATCTTGTGCCGGAATGCCGCAGTGAAGCCGGTCAGCGAGTTTTTGTCAAAGGAATGGTATATAAAAAAAGATCTTCAATGTTTTATGCCTGCCCCGGTCTGGGTTGTATCGGCATTTCTCCTGACTGAACGTTGATGCATCCGGCAAAACGTTTCAGTTCCATCAAGCCTATCAATTTTCAATAATATTTTTTATGTGGAATTGCAGAATAAAATTGTTGATTCATAGTTACATCTTAAATAATCGCGAGGCGTTAGATGGATGTAAATTTATACTGGATCTCCGACAAACATTTTCGCGGCAGTAACGCTCAGGGTCTTTGCGTCAACATGGATGCGTCTACCGGTCATGGCGGCGACGGAAACGGGCCCAGCCCTATGGAACTGCTCCTCATGGGTGTCGGCGGATGTACCGGAATGGATGTGATCGACATGCTGAAAAAAATGCGGCAGGACGTAACCGGACTCACTGTCAGCATACGCGCGGACAGGGCTGAGGAACACCCGAAAGTGTTTACCAGAATGATCATCGAATACACGGTGTACGGCAACCGGGTTGATTCAGCAAGTGTGGAACGGTCCATTCAGCTGAGCCGTGATAAATACTGTTCCGGTCTTGCGATGATGAAGAAAACCGCCGACATTGAATTTAAATGGGCCATTCAACCGCCGTCAAAGGATACAAAACCATGAAATTCGGATTCTCAAAAATCACGGAAATGACCTTTTCTGACGCTATTGATCGCGTTACTGCCGAACTTAAAAAAGAAGGTTTCGGGATCATCACGAGCATTGACGTGAAAGAAACCATGAAACAGAAACTCGGCATCGATTATCACGCCTATACCATACTGGGAGCCTGCAATCCCGCCTTTGCCCATAAAGCGCTGGAGGCCGAACAGGAACTGGGCTTGCTCCTTCCCTGTAATGTCATTGTTTACGAAGATCCGGACGGAAAAACCGTCGTTTCTTTTTTTGATCCCGGCGTTATGTCCGCGTTGATACAAAGTCCTGTTTTGGAAGAGGTCGCCCGTGAGGTAAAGGAGAAATTGATCAGGGCCTTTGAAGCCATGCACTAGGGAATAATGTTACAAATAAAATGTTAAATAATTGAAAGGATAAAAAACCGATTATGGGTGACTGGACTTTCTGGATTATTTTAATCGCATACTTTCTACTGATGTATGTAATCCTTCCGAAACTGGGGGTATCCACCTGAATGCGCGGAGCTTGTCCCGTGCCGGACAAGAAGAAAAAAGAAGAAGATGCTGACAACGTTAACACGGAGAAAAAAGATGAAATTCAGTAAGACTTATCTTTGGACAGGCTTGTTCATATTGACCGGCGCGATTGGCGGGTTTGCGTATTATTATTTCATCGGCTGTCAGGGCGGATCATGTCCAATCCAGAGCAATCCCTATATCAGTACGGTATACGGAGGATTGCTGGGTTTTGTGGTATCAGGTATATTTATAAAAAAAGATAACAGCAAATCAGAACAAGACGATAAGGAGTCTTAGCATGACGTGTAACGTCGGGAAAGCGGATAAAATATTCAGAATTCTGGTCGGTCTCGCCATCGGTGTTGTCGGATTCATTTATCAAAGCTGGTGGGGACTGAGCGGGCTCATTCCTTTAATGACGGGATTGATCAATTTTTGTCCCTTGTACGCGCCTTTCAAAATCAATACCGGCTATAAATCTGAAGAACCGAAGAAATAGATTATTTATTTACGAAAGAAAAAGCCCTGACATCGAGTCGGGGCTTTTTTTATTGGTAAAAGGGTGTAAGATTTTTTCCGAAAAATGGTTTTGATTCTATTTATATTTATCTGCTTTTACGAAAAAAATATCCCGAACTAATAAATCACTTCATACACATCGATAGGAACAGATTTACCCTTGACCATCATGGGTTCGAGTTCTTTTGTCGGTATTCTGTCCGCGAGCTGTTCGCAGGTTGACTTGCTGATGATGATCTGATGACCGGACGCTTTTCCCTGCAGGCGGGATGATATGTTCACGCCGTCCCCGATAGCGGTGTATTCCATCCGCTGGTCGGAGCCGATATTCCCGACGACGACGGCGCTGCTGTTAATGCCGATGCCGATCTTGATTTCCGGTTTTCCCAGCTGTTTTTGCTCGGCGTTAAACTGGCCCACTTCGATCTGCATTTCGATCGCCGCGCATACGGCGTTGTACGCGTCATCTCCCGAAGACGCCGGAGCGCCGAACAGAGCCATGATCGAGTCGCCGATGAATTTATCGAGCGTGCCGCCGTACTTGAATATGATCTGGATCATACGCGTAAAATAACGATTCAGCAATTCCACTAATTCTTCGGGGCTCATTCCCTCGGCGAGCGGCGTGAATCCCCGGATATCGGAAAACAGGATCGTGACTTCCTTTTTTTCAGGCGCGAAGCGGATATCGCCCGAAGCGTCGTTATTGATAATCATTTCCGCGATCTGCTTGGAAACGTACCGTTCGAGCGCCGATTTCAAATGCTCCTTGCGGCGGCGTTCCTCGTATAATTTCGCGTTCTCGATGGAAATCGCGGCGTGATTGGAAAAGGCTTCAAGCAGTTCAACGTCGTCCTTGGAAAATACATTCGACGTCACGTTGGATCCGACATAAATGACGCCGATGACCTTCTGGTCCTTGTTTTTCAGCGGGGAACAGATTACAGATCTTATGTGCTGGGATATGATGCTGGCTCCGCCCTGAAACCGGTCGTCTTTTTCTGCGTCGGAGGTTAAGATGCTTTCTCCTGATTCGGCGACAGTCTTGGCGATGGTCGTGCTGAACGTTGCGGTTTGTCCCTGCAATTCGTCGGATTGGATGCTTCTGCTGATGGTAGGTTTCAGGTGGTTGGATTCATCGTACAGCATGATAAATCCTGAATCCGCGTTCATCACTTTCAGCGCCAGGTCGATAATCGTATTCAGCAGTTCGTTGGAATCAAGGATCAGGTTGATGACTTTTCCGACTTCGTAAATCGTATTCAGCCGTTCCTGGGAGCGCTCAAATTCTTTTAACTGACCCCCCAGATTGGTGATGGATTGTTCCAGTTCTACCAGCTTTTCGTTGATCCACATCTGGTCCGGGTGCGGGATTTGAGTCACTTTCTGATGCACGTTTTTAATAATGGAGATCAGCGTTGCGGTGCTGACGCGTTTTGAAAAACCCGTATCATTCGGGTTGACCTGAGGAATTGCCAGTTCAGTGTGCGGTTTGGTGCGGATCGCCTCGATGTCAATTTGCGCGTTTTCATCGACTACGAAAATGAGTTCGATGTTGCCGAAAACGATATGATCGAACTGCTGGATCCCGATGGAGCCGGTCAGTTTTTTCCCGTTCACGGATGTACCGTTTGTGCTTTGCAGATCGTGGAGCGTGAACTGTTCGCCGGATTTGATGAAACGCGCGTGATGCCCGGAAACCATCATGCTCGGAAGCAGTATGTCATTGTCCGGTCGACGGCCGATGGAAAGATCGTCTTTATCCACCCGGAAACGGTGGATGATCTGGTTGTTCTCGATTTGTGCCAGGAATGCCATAGTTTATTTCTGAAATTCTTTTTTGATTTCATCGTATAAAGGCGTCCATACGGGATTCCCGTATTCCGATTTTTCCAGTTCGAACTGTTTGTTGAGTTCAAACGCTTTCCGGAACGATTTTTTTGCTTTATCCGGATGTTTCTGAATGGAAAAAATAAAGGCCGTGAATTTATTTGCCAGGATCTGATTTTCCTTTGAAAGGTCTTTCCGCTCAAGGGCCATGTTAAAATATTTGACGGATTCGGTGTAATTTCTGTCCGTATAGAACTGTTTACCCTGATTGATGCATTCCTGGCCGGTCATAAGCGTGAGTGTCAGTTCTTTTTTGGCGTCCTCAAATGCGGGAGTCCAGACCGGGTTGCCCATTTCGGACTTTTCCAGTTCAAAATTCTTGTCCAGCGTGAATGCGGCCGCAAATTGGTTTTTCGATTCGGAGAAGTTCTTCTCAATCGCAAAAATGAAAGCAAGATATTTATGCGAAGAAATAAGCTGGTCCTTTGAAGCTTTACCGGCAAGGATATCCTGGAATTTCGATTTGGCTTTTTCGAACGTTCTGTTTTTGTAGAATTCAATACCCTCATTCAGGACTTTGGCGTAGTCGGTTTTAGTTTCTGTTTTTTTTGTTTCCGTAGTTTTCTTTTCAACAACCGTTTTACTCCCTGAGGAACTGCATGCGCAGATCAGGGCAAACGCTGTTACCGTGAATATCCATTTTACAAGGATTTTCATAAATACACCTTCGTTATTTAAACTCGTGTTTGATGGTTTCGCTCTTGCCCGCCGTCACGGTGATTTTTTTAATCAGGGGTTTGAAAGCCGGGTTTTCAATTTTAATGGTGTAGGATCCGGCTTTCAGTTCATATTCATCCAGAGGCGGGGAAGCGCCGATGTTTTTGTCGTTGACATAAATATTGGCCCAGGGATTGATCAGGAATTTTACAGTTCCCATGGTCGCCTCAAGTTTAAAGGAAATGGAATTGGACTTGTTCTCGATGACGGTCAATTTCTTTTTCGATGACATACCGGCTTTTTGCACGCGGATTTCCCTTACACCGGCGGGTACGGACTCAAGATTCAGGGGTGTTTTTCCCTTGTTGATTCCGTCAATCTGCACATCGGCGTCGGCCGGATCGGAGGTGACAGTCAGTGATCCGAAAAGCTGTTCCAGCTGGCCGGTAACCCTGAACGTATCTTTGTCGCCGACCGTAATACTCTGTTCCATCGATTTGTAACCGGCTTGCTTCAGGATGATCTTGTGGGTACCGTGAGGAAGCTGGTATAAAAACGGCTGCTTTTTGACAGACTTGTATTCGGCACCGTCAAAAAACAACTGTGCGGTATTGGGTATGAATCCTGATAATGAAACGTATCCTTTTTTATAATCCAGTATCGGGTTCATTTTCAGCTCCTGCCCCTTTTTCAGTTCCACGTCTTTGACCTGGCTGATGTAAAATTCCTTCGCGAACACGATCGAATGTTTTCCGGACGGAAACGGATGCAGCGTAATCGGGGAATACCCGACAAATTGACCCGTGCTGGTTTCGACACGAGTCATGTTCGGCTGGGCGTCAATGGTCAGGTAAGATGTGTCCACGCCTTCCGGGAAACGGAAAGGCGCGATTTTCAGGTCGACGCTGAATTTTTTTTGTTCATTTTCCGAAAAAAGAAGTTTGGTTTTGAATTCCTGATATCCCTCGCGCCGGATTGACAATTCATGCTCGGAAGCCGTGATCTTGGGTATTTGCAGGAATCCGTTTTTCACGGGGAATTTCGTGGTGTCAAATGTCACGATACCGTCGGGAATGTTCAGTGTCAGTTCGAGATTGGCGTTACCCTCGGCCGGTGTTGTTGCGACGGGTGATTTATCTTTTGTGAAATACCACAGCGAGAACAGGGCGACCGCTATGAACGCCGTGATCATAAGGATCGTCGGTAATTTCGATTTCTTTTTTTCCGGTACCGGAGCGGCGCCGATCATGGTTCCGATTCCCGCGGGAAGGTTATCGGCGGACATGACCATCGTTTTCTGGTAATCCGTGTTATTCAGCACTGCCGTGCCGGATGTCGATTGCATATTCAGAGACTGGTACGATTGAATATCGCGCGCGAAAGATTCCGTGTCGGCATAGCGGTCGTTCGGGTTTTTGCTCATCGCTTTCTGGATGATCGGATTAAACTGCGTGGGAATGCCCATGTTCACCACGGATACGGGTGCGGGATTTTCATTGACCACGCGGTACATGACCGTGGTGATGTTGTCGCCGGGGAATGCTTTTTCGTGCGTCAGAAGTTCGTAGAACACGGCGCCGAGCGAAAAAATGTCCGTTCGCGCGTCTACGGGTCGGCCGGTGATTTGTTCCGGGGACATGTAGCTTGGCGTCCCGACGATCATGCCGGTTTGCGTCGCGCTTGTGGACACGATTTTCGCGATCCCGAAGTCCATGATCTTGGCGACGCCGTCGTCTGTAAGGATGATGTTAGCGGGCTTGATATCGCGGTGAATGATGCCGTTCTTGTGGGCGTAGCCGAGGCCGTTGCAAATGTCGATCATGATCCTGACAATTTCATCGACGGATAAAGGTTGTTTCTGTGCGATCAGGTCGTCCAGCGGTTTGCCTTTAATGAATTCCATCGCGATGAACGAAACACCCTCGTCGTCCCCGACGTCGTATATGGTTACGATATTCGGATGCGTTAAACGCCCGGCGGACTGGGCTTCGCGGGAAAACCGGTTCCTGAATTCCTCCAGCTGGTCCGGCGGAAGATCCGCGCCGGCTTTAAGCGTTTTTAAAGCGACAACGCGCCCGATTTTGGGGTCCACGCCTTTATAGACAATACCCATTGCGCCCTGGCCCAGAACGCCTTCAATTTCATAACGGCCTAGTTTCGTGATATCCACAACAACTCCGGTGAGTAATTAATAATGCAATATGACTAAACAAAAAAATATATAGCGATTTTACGTTTTTATCAAGTAATAAATTTTAATTTGATTCGCTGTTCCTTGCATATATCGCGTACTTTGCTTACATTCACGCACGTATGACCGAAGCATTAAAAACCGGCGAATCCTACCGCTTTTGCAAAAATCTCGCGAAATCGCATTACGAAAACTTTCCTGTTGTGTCGCTTTTCATTCCGAAAAAAATGAGAAAACATTTTTATGCCTGTTACGCTTTCCTGAGAACCGCCGACGATTACGCCGATAATGAAGCTTTACCCTCGGCGAAACGGCTTCAGCTCCTGATTAACTGGGAAAAAAAGCTGGATGACTGTTATGCCGGTAAAGCGGATCATCCGGTATTTACCGCGCTGGGGGAGACCGTAAGAACGCTGCGGATACCGGTTGAATTATTTAAAAATCTCCTGAACGCTTTTAAAACCGATTTGTTTAAAAACCGCTATCGCAATTTCAATGAATTACTGGAATACTGCGAGTATTCCGCCAATCCTGTCGGCCGTCTTACGCTGTACATGTTAGAATATTCGAATCATGAACAAATCGATATCATCTTGAAAGCGTCGGACGATATCTGTACCGGGCTTCAGCTTGCGAATCACTGGCAGGATGTATTTGTCGATGAGAAGAAAGACCGCATGTATCTGCCGATTGAGGATCTGCAGCGATTCGGGTATTCAGAGGATTTATGGAAACGCCGTGCGGTTAATGATGAATTTTTCCGACTTATGAAGTTTCAGGTGGATCGCGCCAATCAATATTTTGAAAACGGAAAGATTTTGTTTCCATTTCTTAAATTTCCCGAAAAACATGAAATCCGGCTTGTGTGGAACGGCGGAAAACGGATTCTTGAAAAGATCAGAAATAATCATTATGATGTACTTAATCACCGGCCGGAACTCACTATCCTCGATAAATGCCTGGTGTTTTTCAGGATGTTCAGGAAATAAATATGACACACGCTCTTGAACTGCCCGGTCAGCCCCTGATCCCGACCAAACGCAGCACGTTTTACTACCCGATGCTGATGCTTCCCCGCCCCCAGCGCGAGGCCATCCTGACCGTGTATGATTTCTGCCGTTATACCGACGATATAGTGGATCTGGCAGAAGAGGGCAAGGCGGCGTACAATCCGTTTGAATTCCTGAATCGCTGGAAAACCGCTCTGGACGAAGCGATACGGCAGGAATCCCCGTACACGCTTCTCAACAGGCTTGTGGATGTGGCCCGTCGTTTTTCCATTCCCTTTGAATTATTTTTTGAGCTGATACGCGGCGTGGAAATGGATCTGACGCAGAAGCGGTATGTGTCTTTCGATGACCTTTACAAATATTGCTACCGGGTAGCGTCCACCGTGGGACTGATGTCCATGCGCATCCTGACGAAAAACAATCCGGACATGGAAGCCTATGCGGAAAACCTCGGCATCGGCATGCAGTTAACGAATATTATCCGCGACGTCGCCGCCGACCACAAGATGAACCGCATTTATCTTCCGCAAACAGAATTGAATCAATGGGGCGTATCCGAATCCGATTTAACCGAAAAGCGGGTCACGCCGCAGTTCAGGGAACTGATCCTTTTCCAGTGCGACCGCGCGAAAGGATATTACAGCAAGGCCGATGAACTTTATGCGAGAAATCGCTCGTATATTTTTATTCCCGCACGCGCCGTTCAGAATATCTATTATGAACTCCTGCTCAAATCCGAGAAAAACATCGACGACTTATTCATAAAAAAAATATCGTTATCTTTTCCGAAAAAAATATCCATAATGCTCGGAACGTGGTGGAAGGAAAAGTAATTCCCCGGCCTGCGGTCGCGATCATCGGGGCGGGACTCGCGGGAATTACCGCGGGGGTGAGCCTGGCCCGCAAGGGTTTCCGCGTTGTGCTTCTGGAAAAAAAGGCCTTGCCCGGCGGCAGGACATTTTCTTTTCCAACGTGTGGATCGGATCGGCCGCTCGACAACGGTCAGCACGTTCTCATGGGATGTTATACGAGTACGTTTCAATTTCTCCATGAATTGCATTCAGGCGACGTCAGGAATAACGGGAAATATTTTTTTCCGGTACATTCCATCGAATATCGTGATCTGAATAGACGGTGTGCCGTGCCCCGCTCAATTGCAGGACTTCTGATGTTCGGTAAATGGACTTGGCTTGAGCGCTTCACTTTTCTTTTACGATTCAGGAAAATCCTGCAGTCGCGATCAGCGCAAAATATGCCCATAAGGGACACGATGAAACAATATGGTCAGACAAAGGGCCATATCCGGTATTTCTGGGAACCGCTGTGTCTCGCGGTCATGAATGAGACGTTAGATTCCGCCAGTCCGGTGATTTTTTTTGCTGCATTACGAAAAATGTTTTCATCCAAACAGAACCGGCTGATTTTCATTCCGGCTGTTTCATTGCATGAACTTTTAATACGGCCGGCGCTGAACATCATTGAAGAATGCGGCGGTGAAGTCCGGTATCAATCACAAGTAAAGCGGATCATCATTTCCGGAGAACGTTCAGGAGGAATAGAATTATCAAACGGACAGGTGATCACGGCGGATTATTATATTTCAGCGGCGCCGGTATGGGATCTCATGAATATTCTTTCACCTGAACAGCAGCAGCGGTTATGGAATGAGCCATTAACCTTTCATACTTCGCCGATTGTTTCGGCGTATATCGGCTATGACCGGCTTCCGGATTGTTTTGATGCGTCAAGATCTATGATCGGCTGTTTCGGTGACGTCATTCAGTGGGTTTTTGTGAGAAGCGATGATACAATCGCGATTACCGTCAGCTCGGCGAATACACTGATCGATGAAACGATGGAAAATTTAAAAGTAAAAATCAAAACCGATCTGAGATTATTATTCGGTGAATCATCAATCATGTCTATTCAGGATTTTACAATCATCAAACAACGGAAGGCGACTTTTTCTTTGCGGGTGAATCAGCGCATGTTCAGACCATCGAACGAAACGCCATTGAAAAATCTATTTATCGCCGGGGATTGGACGGATACGGGTTTACCATCGACCATAGAGAGTGCGGTACGATCGGGGTATGGGGTTGCTGAAAAAATCATGAAAACATCTGTTTAAAAAAAAACACAGTATTTTTTCTTATCTGTGGAAATCTGTGTATATCCGTTTGACCCGTGTTTCATATAATAGAACACGGATTAACACTAATTGGATGGATTCCTAAGGTTTAAATTCAAATATCTTTTTTCTTATCCGTGCAAATCCGTGTGCATCCGCGTAATCCGTGTTCCATGGTTTCCCGGCTGCACTCAATACCCTTCCGCCCAGCCCATACGCCTGTTGTCGGCTTCGCCGTAATACATGCCGGTTGACGGATCAATCCAGATGGAATGCGCGTCGCCGAGGAAATCAGCGAATTCGATCCGGTGATCCCTCGATCTCAGGATTTTCAAGATTGGTTCCTTCCATCGGTTTTTTTCGACCAGGACCGTGTCCGGCATCCAGTTATGATTGAATCGCGGTCGGTCAATCGATTCGCGTAATGACATTTTGTAATCGATCATGCCGATGATGACCTGGAATACGGTGTTGATAATCGTGCGTCCGCCCGGCGAGCCCGTGATGAGAAACGATTTGCCGTCTTTCAGGACAATCGTCGGCGTCATGGAACTGAGCATGCGTTTTCCCGGCTGAATGAGATTGGGATTGAATCCGCTCCATCCTTTGTGATTCGCGAAGTACGGCTGGATGTTGAAATCATGCATTTCATTGTTGATTAAAAACCCTGTTCCCTGAATGACGGCTTTGGATCCGAAATTATCCTCAAGCGTATAGGTGTTTGAAACAGCGTTACCTTCCTTATCAATGATTGAAAAATGCGTTGTTTCAAGGTCCTCGCGGAATATTCCGACGTTGCCGGTCAGGGTAAGGCTCGGCAAAGCGCGTTCGCTGTTGATGCTATGAAACAGTCGCCGCGCGTAATTCTTGGATAAAAACGTATCAACGGGAACATCCGTAAAATCCATGTCTCCGATATACCGCGCGCGATCGAAATAGCCGAGTCGCATTGTTTCAATCAATATATGGACCTCCGTCGAATTCCTGAAACTTGCCACGGAAGGGGATTGGTTTTCAAAAATATTCAGCATTTCAATCAGCGTCAGTCCTCCGGAGGATGGCGGCGGCATGCCGAGAATGTCGTATCCGCGGTAGTTTCCCCTGACGGGTGTTCGGATCACTGCGCGGTATGATGTTAAATCGTCCTTGGTGATGATCCCGTTTTGCCGTACCATATCTGCAACGATCGAGTCGGCGATGGATCCGGTATAAAACGCGTCGGCGCCTTCTTCGGCGATAAGCCGCAGCGTTCGGGCAAGATCATTCTGTATCCATCGTTCACCGGCCTTATACGGACGGCCGCCGGATTTAAAAAACGCTTTTTCTGACGACGGATACTTTTTCAAGTCTTTTTCAAACAACAGAAGTTGATTCACATGAAACGGTTTCAGGATGAATCCGCTGTCCGCGAGCCGTATAGCGGGTTCAATCAGTTTTTTCCACGGAAGACGGCCGAACTTTTTCCATGCCGTTTCTAATCCGCGGATGGTTCCGGGAACACCTGCAGCCAGGTGCCCGTAGTCACTGAGTTCGGCGTTGACTGAACTGTCAGCGTTTAGAAACATATCCGGTGTCGCACCGCCCGGAGCCGTTTCACGGTAATCGATTGCGACCGGATCACCGCTGGACGGGTACACGAGCATGAATCCTCCTCCGCCTATATTTCCAGCTTGCGGATAGGTGACCGCAAGAGCGAAGGCGACGGCTATGGCCGCATCCACGGCGTGTCCGTCCTTTTTTAGTATGTCTACTCCGATTTTGGACGCGTTTTCTTCCACCGAAACGACAATTCCGTTTTTGCCTGAAGCGCTCCGATGATGGCTTTGCGGATAAAGTGGATTCAGGTGTGTGTCAACAACAAAAAGAAATGCGAAGATGAATATTTTTTTCATTTGAATATCAGTGAATGACATTTTACGGATAAATTTAATCAAAAAAATATTTTAATACAGATAAATTTTCGGTTTGACTTTAAAATGCAGGTTTGTTACTTTTACGTCAGAATTAAAAATCTGTTAATGAAGGAATATACAATGCGCCTGATAATGATTTTAATCGCGATGTCGGTTTTGGGAAATCTGTATGCCCAGGATAAGTCATATAATACGGATGACCTGAAAAAAATGAAACGCATCTCCGCTGACGAATGGAAGAAACTTCAGGATGAAGCGAATGTAAAAACCCAGAAATATTTGTCCTCCAATGCTTCTGACCTGTCTCTGCAGGCCACGAAAGCCCGTACGGTCATTAAAGCGAGTCAGACACTTGATCTGAAAAATGAAACCGATGTTGTGCTGGATTATCTGGTCTCCGCCGGACAGGACACCAAGGGCAATCTGACCGTAAAAGCCCGACCGGCCTTCAAAATCGGACCCGGAAAATATGAGGCTAAGGATGGTTTGATCAAACGGATCGAATGATAATATCTTACATCAAAGATCATGGTTTTCAAATAGAATATATTCAGAGTCTGTTTTAATTTTTTTATTGCTAACGTAGCCTCAAATTTTTTATATTACCTCTAATACTGATTTTCATTTACCTAATAAGGAGGTACTATGGTTGCCAGCATACACATCTGCCGCATAGCGATAATCTTTACCCTTTTTATCTGTGTAACAGCAGATTTGTTCGCCCAGGCCGTAGCTGTCGGATCCGGTTCATGGCGCCCTGGTTCCGGAACGGGAACGGCTGTATGGACAAACGGCAACGGCCCCAATTCCTCGCCGGCTTACGGCGACGATATAACCATAAGCACGGGCGTAACTGTATACCTGGATTCAGGTAATCAGGCCGCGTATTATCATGCTTTGCAAAATAATCATGGCAATCCTACCGGCTTCAATCTCAATAATTACCCCATCACTCTGACCGGTAATGTATCCGGAGGATGTATCGGTTCGGCGGGAAGCAAATTAACGGTCACCGGATCCGGGATGACGATGGCCGGAACCTATACTGTCGATTCGCTTATATTCGGCGGTACCGGCACGAAGCGGTTCGGGGACATGACCGTTTACGGGAATATAACGGTGAATACCGGTGTCACACTGCAGGAGAACGGCACAACGACGCTGAGTGCGTATGGTTCGCTGACCAATAACGGGACAGTGAACTGGGCCAGCAATTACAACACGATCCGTTCATACGGCAATTTAATCAACAACGGAAGCTGGATGCCTGTAAATACGTATGCGCATGATTCGGCGATGATATCGGGCACGGGGCATTACATCGGGACTAATTTTTACGTCGACGGGCGCCGAACGATCAGCGGAAAGGTCACGATCTACACTCTGGAAGTACGGGATACTTCAAGGTTATACACGGGACTGAATGATACGCTGGTCATAACCGGCAATTCCGGCACTACGGGAAGCGGAGAAATTTCCGGGACGGGTACGCTGATGTTCGCGGGAAGCAGTTTGCTTTTTAACGGCAAATACGGGGCATCGACGATTATCATGGGCGGCACGGGAAACAAGAATTTCGCGACGTCGGTCCTGCGGGGAAATGTGACCGTGAATTCAGGTGTGACCTTGCAGGAGAACGGCAACGCGACGCTGGATATTTACGGCAGTCTTACCAATTACGGAACCGTCAGGTGGTCCAGTAATTACGCGACGGTCAACATGTACGGTTCGGTAGTGAACGACGGAACATGGACGATGTACGCTACGAATGTCAAGTGGCCTGCGGTGATATCCGGAACCGGGGATTACAACGGCAACGCATTCACGGTGGATACGACCTGTTCGGTTTCCGGTAGGGTACGTTTCAATTTATTGACCGTGAATACCGGAGATACGCTGAATGTACCGACCATCACTGACACGCTGGTGACATACGGACCAGGGATTTCATATATCAACGGCGTCGTTGCCGGTAGCGGAAGCGTGTACTATAATGGATCGGTCAATTCCTCGAATACAAATGTACCGGCCGTTTATTTTGGAGGTTCAGATCAGAATTCAATATCCGGAACATATACGGCGCCTCTGGTCGTATTTTCCGGTACCGGCACGAAGCGGTTCGGGGACATGACCGTTTACGGGAATATAACGGTGAATACCGGTGTCACACTGCAGGAGAACGGCACAACGACGCTGAGTGCGTATGGTTCGCTGACCAATAACGGGACAGTGAACTGGGCCAGCAATTACAACACGATCCGTTCATACGGCAATTTAATCAACAACGGAAGCTGGATGCCTGTAAATACGTATGCGCATGATTCGGCGATGATATCGGGCACGGGGCATTACATCGGGACTAATTTTTACGTCGACGGGCGCCGAACGATCAGCGGAAAGGTCACGATCTACACTCTGGAAGTACGGGATACTTCAAGGTTATACACGGGACTGAATGATACGCTGGTCATAACCGGCAATTCCGGCACTACGGGAAGCGGAGAAATTTCCGGGACGGGTACGCTGATGTTCGCGGGAAGCAGTTTGCTTTTTAACGGCAAATACGGGGCATCGACGATTATCATGGGCGGCACGGGAAACAAGAATTTCGCGACGTCGGTCCTGCGGGGAAATGTGACCGTGAATTCAGGTGTGACCTTGCAGGAGAACGGCAACGCGACGCTGGATATTTACGGCAGTCTTACCAATTACGGAACCGTCAGGTGGTCCAGTAATTACGCGACGGTCAACATGTACGGTTCGGTAGTGAACGACGGAACATGGACGATGTACGCTACGAATGTCAAGTGGCCTGCGGTGATATCCGGAACCGGGGATTACAACGGCAACGCATTCACGGTGGATACGACCTGTTCGGTTTCCGGTAGGGTACGTTTCAATTTATTGACCGTGAATACCGGAGATACGCTGAATGTACCGACCATCACTGACACGCTGGTGACATACGGACCAGGGATTTCATATATCAACGGCGTTGTTTCGGGCAGCGGTATTGTTTTTTACAACGGTTCGGTTTCATCGAAAAATACGGCGGTTCCTGAAGTGTATTTCAGCGGAGGCACACAAAACACCGTTGTCGGAAAATATACGGTATCACTGGCGACTTTCGGCGGGTCGGGTTCAAAGGTATATAATAATGATACGCTGACCATCAACGGCAATGTCCTCATCGAAAACGGCGTATCCGTTGTCGGAAATAACGCAAGGATGTATGTAAACGGAAATCTTACCAGTTACGGATCGACGGCATGGAGCAGCAGTTACAATTATATGTACATCAAAAACGATCTTCTGAACTATGGCACGTGGGGGGCTTATTATACCACTCTGACGGATACCGGCCTTACCGCAGGCATATTTGAATATACGCCGGGGCAGTTCAACATCATTGCCGACCGGCGTCTGGCGGGCAATCTGACCGTATCCAGCATTACCCAGCTCAACGGGATTATCACAACCGGCTCTTCAGACACGTTCATCGTCAAAACGGCCAATTTTACGCGTGTAGGCGGTTACATCAACGGAAATCTGAGTCTGCCCGTCACTACAGGTTCGCCGGTAAAAGATTTTCCGCTCGGTAATAACTACGGGTATACGCCTGTGACTGTGAATTTTTCCAATGTCACGACTGCAGGAAACATGACGGTATCGCTGAAAACCGGCAGTCATCCGATGGTCGCGTATCCCGACAGCGCGCTGACCCGGTATTGGAAATTCGGGCGGGATGCGGATCTGGTGTTTGCTTCCTACAGCCCGACGCTGCGCTATTTGCCGCAGGATTTTAATGCCGGCATCACCGAGCCTGTCAACGAAACAACGATGGTCGCCGGATTCAAAACGCCGGTACGATGGATTTTTCCTGCAATTACGCAACGCACGCCCGGCGGAATGAATGACGGCGGTTCTTTAGTCATCGGCAGTCTCACCGAATGTTCCGACATTGTTTTTGGCTCCGATACGAATATATTTAACGCGAATCTGCCGCCGGTAATCGTGTCGTCTGTCGCTAATCTGGTGGCTGACGAAGATTTCGGGTCGATACTCATTGCTGATCTGAATGATGTTTTTGCCGAACCCGAAGGCGCGCCGATGGATTTTGATTATAGTCTGCTGGTCGTGGGCGTTTCGGTATCGATCCTTAATGACAGTTTGTACATACACAGCCTGCCCGATCAGCATGGTACTGCGACGATCGAGATCAGCGCTTCCGACGGGTATCATACTACCCGCGACACATTTACTGTTACTGTGGATCCGGTCAACGACGCACCTGCCGTTTTCAGCCTGCTGGAGCCGCAGAACGGCGATACGCTGGATTATGAACAACCAATAGTAACCTTTACATGGAATGCATCTCAGGATGTGGACGGCGACACGCTCGAATACAAATTGTATGTCTGGCAGCTTTCTTCCGGTGAGATGATCAATGACACATTGATTACGGGGATAACGGATACATCCGTCACAGTGGATTTATTAAATATCTGGCAAAATTATGAACATTATCGATGGTATGTTACCGCATGGGACGGCCAAACGACGGCTGTATCGGCTGACACCTTTGGGTTCCATACCGAAGGCGGCTTGGATGTGCCGGAAGATCCGTTCGGACTGCCTCAAACCTTCGCGTTAAAACAAAATTATCCGAATCCTTTTAATCCGTCCACAACGATCCGTTATCAGCTTCCGACCGCGGGATTTGTTGAAATGAAGATTTTCAACATGCTCGGGCAGGAAGTGAGGACACTGTTCAGAGAGAGACAAACCGCCGGATATTATGCCGTACGCTGGGATGGGAAAAATAATCAAGGGGTTCAATCGGCATCAGGTTTATATATTTGCAGGTTGATCACCCGGGGATATCTCAAATCCGTAAAGATGCTGTTGTTGAAGTAACAGATGAAATAATTTCTGTTATCTGGAAGATCAGCCTGTATCGCACCGGTACGGGCTGATCTTATTTCATCATCAGAAATCGGATGCTGTTAAAAATGGACATATCCTCGTACCGGTATCTGCTTTGACGGATGACAATATGATTTTTTATTACCGTTCCCGTAATGGTATCATGTTTACGGTTTTTCATTTCAAAATAAGAAAGGTGGTCCTTAAAATCTGTGAACCTTTCTCCTGAAATAAAGGATTTCTTTAGGGTACTGAAGACATCCTCGGATTCTTTTTCCGAATGATAATAAAAAATATATACTTCAGATGAATCATAAAAGCCTATCACGGCCTGTTTTGAGATAAAGATGTCCCGCGTATCAAATGTCGTTATCGTTGAGAGTCCTAGATATCCATGAACGAGTTTGGTGTCCCTTAATCCTTGTGCGGGCAGAATGCTCACCAGCTTTGGCTTTTTACATGCCGGATTAATTTTGGTGTTGATCAAGCGGAATAGTTCTTTCAAACCCGCTGTGGAGACTTCCGCCGAATCGCCGGAACTTAGGATTCCGAAATATCGATCTTTGTAGAAAAGAATATACATGGTATTTAATTGAGCTTCGCATTCACCCGCAATGATAACGCCATTACGGTTTTTGCTGACAGAATAAATCCCGAAAGCAGAGGATTCATTGCTCATTTCGTAGATTTCTGCGGTAAGGGTGTGTGATTGGTTAGAGTAATCTGCAGCGGCGACCCGGACAAATCCGTATTCAATATAAATATCCGCACCTCCGTTGATCATGGTGAAAAGGTCTTCGCCGGTATAGATCTTCGCGGAATCGGTTAGTGTCCAGTTGATGAATTCTTGGCTGGACGGTAAAAGATCCAGAATGTTCTTGCCGGAAAACGGTGAACAAAAGGCAGTTGTACCTGAAGCAGTAAGGAAGATCGTCAGTAAAAAATTCAGCATGAATTACTGAGCCCGTTCAGAGTTAAATTTGTTGTATATTCAGTTTCAGAAGATCCATTTCTCCCAGGCCGTGATCGTACGCGTACTTGATCATCAGGATATCCGAAGGAAGCTTGTTCATTGCTGAGGCTCCGCAGGCATCGACTGCCACGGGATTGGTGCCCGCGATGACGGTATTGACTTTTTTAATTTCGCCCGGCCCGGCCGGTCCGTTAGTGGTGATGAATTCTGTCGCGTCGGCGATACAAAGGTCGGGTTTTCGGACGAGGTTCAGATCGGCGATGCACTGAGACAGGAATTCAGGGTTCTCATATCCGCCGCCGCCCTGATGGAAAAACCGGTTGGTGGAGTAGGGACAGGCGCCCATCATGTTTTTCAGGTTGGCCGTGAAGTTCGTGCCGCGGTGGTGCTTGACGATCGGAACATTGATCAGCACATCGCACTCCAGCAGCGCTTCCGCGATTTCGGCTTTTTTCAGATGCATGCCTTTGGGGATGTCGATGTTCTTATCGGGTCCCGGCTTTTTTATCAAGGAAACAAGTTCAGAGTACGATGAATATAATGAACTTCGCTGCCAGTATTTGACAGAAGCATCATCAATGGAATATATTTCTTTCGCTCCTGCGTCATGGCACATTTTAAGTACAGCCAAAGCGACATCAGGATTGGTGTACGTGCCGGGCTTGCTCCAGGGCGAGTTGATCAGAAGACCGACACGGCTTCCTTTCGATATGAATTGTTTCATGCCCCCGAGTTTTTCGACAGCTTTTGCCGCGGATGAAAAGTAATCCGATCCTGTGACTGCGACGATATCATAATCAGCGGCTACTACGCCTCCTTTAAGGAAAGACGGCAATACTGCCGCGCCCATAACCGATCCGACGGTATAACCAATTGTATTTTTAATAAAATTTCTGCGATCCATTTGTTTTGACATTTTACACCTCAGTTTAGAATTGGTATTCATTCTCTCTTACGTTGGATGCAGTAAAAAGTTGGTATTGATCTTACGTTTTCTTAAATTTATTATTGCCTAGAACATCATTCCCATGCCGGTACTTATGAATTGATAAGGTTTCAGACCAAGTAATTTGAAGGAATAATTTACCGATAATAATATATGCACTGTGCGATATCGAATAGAATATCCGCAGGAGGTCAGCATTCCGAAACCCAAATTGATTTTTTCGTGACCTGCATCTTTGGAGGCTAAACGAATCAGGGCCGGACCGGCGTCTCCCCGCACGTACAAACCTGACTGGCCGAGCGGTTTATCAAGAAAATATATGACGCTGGCCGAAGTCTGATAATATTCAATCTGCAGCCAATTACCGTATGCGCTGTAGCGGTCGATGCAGATTTGCACACTGGCTCCATACAGCCATCGGTTACCCCGCGGGCGGTAAAACCCGAAGCCGTCAAGGTGTACGGGAATATGACGGATTCCGGGTACGATGCTCAAAGAGGACACCCTTGTTTTCAGGGGTTCAGGAACGGTCGGGAACATGAGGTTAACGCTCCAGATATGATAATGGCTTTTAATCGTATCCTTTGCCTGCGGACTGGATTCCTTGGGTAAAATGCATATCGAAAGAATGGTCAGAACGGAGTTGCGGATGCGGGACATGATACAGCTTTCAGCCGGAAATATTGTTTATAGCATTTGGATATTATGAAATAAAAAGGTAAATTTAAACAAAATAATATCATTGGTCTGTGAAACGTATGTTTCGTTTGTTCCGAATTTTTCTTCCATTTCTTTTCCTGGAAATTTCCGGCTGTGATGAAGACCGGGCATGGATTGTTGACGCAGATGCGGTCGCAGACATCGGCATTTCAAAGGGATTCAGCCGTCATACGGTCGGTATGGGAGTGCATGATGTGTTCCGTTTTGGATTATGGGTGCCTGACATACCGGCGAATCAGAGAGTACCGCTGGTTGTGGCACTGCACTACGCGGGCCCGGTAACGCCGTTCCGCGGTGATATATTCATGAAACAGCTCGTTCACCCCGCATTTCAGGAGTATGGCGCCATTATCGTTGCTCCTGACTCGCCTGATGAAACATGGGTGGACCGAAAAAGCGAGGAGGCGCTGATATCCTTTATCCGGATCATCATGGACGAATGGCCCGTAGACCCCGAAAGGATCATTATTACCGGACACAGCATGGGCGGCATCAGCACGTGGTATTTCGCTGATAAGTATCCCGGTTTGTTTTATGCCGCAATTCCGGTCGCGTCTTCTCCGATGGGATTTCTGACAGGCAAAGTTCCGCATTATGTCATACAGGGGGAGTTTGATGAAGAGTTTGGCACAACATCCGTTCGCAGGGCGGTCGATATCATGAAATCCAAGAACCGGCGCGCAAAACTTGTTGTCGCGGACAGTCTTTTCCACGGACCGGCAGAGAATTACATACCTTTTCTCAGGGAAAGTATTCCCTGGATAAATGAATCATCGGCGAATAAAACACCACCGCAAATTAAAGGAGATCCCAATGATTAAGATTCTGGACGACAGTGAAATTACCGGTATATACCGGATTCTGCGCGATGATTTGAAAATTGAAGGAGAATACGATAAAGTATATCCCCGCCCGTTTTGCATGAATCCCGGTCATGTAAAAGCGATAGTTTTGGGTACGGATCCTTCAACCAAAGACAGAAAAACATTTGATTATGTGTTTGATCTGAATCCTTTTATACCGTCTGACCGCCGCTATTTTAAGGCAATTGAGGAAAATCTCAACGCGATAGGCCTCAAAGTTGAGGACGTTTATATACAAAATGTGTGTCAGAATTATTTCCTGAAAGAAACGAGTGAACACGAAAAAGAATGGAAAAAGGCCGCCGAAGCATGGGTCCCTTTTCTTAAAAAAGAACTGGACGCAAATTTTGTTTTAAAAATTCCCGTGATCGTTACCGCTGAAATCATTCTTGAGGTTCTTCTCAGGGATCAGTCGCCGCATGAACCTGACGATATTTATGCCTGCCGGTGTGAAATTCCATATCTGGAAAAGATCAATAAGCTGAACCGTACATTGATCCCTTTATACCGGCATCACCGCTATTCATTAAAAAATACCGAATGGAATGAGTACAGGCAGGTTTTGCAGCATTATTTCAAATAGTTTTCGTAAACGTATTGGATCTTATTGAATGATCCCGGCCAATTATAAATGAAATTTGACTCCGAGGAACGGCCCGTTTAACTTGTTACCGTTCCAGGTTTCCATCCACTGATACCCGCCCTGAAATTCAAACCGTTTGTGAAAAAACGACATTGACAGTTTACGGTCAAAGAACCATCGGCCTTTTCCGTAGAAATGCAGCGTACCCTCCGCTTCGGTAACGACCGGCCATGGATAAAAGATTTTCAATCCTGATCCGATCAGCATACCGCCGTGCCCTTTCTTGCCATGCAGGGTACTGACTCCTGTATAACCGGTCCAGACAGCTCGTTCAGGGATTAATTTGACAAATCCGATCCGGGTCTGTGTCATCAGCAGATGATCAGGATTTTTTCTCAGAAATTCTTCACGGTGATATTGAGCGTTGAACTGAAACAGAAAACTGTATTTGGCCGTCCTGTAATCCATGTTCAGGGTTTGTATCGCTCCGTTCGTATGTTGGTATCCCATACCGATAGTATTATACCAGGGCGTCCATTGCTGACTCGTGTCTTCGTTGAAATGAAAAACTTTCGGTCCGAGCGCATAGGGATATTTACCGTAATCGGAAGACGGAAGTTTTGATATTCCTTTTGCGATTTCTTCGATTGCTTCCACGATGACCTGGGCCATCAATTCCGCAAAAATTCCTCCCGCATCATCATCATCATCATCATCTGCATCTTCAGTATCGTCATCGTCCATGTCGTCTTCAAAATCATCCAGATCCTGCGCGATCACGCTGGGAGCAAGCAGTAAAAATAAAATGTACCATTTCATAAATTTTCTCCGGTTACATCGGTCGGACAGAAGTTGCGAAATGTGTGCCAGTTATTCGGGGTTATAAGTGACTATATTTCATGAACGAATATTTGAAAGTGCATAAGGCTGATGATGTGAATTATCACATTTGTGAATAATAACATCAAACGCATGCAGAATATTAGAAAAAAAATGTGGGGTAAAAAAATGGGATTGTCACTCGATTCTGAAGTGCGGAACTTTAACCGGTTGAACTATAACTGGCTTTGATTCAAAAATATTTTTATTGATGTTATGAAATAAACCAATTAAATTAATATACCTTATTGCTTCTATGAATATTTACTAACCAATAAAGAGGCTTCTATGGCTTTAGATCTGGAAAAGATACTTCGACCTGTGGATCGTGAGTTGCCGCCGTTTCCGGCCAAGTATATGACGCTGTCGAACGGGCAGGAAATGGTGATCCGGCAGGTTGACCGGGAAGAGATTCCCGATATTTTACCGCATGTGGAAAAACTGATTCATGTCGAGCGGGATTACTATCATATCGTCGCCGCGCGGGTGTATGCGGAACTGCTGAGTTACTACACATACCGCGTGCAGGATGAATACGTACTGATCGCCCAGGTGGACGGCGAACTTTCGGCGGTGGTCAACGGACGGATTGTCAATGATGACATCGGCATGTCGTTTCATACGTTGTCGATGCTCCGCGGACTGAGGGTCGGCGCGCACGCTTTCGCGGCGAAAATGGAATACCACATGGACATTCTGAAACAAAAGGAAGTGCTGATTGTCGCCGAATCGCCCATCGGTTTCAGGCGATGGATGATCGAGTATCAACTTGAAAAACGATTTCACATTCCGCATGAACTCGGCGGATGCCCGTCGTGGTCGCTGACGAAGCAATTATTTGATAACGCCCGCGCGACGTTGCTTGTCGGACGCAGGCCGGTACCGGAGAACCTGCTCGCCAAAGCCAAAGCCGCCATTATTCCTCCTCATGATCCGCCGAGACCGCCCGCGGATTTATTAGCGGCCACGCGCGCCATGAACGATGCAACCGCGACGTCACTGATTGACATGCGCAATAAGATCGGAGGCAAACTATGAGAGAAGTCTATGTCGCCGGAATCGGGATCACAAGCTTTACGCGGCTTGAGTACCCGTTGTATGAAATCGCCGCCTATCCGGGCCTGATGGCCATGAAGGACAGCGGCCTGAAGAAAATTGATCATTTATACGTCGCGAACATGGGTGGCGGCCGCATTAACGGCCAGACCGGATTAGCAAGCGCCGTCATCGATCATATGAGCCTCACGCCTGCGGGTGCGGAAACCATCGAGAACGGACCGGCTTCGGGCGCGTCCGCGATCAAGCAGGGTTACATGGCCATCGCATCAGGCATGCACGACGTGGTGATGGTGATCGGCGCGGAACGCATGCGCGCGGTCAATCCTCTCGAAGCCACCGATTTTGTTGCCACGCTGAGCCATCCTATGGCGGAATACATTTACGGCGTTACTTTACCCGCTCTGGCCGGTATGTTCACAAGATTGTACATGGAAAAATACGGCGTCACATCCCGTCATCTGGCGATGGTGGCGGTAAAAAATCACAAGAACGCGATGGACAATTTCTTCGCGCATCTGCATGAAGAAATTTCGATCGCGGGCATACTCGAATCGCCGGAAGCTTCGACGAACAATCCGTTCATCGCAGAACCTTTGCGGTTCTATGATATGTGTCCCGTATCCGACGGCGGAGCGTGCTTAATTCTCGCCTCGGCGGATGTGATGAAAAAAATCAATAAACCGATGGTTCGTCTCGCCGGAGTCGGCCAGGCAACGGATACGCACGCAGTGTTCGAGCGCAAAGAACCCACGGATCTGCTGGCTGTGCGCGAGGCGGCGAAACAATCCATGGCGATGGCGGGCATTACGCCGCAGGACGTCAATGTCGCCGAACTGCACGATGCGTTCACGATTCTTGAAATCGTGGAAAGCGAAGAAGTCGGGTTCTTCAAGAAAGGCGAGGGCCATCTCGCGCTGGAACGCGGCGAAACACAGATCGGCGGGAAGATTCCTATCAATCCCTCGGGCGGTTTAAAAGCGAAAGGTCATCCTGTGGGCGCGACAGGCGTCGGACAGGCACATGAAATCGTGCTCCAGCTGCGCGGTGATGCGGAAAAACGGCAGGTCAAAAACGCGAAGGTCGGATTCACGTGCAATTTCGGCGGATTCGGCAACAACGTGGTCTGCTTAACCTTTATCCGGGAGAAGTAACATGGAACGGAATATCTATGCCTATAAATGCAAAAAATGCGGCGAACTGCATTACCCGTACCGGACGATCTGCAAAAAATGCGGCGAGAACGAGCATAACGAATTTGATATTGTCCCGATGGCCAAAAAAGGGAAACTGGTGACCTATACCGTCCTGCACAATCCCACGGCGGATTTTGAAGTGGCGACCTTGTCGCTCGGTATTGTCCAGCTGGACGACGGACTGAAAATGCTGGGACAGCTGAACATCAAAGAGCCAAAAACAGGGATGCGCGTCACCGGCAAAGTGGATGTGGTCCGCAAAACGACGTATGATAAATATTACGGGATGATTTTCTCGAAAGAATGATCAGGCTCATCAGTTTCGGCGATCATTTAGGAAAAGGGACATATAAGGTTCATTCGCGTTTCAATCAGGTGGTCAATTTTGTTTCGGATCATCATCTGGTTGCGGTTGTTCATCAATCGGCCGGCGGAGGCCCTTTCAATCTGGTTCTTGACGGTACTGATTTAACGGCTTTAAATCATCTGACAATCGATGATAATTCTTTTTCCCTGAATGATGAAATAGTTCCTTTTGATGAGTCTGAAAAATATGACTCGGAAATTGAATTAAACGGAGTTGACGAAAGAATTTTTTCGGAGAAGCTCCAATTTTTAAAAGAAAATCTGGTTCAGCGCGCGTCCGAAAAGAGCCTGGTTTTTTTGCTGGATAATACACGCAGAAAGCATTTTAAAACAAGCTACGAGATGGAATTAGTCAGCCGGTTTGATTTTGCGATGAATCATTTTAATTCGAGCGATACCATCAGCGCTATACGGATGATTAAAGGCGCAGGATTCGGGCTGACGCCGAGCGGTGACGATTTTATAGCGGGTTTTTTGCAGGCGTTGAATTTACGGCAGAAGTTATTCAGGATAGATTACAGGGATTTGATTCAGAATGTATTCGATGAATCAAGAAGCAATAACATTTTAACGAACGCTTTTTTAGAGGCATCCGCAAAGGGCTGGCTGAGCGAGAATTTCAAAGAATTAATCCGGGCGGTATTTTATGACAGTAAGAATAGGATCGAGGAGAGAGTAAATCAAGTTCTTGCGCATGGCGCAACTTCCGGCGCGGATTGGTGCGTGGGGTTAATTATTGGTATTGAAGGAAAATGAGATCATGATTAATAGCATTCTCAAAAAAGGCGAATATTTCGATTCCGTTTCTCTGATGTTCATCGCGAAGAAGATAAGCGAGATTGAAGCTGTCACAGATTCGGCGGTCGTCATGGGAACGAAGGAAAACAAATCTATGCTGCAATCCGCCGGGCTGATAACCGATGAGCTGAAATCCGCGGACGACATGGACCTGATGATCGCGTTCCAATACGGCTCAGCGGAGGAATCCGACATCATTCTTGGAAAAATCAACGAACTGCTGAAACAGTCGAAGGAATCGAAAACGACCGGTGAAACACTAAACCCGATGAGCATCGAATCCGCCGTACAGCAATTGCCGGGCGCGAACATGGCTATGATATCCGTCGCCGGTCGTTACGCGGGACATGAGGCGATGAAAGCCCTGCGGAACGGGCTTCACGTGATGCTGTTCTCCGATAACGTTACGATCGAACAGGAAATCGAATTGAAAAAATACGCCCGCGATAAAGGTCTGTTCGTCATGGGGCCGGACTGCGGAACGGCAATCATCAACGGTGTACCGCTGGCGTTCGCGAATGTGGTCACCCGCGGGAACATCGGCATTGTCGCCGCGTCAGGAACGGGTTTGCAGGAAGTAACTACTATTATTTCCAATAACGGCGGCGGCATCACTCAGGCCATCGGTACCGGCGGAAGGGACGTCAAGAAAGACGTAGGCGGGATCATGTTCATTGAAGGAATCAAGGCTCTGGCCGGCGATCCGCAGACAGAAGTCATTCTGCTGGTATCCAAGCCGCCCGCGGATGAAGTCGTCATGAAGATCAATGAACTGGTCGATACGATTGACAAGCCTGTCGTTGCGCTGTTTCTGAACGCTTCAAAGGATTTGCTGCGGAAAACGAAAATCAGGCTGGCGCAAACGCTCGAAGAAGCGGCGTTGATTGCGGTTGCTTATTCGCAAAAGAAGAATCCGGACGAAGTTACGGCTAAACTGAAAAACCGTTCCGTTGGACTGAATGATTTGGCAAAGCAATTATCCGGAAAACTGAGAAAAGAACAGAAGTATTTACGCGCGTTATTCAGCGGCGGCACGTTCTGCGATGAAACACAGATGTTCTTCCAGAACATAAAGGAGCCGGTTTATTCCAACACGCCGGTCGGGAATGTGAAAAAGATCAAAGACATTTGGAAAAGCGAAAAGCATACCATCATTGATTTGGGTGACGACGATTTCACAGTCGGCAAGCCGCATCCGATGATCGATTATTCCACACGCAACAAGCGAATACTCACTGAAGCGGACGACCCGGAGACCGCCGTGATTCTTCTGGATGTGGTAATCGGCTATGGTTCTAACATGAATCCTCTGGCCGAGCTTGTTCCTGTAATAAAAGAAGTCCGGAATATCTCAAAACAACAGGGAAAACATATACCGGTGATCGCATCTGTTACGGGCACAGATAAAGATCCGCAGAATCGGGCCGTCGTTAAAGCCGGACTGGAAGCGGAAGGAGTCGTCGTTATGGAATCCAACGCGGCCGCGAGTGAACTGGCGGGATTGATTATTGAATTAAAAATTAATTAAAGTTAAATTCTCATTTACTTTGAGTTATGTTTGTCAAAACGATAGATTTCAAAAAAGATAACTGATGCAAAAAATCATTAATGCACAGGCTCAACCTGATAATATATTGCGTGTAGAATTTCAAAGCGGCGAAATTAAAGATTGCGATATCAGCGCATTTTTAAACAAAGGGATTTTTACCGAGCTTCGAGATGCTTCAGTATTTAATAAATTCACTAACACAGGATTTTCGGTTGAATGGGAAAATGAAGCCGATTTGAGCGCTGATACTTTATACATGATTGGAAAATAATATTACAATTAAAAAAAGTTGACTATGAACCCATTATTCAAAAGCGAACTCAAAGTCATCAACATCGGACTGAAATCCTTCAGGGAAACGCTGGATCAGCAGGGCGTCGAATCGATACAGGTCGACTGGAAACCGCCGGTCATCTTTGATCCGAAAGTGATTGAACGGATTCAGGCGAATCATGATAAAATTCAGTCCGCGAATCAGGAAGCAGTGAAACGCATACTGAACAGCAAACCGTTTCTCACCGGGATGGGCAAAGCGATCGACGTCATTCCCGGAATGAAAAAGAATCTTCTGCTTCATGCCGGGCCGCCTGTTACGTGGGAACGCATGTGCGGGCCGATGAAAGGCGCGGTGATCGGGGCATTAATTTACGAAGGATTCGCAAAAACATTTGAAGAAGCGGAGAAAAAAGCCGCGTCCGGAGAGATCGATTTCGCGCCGTGCCATGAGCATTCCTCCGTCGGACCAATGGCGGGCGTTGTCGCGGCATCCATGCCCGTGTTCATTCTGGAAAACGACGAATATAAGAATAAGTCGTACACAACTATGAACGAAGGGCTCGGAAAAGTGCTCCGTTACGGTGCGTATGATGATTCCGTGATTGAACGCCTGAAATGGATGGAATCGGTTCTGTATCCAGCATTAAAAAAAGCGATAGAAAATGCAGGGAAAATTGATTTGAAGAATATTATCGCTCAGGCGCTTCACATGGGCGATGAAGTACATAACCGAAACCGTGCCGCTACATCTTTATTGTACCGCATTCTCGCGCCGGCCGTTATCGCAACCAGTGATGCTGAAACTGCCGTCAGCGTTCTGAATTTCGTCAACGGCAATGATCATTTCTTTTTGAATCTGTCGATGGCGGCCAGTAAAGTCTCGCTTGACGCGGCAAGGGATATTGAGAACAGCAGTATTGTTGTTGTTATGGCGCGTAACGGCACAGATTTTGGCATACAACTTTCTGGAACTGGAAATCAATGGTTTACGGGAATATCACCCGTACCGGATGCGTTATTCTTTAAAGGCTTTACTAAAGATGACGCCAATCCCGACATCGGCGACAGTTCCATTACCGAAACCAACGGACTCGGAGGATTTGCCATTGCCGCTTCTCCGGCGATCGTCCAGTTCGTCGGCGGCAGTACGGCTGATGCCGTAAATTATACTTTAAAGATGTATGAGATTACCTCCGCGGAAAATAATATCTATAAAATTCCATACCTGAATTTTCGCGGGACACCGACCGGCATTGACGTGATTAAAGTAATTGAAAAAAATGTTTTTCCGTTCATCGATACCGGTGTTGCGCATAAAAATCCGGGCATCGGACAAGTAGGCGCCGGCGTGCTGGAAGCGCCCGCGGAACCGTTTAAGAAAGCGCTGATTGCATTTGCTGATAAATTGAAACCATAATAGCCACGAAGACACAAAGGCACTAAGAAATATTAGATAAATGCTGTTCTTATTTTGTGTCTTGGTGCCTTTGTGGCAAACCCATATAACCATAGGAGAATAAGAAATGAACATGAACGACTTTTTCAAATTTATGGATAGCTTACAAATGTACGACCTGACACAGCGGCTGAGCATTCATACACCGCCGTGGCCAAGTTACATGCCGTTTGGCATACAATATTTCAAACGCATCGCCGGCGCCCATATGGGACAGGGCGCCAACGGCCAGATCATCACGACGAGCAATCATGTCGGGACGCACATGGACGGCGAGATCCATTTTCACGCGTCCGGACGGTCCATCGGCGACGTTCCCATGAATGAATGGGTTGGCCCCGGCGTTGTGGTTGATATTTCAGATGAAGTCGGCGATTACGATCTGTATTCACCTGAGATGCTGATGAAAAAAGCGGAGATCAAAAAAGGGGATATCCTTATCATCAACACCGGATACAACAAGTACGCGTGGGATCAGAAAGGATCGGATGAAATCCGCTACTTCGTCAAGCATCCGGGCCCGGGACCGGGATTTCACAAATGGGCGGTCGACATGAAGATCAAATGGATCGGCGTGGATTGCGGCAGCGCGGACCATCCGATGAATACGATTATCCGCCAGTGGCATCCCGCGAGATTCCAGGAAGCCGAGAAGAAATTAATTAAGAAATACGGCGTTAAATCATGGGACGAGATGTTCCCGCAGGACGAATATTACCAGGTGATGCACCTGAAGTTATTCCCAAAGAAACTCGTTCATGCAGAAAATCTGGGGGGTGAGATCAATAAACTCAGCAACAAACGCGCGTGGATTGGCTGTTTCCCGCTGAGAGGCATTGAATTGGAATCGGCTATGTGCCGGATCGTCGCTTTTCTTCCCAAATAGGTAAATATTTAACCGCAGAGTTCTCAGAGCATACAAAGAAATATTCTGTTTAATCTGTGAATCTGCGGCGATCAACAATAATGATGTATAATCTGAACAACGGAGGCTGACGTGCCCATAGTTCATAACTTTGAATACGCTAAACCGAAAAACATACATGAAGCGGTCGATCTTATCGCGCAAAGTAAGAAAACAGCCATACTGGCCGGAGGTACTGATCTGGTCGGCGAAATCAAGGAAGGTCTTGCTTCACCGGAACTTGTCGTGGATATCAAGGGATTGTATGAGTTGAAAAAAATATCTTTTGTTGATAATACGCTATGGATCGGCGCGCTGGTAACGTTTTCCGATCTGATTGAATCTGACATCATAAGAAAAAACTTTCCGGTTATTTATGAGATGAGCAAAATGGTCGCCTCCTGCGGAATCAGAAACCGGGCTACGATGGCCGGCAACATCTGCTCCGCCGTTCCCTGCGCCGATTCAGCGCCGGTTTTGTCCGCTTATGATGCGTCGGTAGTTGCCACAGGAAAAAACGGTGAGCGAAGAATTTCTGCGGATCAATGGTTCACCGGTTCTCGGAAAACAGCGCTGAGAAAGGATGAATTCGTTACAGGCATATCCATGGCCTCGCCCGGTAAAAAGCATTCCGGTTGTTTTGTCAAGCTCGGGCGGTATATGGGAGAAGATCTCGCGCAGGTCAATCTGGTCATACTTGCTTTGGATGACGGAACATTCCGCGTTTCATTCGGTTCGGTCGCGCCGGTTCCGGTGCGTGCGGCAGAAATAGAAAAAATGATCAGCAAACAAAAAATCGACGATACGATCATTCAGAAATGTTATCCGCTGATTGAAAAAACCATATCACCGATAACGGATATCCGCGCTTCCAAAGAATACCGTTTGCACATGGCGAAAGTGATGTTTGAGCGCGGACTGAAAACGGCAGTGGAACGGCTGAACGGCGGCGGACCGGAATATGGAATTAATGTAATTTAGCGCTAAACCTTCGAGGTTTAGCGACAATAATTCAGATAAAATGAACTTTGATAGTATCGAATATTTCTTATTTCCCGTTAAAACCTTGAAGGTTTTACGCGTATAAAAGGAGAAATGCTGATGAAGCATGAAATCAATTTTTTACTGAACGGCGAACGACGGATCATTGACGTTAGCCCGAATGAAATCCTGCTCGAAGTGATCCGCGACCGGTTCGGACTGAAGAGCCCGAAATGCGGCTGCGACCACGGTGACTGCGGCACCTGCACGGTGATGATCAACGGGAAAACGGTGCGGAGCTGCCTGATACTGGCCATCGAGGTTGACGGGCAGGAAGTCATCACGCTGGAAGGCATCATGAAAGAAGGTATGACGCCGATCCAGGAATCGTTCCTGATGCACAATTCATTCCAGTGCGGTTTCTGCGCGCCGGGCGTTATTCTTTCCGCGACTGAACTGCTGGAAAAAAATCCACATCCCACGCGCGAGGAAATCAAGGAAGCGATCGGCGGGAATCTCTGCCGGTGCACGGGATATGCGCCTATTATAGAAGCGATAGAAGATACTATAAAATAATTCCAAGGAACACCCATGAGCGATTATAAATACATCGGCAAAGAATCCGTTCGTGTTGACGGAAAAGTCAAAATTACCGGGGCGGCGCAGTTTGTGGATGATATTGATTTCGGACCGAATCTGCTGTACGCGGCTGTCGTGGAGAGCGAGTACGCGCACGCGATCATCAATTCGATTGATACATCCGAAGCGGAAAAAATTCCAGGCGTTGTAAAGGTTGTAACCGGTAAAGATTTTCCGTTCCGGTTCGGGCTTTATATGCACGACCGTTACGTCTTTGCTCAGGAACGTGTGCGTTTTATCGGAGAGCAGGTAGCGGCGGTGATCGCGCATGATCCGGCGACAGCGAAAAAAGCGGCGGAACTTGTTAAAGTGAATTATTCGGAACTGGAACCCGTATTATCCGTAGAACAGGCTCTGGGACAATCGCCGAATCTTATTCATCCGGAATTGAAAAATTACGGACATGTGCCCTGGTTCTTTCCGCAGAATGATACGAATATCGCGCATTTACGGAAAATCCGGTACGGTGATGTGGAGGAAGCGTTCAGCAAGTCGGATTATGTGCTTGATGATGTATATACAGTACCACGTTACGCACATTGCGCGATTGAGGTACACGGCGCCATCGGATTGCTGGATCATTCCGGGAGACTCACGGTGTGGACGGCTTCGCAGTCGCCGCACACGCAAAGGCATTTGTTCACCGAAGCGCTGGCTTCTCTGGGTTTCCAGCATAAGGACGTCCGGGTGATCACGCCGTATGTCGGCGGGGGATTCGGCGGAAAAGCGGGCGTTTCCATGGAAATACTCGGCGCCGCTCTCGCAACAACTGTTAAAGGAAATCCTGTAAAAGTTCTGTGGTCACGCGCGCAGGAATTTTACAATACCTATCAGCGGCAAGGCGTAGTAGCCCGCATGAAAGTCGGCGTGAAAAAAGACGGTACGATCACAGCGCTTGAACACACGCTGTACTGGGACGCCGGCGCTTATGTGGAATACGGCGCGAATGTCGTGAATGCCGCCGGACTATCGGCGACCGGGCCTTACCGGATACCGAATATTAAAATCGATTCGTATTGCGTGTACACCAACCTGCCGCCCGGCGGACCATACCGCGGATTCGGATATTCTGAGTTCTTGTTCGGACTGGAATCGCATCTGAATGAAATTGCGAAAAAAACCGGAATGGATCCCGTGGAATTCCGCCGAAAGAACGCCATCCGCGAGGGCGACCGGCTCACATACGGTTCAAAGATGAATCCCAACGGATTGATTGAAGCGATTGACAAGGCCGCGAAAGCCATTGAATGGGATAAGAAGGAAACATCGGATAATCCGAACATCGCTGTCGGTAAAGGATTTTCGCTGTTCTGGAAAGCGCCGGCCATGCCGCCAAACGCCGCGTCTACCGCGTTTCTGAAATTCAATGAAGACGGAAGTCTCAACATCCTTGTCTCCGGGATGGAAATCGGACAGGGATATTTAACGGTCATGGCACAGATCGCCGCGGAGGTTTTGTCCGTGCCGGTTGAGAAAATTCGCGTGGAAACGCCCGATACCGACCGCAATCCCTACGAATGGCAGACGGTAGCCTCGCATGTGACCTGGGGCTGCGGGAATGCCGTCAAACGCGCTGCCGAAGACGCAAGGGAACAGATATTCGATTTGATGGAACGAGCGCTCGGAAAAAAACGCGATTCGCTCTACCTGGAAAATGAATGCGTAAAATCAAAAGAGGATCCGTCATTCTCGCTTGTTTTAAAAAATTTCATCATTAACGGTATTCCGAAAGAAGACGGCACGTTCCGCGGAGGTCCGATTGTAGGGCGGGGAATGTTCATGCCGGAATTCTCGTCCGCGCTGAGCGATCCGGAAACCGGACAGGGAGGAAAACCGAACGTGCATTACACCGTCGGCGCGGCGGCAATTAAGATTGAAATTGACAAACAAACCGGTAAAGTAAAGATCCCAAAAGTCGCGCTTGCCGTGGACTGCGGAAAAGCGCTGAATCCGGATCTTGTGAAAGGCCAGATCACAGGCGGGCTTCTGCAGGGCATCGCCACGGTTTTGTACGAGGATATGAGATTCGACGAAAAAGGAAAGCTGATCAACGCCAACTTCACCGATTATAAAATCCCCACATCCATGGATATTCCCGACGAGGTCATACCGATCATCATCGAAGTAGCCCAGCCGGACGGGCCGTTCGGAGCCCGCGGAATGGGAGAACACACCATGATTCCAGCTGCCCCGATCATCGCGAACGCGGTTGAAGACGCGCTCGGGATCAGGATCAAATCCATGCCGATCACCGCGGAGAAGATCGCTTTGGCAATTAAGAATGATAAGAAGTAAACGTTCAGTATTCACAGAATTCAGGAGAAAAAGATGAATCCCCAATTAGCAGGCCTTATCGGCTGGTACGAACATGAAAATAAAGCAACTGAGAAAATGATCCGCGCGATACCCGATAACCTTCTCTCGCAAAAAATTCACCCCAAGTTCAAGAACGCCGGCGAATTGGCCATGCATATCAGCGACGCGATCCGTGATCTGGTGCCTACGATGAAGACCGGAAAATTAGCCTTTTCCCAGTCGTCCGTTCCCGGAAAAACGGAAGCCATCGCCGATCACTATGTAACGTCTGTGAAAGAATTCATGAACATGGCGAAAAATCTCACCGATGAACAGTTAACAAAAAAATATCCGTTTGAAATGGACGGTAAAGTCATCTGGGATCCCGCCGGTCATGAGCTGATCGCCGGATATATCTGCCACGAAATTCATCACCGTGCACAGCTTGGTGTGATTCTCCGCGTGCTGGACGCCAAAGTTCCGGGTATATATGGCCCGTCGGCGGATGAGATGTAGTATATTTCGCCGAAAAAAAATTTAAATCTGTCTGACCAAACCCTCGTGTATTCCGGCATGAGGGTTTTGACTTTTTATAAATATTATTCATAGTATCATCTGTCGTCTTGATTGATTCTTCTGGGCTTGCAGACTGTTAATAACTGTTATTATGGATTATTTTCCGCGTATTGAAATAATTAACGGCGAATAAGGTTATATATAACGTTATAACTTTACAACAAAGGATATTAAATGTATACGTTGAAAATCGGTGTGATAGGATCGGGTCAGGTGGCGATGGTCCTGGCCAATGGTTTTTTAAAATACGGTCACAGTGTCATGATGGGAAGCCGCGATATGAGTAAGTTAACCGAATGGAAAAATAAATCGGGCGGAAAAGGTCAAATCGGATCGTTTGCTGATGCGGCTAAGTTCGGTGAAGTCGTGGTTATCGCCGTTAAAGGAAATGCGGCTCTGAAAGCTGTTGAGGAAGCCGGAGCAGGGAACCTGAAAGGTAAAACCGTAATTGATGTCAATAACCCTATTGCCGAGGAAGCGCCGGTGAACGGAGTCCTGAAATTCTTTACCGGCCCAAACGAATCGCTCATGGAAAAGATACAGTCACTTCTGCCGGATGCATATGTTGTCAAAGCGTTCAGTTGCGTCGGCAACTCTCATATGATTAATCCGCAATTTCCGGGCGGTCCTCCGACGATGTTTATTTGCGGTAACAGCGAAAACGCCAAACAAACCGTGAAAGATATTCTCACGCAGTTCGGCTGGGAAACGGCCGACATGGGTAAAGCTGAAGCCGCGCGCGCAATAGAACCGTTGTGCATGTTGTGGTGCATACCGGGGTTTTCGAACAACAGCTGGGGTCACGCGTTTAAATTATTAAAGCAGTAAATTATTTCACTTACCGTTTAACTGTTCGGTACAGCGCGCTTATATCAGGAGCGGAACTCAACCTTCCGCCGAAAAGATATTACGCGGTTCGGATATTAGACATCATTTATTTTTTTTTACGGATCTTTTTCCCAGAATATCGTTTGTCCATGTAAACGCCGCCATCATCGAAGGAAATCCGATGGTGGTGATCCCGAGAATGACCGCATGCCGTATTTCTTCCGGTTTTGCGCCAGCGTCAAGGGCTTTCCGCACATGGGAATGAACCGCGCCTTCCCTTCTTGAGCCGACAGCGATTCCGAGTTTTACAAGCGCGCGTGTTTTTTCATCGAGCGGTCCGGCTTTCTGCGCGGCATCATGTAACTGGTTATACGCTTTGGCCAGTTCGGGATGTTCGAGCATGAATTTTTCGAAAGTTTTTGGGGCTTTCAACATGGCAGTTTCTCCTTTCATGAATGATCTGGGAATGAGTTATGTCCGGAATTCTGTTCTTTTCTGAGAAAATCCCTCATAAACATTTCGACGACGCGGACTTCCGGAATACCCAGAAATCCTTGTCGGCCTGGACTTGGGTTGTTATCCGATGACGGGCCGGACCCAGAGGCAAAATAAAGATTTCCGCTTCCGTCCGGTTTTTCTGTCCGCCGGATATCCGCAATGTCTTTCTGATAATAGGATTGCACGTTCTTTGACGTTCCCAGAGTGATAATGATCGCCCGGAGGTTCGTGATGGCATATACGGTCCGTTTAGCTTTTTTTGCCGCCCGGAACGGTGATGCGAGCATCCATATGCCGATGCCTATGAAAGGCAGACCGAATAGCGGAAAGATCATGCCGATCATTTCACCGGTTTCACGGGTCATGAAGAACGCCATTCCCACCCAGAACAAGGAAAAAGCCGTCCAGGGAATCCCGAAAATGAATACCGGCCATTTGGTTTTTGTCAGCGCAGTGCCGGAAGGCTGACCGAGCCATACCAGATGCTCGCCATGCTGAAGTTCAGCGCTTGCGGCGGACTGACGTTCGAATTCTTCCATTTCGGTTGTCCGTTTCAGGAATTTGTTTTGGAATTCAGCAAAAAATCATGAATATACATTTCTGCGATTTTTACGTCCGGTATGCCAAGAAATGTATAATCCTTATAGGTTCCGGAGGATTTCCGGCCCTGCGGATAATTCATGGAAAATGTAATATTCCCGCTTCCGTCGGGCTGGTCTTTTCGCGTGATTTTCAGGATATCTTTTGCGGGAAGCGACGATACTTTTTTCTTCAATCCCGTCGTGATGACCATCGCGCGCATATTCGTAATGGCATATACCGTACGTCCGGCTTTTCCGTTTTCAATGAACGGGGATGCGATCAGGCGCAATCCGATCAGTATAAACGGGATGCTGAACAAAGCGTAGAAGTACCGGACGAACGCGGCGTTATCATCATCAAAGATGAGGAAAGACAGAACCGCCCAGAAAAGAGAAAAGGCCAGCCATACGATACCGAAAAAAAACAACGGCCAGCTTCCCCTTGAAAAAGCTTTGCCCGAGGGTTGTCCCCACCAGACCAAGCTCTCGCCTTCATGCAACTCGGCCCGTGCAGCGGATTGTACATCATGTTCTTCCATGTCTTTTTCCGTATTTTTTATATATAGTGAAAAGTGATTGACAAAATTTGATTTCTGTCGTATGTTCCGAAAAAATCGTCCTGAAGAAAGTATATGAATTACCGATCACTTTTTCAATCCATTTTACCGGATGACCGTATTTCGGACGATCCGGGCCAGCTCACTGAATACGGGAAAGACCGAACGAAAGTGATTCCTCCCGATCCGTCGGTGATCTTGTTCCCGAAAACAACCGAAGAAGTGCAATCTATTGTCAGATTATGTTATGAACACCGGATTCCGATGGTTCCTTCCGGCGGGCGGACCGGTTATGCCGCAGCGGCGGTGGCGTCGGATAAAGAAGCGGTGGTCTCGTTTGAAAAGATGAACCGGCTGATCGACATCGATATTGAGTCCGGGATCGCGGAGGCCGAGGCGGGAATGATCCTCGAGAATTTTCAGCGTCTGGTTGAGGATCAGGGAATGATGCTTCCGCTTGATTTTGCGGCCCGGGGCAGCTGTCAGATCGGGGGATGCGTCGCGACCAACGCAGGCGGGCTGAAAGTCCTGAAATACGGCATGACCCGCAATCTGGTCACAGGGCTGGAAGTGGTTATTAAAAACGGCGAACGGTTACAACTGAATGCCCGACTTCAGAAAAACAATGCTGGTTATGATCTGAATCAGCTGTTCATAGGATCGGAAGGAACGCTGGGCTTCATCACGAAGGCTGTGCTGAAAATCGTACCCCGCCCCACACAGCTCCAGCTCGCCCTTCTGACTGTCCATGAATTCAGTGAAATTATTCCGTTGTTCCGTGAGGCCAAACTGCAGTCGCTCGATGTTACGGCGTTTGAGTTTTTCACTCAGGAAGGTTTATCGGCGGTTCTCGGCCACATGGCGTCCTGCCGCGATCCGTTCGATTCGACGTATCCTTATTATGTTCTGATCGAGATCGACGGAGGGGACAATCCCGACCGGCTCATGAATTTCATGGAAACGCTTGCGGATAAGGAACGCATCGCAGACGGGACAATTGCTTCCGGATCCCAGCAGTTCAGGGACCTTTGGGCTTTGCGGGAGAACATCTCCGAAAGCATCAGCATGCTCGGCAATGTCCATAAGAACGACATATCCGTCCCGGTCTCGTCCATGAGCCGATTTATACCGGAATTTGAAGCGCTGGTACGGGATCAGTACGCTGAGTTCAAAATGCTGTATTTCGGCCATATCGGCGATGGCAATATTCATGTGAATGTCATCGATCCGACGGGGATGGAGATCGGCCGTTTTGAAGCCGCCGCGCGAGAACTGGATATGAAGATGTGCCGCCTGATCGGTTCCTACGGAGGAAGCATCAGCGCGGAACACGGGATCGGCCTTCTGAAAAAACATTTGCTTCCTTTCCAGCGCGACCGCCTGCAGATTGAAACCATGAAAAAAATCAAGGAATGTTTTGATCCTGAAGGACTGTTTAATCCCGGAAAAATATTTTAACGGATTCTCTTTTCCGTGAGTAAGGAGAGGAACAAAAAAAATCACTTCCGGAATACCGGAAGTGATTTCAGGACGTCCCGATTGTGAGTTTTGATCAGTTTTCGGTTTTTTTCTCGTTCTTTCTGGAGAGGAAATAATAGATGACAAACACGATACCGACCAGCAGGAACATCCAGCCCATCATCATGACATCCGTTAACCCGGGAATGATAGTTCGCAGAAAGAGGGCGATGCCAATGGCGACAAACACCATGCCCCATTTCAGTGAGGTAAGAGGATAATCGTTAGCAGGTTTCAGGTACAGGTATTTGATGTTTTCGTCCACCTGTCCGCGCTGGGCCAGTTTGTTGCGAAGGCCGTTATCCGAAACGATTTTGACGATAAAGGCGATCGTTGCGAAAAAAGCGATCGGAACCAGAATTTCGACGGAATGCATATTTTTCTCCTTATTTTTATGACTATGTTTCTTTCTTCTGCCGGAATAGACGGAGGAAAATGAAAAATGTTGCAGAATGTGCTAATAATATGCAAATTAGAACGTATGATACAGGATACCTTACCATTTGATTGGTTAAATGATTGAATATAATAATTTACCCAGCTGATTAAAATTGCAACTTTTCATGAATGTAACGGTCTGCTCCGGTAAATGATGGTATGTAATGGAAAATGAAAAAGAATTAGTTGAATCAGTCATCAAAGGTCAGACAAAGGACGTTAAACGGTTTATTGAAGCTTATCAGTCCCTGATCAGCCATGTAGTATTTAAAATGGTTTCCAATGTCTCCGACCGGGAAGACTGTTGCCAGGATATTCTTATTAAGGTTGTAAGGAATCTTCCCGAGTTCCGGTTTGAATCGAAATTATCCACCTGGATCGCGCGGATCGCGTATCACAGTTGTGTCAATTACCTGCAGAAAAAGAAAGTGACTTTATATTATGACCGGGTTCATACGATCGAAAATGAAGACGAATCATCCGGAAATGCTGAGGAACAATTTACCGAATCGGTGTGGGGCCGGGAACCTGAACGGGCGGATGATCAGCTCAACAGGCAGGATCTGATGAAAAAAATTTTCAGGGCGATAGACGCTTTATCGCCGGTTTACCGGACGATCCTGACGCTGTATCACATGGATGAAATGAGTTACCAGGAAATCGCGCAAATCACCCGACTGCCCGACGGTACGGTTAAAAGTTATTTATTCAGGGCGCGTAAACAATTGCGTGAACATTTACTTTCCATACACAAGGAAGAGGAATGGGCGTTATGAACCATCTAACCGAACAGGAAATCCAGGATCTGGCCGACGGCCTTGAGACGGACGGTCAGGGAGAAAAGCGGAAACATCTTGGCCAATGTCCGGAGTGCATGAAGCTGTTTGATTTTTACCGGTCGCTTTGTCAGGCGGTGAAATCGGATGACGGATTTCAGTTGTCTCCGCAATTTTCATCGCGGGTCGCATCGGTAATCGTATCGGAAAAAGAAAAGCAGTCGCGTTTCTTTGAAATGCTCCTAACGGGAGGTTGTATATTCTTAGGGATCATCATTTCCCTGTTTTACATGTTCCGGAGCGGTTTAATGGATCGCTGGGCGGAAAACGTTCCAACGCTTAATTTGCCGCAGGTTGATTTCGGATCCCAGCAGCCGGTCATTTTTTTATTTTACATTCTCGTGATTTTGATTATGTTTCAGGCGGCTGATAAAATGCTCATTCACCGGAAAATCCATGGTAATGTTTAGTTAATGTCATGCATGAAAACAAAATTATTTATGTAAAACATTATGTCTTTGAGCCTTTGTGGCAGAATGGTTTATGACCTCAGAAGAAATACTCAAAAAACTGAAAACCCTCGGAACCGAAAAAATCCGGCAGAACCTCATCAGTCTGGGCTCCGGCGGCAACGTTTTCGGGGTCAGTCCGAATAATCTGAATAAACAAAAAGAAAAAATAGGAAAGAACCAGTCGCTGGCGGCTGAATTATGGTATTCAGGGAACGTTGACGCGCAATTCCTGGCGTGCATGATCGCCGATCCATTGTCATTTACCGAATCGGAAATCGATAACTGGGCAAAAGCGATGTCTTTTTATCAGCTGACCGATATATTTGTGTCGAATATTATTATTCCCGCGGGGTTCGCAAAACAGAAAATGCTGAAATGGATCACAGAGAAGAACGATATGCTTCGACGGTGCTCATATTTACTTCTGGCGCATCTCGCCAAACAGGATGATTCCATTGAAAACGACGATTACCTGAATTACATTTACAATATTGAAAAAGAAATCCACACTTCGGGTGAACGGGTCAAAGAGGCCATGAATCTTGCGCTGATCAGCATGGGTGAACGGAACAAACTGCTGAACATGGAAGCTCTGATCATCGGCATGCGCATCGGCCAGATGACCATCGATCACGGCGGCAAAGAAATGAAACTGCCGTACGCTTTCACGATCCTCGGCAATAAAAAACTCAAACAGCAACTGCCCGGGTGATAGGATAATAAAATAAAGTCAAACTGGGACAGCAAAAGAATTAATAAATAGAAATCTTTGTCACGAGTATCAATAGGTTCGTTAGTCAAGGCTGAAAAAGATCACATAGCGGTAAAAAGACACCCTATGGTCCCTCACTCTCATATTAAAACGGTAAAATCCTTCGCGCTCAGGCTCTTTTCTTTTTCGCGGGAACTTTCTTTCTTTTCGGCTTGTAAAAATTGATAATATAATTCACCGCGTCTTTCGGGTCGTCGGTCAGGAAAAACAAATCTAAGTCTGTAGCGGAGATCATGCCGTTCTGCAGTTGTTCGTTTCTCATCCATTCGATCAGGCCGCTCCAGTACTGGCTTCCGAACATGACAATCGGGAACGGGGGAACTTTATGCGTCTGGATCAGGGTCAGCGCCTCGTAAAACTCGTCAAGGGTCCCGAATCCGCCGGGCATCGCGATAAACCCTTTCGCGTATTTCACGAACATCACCTTGCGCACGAAAAAATAATTGAACCACAATTCATGCGTGAGATACGGATTCGAACGGTCCTCGAACGGCAGATCAATGCTGAGCCCGATGGAAATGCCGCCCGCGCTTTTGGCTCCTTTATTCGCCGCCTCCATAATGCCCGGCCCGCCGCCCGTAATTACCGCGTAACCCGCCTTCGCGAGCATTCGCCCCATTTCTTCCGCGATTTTGCATTCGCTTGAATCAGGCTTGAGACGGGCGGAACCGAATATCGATACCGCCGGCCCGACCTTACTAAGCGTCTCAAATCCCTCCACGAACTCCGCCATAATTCGGAATAAACGCCACGGTTCTTCAGAGCGGTATTCATTATCCCTCGACGGGGGCGGTTCGGCATTGCGTGTTTTAGAATGTTTCTCGTGAATGCGTCGCAGTGTTCTCATGACATGTCCTCAACTCATGGTTGGTTTTGAAAGAGTTTCTATCATCGATAAAAATTCACTCATCAGCCAGGGATCATACAGTCCCATCGCCGTTTCTTCGTTCATGATCTCGAATGCTTGCGCCTGAGGCATTTCGGCCCGGTACGGCCGGTGCGTGGTCAGCGCGTCGTACAGATCGACTATAGTAATGATCCGCGCGGTTACGGGGATCGATTCACCGCGGAGCCCGTCAGGATAACCTGACCCGTTCCACCGCTCATGATGATGCCTGATGATCGGCAGAACGTTGGTGAGCGAATGCAGGGGACGGCAGATGCGTTCGCCGATTTCCGGGTGTTTCTGAACGGCCGTGAATTCCTCGTGCGTCAGCGCGGACGGTTTCAGCAGTATGGAATCATGTACGGCGATTTTTCCGATATCGTGAAGAATGCCGCCGCGCCTCACGGCTTTGACCGTTTCCGGCGGCAAACCGATCCGCTCGGCCAGCAACGAACCGTACTGCGACAAACGCGTGCAATGACCCTCGGTATATTGGTCTTTGGCCTCAACGGCGAGCGCGAGACTGAAGATGACTGTTTCGGCGTTCTCTAATTCATCGGTATAAAGCTTCACGCGGATCAGTGATTTCACGCGGGTTAAAAGTTCGACGCGGTTAAACGGTTTCGTCAGGAAATCGTCCACGCCTTCCTCGATCCCGCGCAATTTATCTTCAAGATCGGATAACCCCGTCAGCATGATGATCGGGATCAGTCGGGTCTTATCGTTAGTTTTTAGCTGGCGGGTAACTTCAAAACCTGATAGTCCGGGCATCAGCGCGTCTAACAAAATGAGGTCCGGTCGGTTGCCGTTAACGGAGTCAAGCGCTTCTTTACCGTTGGCCGCAATTACAACCCGGTATCCGCTGTCCTCAAGAATGTCGCGTAACAGGTTCAGCATGTCGGGCTGATCGTCGACAATCAGGATGCGCGCCGCGGATTCCGGAACAGCGGAAGATATGGACGCGCCTGGCTTTGAAGGTTCATCAGGCATAAAAGTTCCGTTCACTTATTTCTTTGAGGCGCGGTGTATGAAGCATCGCAGGTCGTATGGATGCCGCCGCGGATATTATAATCGGTCGTGACGGTCATGCGCTTCGGAGTGCAGCATTTCACCAAGTCTTCCAGAATGCGCTGCGTCAGGTGTTCCTGGAAAATTCCTACATTCCGGTACGTATAAAGGTAATACTTGAACGACCGGAGTTCGATGATTTTTTTATCCGGCACATATTCGACAATGATGTCCGCGAAATCGGGCAGTCCGGACCAGGGACATACGGAAGTGAATTCATCCGTATCGATGGTAACGACCGTGTCTTTTCCAGGATACTCATATTCAAAGGTCTCAAGCAGCTCAGGCCTTACCACTTCGGCGCCCTGCCACTGGATCGAAAAATCCGGTTTAATCGTGAAATCGGAAGATGGTTTTTTTTGCGAAATTTTCTTCATAGTAGAAAGAGTCAAAGTTTAATTGAAAATACACTCAAGAGTTCTTGCCGTATCGCTGAAATCTGCTAGCGCGTAATCAGGTTCATGTGTCAGCAGTTCAGGCAGGTCATGCCATCCCGTCGCGACGGCCACGGACCGTGCGTCCAGATGTTTGCCGCATAAGATATCGTAGGGACTGTCGCCGATAATGACGATGGATTTTCCGGTGAACGCGTGTCCCGTGATGGTTTCCGCCCGCTGAACGGCTATCGTAGCGAGTTCATGCCGGTGACGCGAGTCGCTCCCGAACGCGCCGATGACCGGTGCGCCATTAAAAAAATAATGACCCAGTCCCGCCCGTAACAGTTTGATTTTCGCGCCGTCAATGACGTTGCCGGTCAGCATACCGAGCGTGCATTCGGAGTTGTCCGATAAATGGTCGAGTAACTCGCCGACGCCTTGCAGAATACGTATGTCGGAGGATAAAAGGTGAGTGTCCAGCAATTCAACATATCGTTTTAAGACATCGGGCAGTTTGGTTTCGACGTCTGCCGGTGAGAATCCGGCTTGTGTCATGACATCGTAAATAATCTGTGCGTCGGTTTTTCCGGAAAAAGGATATTCATCGGCATTGCCCCGCGTCCCGAATATATCCTCCATGGCGGTGGTAATGGAACGGCGGGGTGTTTTCCCGCAGGTGATTAGCGTCCCGTCGATGTCAAATAAAACCAGTTTACGCATGGTTGTCATTCGGATTGACTTTGAAAGTAGCGACTGCTTTTTTGAATTCTTCGGCCAGCGTATTGAGATCGGACGCGATCATGGCCGCCTGGTTGCTCGCTTTGACTAATTGTTTGGATCCTTCGGATATTTCCTTGAGCGTCGTGACAACCTGTTCGCTCGCGGTACGCTGCTGCTGGGTTGACAGGGATATCTGTTTCGCGGCTTCAGTGGTTTTCTGATCGGCAATGAGAATATTTTCAAGCACAGAGGAAACCTTGTTTACGAAATCGACGCCCTCGCGGATCTTGTCGGCGCTCTCGCGTGAGCTTTTCATCAGCGTATCCATTGCCTGCCGGACCTCGATCACCGTGGCTTTGATTTCTTCGGTTGATTCCGCGACATTTTCCGCGAGCCTGCGGATCTCCGAAGCAACAACGGAAAACCGCTTTCCGGCCTCGCCCGCGCCGGTCGCCTCAAGCGCCGCGTTGAAGGAAATCAGTTTGGTTTGCTCCGTGATGTTGTTGATGATTTCCATTACATCGGTGATTTTCTGCATTTTCTTGTTCAGGGAATTTATTTCTGAAACGTCCGTGTCGCTTTTCTGACGGATTTCCTCCATTTTACCCTTGGTGACCTGCGCGAGCGAAACGCCTTTCTGCGATATTTCATGAGCTTCTGCGGCGATTGATACCACAGACTCAGAATTATCGGCGATGTAACGGGATGTCGAGGTCAGTTCCTCCATGGTTGCCGTGGTCTCTGTTACGGATATGGACTGCTCGCTGGACGTCGCGGCCTGATCTTTCGAGATCATCAGGACTTCATTGGAACAATCGGTGATTTTCTTGGAACTGGTCAGAAGCTGGATCGCCATGGTCTGCATATTCTCCGCCATCGTATTGAAGGCGACGCTGAGTTCCTCGAATTCATCTTTGGTATTGATCTGGATTTTGTGCTCGAAATGGCCGTCCTTCATTTTCTGCAGGCCTTTGCGCAGGATGTTCAGCGGACGGTTGACGTATGCGGACATCGTATAACTCAGGAAAAAAGCGATGATGATGATGCCGGCCAGCACGGCGAGTGAAACGATGAATATCCTGCGTTTCATCATGCTGAGTTCATGCTCGATCTTGGTTCCGTTGATGTCGATATATGCGTACCCGACAATTTTTTTCTGGGAATTATATATCGGACTGCATCCGGTGATCCATGTGCCCCATGCGTCGGTGTAAAAATCGCTGACCACGGGCTTTTCAAACTCGTTTTGCCATCGTATTCTGCTTTTCTGGCCGATCGGCGTAAAATTGAACGTTGTATCCCCGGTTTCGGAATCGATCAGGGCAATCGATCCGTCATCCTCCTGCGCATCCACGACGTATGTCATTGTATCGGGATGAACGTCCCTGATTTTGGTGTAGGCGTATTCAACGTAGATGTTCTCGTTGCGGTTTCGGTCACGGAAATTCCTCAGCAGCAGCTGAATCTCACGGTATGCCGGGGATTTTTCATCTTCGGTTTTGGTGATGGTCTGGTGTTTGTCGCCGTCAATCATGCCGCTCATGGTATGAGCGAGCGACTGCGCCGTGGTCTGGATCTGGGTTTTCAGATTCTGTTCGGCGCTCTGAAACACGAAAACGTACAGGGTTCCGACCAGCAGCAGGCTGATGATCAGGGAGAAACCCATGAATACGCTGAATAATTTTAATCCGAATCTCATGGCGTCATCCTGTGAATGGAAGGTTGGGGTTTTTTAATCTGGTCCATCCGCCGCTGGATGCCGTCCTCTAACTGCCGGTGAGTTTGCTGGAACTGGTGATAGGCGGATTGCATTTCCTGGAATGTGATCTGAAGGCTTTCGATCTGGCTTTGCTGGCGACTGAGAGCGGAGAGCCATTGGTTGGCGTACTGGTCGATCGTTTTCATGATACGGCCCAGTTCCGATGCCAGGTGTTCCATTTGCTGGAAAGAAGACCGTATCAGAGCGATCTGCGGAGCGTCACCCGACAGGTGACTTTTCAGGTCGAGGAAAAGGGTTTCCATGTCGCTGATCAGTTCGCCCATATCGTCATTCGACGAGTCGACGGTGTCCGCCAGTTTCCGGATATCCGAAGCGACCACGTTGAAACGCCGTCCGATGTCGCCCGTGGTGGAGGCTTCAATGGCGGCATTGAAAGCGATTAGTTTGGTCTGGTCGGTCAGCGTATGAATCCGTTTCGTAAGGATCAGGACGGAGTGGATTTTTTTGGAAAGTTCATCGAGCAGACGGTCACGGGACAAGATTTGTTCGTCCATTCGCTGAAGAGCCGGCTGGATCTGGTCGAGGAGATTCCGGTTGTAGGCGGAATATTCCTCGTGTTTCCGGCTCATTTGCTGAATCTGGTCAAGCTGCTTAAAAAGCCCCGGAATCCATTTGGACCAGTCATCGATAAGGACACGGATTTCCTGGAATAAGTGTTTTTGTTTCTGGATAGCGACGCTGTCCTGCTCAAGCCATTGCCGGGTCTGGGTGAGGGAAAGGGCAAACGTTTCCGCCATTTCCGACTGTTTTTGGGCGGATCGGCTGTGTCCGTCAATCAGCTGCTGGATCTGACGGAATAACTCCGTCAGTTCTTCATCGGCGGCAGCCGTGGACAGCGGGTCGAGGCGCAGTTCGGTCAGGGATTCATGGCGGAGACGGTCTTTCAGGGTATAAAGCGGCCGGATCAGGTGCTGTACGGCGATCAGCAGGATGATGAATCCTGCAGCGAGTGTCGCGATCAGAAAAAGGCTTCGTACCGGAGTCGGAAGTTCCGCAAGGGATGTGATCCCGTATACGGTGATAAAAAGCAGGCAGACCAGAAAACACCATAAAACCAATTTTGCAAATAGATTGAATTTGACGATCATGGCCGGTTTACCGTTTTTCTTTTTGGTCGGATTGGCTGAGGTCCAGCAGCAAAATGAGGTCTTTGGTAACCGCGTCTTCAGGAAGTGCGGCACCCCAGATCCAGGGATGATGAAGGTGAATTGCTATGAGTTTCGGAAGCGGACGTATGCGGCCTTTCCGGATCTCTGTGATGCCGCTCATCCCGTCGATCATCAGGACAGCGGAAGCCAGCGGACCGCAAAGGGAGGGCTTGAGTCTCAGCCAGCTCGGGAAAAAAAACATGCCGCTGTCCGGGAGCCTTAGCAATTCATCAGCGCGGACGACACCGGGGATTGCCGTTCCTTGGGTCTGCAGGGGTTCATGCTCAAGAATCTGGTCGATCTGGTACACCGGTATGCCGTAGTTATTCATTTGTATGTTGAATATCAGTATTTCTATGGATTTCATCCAGTCAGGCATGGTTTTTTCCCAAACGGATTCTTGATTAACCGGCCGGTTCGTCGATAAGGTCTTTCAGCAGCCGGTCCATGTTCAGTATAACGACCGTTTTACCTTTAAATTCAAATTCACCCTTAAAATATTTTGACAACTCGGTATCGGCGATGTTGGAAACCGCGCGGATCCGGGATACGGGCAATTCGATGATATCGTGGACATAATCAACTTTAAATCCGGTACTGACAGTTTCATGCTTGGTCAGCAATATCCGGTTCAAAGGATCGGGCCTGATCATGCTGATTCTGAGGGTAGCCGCAAGGTCGATGACAGATTCGAGGTCGCCACGGACATTGATAATCCCCAGAAAATGGCGGGGCAGGCCCGGTACGAAAGTGATTGACGTAAAGGAAAGTATTTCCCGTATTACCTGTCCCGAAAATGCGAAGTAATCCGTCCCAAGACTGAAAATTACTAGCTGCTCGGCGGTTTCGTCAATGTCAAGAATCGTTTCCTGCTGGGACAGGTTAATCTGCCGGATAAGTTCCCGGCTGCTGAATTCGTTTCGTTCGTTCATGGCGTCAGTCGGAAAATAATTGATGAACAACGGTAAGGGAATACCGCTGCCCGGTGATGATCAGCTGGATGGATAATTCGGATCCTGTATGCGGTGCTTTCCATGTCTGTTTGGAATAAGCCTGCCGGACCTGCAGTTCGGGTTCGCCGTAATGCCTTGTCAGCCGAAAGTTCAGCGTATCCATCGTGTTCAGGCTGTCTTTGTATGAAAAATAACTGAAGGAGGACAATTCATGCCGGCTGTTGTAATCGAGGTAATAATCCTGTTTGTTTTTACGTATCACAAGGGTCAGTCCCTGTGTGGTGAGATTAGGTATGCGGCTGATGAGAACGGCTTGAGTGTCGGCCTGAAGAGTGGAATCAAGTGCGCTGAGGCGGGATCCCCAGGGCAGTGAGTCGAATCCGCAGTAAAAAGGGCCGGATACGATCATCGGATCGGTTTCGCCGCATCCTGCGGAAACAAGTGATAACGAAAAAACAACAAAGGTTTTCAGCAATAATACTGTCTTTTTTGAATAAGACGGAATCATTTTTAAATGTACTATTTTTAGGTCTAAATTGAAACAGTTATTTGCTTTTTGGAGGCTTCACAGGAATATCGTCCTTTTGCAGCAGAACGATATCCTTATTTTTCATCAGGTAATCAAAAGCGGCCGGGTATTCGTTCGGGATCAGCCCGTCGAGGATGGCGTCCTCGATGAGCTGCTTGAGCTGGCCGACTTTTCTGCAGGGGGGAAGATTGAACAGCGTCATGATCTCTTCGCCGCGGATGGGCGGCTGGAATGCCCGGAGCCGGTCTTTTTCCTCGACTTCCCGTACGCGGTTCAGCACATGTTCGAAATTCCTCAGATACTGCTGGACTCGATCCCGGTTGCCGGAAGTAATGTCGGCGCGGCACAGCGTCAGAACGTCATCGACGGCCTCGCCGCTTTCAAAGATCAGGCGCCGGATCGCGCTGTCGGTGACGATCTCGTCTACCAGCTGGATCGGCCGCATGTGCAGGCGAACAATCTTGGAAGCGTAGTCTATGAAATCATTCGGGAGTTTCATTTTTTTTCCGATGCCGCCGACCATGCGCGCTCCCACGTCCTCATGCCCGTGAAACGTCCATCCCGATCCGGTGATAAATTTTTTCGTTCTGGGCTTGCCGATGTCGTGCATGAGCGCCGCGAATCGCAGAGGCAGGGAATCGCTCATCGCGGCCAGATGGTCCAGGACTTTCAGTGTGTGCCGGAACACATCCTTGTGAAAATATCCCTGCTGAGGTTCCACACCGGCCAGCGCCGCCAGTTCAGGCAGGATCACCTCGAGGATGCCGGTCGAATAACATAAATCAAGGCCGACCGAGGGCTGCGGACTGGAAAGGATTTTCAGAAACTCGTCGGTTATGCGTTCCTGGGATATGATGGACAGGCGGGAGGCGTTTCGCTGAATGCCGGTCAGTGTTGACTCATCGACGGTGAATTGAAGCTGGCTTGCGAAACGGACTGCCCGCATCATGCGGAGCGGGTCATCGGAAAACGTCATGTCCGGATCCAGCGGAGTCCGGATGATTTTCCGGTTCAGGTCGTCCATGCCCCGGAAAAGGTCATAGATGGTTCCGAACGTTTCCCGGTTGACGGACATGGCCATCGCGTTGATCGTGAAATCGCGGCGGGACAAGTCAGAATGCAGGTCCGCGGGCGTAACGTGCGGATTCCGCGAATCCCGGTCGTAGCTTTCGCTGCGGGCACCGACAAACTCGATTTTCACGTTACCGTGCGGTTCGCCCATCGGGAGCATGGCCGTACCGTAATTCCGGTATACGACAAGTGTCCGGATATGAAAATGCTCTGCAGTTTTTTCCGCGAATGCGATCCCGTCGCCGATGACCATGATGTCAAAATCATTCACCGGGCGTTTCAGGATCGTGTCCCGGACGTATCCGCCGACAATATAGGCCTCCGCGGAATACCGGTCGGCAAGTTCCCCGATCTGCTGAATCAGGTTACGGATGTTGTCCGGCTGGATCATGTTAGTCAGGGGTTATGATGAGGGATTCAATTCTCTGGTGGTTCAGCCGGATTGTTCCGGGTCATCGGGATCGGCGGGGAACATGTTCATCTGTTTTTTTTTCGCGACGGTCCGGTCACGGGATTTTTTTTTCCGTTTCATTTTCATTCCGGCCGATGCTGCGTCTGAGGAAAGCGTGGAAAGAAATCGGCCGATTTCCCGGATCAGAGCCGGGTCATCAGAACCGGTAAGCACTTTCCCGTAAACAGAATCCCAGTGAAGGGCGATAGCGCTTGCAGCCTGTTCTTCCGTTTCAAAGTCGTTCCGGATGATCTCGGTCAGTTCCCGTATGGATAATTTTTCAGTCAAGCTGCTGTTCCTGTATTACCGTTCGTCTGCTTTCATGAGTTGTTCGATAATCTGAAGCGTGGAAACGCCTTCGGCTTCGGCGTTGAAATTGGTCACGAGCCGGTGGCGCAAGACCGGCCGGACGAGGGCCCGGACGTCGTCCATATCCGGGGAGTAACGGCCGTCGAGGATCGCACGGGCTTTCGCGCCCAGAATCAGGTATTGCGACGCGCGGGGACCGGCGCCCCAGCTGATCCAGTCTTTGATGAATTTCGGGGCTAACGCGGATTTCGGGCGCGTCTGGTTCACGAGACGAACGGCATATTCCACCACCTGGTCGGAAACCGGAACACGGCGGACGAGCTCCTGGAAAAACAGAATATCTCCGGCCGTCAGGATTTTCCTCACTCCGCTTTCACGGGAACTCGTGGTCGATTTGACGATTTCCATTTCCTCCTCAGGCGACGGATAATCGATCCAGATGTTGAACATGAAACGGTCCAGCTGCGCCTCGGGGAGGGGATAGGTTCCTTCCTGCTCGATGGGGTTCTGCGTCGCGAGGACAAAGAACGGCTCGTCAAGGATATGCGTGATTCCCGCTGCGGTGACCCTGTGTTCCTGCATGGCTTCCAGCAGGGCGGACTGGGTTTTCGGGGGGGTACGGTTGATCTCGTCGGCGAGGATCATATTGGCGAACACCGGCCCTTTGATGAAGCGGAACTGTTTCAATCCCGACTGCATGTCGTCTTCGATGATTTCCGTTCCTGTGATGTCGCTGGGCATCAGATCAGGCGTGAACTGGATGCGGTTGAATTTCAGGTCCATCGCCCGGGAAACCGTGTTGATCAGAAGGGTTTTGGCGAGGCCGGGTATTCCGATCAGCAGGCAGTGTCCGCGAGCGAAGAGGGCGATGACAAGTTCATCTATCACAGGCTTTTGCCCGATGATGACATTGGCGATTTCGCGTTCCAGTTCCAGCCGGGCCTGTTTCAGCGCGTCAACGGCCGCGACATCATCCATGTTTTTCGACAGGATCCGGGAAGGGGGGATGTCAGTCAGCATAGCGTTCCTGATGTGGGAGTTTCAGTGAAATCATTCATGAATTATCGGCCATTTCGTCGTCGGCACGGGTCCATTCGCCGTTGTCTTTCCACCAGTGCGATGCGCAGACCCGGCAGCGGTACAGTTCATGTCTCGCCTCCGGCGCTGAGGGAAGTTTTTCCATCCGGGTTTCGTCAGGCTTGTCCGACGGATACAGCCGGACCAGCTGAAAAAACTCAAACGGTTTGATCCGGATCCACTGCCCGGCCTGGTGTTTCATATCCGCAAGTTTGAACCGGATGACGGACGAACATGTTGTGCACTGGTACAGGTCATAATCAGCGCCGCTCTGCACACAGCGCAATGCATCCCGTGCCCGGCTCAGGTATAACAGGTCCCGCCAGTAAAACCGGTCTTTGGTGTGCATCATAGCGTTTCCTTCACAATCGGGGTCAGTATAGTTATTATGATATAAAAAAGCAACAACGAATGAGTGAAGATGGCCCGGAAAAAAAGGGTAATCCTTTGGGACAGCCTATATCATCAGTGATAAAGGTTTTATGCGCAAGAGCGTTTAAAACCAGACCCGTACTGCCAGATCCTGCGTGCCAAATCCGGTGATGCCGCGCGTGTCGTGAATATAGGCATAATCGATCTGCAGGGCCTGCTGTTTAATTTTGAACGGAACGGAGAATCCAGTGGTGAAATCCTTGCTGTCCAGTCCCGCACGGACGAGGATCTTTTCGCTGATATTCGTTTCGATCCCGAAATGGGATTTGGTGCCCTGCAGGGAATTTCGCTCCATATCAACGGCGAATAATATATATTTAAATGAGCCGGATAAAGGCATCTGGTAAGCCGCGCCGGCTTTGATGATGCGTGGATACTCGTCAGTCGTGGTCTGGTCGCCGATGCCTCCGGGCACCTCGCGGGAATACTTCATTCTGATCCCGACATCTTTGATCACTGCGCCGAGGGACAAATTCTGAACCGGTTTATACATGACGCCGAAATCCGCGCCGAACGATTTCGCGGATACGTCATAAACCTTTGAGAAGATCACCTTGGGGGAAATGCCGGCAGAAAATTTTTCGCTGAATTTCACGGCGAACCCGATAAAAAAGGCATAGTGAGTATCCTCAATTTTTTCACCCGCTAATTCGCCGTTACGGAGCCGAGCTTCGGAATCCTTAAAACCGCTCTGGATGATCCCCGCGGCGAATCCCGCCATGGGAGGCAATGTCCTCGAAAAGCCGATATGACTGAATGTTCGGTCAAAACTCATCGCGCTGTAAGAAAGAATGATCTCGGGACGGCTGACGAACGCAAGACCCGCAGGGTTGTAATACGCCGCGGAAGCGTTGTCCGCAATGGCGACATAGGTGTCTCCCATGCCCTTAGCCCGTGGCGTCAGCCCGATCCGTAAAAACGCTCCTGCCTGACCCGCCGACTCACCGGCGGCCAGATTTGAAGTGAATAACACTATCAGAATGCCTGCAAATAAACGATTCATGGGATTGCCTGATTTATTTATCATCTTGGTGCTTTGGTGTCTTCGAAACATACCATTAATTCCTTACCGTAACTTTTCCGTGAAATTTTTTTCCGCCGGCTTCGATTGTATAAATATACGTACCGTTGGCGACGCGCTTGCCCTGCCCGTTGAGTCCGTTCCAGAAAAAGGTTTCTCCGACAGGCTTATTCTTTGCGACCACGGCAACCAGATCCAGCGCAAAATCGTAGATTTTGATGGTCGCTTTATCCGTTACGGGGTTCAGGCCGGCCTGATCAAACTGAAAACGCGTGACATTCGGTTCAACGGTCGGTGAGAACGGATTCGGGTAAGCGTAACTTTTCGGCTGCCTGTTCTGTCCGGGCTCAGGATAAACGCGGATGATTTTCCATGTGTTTCCCTGCGTTTCTGAAATGGCTAGGCCGTCCTGATTTCCGAAATAATATACAGGATTCGTTCCCGGATTCTGAACGCCGGCGACATAAAAACCGGAGGAGAAGAAACGGTCTTTTGTCGTTTCGTCTATGATGTTAACATACTGGGTCCAGTTCCTGCCGAGATCGTCGGACCGGAACATGCCTTCGTCTGTTGCGGCGAAAACGGTTTTTCCGTCAAACGCCACATTATTGATAAACGGTCCCTGAAGCGCCATCCGCCATGTCTTTCCGCTGTCGGGCGAGAAGCAAAGTCCGTTGAATTCGCCGTCCACAACGGCACGGTTGGAGGCTGCCCAGATGTAATGTTTGGTGACGGTATCCTCGGTGAATATCTGATCTCCCACCGCGACGACGAAGTTACCCGTCAGTCCGCTGTTCTGAGCCGTGTAGCGTTTCCAGCTCAGTCCTCCGTCGGTTGAGTGATTCAGGCCGCCCGCGGTTCCGGAGAAAATACCGAACGATGTCGCCATGACCGAAAAGACACGGTGATTCAGGTTGTCAAAAGGATGAATAGTATCGTTATAAAAAGAATCCGGATGCATTTCATACCGCGTATCGGTCGGAATGGCGGCAAGCCGGAAAAGCCCGATTTCTCCGTCCGGGTATCGCGTCGCATGCCGCAGACCGCCGGCGAAACTCGCGATCCAGATGGATGTATCCGTTACCGCAATGTCCCAGGTAACATTGTCGATGTTCGTCCTGACCGAGTATACCGTAATCGTATCGCCGTTGGGACGTACCACGAAATCATATAATCTTGCCGTGTCCATCGGCTGGGCGATATGACGCCAGGTCCGTCCGAAATCAGCGGTGTAAGATATTCCGCCGCCGGGGCCGTAGGTCGGTTCAACAGCAAGATTAGTATCGTATAATGTGGCGAGAAAAAGATAGGGTTGTAGATACGTCATTGCCGTTATTCCGCCTTTGTAAATACCGTCTTCAGTCGTCAGGTTGTACCAGGATGATCCTTTGTCGGTAGTTATACTCAATCCCGATGTATTCGCAGTATATACCGTGTCGCCGCTGATCTCAATGACCGTTACGGTATTGGCCAGCGGTTTGGAGCCGATGGACGACTGAACAGCGTTCTCCCCGGCCAGTTGAAACGATTTTTTCATTGCGGTTTGGGCTAACAATGCCTGTCCGAAAAAAGCAAGCAAACAGAATATTTTGATGATCGGTTTCATGTTTTGTTCATTCACTTTAAATAACACTTTTAATTAATGACCACGATTGAATCGGTGATAATATTGCTGACCAGGTCCAGCAGGTCGATTGCCCGGAAATGGAACCGGTAAATGCCTTCAGGCGTACCCGGCGGAAGCTGAAGTGCGCGGGAATAAACGCCGTCGCTGGCCGTGGAATCCCCGTGATTCGACAGGTCGCCGTCGTCGTACAGGGAAATGGGCGTTCCGCTTCCCGCGGACGGGAAATACACGCTGCGGATGTCGTCGGATCCGTCGGGATCGGCGACGGTAAGGAATATCGAAAAGGGAACGACCGTTGTCAGCACCTGGATCGTATCGGGCATGATCAGATTACTGATGACCGGGGGACGGCCGAAAGCGGGATTCTGCGATATGATGACCGTGACCGGCCCGGTTTCCTCTTTCCCGTCATGGACGTAAAAATTAAAGTAAAACCTGGAAGTGCTGACTCCCGAAAGAAAGGTCTGGTTCAGGATTCCCGTAAAAACCATATCATTCGCGGTCCGGTCGCCGTGCAATCCCAGATCGTTCGGATAATGCGTGAAAGGATAGGGAACGAACGATCCGTTGTTTGTATAGGTTTCAAGGCCCAGTTGTACGGGATCACCGTCACTGTCTGAAATCCGCACCCGCACCGTGTCGCTGAACTGGATGTATGACGGCGCCTGAACCGATATGATTTCAGGCGCATGATTCAGGGGTGTTTGATCCATTTCACCGCATGAAACCATGAAAAGGAGGAATATAACAATGAATTTCTTTTCCATAAACCGCTTTGCTGATGATATGTAAATGATTTGAATTATTCAGGTTTTTTAAAGTAAAACAGCAGCCACAGCCCCACAACAAAAAGAATTGTTCCGGCGAGGCTTACGTGGAGATGAACCTCCGTTTTTGTTCCGTACCAGAGGAGCTGTTCTTCAGAAAGGTTATTGAACAGAATTACAATGAAATTATTCAGGCCGTGAATGATGATGGTCGGGACGATGCTGTCGGTTTTCCAGGCGATGATGCCCAGAGCGAGGGCGATGATGAAAATCTGGATTCCTCCCCAGGGATTGATATGGATCATTGCGAATACCGCGCTGGAGATCAGGATGGCCCACAGGGCTTTCATCCGGTTTTCAAGGGTTTTCTGAAACATTCCCCGGATCAGCATTTCCTCGCAATAAGCCGCGCCCGCGACAGCGGCGAGCAGGAGGAGCGTGGTGGATACGATATTCGTGAATTTGAACTGGAGCATCATCTGTTCTAGGATCCGCTCTGACTTAAGTTCCGGGGACAAAGTGCCGATGGTTTCGTCAAGGAACCGGTTAATGGACGGCGCGATCCACCGGTCGAGGGTATCGGTTACGATTACGAGACCGATCGCGAAAAGGACTGCGGAAAAAACGGTAAGCCAGGATACGCGGTTGAACCGGAAACCGGCGGTCAGAGGAATTCCGCATTTTTTCATCCAAAACCATGCGGGGATGACAAAGGAAACGGTTCCAAGAAGCAGTCCGGTTTTCAGAATGATGTCTGCCATTGCGCTTCCCGGGGTGTCGAGTTTCAGGGCCATCCCGGTCAATGAAAACAGCGATGCGACCAGAAACCCCAGCGATACGCCGACGATCAGGATGATGACGGCGGCGCCGGTGCGGACCTGTGTCTGCGGAGTCTGATTGATTTGATTCAAATCCATATACCTGCCGTGAATGAATGAGTGTTTCCCGTCCAACATAATAAAATCGTGTACGGAGTGCAAGCATAATTTAAATTTGTTATTGTGTTTCTATAAAAAAAAAATTAATTTTTTTCATGAACCGGTTTTATGCAAAATTCATACATGCCTTGTTGTTCATTGCGGCGATATCGTCCATGAAGGGGTTTGCGGCTGATAAACACGGGGTGAATCCAGGTGTCCGATACCCGGTTCAGGATACGGTCAAACAAAATTCCGACACGCTTATTCTGAGGGAGATTTCGCTGGAAGAGGCCTATGAACTGTATCAGTCAAAAGCCGGTTATTTTATCGATTCCAGATCCCGTTTTTTTTACACACGCGCGCATATCCGGGATGCCATTTCCATCTGTTACCGATGTACCGATACCAGCACGGTCATGCGGCAGATGCCCAGGGATCAGCTGCTGATCATATACTGCAGCGGACCCCGGTGCGACCAGGCTCAGATGCTCATCACAAAACTTCTCGAAAACAGTTTCAGGAAGATCTATCTCTTCAGCGGGGGAATGGACGCCTGGCGGGCGGCGGGTTATCCCATCGACGAGATCGCGATCACGAAAAAAACCTATGAGCCCTGATGAGACAGGTCAGGAATTTTTTACCGCGATTTCCGTTATCATAGCAAATCAATTATTTTACGGAGAAAAATAATGGAAATCAGCCAGGACACAACCAAATCTTTCAGCCTTCCCCGCATCGGATCACCCGCTCCCTCTTTTGAGATTATGACCACTCACGGGGTTCTCCGGCTGGAGGATTTTAAAGGATCATGGCTCATTTTATTTTCACATCCCGCCGATTTCACCCCGGTCTGCACAACCGAGTTTCTTGCCTTTGCGGAGATCCATCCGGCGCTTCGCGGGATGAACTGCGAATTGCTGGGATTGAGCATCGACAGCGTTTATTCCCACATCGCATGGGTGAGGAACATCGAGGAAAAATTCGGCACGAAAATCGGATTCCCGGTCATCGCCGACCTGAACAAGGAAGTCGCAACCCTGTACGGGATGATCATGCCCGGTGAAAGCAGAACCGAAACATCGAGATGCGTCTTCGTCATCGACGATAAACAGGTGATCCGGGCGATGATTTACTATCCCCTGACCACCGGACGCAACACGGACGAAATCCTGAGGCTGACCCGGGCTCTCCAGACATCCGACCAGCACAAAGTCGCGACGCCGGCCAACTGGCGGCCCGGCGACAAGGTAATCGTTCCTCCGCCCCTGACTCAGGAATCGGCGGATGAGCGCGTCAAAGATAAAACGCTGGATTGTAAGGATTGGTATTTCTGTAAGAAAGAACTGTAGTAATCATTTATTGACATACGGTGATCAGTTTTTTTGATTCATCTGACCGGTTATAACCGGTCGAACGCTTTATTTACCAGAATGGACAGGAATCGCTTATGGCTTGTATTAATGCCGATAATACACTTACTGAGACTGCCAAGAATATTCTGAGAACGCTGATGACCGGGTCAACGGTCGAAGAAACCGCTAAAATTATGTACTTACCCGTGTTCAAGATTCGCAGTAGCATCCGTGAACTTGTAAATGCCGGTTTTATCACTGAAACGGCTAACGGCCTGACCATAACCGAAAAAGCAAAAGAAGTCTTGAACAAATAAAAAAAAGATATAACTTTAACCGAATTTAAACAAATCCATCATTTAACCCAGGTGAACGTATGAGATTGTTGATGTTGTTGATGATGACGGTTCTCGTCATGTCCGCCGCTTGCGGCAGGAAAGATACCGCTTCGGTAAATCCTTTTTTCGCTGAATACAAAACCCCTTTTGAAGCGCCTCCGTTTGACAAGATCAAATTGGAACATTATATGCCAGCTTTCACGGAAGGCATCCAGCAGAATTATAAGGACGTCGATTCGATCGTGAACAATTCCGAAGCGCCGACCTTTGAGAATACGATTGTTGCGCTTGAAAAATCCGGCGTGCTTCTGACCAAAGTCAGCCGAGTGTTTTACAATCTTCTTGGTTCCAATACCAATGATTCCATGCAGGCCGTTGCCAAACGCGTCGCCCCGATGATGTCCAAGCTGTCCGATGATATCGCACTGAATGATAAGCTGTTCAAGCGCATCAAGTCTGTTCATGAACAGAAAGATAAGCTGAACCTGACGGATGAGCAGAATATGGTGCTGGAGCGTTATTACAGGGACTTTGTCCGCGGGGGTGCGAACCTGGCCGATGATAAAAAAGAACGGTTCCGCAAGATCAACGAGGAACTCTCGATGCTGACACTGAAATTTTCGGAGAATGTCCTGAAGGAAGACAATAATTTCAAGTTAGTCATCGACAAAAAAGAAGACCTTGAGGGGCTGCCTGAAAATGTCGTGGCCGCGGCAGCGAAAGCCGCCAAGGACGCGAATATGGAAGGCAAATGGGTGATTACATTGCACAAGCCGAGCTGGATCCCGTTCCTGCAATACTCCGCGAAACGCGATCTCCGCGAGAAGATCTATAAAGCCTGGATGGACCGCGGCAACAACAAAAATGAGTATAACAACAACGAAACACTGTCCCAAATCGCGAAACTGCGCCTGGAAAGGGCCAATATCCTCGGATTCCCGACCCATGCGCATTACATTCTCGACGACAACATGGCCGGAAATCCTGACCGCGTGTATGACCTGCTGAACAAGTTATGGAAACCCTCACTGCAGAAGGCCAAACAGGAAGTGAAGGATATGCAGGCGATCATCGACAAGGAAGGCGGAAAATTCAAACTGGAATCATGGGACTGGTGGTACTATGCCGAAAAAGTGAAAAAAGCGAAATATGATCTTGATGAGAACGAAATCCGCCCGTATTTCCAGCTTGAGAATGTCCGCAACGGAGCATTCGGCGTTGCGACAAAATTATGGGGCGTGACCTTCACCGAACTGAAAAACATGCCGGTGTATCACGAAGAAGTGAAAGTGTTTGAAGTGAAGAACGCGGACGGTTCCCATGTCGGCGTGCTTTACGTGGATTATTTCCCGAGGCCCAGCAAGCGCGGCGGGGCATGGATGGACAACCTGAAGTTCCAGGATAAAATGTACGGCAAGGACAGCCGTCCGGTGATCGTGAACGTCGGCAATTTCTCGCGCCCCACCGACGACAAGCCCTCCCTGCTGAGCGTGGATGAGGTGGAGACACTCTTTCACGAATTCGGCCATGCGCTTCACGGATTATTCGCCAACACGACTTATCTTAAGGTATCCGGCACGAACGTCGCGCGCGATTTTGTCGAGTTGCCTTCCCAGATCATGGAAAACTGGGCGTTTGAACCTGAAGTCCTGAAGGATTACGCCAAACACTACAAAACGGGCGAGGTGATCCCCCAAAACCTGATCGACAAAATCCAGAAAGCGGAGAAATTCAACCAGGGATTCGTTACGACAGAATACCTCGCTGCCTGCTTTCTCGATATGAACTGGTACACAATAACGGCTTGGAAAGATATCGACCCGGTCAAATTTGAGAAAGAATCCATGGAAAAAATCGGACTGATCAATGAAATCATTCCGAGGTACAGGAATACTTATTTCAGCCACATTTTTTCCGGCGGGTATGACGCGGGGTATTACAATTACATCTGGGCGGACGTCCTGGTTGCTGACGCATTCCAGGCATTTGTTGAAACCAGCCTGTTCGATCAGAAAACAGCGAAATCCCTCCGCGAAAATATTCTTGAAAAGGGCGGATCGGAAGACCCGATGAAATTGTTCGTGAAGTTCCGCGGGCGCGAACCAAAAATCGAACCGCTGATCGTTAAACGCGGACTGGATAAAATCTGATCTGTGCCGGTAAAAAACTTAAGGCTGTCTTGAATGAAGGCAGCCTTTTTTTATACCCTGTTAAAGGAACAGGTCAACACTCATAAAATATTTTGCTGTGGTCATTTTTCGGACGCCTGTTACTGCGGGTCTCCGGGTTTTACGCTATCATTCCGGATTTCAACCAGTTCTACCAGGCAGGAAGTAACCTCACCGAAGGAAACCGGCTTTTTCTGTGCGCTGATCTCCAGCCATTTGTCCAGGGTATTACTGATTTCGCCGATCACGTCGTCAAACAGCAGGTCTTTGTCAGAGATATTCAGGGTAATTTCGTCACGAACGGAAATAATCACAGGTTCGGAGAAGTCAATCCACCCAGCCGAGAAGGCATCCTGCACGGTTGAGGAAGTATGGCGGAAATCGCTGTGTTCCTTTGATTTCGTTACGACCCTGTGCATCAGGTCGGGTTCATTGGACCCGAAAAGGCTGAAATCCCATGCCCGGCCGTTTGCGTTGGACGGACTCACCCGCAGTTCCCGGACCATGATCCTGAACGAACGCGTTCCCGGTTTCTTGATTTTCACCGTTGTTTCCGATGGTCCTTTCAGGAAAATCAATCTCGGATCCTCGGTTACAGCGGAATCTTTTACATAGCTGAAAATTTTCAAACGCAAAATATGCTCGCCCTCAGGGAGGCTGAATGCATAGTAGGGCATGAACAAATCCTTTGTATTTGTCCATGTCATGTCTTCCGAGCCGGTTATGGCAACACCTTCATCGGACACATGATAGGAGGTTCCGGGAACCGCGCTGACTATTTTCCCGTCCGGCTGGAAAAAAATTATCCGGATCCCCAGCAGGACGGGTTTCTTAGCCTGATGCCGTTTCTCATCGTATTGAAGGCTGAAATGCAGGTTCAGGCGCAGACCCTCGGCATTCCCGCTTCGCAGGTCCGGGAATGCCCTGATGGAATGGATCTGCAAAGTATCCCCGAAAAATGCAGATTGGGCACTTACAGGTAAAGCATGGCTCAACCCGGTCAGTATCACGATGATCAAATATTTCAACATGACGGATCTCCGGTTTCAGTGAACTGTGTCTGGCTGCAAAACATCCTGAAAGCATATGGATTTTTGAAAAAAATTTCAAACCATTTAACATATGATTATTAGAATTTCGCAAAAAAATACCGCAGAATTATCATTTTTTGTTCAGGACTCAAATCATATTTTGATCAGGGAAAAAGTGTTGTTTGTTTTTTTTTTATAAATCATGGAACTTTATTGTAGTTTCGTGCGTTTAACTTACGCATGGCAATTAATAAGTATTGTAAAATAAGAAGTTACAATTTCAGTTATTTGTATATTTCCGATCCTACCATCTAAAAAAGGTTCCATATGGCAAGAATAAAAATGCGCATCAATAGCCGTGAAGATCAGTCGATTGAGAGGTATCTGGAAGAAATCAATAAAGTGCCTCTTCTGAAGCCCGAAGAGGAGATCGACCTTGCGAAAAAAATAAAAAAAGGCGACAAATGCGCCCTGAAACAGCTCGTTGAGGCCAATTTGCGTTTTGTGGTCAGCGTAGCAAAAGATTATCAGAACCAGGGATTACCATTAAGTGATCTGATCAATGAGGGAAATCTGGGTTTAATGAAAGCCGCGGAACGATTTGACGAAACGCGCGGATTCAAATTCATTTCCTATGCCGTATGGTGGATACGCCAGTCGATTCTCCAGGCTATCGCAGAGCATTCCCGCATCGTTCGCCTTCCCCTGAACCGCGTCGGCATGCTGAATAAAATCGGCAAAGCCTACAACGAACTCGAACAGGAGTTTGAACGGGAACCCAGCACCGAAGAAATCGCGCACGAACTGGAAATCAAGGATTACGACGTGTCCGATGCGCTCCGCATTTCCAAAAGGCACTTGTCCCTGGACGCGCCGCTGCAGGAGGACGAGAAGAGCGTGCTGATGGACACGGTTCCTGATAAAGTCAACCCGCTTCCCGACGATATGCTGATGATGGATTCCCTCCGTAAGGACATTGAAAACACATTATCTTCGCTGAGCGAACGCGAAGCCAAAATCATCAAGCTGTATTTCGGACTGGGCATCGAACGCTCCCTCACCCTGGAAGAAATCGGCGAGGAATTCAAGCTGACCCGCGAACGCGTTCGGCAGATCAAGGAAAAAGCGATCAACCGGCTCCGTCACAAATCCAGGAGCAAATCGCTCAGGTCCTATCTGGGTTAACACTTGTAAGCCTGCAACCAGCCTTGCAGGCTTTGCTTTTTCATATAGCATATCCGGAATTTTCTATGAACGGACAGCCGTATTATTTTGAACGGGGCAGGCAGGATGTGGAGGATTGGGAAATCAAGTTCCTGGCCCCTTATGCCTGCAAGAGCAAGGGCATGCACGCGACCCGCATGCATGAGGAACTGGAGGATTCCCACCGGACGGCGTTTCAGCGCGACCGCGACCGGATCATCTATTCCAATGCGTTCCGGAACCTCAGTGACCGCAGGCAGATCCTCGTCGAAAGGGACAGCGAGCACAACCGCAGCCGTCTCACGCATACCGTCGAAGTCGTCCAGGTGTCCAAGACTATTGCGACCGCCATGGGAGTGAACCAGGACCTGACCGAAGCCATCGCGCTGGGCCACGATCTCGGCCAGCCTCCGTTCGCGGATGTCGGCGAACACCTCCTGAACGCCTTTCTGAACGGAACCGACAACGCCGAAGGCGTCCTTCCCGGACAGGACTGGGGAGGTTTCAAGCATAACTACCAAAGCCTCCGCGTCGTGGATAAACTGGAAAAAAAATACGGTTATGACGGGCTCAACCTCTCTTCGGTAGTCCGGGAAGGCATCCTGAAACATTCCAGCACGCGCATGGAACAGTACTGCTATCCCGATATGTATCTCGATAACCTGAACTACGACTCGCTCATGTCGCTTACCCTCGAAGGCCAGATCGCCGCCATCGCCGACAAGATCGCACAGCGAACTTTTGATCTTGAAGACGCTTTGCGGGCGAAATACATTTCCGTGCAGGACGTCCGGCACCTTAAAATCATCCAGGATGTGGAATCCATCTGCAAAGCGCAGACCCTTCTGGAGGAAAATGCAGAAGAATACGGGCATGTCATCATCAGCGGGCTGGTGCGGCTGCTCGTAACGGACGTAATCCAGAACACCCTCCGCCGGATCGAGGAATTTTGCGAACGGAAACAGAGGCACAACCTTTTTGATGAATGGCTCGTCATCTTCAGTCTCGATGTGAACCGGAAACAGAATGAGCTTGATACGTTCATCCAGCGGGAACTCTGCAATAATTTCATGATCAACCGCGTGAATAAGAAAAGCGAGAAAGTCATACGGAAGCTGTTCAAAGCCTATTATTCAAATCCTCTCCAGATGCAGGACCGGTTCCTGGAACGTTATACTGCAAAGAAAATCGACCCGCAGTTCCGCCTGCGCAAACTGCCCCATAAAGTTGTACAGGACAAAATCAGGGAATTCCAGAAGGACCCACTTTACGCCAGACATATCGTGGATTATGTAGCGACCATGAGCGACAGTTTTGCGATCGAGGAATACAAGGCTATTTATATCCCGGAAACCACCCGTTTATAATATTCCATGAACCCGGACCGGAACAGGCAACGCAATATCAATATTAAATTATTTTACCTTTCACTCAGATCCGATGATTTTTATCCAGAATAAGAAAATCCTTTTTTTGTCGGTGGCAATCGCTTTCGTGATCTGGTATTACATTAAACTGGGCAATATCACCCGTCAGGAAATTGACCTGCCGCTCCGGATCACCGGCATGCCGAAACATATGATGATCGTTACGGATGTTCCGGATCACGTTCGTGTACTCATGGAATCGGACGGGCGGACCATGATGGCTCTGGAACATTTTTCAGAGGCCTTCTACCAGCTTGATGTTTCAGAGTACAAGGATTTCAACAGGCTTGTGATCGCCACTCAGGTTCAGCATATCCGCATACCGGTGAAATTCAGCCCGAAAATCATCGGAATTATTTCGCCCGATACAGTAAGCGTTGTGGCCGAAACCAAGATCCGCAAAAGGGTGCCGGTCCGTCCGGATGTGGATGTCCGCCCCGAAGCAGGTTTTGTGCTGGTCGGCGGCATTCATTTGTCACCCGATTCCGTCATGGTCACCTGTCCGGCCAGCCTGAAGGACAGCATCCGATACGTCATGACCAAATCCCAAACCGTTTCCGGCATCAGCCGTGACGAAACCCTTACGGTCGGCCTCGTACCCTCACAGAATAAACTCATCAGCTATCCGGACAAGGAGATCACGGTTTCTCTGAATGTCCAGCCGCTTGGAGAAATTTCCATCAATAATATACCGGTTCGGGTCATAAACGCACCTCCGAACCATAATCTGATTGTCCAGCCTTCTACTTTTTCCGTCCGGATCCGTGGCGGGGTCCAGTTCCTGGCCTCCCTGGCGCGTGACAGCATTTTCGGGTATGTTGATTATCAGATGGAACAGAAGCTGGGACGCAGCGATCCGGCCGTGATCATCCAGGCGCCGAAAGATGTTACCTGGACTCAGATCACTCCTAATCGTTTTAAGCTGATTGAACTGGATGAAAACTGATCCCGATCGCGTCGTAACGCTTGCAGTGGAGACCTCCTGTGACGATACAGCGGCGGCGGTTTTGAGAGGCCGAAAGGTTCTTTCGAATGTGGTGGCTTCCCAGCTGCTGGATCAGGCGTTCGGCGGGGTTGTCCCTGAACTGGCTTCCCGTCAGCACATCCGCCAGATCATTCCGGTGATCCGTTACGCAATGACAAATGCCGGAACAGCCCTACATGACATACATCAGATCGCGGTGACACAGGGACCCGGGCTGGTCGGAAGCCTTCTGGTAGGCCTGAACGCAGCGCAGGGTTTGTCCTGGGCGACCGGCCGGCCGTTAATTCCCGTCAATCACGTTGAAGCCCACATGCTGGCGGTTTTTATCGAGCACGAAACGGTCGGATGGCCGGCCGTAGCGCTGGTTGTTTCGGGAGGTCATACTATCCTTGCGGAGATGACCGGGATCGGACGGTACCGGCTGATCGGTGAGACACAGGACGACGCGGCTGGGGAATGCTTTGATAAAATTGCCCGTGCGCTCGGATTGCTGAATTCATCCGGCCTTACCATGGGAGGCCCGGTCATCGAGTCCTATGCAAAAGCCGGTAATCCCGAAGCGTACGGATTTCCAAGACCGATGATACGTTCCGGAGACGGCCGGTTCAGTTTCAGCGGGCTTAAGACCGCCATGGTTCAGTTCATTCATTCCCGAACAGAGGACGAAATAAAAAACCGCATGGCCGATATCTGCGCCTCATTCCAGGAAGCGATAGTCGATGTGCTGGTGGACAAATCGGTCAGGGTTTGCCGGGAACTCCGGAGCCGGACACTGATTATTGCCGGAGGCGTGGCGGCTAATTCCAGGCTCAGGGAGAAGCTTGAATCGGCACTTTCACCCCTGGGGATACGATTGTATTCTCCCTCGAAAAAATTCTGTACAGACAACGCTGCGATGGTAGGCATCACCGGATGGCTGCGCGGGGAAGAACCCGGCTTGAAAAATAGGCCTATCGGTCCCAGGCCTTCATGCCGGTTTGATGAATAATGAATTGAAGCAAATTGAGTTGCAAAGTCCATTTTTTGAGGTTTAAGAGTTATAAAATAGTTATTGACTTTTAATCCGGATTTCATTTATATTGAGCCACGTTTGTTGTCTTTTCCTTATTAACAGGTTTATGCAATTTTTCAGTAACAACATTTTTATAATCCCAATTTAGCTGGAGGTATTTTTGTTATGGAAGAGAAATCATTGGTTCAATATTTTATCGACGGTGGGGCATTCATGTGGCCCATATTATTTTGTATGGTGATCGGTCTGGCGATTTGCATAGAACGTTTTATCACGCTCTCACGTTCGGGCGTTAATACCCGGAAGTTTTTGGTTAAAATCAAGAATGCGCTGGATGAAGGCGGTATTCCCCGGGCGATTGAAATCTGCTCAAGTGCACGAGGTTCAGTAGCGGCCATCTTTCACGCGGGATTGATGCGCGCGGATAAGGGGGTCGAACAAATCGAAAAAGCGATTGTAAACGCCGGCGCTATTGAAATGGCTTTTCTGGAACGCGGTATGATCTGGATTTCTTTCTTTATCGCCATGGCTCCGATGCTTGGCTTTACCGGAACCGTGCAGGGTATGATCCAGGCTTTTGAATCGATCGCAAAAGCGAACGATATTTCACCGTCGATCGTCGCGACCGGTATCGGAGTTGCCTTGCTGACCACGTTGTTCGGTCTGATTGTCGCTATGCTTCTTCAGTTCTTTCATAATTATTTTACGGCTAAAATTAACCGGCTGATTGTTGACATGGAAGACAGTTCCGCAACGCTGATTGAAACGATTGTTGAGCTGGAAACACGCAAATAAATCATCATAAGGAAGAAATAAATGCTAGTAGAAAAAATAAAAAAGAACTCGGCCGAGATTCCTACATCCTCGTTGGCCGATATGGCTTTTTTACTTCTTATTTTCTTCTTGGTCGTAACCACAATCAGCAGCGACAAAGGTATCGATTTGACGCTACCGCCGGAAGGCGACGTAAAGGAAATTCCTCGGGGTAATATCACCAACATCCTGATCAACGATGCCGGGCAGATTCTCATCGACGAAGAACCCCGTATGCTGAACCAGGTCAAAGATATAGTGAAGGAAAAAGTGACCAAGAATGACAAAATGATCATTTCGGTCAAAACCACGCGTGGAACTCCTTATCATGTGTTCATTGCCGTTATGGACCAATTGAAACAGGCGGACGCTAAAAAGATATCCATTGCTGAACCCGATAAGTAATTCTTTCTTAGTGGAGAAACCAAATGAACTTTAAACGAAAACCCGGTATGCCGGCTGTCATTCCCAGTGCCTCCATGTCGGATATCATTTTTACCCTTTTACTCTTTTTCATGACGGTTACCGTTCTGAAAAAGTTTGAGGGATTAAAAGTAAATATTCCTGAAGCCTGGAAGACAGAAAAACTGATGTCAAAGACCCACACTTCTTTTTTATGGCTGAACGATCAGGAACAGCTGATTTTTGATGATGTGACCATCACCAATTTGGATGAAATTGCGGTAATTGCACGGGAGAAGATTACCAATGATGTTCAGCTGATTGTTTTTCTGCGGGTTGACCGATATACGAAAATGGGCATGCTGAATGACGTTCAGGTGCAACTTCGGAATGCAGGGGCATTACGTGTAATTTATGCGACCTCTTCAAAAGCATCACCGAATTATTAGGCATTTTTTAGTCGGGTGAATTTCAGAACGTTTGCAACAGGACCCGTTTGGATGAAAGTCATCCCTTCCAATACGGATAGGAGTTATGTATATGAAAGTTTATGAATTACGGATGCAATACCGAAAGGTATTCGAGTCATCTCTGATCGCCTCTCTGTTGTTTTTGACCCTTATGATCCGTTTTTTTGCCTGGACGGATGCCCCTGCAGAGGTTGAAAAATTGGATATTAAAATGGAAGTGACCAAGATCGACCTGACCCAGCAGATCAAGCGTCCGCCTCCTCCGTCCCGGCCGGCCATTCCGATTGCCTCCGAAACCGAGAATCTCCTCGGCGATGAGACCATCGATGATACCGAAGTGGATCTTGATGAAATTCCGCCTCCGCCTCCTCCCCCTCCCAAAAAAGAGGAAAAGTCGGAAGATGCTGATATCTTTGTTGCTTATGACACGGCTCCGGAATTAAAGGGCGGGTATGATTTTATCCGCAGAAACCTGAAATATCCAGATCTCGCCCGACAGGCCGGAATTGAAGGCAAAGTACTGATCAAAGCTGTCATTGATGAACAGGGTAATGTATTGAAAGCGGAAGTTCTGAAAGAAGACGGTAATGTAGGGTTCGGACAGGCCGCGATCGATGTGGTGATGAAATGCAAGTTTACACCCGCAAGGCAAAGAGACAAGAACGTGAAAGTCGCCATTACATTGCCCATTACGTTCAAACTGAAATAACAGAATAATGATCCCTTCTGACCCGGCGAATGTAACGCCGGGTTTTTTTATGGGTCACCGGATTTGTGAATTTTTTCCGTTCCTGTTTCCTGTGACTTCATAATCGGTCAAAAAGTAAACAAAATGAACTTGCATTAATTATCCGAAACATATAACTTTCAATTGAATTTTTTTCTGATGAGCATTACAAAACAATCCTGAGGAGCTTTACTATGAAGAAGCCGGAACTCAATTTATCAAATCTTAATGATTTGTTTCCCGACAATTTTACGCAGGAACAGTTAGCGAAAGCAAAGACGGTTTTTCTGAAAGAATTAGCCCTGACCACACATAAGTACTACGGCGGTAAAATGGTCACCATTCCCAAAGCCGGCATATACGGTTTTAACTGGTTCAATGTCTACTATACGCCGGGCGTGTCGAAGATATCCACGACGATTCGCGACCTCAACGACACATCCTTTGAATTATCCAACCGCGGCAATCTTGTGGCTGTTGTATCCGATTCGACACGCGTACTGGGCGACGGCGACTGTACCGCTCCCGGCGGCCTGGGGGTCATGGAAGGGAAGGCGTTCCTGATGAAATACCTCGGCGGAGTGGATGGGGTGGCGCTCTGCATTAACAGCCGGAATGAAAAAGGGGTGTCGGACCCGGACAAGATTATCGATTTTGTAAAAATGGCTGAACCGAGTTTCGGCGCTGTGAACCTTGAGGATATATCCCAGCCCAGCTGCTATAAGGTTCTGGATACCCTCCGCGAAGCCTGCGATATCCCTGTCTGGCATGACGACGCCCAGGGCACAGGCTGCGTGACGGTCGCGGGACTGATCAACGCTCTGAGGGTCACCAATAAGGAAATATCCAAAATCAGGATCGTCATGTACGGCGCGGGCGCATCCAACACTACGATCGCACGTCTGATCATCATGGCCGGGGCCGATCCGCAGAATATGATCATGTTTGATACAAAAAGCTCACTGCACAAAGGCCGCGACGATATCAAGGCCGATACGGCGTTCTACCGGAAATGGGAGTTATGCGAGCATACGAATCCCAAGCGGATAACCGATATCGAACAGGCCATGGAAGGCGCCGATGTCCTGATCGCTTTAAGCAAGCCCGGGCCGGATACGATCAAGCCCGTGTGGATTCAAAAAATGGCGAAGAAGGCGATCGTATTCGCATGCGCGAATCCGGTGCCCGAGATTTATCCCTACGCGGCCAAGGAAGCCGGCGCATACATTGTCGCGACCGGGCGCGGGGATTTCCCGAATCAGGTCAACAACTCCATGGGGTTCCCCGGCATTCTCAAAGGCGCCCTGCTGGTGCGCGCGCGCAAGATCACGGACGAAATGGCCATTGCCGCCGCATATTCCATCGCCAATTTCGCGCAGAAAAAAGGATTATCCCCGGATTATATCATGCCGACCATGGATGAAACGGATGTTTTCGCGGAAGAAGCTTCCGATGTCGCAATGGCAGCCATTAAAAACGGCGTCGCGCGAATCACGAAAGACCGCAAATCCGTTTATGACAAAACGCTCGCGGATATCCACGAAGCCCGCGCGATCATTGACACCCTGATGAAAAACAATTTCATTAAAAAACCCGATATGAAACTGCTTGAAGATGCCATTCAGAAGGCCGTTGACGCCGTGAAATAACCCCATCCGGACTGCATGACAGAAGAGATCGCAATCCTTCTTCATGAAAATATAAAATTAAACTTCTTTTACAGAAGTTTAATTTTTTTTTTGCCTGGGTATGGATTAGTTTAAAAAAATCAGGTATATAAGAGGTATTAAAATACCAAGGCCCGCCAGAACGGTCCCGCGCCACAAAACTCCGTTTTTTCCTTTCACTATAAAAAGGCCCGTGACAGCGAGAAGAATCAGTGAAACACAGAAAAAATCGGAAAAATACAGCCACCATTTGCCCGGGTTGTAATGAAGGTAATTCACTTCGTAGAAAACAGGTCGGCGTGAAACAAGCTCCAGTTGGCCTTCCCCGGTCATCATATCAATCTGCAATGACCCGCCTTCCATGAAAATCTTCAGAACCGAGGGTTTGGGGAAATAATGACTTTTATATCCTCCGTCCGAACCCGTCTTGGACAGCAAATCCCTGATCTCCGTTTCCGACGTTGATGTTTTTCCCTTCATTTCCGGAAAAGCGTACTTTTCATTCCGGATGATATAACTCGGGTTCCAGTCTTTAAGATGATTCAGCGCGATGCCCGACAGTCCGTAGATGATTGTCATGCCGACAAAAAAATATCCGAGATCACGGTGTATGATGCGGTTCCAGTAATTGAATTTCATATGAGTTTCCTTCTTTAAAGGAAATCCTGAAGGCCCCGTTGCGTCATTCGGCCCAGGGTATCACGTTCAAAAACAGGAACAGTAGGTTTACAAGGCCTTCAGGCATTGATCGCTCTAGATCTTGATCTGATGTTTTGTGCAGTCGATCCAGAAGAATTCCAGCTTGTCTTTTCCGCTGTCCTTCAGCTGTTTGCGGTAGGCGGCGATTTTCTGAACGTTTTCTTCCTGTTCAGTCATCTTTTCATGATCGATCTTATGTCCTTCATGCAAGTTCTTGTCGGACTCACCGGCGGCCTTGATTTCAGTTTCCCATTTTGCCAGGTACGTTTCGTCAATGATCAGTTCTTTGACGGTTCCTTCTGCGATCACGGTTTTCCCTTCCATTTCCTTGTCAAATTTAGGGGTATCGCCGACGAGCTCAAGTTTGAGCTTTTTATTGGGATCGGTTCCGATAATATGAGCGCGTTTGCCGCTGTGCTGGCAGGTATGTACGATAGTGCCGGTCACTTCGACTTTTTTATCCTTCAGCTCGGCGGTTTTCAGAAAAAAATCCTCTACGGTGATTTTGTTTATATCCGCGGAAACGGGTTCCGTTTTTTTTCCACATGCAAGCAGAAACAAAACGGCGGTCAGCATTCCAAGTGTTTTCTTCATGATCGGGTACCTTTCGGATGGTTTACTTTAAAAAACGTTTGTTAAACTGTCCGAAATATAATTTTTTTCCAATAACAATCAATGCAAAGTTCTTTCAGACCATTTTTTTCTTTTTGGGTCATATCGGGACGGAATCCTTCAAGGGAAAAATTGGCCATTTTATCTTTGCATTTCATGGATTTTCATTGTATATTTTGACATGGAAAGTAATCGTAAAATCCCAAATCTGTTTTTAAAAAACAAAAATATAAATTTAAGGACCTTAACTATGTATGATCGAGCAAAAATGGATTCTCAATAATCATCATGACAAGGAGCGTCTTAAGCAGTTAGTCGAACAGACGAATGTTCCCGAAGTGATCGCACAGGTATTGCTGAACCGTGGCATTCAGACTTACGAGCAGGCCAAGCATTTTTTCAGGGCGGAGTCGGCTCCTTTAAATGATCCTTTCCTGATGCTTCATATGGATCGTGCGGTGGACCGTGTTTGCCGGGCCGTCAAAAACCAGGAACCCCTGATGATCTACGGGGATTATGATGTGGACGGCACGACGAGCACGTCCATGCTGTACCTGTTTCTGCGGTCGATTCACAGGGGCGAACTGCATTATTACATTCCGGACCGTGTCCGTGAGGGATACGGGTTGTCCGAGACGGGCATCAAGATCGCCCGGGAAAAGGGAGTAAAGGTACTGATCGCCGTGGACTGCGGCATTACGGCCGTGAGCCAGGTGGATCTCGCCAATCAGTACGGAATGGACACGATCATTTGCGACCATCACCATCAGGGTGATACGCTTCCGAACGCGCTGGCGATCCTGAATCCCAAGCAGACGCAGTGTACCTATCCGTTCAAGGAGCTCTGCGGAGTCGGTGTGGCGTTCAAACTGGCACAGGCCATTACCCAAAGCCTGAAACTGGACCCGGAACTGATCATGAAGCACCTGGATCTGGTGGCGATCGGGAGCGCGGCGGATATTGTCCCTCTGATCGGAGAGAACCGGACGCTCGTAAAAAACGGACTTAAGCTTGTCAGTGACGGGCAAAAGGTCGGCATCCGCCAGCTGATCAAAAACGCAAACATTTTCGGCAAATCGGTTTCGACCGCCCAGATTGTTTTTGCGGTGGCGCCGAGAATCAACGCCGTCGGGCGTTTAGGAGACGCCAACCGCGCCGTCAAGCTTCTGATCAGCTCTGATGAACGGGAAGCCGCAGAATACGCCAGCGTGCTGGAATCGGAAAACCGGAACCGGCGCGACATCAATGAAGTGATGTTCCTGGAGGCATGCGAGATCGTGGATCAGGAATTTGATTTCGAACAGGACCGCGTAATTGTTCTCTACCGTCCCGGATGGCACCAGGGCGTACTTGGAATCGTAGCCAGCAAGATCGTGGAAAGGTATTACCGTCCCGCGATCATCATTGCCGAAGCAGACGGACGCGGCAAGGGATCCGCGAGGAGCGTGGAGAATTTCGACGTGTTCCAGGCGCTCAAGGCCTGCGAGGACCTCATGGACGGTTACGGCGGGCATAAATACGCAGCCGGGCTGACGATATCCCTCGACAAGATTCCCGAACTTGCAAGGCGGATCAATGCTTATGCCAACATCAACTTGCCCGACCATGACCTTGTTCCGAAAATCCAGATCGACGCCGAAATCAGACTCGACCAGATCGATCAGCGGCTCCTGACCATTCTCGATTTATTCAAGCCCTACGGGCCCGGCAATATGCGTCCCATGTTCCTGACCCGGCAGCTGCAGATTGTCGGATACCCCCAGCTGATGAACGAACGCCATATCCGCCTGAAGGTCAAACAGGGAAACGTGGTGCTCGATGCGGTAGGGTTCAATCTGGCTCATCACTACAATACGATCGGAGTCGGCAATCAGCCGATTGACATGCTGTATCAGATCGACGAAAATACCTGGATGGGACGAACCACCATTCAGCTCAAAATCAAGGACCTGAAAGTCAGCAGTCCCGATCCGCTTAACTGATTTATCCCAACATGCCGAATATTCATAAGGTCGTTTTCCTGGACAGGGACGGCACACTGAATGCCGAAAAGGATTACGTTTTCCGGCCCGAGGATTTCGAATTCATTCCCGGATCCACCGAAGCCCTGGTCCTTCTGCGCAGCCATGGATTTAAAATCATCGTCGTCAGCAATCAGTCCGGTGTGGCCAGGGGTTATTATACCTGTAACGATATCCGGAGGCTGGAGGAATTTATCGTTGAATCCCTGCAGAACCGTCAAACGGGCATCGATGCCTTTTATTACTGTCCTCATCATCCGGAAGGTATTGTTCATCCGTATAATATCGTTTGCGGATGCCGCAAGCCGGGAATCGGCCTTTATGAACAGGCGGCATTGTCCTTTCCTGCCGATCCGGAGCATTCATGGATGGTCGGAGACGCCTTATCTGACCTGCAGTTCGGAGTCAATGCGGGACTGAAAACTATTCTTGTCAGGACCGGGCACGGACTGGAAACGGAAAAAAAAATCCGGGAGGCATCGGTGAAGATTGATGCGATTGTTGATGATTTTTACGCTGCGGCTTTGTATATTACCCGCGTGGATCAAATTAAACCATAAGTCATTTTCAGGAGATACAACCGTGAATTACAAGTTTGCCGACAACATGAAGCAGATCAAATCATCCGCCACTGTAAGCCTGGCGGAGAAAGCAAAGTCCCTCAAGGACGCGGGCGTCAGCGTGATCGACCTGACGATCGGGGAACCGGATTTTCTGACACCGGACCACATCAATGAAGCAGGATACCGGGCCATGAAAAACGGACAAACCAAATACACGAACAGCCGCGGCATCATTGAGCTGCGGAAAGCCGTATCTGCAAAAATGGAAAAAGATTACGGAGTCAGTTATTCGCCCGATCAGGAAATCATCGTTACCCCGGGGGGAAAACAGGGAATCGTTTACTGCATTCTGGCGATGATCAATCCCGGAGACGAGGTCCTGACGCTTGAGCCTTGCTGGGTGGGCTATGAGAGTGCGGTTCAGCTGGCGGCAGGAAAATATGTTGGAATCCAGACGAAAGAGGATGAAGGGTATGCCGTTACGGAAAAGATGATCGAGGACAAAATCACACCGCGGACAAAAATGCTCATTATCAACAGTCCGAGCAATCCCACGGGCAAAGTCCTTTCACGGGAAGAACTCGAAATCATCGCCGGTATCTGCATCCGGAAAGGCCTGATCCTGATATCGGATGATATATATGAAAAAATCATTTTTGACCAGAACAGGTTTGTCTCGGTTGCCGGATTCAAAGACATGAGAGAACGCACGATCATACTGAACGGATTTTCCAAGGCCTATTCCATGACCGGCTGGCGGCTTGCATACCTTGCAGCCGACAAGAAGATCATAGGGGAAATTAACAAGCTGCAGCAGCTCTCGGCGACCTGTCCTTCCTCGGTGAGCCAGTGGGCGGGTGTGGAGGCGCTGAACGGGCCGCAGGACAGCATTGCGATGATGACCGGAGCCTATCAGAAGAGAAGGGATATGGTCTGCGATCACCTGAACAAGAAAATCACCTGCTTCAGGCCCCAGGGCGCGTTTTACGCATTCCTCAACATGAACGCTTTCGGGTGGAACTCCGATCAGGCCTGCGATCAGATCCTTGAAAAATGCAAGATCGTCACGGTACCCGGAAGCGCTTTCGGGAAGGCCGGAGAAGGATATGTCAGGATATCATTCGGTACATCGGATGAAAATATCAGGCAGGCGATGAAAAACCTTGATATTTTAATATGATTGCGTTATAATGTAATCTGTATTCGGAATGTGGCGCAGCCCGGATAGCGCACTCCCTTGGGGTGGGAGGGGTCGGAGGTTCAAATCCTCTCATTCCGACAAAATATTTTCACGGTCGCAGACGGCTGTGAAAATTTTTTTTCTGAAGGATCCATTCATAACCGGCGTAAAACCGGCAGATAAAAATTCTCCAGCATATTTTATACGGGTACCCATATGAAAAAAATCGTTACACCCCAGGAAATGCAGGAAATCGACCGCAAAACCATTCAGGCTTACGGTATTCCTGGCGAAACACTCATGGAGAACGCAGGCCGTTCGGTTTTTGAATTTTTAATCCGTACCGTTCCGGATTTACCCCGTAAAAAGACAGTCATTTTCTGCGGTAAAGGAAACAACGGCGGCGACGGGTTTGTCATCGCCCGGATGATGATCCAGTCGGGAATCAAACCGATGATTTATATGCTGGGTCAGATTCCTGACCTCAAGCATGACGCCCTGCTGAATTTCAATAAGCTGATTACGACGGGTGTTCCGGTCCAGTTTTTAAATCAGACCAGTCAGGACCTGTCCGTGACGGTCCCTGAGGTGGTTATCGACGCGATACTGGGAACCGGCTCAAAAGGGGACCTGGACGGGCTGATATACGATGTGGTCCAGCAAATCAACCGATGGAAGCAGGATCACGGGACAAATGTGGTCGCTGTGGACATTCCCTCCGGGCTAAACGGGGAAACCGGTCTTCCCGGAAACACCGCGGTAATGGCCGATACAACCGTTACGTTCGGACTTCCTAAACAGGGACTTCTTTTCGGGGAAGGGAAAAAATTCAGCGGAAAGCTGATCACGGCCGACATCGGATTTCCGGACGCGCTGGTTTCGGGAGGGGACCGGCTGCTGATTGAGAATGAGGATGTGCGCCGGTTATTCAAACCCAGGCATCCGGGCGCATATAAATACCAGTTCGGTAAAGTACTGGTGATCGCGGGCTCGCGCGGCATGACCGGGTCGTCGTTTCTGGCGGCTAAAGCAGCCCTTCGTTCCGGGGCGGGCATGCTGAAAGTCGCAGCGCCGGAATGCGTGATCCGTGTTATCGAAAACCGGCTGCCCGAAGCCCTGACATCTGTTCTTCCGGAAACATCACCGGGTTCCGTCAGCATGAAAGCGCTGGATCAGCTGAAAGCGCTGGTTTCGTGGAGCGATTCCGTGGCTATAGGACCCGGATTATCGCGGCATGAAGAAACCATGGGACTCATTTGCGAACTGATGAGCGGGATTGACAGACCGGTCGTTGTGGATGCTGACGCGGTGATCGCCCTTTCGCACTGTGCGGACAGCCTTCGATTGAATGAAACGCCGATGGTGTTTACCCCTCATGACGGGGAGTTTGCCGCGCTGGCCGGACTGGATACGGCCGGGATCAGGGAAAACCGGATATTTCACCTTGTACAGACCGTGAGGAAACTTCGGAAAACGATATTGCTGAAAGGCTCTCCGACCTGCATCGCCGGGCCGAACACACCGGTGATGGTCACCAATACGGGCAATCCGGGAATGGCCACCGCGGGCAGCGGCGATGTGCTTACGGGAATGATCGCGGCTTTCCTCGCTCAGGGCATGACCTGCGAACAGGCAGCCTGCGCAGGCGCATGGATCCATGGTCTGGCCGGGGACCTGGCCGCAGCCGAAATTACACAGATCGGAATGATCGCGGGCGATCTTATTGATTATCTACCGGCGGCCTTCAAAATCATTCTGCAGAGCCAGGACTGAACCGGTCCGTATGAAAAAGAAACTGAAATTCCTCATCCTCCTGGTTCTGATAGCCGTAACGGCAGGACTGGTAACCTTTTACAGCCGGATTGAAAATTATTTCGAGCGTATGCGCACGGACCGGGAGAACCGCGCAGCGGTCGAATTTGCAATCCGGGATACCGCAGCGGCGGTTGAAACCGTTTCCCGTGTGGATGCCATTCCGGTTATACCCGATAAAGCCTATATCCGGGTACCGTTCGTGTGCCAGGCCCCGCTGCAGAACCAGGAAAGCTGGGACTTTCACCATGCCAGCTGCGAGGAAGCGGCAGTCCTGCAGGCATTGTATTACGCACGGGGCATCGACACCATTCACCCGAAAGAAGCGCATCAGATTTTCCTCGACATGATCGCCTGGCAGGAAAAGCATTTCGGCCTGCATAAGGATATCCATGCGGATTCCGTCAGGATGCTGATGACTGGTTTTTTCGGGCTGCAGCCCGATGAAGTGATCATCCGGAGAAAAGCAACGCTCAGTGATATCCGACGTTTTGTTGCTGAAGGGTATCCCGTGATCGCACCGACATACGGCCGGACCCTGAAGAATCCCTATTACACGCCGCCCGGACCCGAATACCACATGGTCACCGTCATCGGGTACACGCCCGACCGGATCATTACCAACGATGTCGGCACGAAACGCGGAAAAGATTTTTCCTATGAAAACGAACGTTTCATGAAATCCATGAATCAGGAGGGCGCGGACATCCTGATCATCCGGCTGAAGAAGAAGTGATTATTTAACGGATCAGCAGCATTTTTTTTGTTTCGCTGAAACCACGGGTTTCGAGTCGGTAGAAATAAACTCCGCTGGAGGCGGCCTGTCCGTAATCATTCCGTCCATCCCATACAATCCGGTGCGTGCCGGGCATATATTCCCGGTTACTGATCAGCCGGGCCACCCTTTGGCCCAGTACATTATATACGGCGAGACTGATGCCGGAGCGGGTGTGAACAGTGAAATGTATAGAGGTCGCAGGATTAAAAGGGTTCGGATAATTGCTGATCAAAGTAAAAACCTGTTTTTCCGTGTATGAGGTTTCCGGCTCATAAGGATATCCCATGATTTTAATCCTGTCGAGATACCATCCGTCATGGACGATCCAACCGTCCGTCGCAAGTTCAAATTTGATATAAACGGAATCGGCTTCTTCAAAACTTTTCAGCCGGATCTTCTCCTTAAGCCAGTCTTCCTGGTATCCGTCATAACCCAATTGGGTGACATCGGCCTGAACCGGAAGTTGCCCGGAAGCATACCTGGAATTTTTTGAATAAAGATTGATCCAGTGAACGCCCCCGTCGGTGGATGCGGAAACGGTCGCGAAGTCGAATTCCGGCTCAATATCCCACCGGGTATTGAATTCCAGCCAGGGTTCTCTGAAAAACCTGAATGAAACAGGGATTTTAAGAATGAGCCTGTAATTTGTATTGTTGTAGTATAATCCCGCCGGAGATTCCGTAATGACCTGGCGGCCGGAGGGTCCTGATCCGGAATGACCCCAGAAATCTCCTTTTGTCCAGTTGCTGATCTCATTCGCTGTATCACAGAACAGGCATTCCGGCTGACCGCTGATGAACTGAATATTCCGGAACAATTCCTCTGTTTCGAAAGCTATACGCAGATTGAAATTGACGATATGACCGATCGGTGTGCCCGGTTTGACGGAAAACAGGAAAGGCCGTGATTCATTATTCATGATTTTCATGATGGGTAAGCTGTCAATGACTGATTCCGAACGATGGATAATGACATGCGTATCGGCAGTGGATAAACTCAGATAAAAGGGAGAATTTCCGGGTGCAAGTCCCTTATTTTCGAAATTCAGTGACATTTGCCCGGATTCGCCCGCCCGGAGGAAAGGTTCTCCGTTGGCATTGCTGTAATAGACCTCTTCGATATTCGGATTCAATCCGCCTGACCACACGGCGCGGTAATTCATCGGGATCAGGGATTCGGCAAGTTTTACCACGGAGTCTTTATGAGGCCATTTTCCCTGCGCGATCGCTATGGTCAGCGCTTTTGTTCCTTTTACCCCGTACATCCAGTCTTCGATTGTACCGGTGGGGTTGGAAGCGGGATATTGGATTTCACGTTCAAAGCTGTACTGGTATGTGGTTCCATGCCTGAAGCGATCAAAAAAAATGATTTGCTTTGCGAGAGTCCTGAACAGCGTGGAATCGGGCGTCAGGAGACTGGGGGTGTGATTCCACGGGTAAATGACATATCCTTTGACTTTGTTGCTTTTGTCGATCACATGGTAATTGATGTTGAGCGTAAATTGCTTTGTCTGGCAGTATTTCATGATCGCGTAGGATTCATGCGCCCAGAAAGGTTTCCATCCTCTGAAATATGGGTTGAACCTTGGCTGATAGGGATTTTCACCGATAAATGCATAACTGAAGTTTCTGTTGATATCGATTCCGATGATCGGGGAAAATTCATTCCATGAGGGCTGGCGGTTTAATCTCCAGGTTCCTCCTCCGGCGGGATAGTTCTTTTGATTGTAAAGATACCCGTCTGGATTAAGGACAGGGATAAAATAGATTTCCCGGGTGTTCACCAAAAACCTTACATCGGGATCATTCGCATAGGAATAAAGGATGTCCCACATAAAGGCGATCATCTGCATCATGCTCATGGGCTCGTTGGCGTGAATCAGTCCCAGCATCAGGATCTTCGGTTCATTTTCAGCCATATCGGGATTGTCGGATATCCGGACGGCCCAGATCGGCTTTCTAAGATAGACCAATGTCGGGTAAGGAAGCGTATAAAAGATGGAATCCTTTGCGGATATCAAATAGGGAAACAACAGGCGCATGGAGTCGAGCTGCGCTACCGCTTCGGGAAAGGTGTAAAAGCCTCCCTGGGATCCGGCTTTCAGTGTATATGAGCTCAACCGGGATTTGGATTGCATTTCCTGAGCAGAAATGATGCCGTTTCCTGATAATGAAATCAGACATTGCAAAAAAAACAGGATACTGAACGTTTTCATAGGTTATCTTTCGTTTCAGTGAATTTCACCTTTTTTTGTCATTCTTGCGACCGTGATATCATATGTGGTTTTTCCAGGGTCACGGGTCGTTCCAATCGACAGAATATCTCCGTTATCAAGTTCCCGGGACTGATATGCTGCGTCCTCCAGCGTTTTTCCCATTTCCTTTGCCCAGATACGGTTTCCCTCGAGGTCTGTTTTCGTAACGAAAAACTGACTTCGGACAGTATCGTGGGTGACAAATCCGCTTAGGATGAATGACTGGTCCCTGGTTTTTTCGATATCATAAAAACAATCGCTGAAGGAAGCATAACTCAGGTCATTTTTCCATAGCAGATTTCCGGAGAGGTCTGTTTTCATCAAAAAAGCCTGGTAAAAACCATGGTAATCATAAATATAACCGCCGGTTAAATATATCCCGTCCTGCTCAAGTACCGTCATGTCATAGATATAATATACATTCGCCAATTCAATCACCGACGTCCATAGTTCATTTCCATCGGAATTGAATTCAGCCACAAACGGCGTCTGATTTGTGGAAAAACTGTTGGTGTTTCCCGAGATCAGTATATTCCCGTTCTCCCTGACATATAATGACCGGCCGAAATCATATCCTTTCATTTTGCCGATAGATTTTACCCAGACTGTATCGCCTGTATTGCTGATATGATAGAAAAGCATGTCGTTTCCGGCCGTACCGATGACATAGCAGCCGCCGGATTGATCAGGATATACAGCATGACAATTATTCACTTCCTGTCCGCCCAGATGTTCCGCCCAGATCATCTGTCCGTAGGGATTCAGTTTTAACAGGAAAATGTCAAAGTTTTTGAGAAATACATTTCCGCCCAGAATGTAATTGCCGTCAGAAGTCCGGATAATGTCAACTCCCGCATCGTATCCAGGTCCGCCGAACGATTTTGTCCAACTGACACGGCCGGTGCCGGAGAGTTTCATGACAAGCACTTCATCCGAAACCATGATACTGTTGGAATATCCGCAAAGGACGATTTCCCCGTTTTCAGACAGCGTAGCCGCGATACCCCAGTCGTTTTTGTCAAAATCAATGGTTTTCTGGAAGTACGCGCTGTCCTTCTCGGTTTCACATGCCGTCAGGACGAGGACAAGGCCTGTCAGGAGCATTCGGATTGAGAGGGATGATTGATTCATGTTTTTCCTTTTTTATTGTTCCTTGACGATGGCGGGCAGATCCAGTTCCATGCTCAGACCCAGAAGAAAAAATCGCGGAAAAAAGGATTGCGCCCTGCGTTCAAAGGTTTTGATTTTTTTATTTTCCACCTGACGCTGCCAGTAGTACTGCCGGATATTGTCATGTCCGTAGACGTTGATTACGCTCCCGTATAAGACCCATGCCATCCGGTCGGCGATCCACTTTTTTTCGATTTTAAGGTCCATGGTATGGAAAGCCGGGAGGCGGCCCGAGTTCTTTTTATCCAGCGTGAAAAAAACGGTGCTGTTCGTCACCGAACTGTCTCCGAGGATGCTGATCCGGCTTGGCGTATAGGGATCTCCGGTATGGAATCTCCAGATGGCGCTGAATGTGATGTTTCTGCCCAGCTGGTTGATGCTGTTGATGTTAAACAATTGGGTCCGGTCCAGGTCCCGCTGGGTAACCTGAGAGGCGTAGTTGGAGATGCGGTGGAAACCCAGAGAATATGCGGCGGTCAGAAGGCTTCGGTGCCCGAATTTTTTTGAAATGAAAAAATCGGCGCCGGTGGAATAGCCCGTGGACGTGAAATAGGGCCGGTCAATGATGCCGATTCCGCTGATGCGGTTGAAAAAATCATAGTTATAATCGTCATTCAGGCGGATATAATCCTTGTAATACAGTTCCAGTGTCATTTCGGTTTCCGCGGAATGTTTGTAATTCGCGCTGCCGATATAATGAACGCATTTTTCCGGTTTGTCATCCAGACGGTACTGGTTCTGGTATACGCGAAGCTTTTGCATGTTATCCGGCTGGTAATACCATCCGTACGCGGCTTTGAAGGTAAGCCGCTCGGAAAAAGAATAACTGGCGGACAGCCGCGGGGCCAGTTGTGCATGATCGGTATAACTCTGGCCGGAAAGCCTGAATCCGAACTGAAGCTTCAGGGGGTCGGTAATCGTCCACTGGTCCTGGATGTAAGCCCCGTACCGGTAACCCGTGAATTTGCGGTTGAGCGCCATGATGTCGGTGGCGATCAGCCAGTCCTTGGTCTCGAGCGGATTGATGCGTGCTTCCCGGTAAAGATAGTCGCTGAAAAACTGGTGAAACTCGGCACCGTATTCCAGCGTGTGGATGTCATTGATGTTGAAGTAATGATCCTGTCTTGCGGTCAGAATATGCGTATTGCGTTTGTCTTTGTTGTCCGAGGTGTAGTTAGCGTCAAAAGAGAAGTCGGAGTTCTTCCCGAGTTTCTGGTATCCGGCGGTAGTCAGGAAGAAGTAACGGTCGCTGACCAGCCGCCGCCAGTTCAGCCATAAATAGGAGTTTGTTTTTTCACTTTCAAAGAATTCCCTCCGGATGTACGTCGAGTCCTGGCTGTATTTGACATTGTCTTTCACGACCAGATAATGAAGCGCGAATCGGTTGTAGGGATCGTGACGGTAAGTGATTTTATTCCACAGGTCCCAAATTTCGGCGGGATAATCATTATCGGTGGTTTTTTCGATCAGGTACAGATAACTTCTCCGGCCCGCCGTGAACACTTCTACTTTGTCGCTGATCCGCTGGTTCAGGTTGACGGAAGCGCCCATGAAATCGACCGAAAAGCGGAGTGAATCGTTGAAAAGCCTGTCCACGGTGTTGATCCGGAGTATGCCCGACATTTTATCGCTGTGCCGCGAGGAGAATCCGCCGGTGAGGACGGTCATCTCATCCACAAGGTCGGAACCGATGAGGCTGAACGGACCGTCCAGCTCATCGAGATGGAACGGTTCGAAGATTTCCAGGTTGTCAAGGATCACCGCGGTTTCATCGGGGTTGCCGCCCTTGATATGAGGTTTGGAACTCCATTCGTTATGGGAAATTCCCGGAAGGATCTGCAGGCTCCGGTAAATGTCGCGCGTGAACAGATTCGCTGTATAAAGAATCTGACGGGGAGTGAGTTTATGGGAGCCGGGTTCGTCGATTGTGACGCTGAACGTGCCGGGAGTAATCTCGATCGGCTGAAAAAGAAGAGGCTGTTCCTCCAGCAAAAAGCTGAAATTCCGGTCACTTCCGATTTCGAGAGCGCGGGTAAGTTTCTTGTAACCTATAAGAGAAACGATCAGAGTATAGCTGCCGGGTTTGATGTTCCGGATAAGATAGTTTCCGCTGCTGTCGGTCACATCGCCCTGTTTCGTTTCTTTCAGCGAAACATTCACATGCCGCAGGGGCTTTCCGTCATGACGGTCGGTAATTTTTCCTTCAAGGATATAACGTTGCAGCTGCGGGTACATATCAGCAGTATTCAGGCAGAGCAGGAGGAATCCTAAAATGATCGGTGATTTCATCATTTGAACCGTGGTTTGTGAAATGACTTGTATTATGCCGTATTTTTTTTAATCAGTTCCTTTTTTGATTTTAAGCCGGATATGTCTTTCAGCAGGTCGTTCCAGAGCTGCTGAAGGCGCTGGATGTCGTCGCCCTGCTGTTCGGCCGCCTTAATCGTGTACCGTAATTCTTCCGATTTTTTCTGGAGTTGGTTCAGCTGGATTATAGCGACACAATCCTCCCATGGAAACGAATCGCGGTCATCCATCATGAGCCGCGTGACGGCTTTCTGAATGGGTTCCTCAGCATCACGGATCAGGTCGGCCGGGGAGAAAGGAAGATCCTGACCCGTTTTGTCCGCAACAATCTCCAACACGGTCCGGATCCCGTCCACCTGAAAATCGGCGGGAGACAGATAGGAAAAAAGGGTTTTCGCGAATTCGGGATCGTGGAGGACGGCGCGGAGCAGATGCCGTTCCGCCTTGATGACTTGTTCGGGGATATCCGGTTTGGCGGATTCCGCCGGGGATTGTGCGGCAATTTTTTTTTCGTTATCCCCGGATAGGGGTGAACGGGAATTACGTGTGATTTTCCTGAATTCATCGCGTATGACCTGTTCATTCAGTCCGAAATGGTGAACCATTTCCCGGAGGAAAAGATCCTGCCGTATCCGGTCTTTGATTCCGGCGATGACGTTCAGCATTTCCCTTGCGGCCTGAGTGCGGTCATGGACCGTCCTGAATGCGTCTTTCCGGATATAATTGTTTACGCGGAATTCAAAATAATCGGCCGCTTTTTTCAGGAGCTGGCCGAACGCGTCGGCTCCGTATTTACGGATGTACCCGTCAGGATCTTTCTGATCGGGGATTACGGTGATTCTCGTATTTAAGGCGTTTTCAAGCAACAGCGCCCCGGCCCGTTCGGCAGCCCGGATTCCCGCCTCGTCGCTGTCGAATATCAGCGTGACGTTCTGCGTATAGCGCCGGATGAGGTCGCACTGTTCTTTCGTGAATGCGGTGCCGCTGGAGGCGCAGACATTCTTAAATCCGTACTGGTACATCGAGATGCAGTCCGCATATCCTTCCACGATGAGGATCATGTCCTTTCGGAGGATTTCTTCCCTGGCCTGAAAGAGTCCGTACAGGACTTTACTTTTATGATAGATCAGTGTCTCGGGTGAGTTAAGGTATTTGGGCGAATCCGGCTCATCGCGCATCTGCCGGCCGCCGAAAGCGATCACCCGACCGGAGGGATTCATGACCGGGAACATCAACCGGTGGCGGAAGCGGTCATAGAATGAGCTGTCCTGCCGGGGCATGATCAGCCCCGCTTTCTGCAGCATAACCGGGTTCAGGGATTCATCTTTCGCGAGCACGGACAGGCTGTCCCAGCGGTCCGGAGCGTACCCGATCTGGTAAGTTCCGATCATCTCTTCGCTGAATCCCCGGTATTTGAGATATTCCAGTGCGATGAGTCCGGAAGTCAAAGTCAGCTGGTTTCTGAAAAAATCATTGACCTTTTTGTGAATAAAATAAAGTTCATCGTATTCATTGTTTTCAGAAGTCGTATCAGCCGGACGGTATTTGGGGAGATCGATGTGATATCGCTCCGCAACCATCCGTATGGATTCCGGATAACTGATTTTTTCATACGATTTGATAAAGGAAAAGACATCTCCGCCGGTCTGGCATCCGAAACAGTAAAAGATCTGCTTGTCCGGGCTGACGGTGAAAGAAGGAGTTTTCTCCTGGTGAAAAGGACAGAGCCCGACATAATTCTTTCCCCGCAGTTTAAGGTTCACGTACTGACCGATGATTTCTACGATATCCGCGGTCTGTTTGATCTGGTCAATTTTTTGCTGGGGAATTCGCATGGCTGGGGGTTAAGCTGTAACGGAATTATGTATCAACTGAACATGAATCCAGAGCAAGATTTCCATGAACGAGCCTCCGATGAGCGGCATGCGGATGTTGTCGTTGATTTTCATAGGCGCAAGTTCCGCAGCCGTGATGATCGCGGAGCCTGATATCCATATCCAGACCGGCAACACAGACATGATACCGCCGATCAGAAGGCATACGATAAAACAGGACACGGATCCCTCAAGCGTTTTTCCGTAAAAAAAAATACGACCGAACCGCTTCCCGATCAGCGACGCCACGCCATCCCCGGCAATAAAATAAAACAAGGCCAGAATCGCGACCGGTTTTTGAAAAACGAGGATAGTAATGAAAGAGGACCATACCATGTAAGTCGCCGCCGAAACCGAATGATGCTCGGATTCCCGGAGCATATTGCCGACCAAACCTATAAAAACGCTATTGACGGTACGGCATGTAAGCCGCAGGATTTCAATTGTGCTCGCGATTGCGCAGAGGATAGCCGCCATTACGACCGTGATGCCGAAATCGAAATAAATGTACGCGCACGGGATGGCCAGGGCTCCAAGATGGATCAGTTTCCGCATCCATTCAAATTTATAACCAATTGAGACCATTTCATTCAAGGGCATCTCGGACATCATTGAACTGCCACCAAAATCGTATGTTAAAAGAATAACTTTTATTTATTTCAAAAGCAAAAGGATTCTTGCAAGCGGTCAATATAACTGATGAAAGTTACCGATTGACTCTGTAATTTATAATTTTTACATTGTCGCGGGTGATTATGAACGAAATGACAGAAAAAATTACACAGGCTGCCATAGAAGCGGCTTACGAAGGCGGCAGGTCCACTTTGGGATATTTCCGGACGCAGCGATACCGGATCGAAAGCAAGCCGGATAAATCCCCGGTGACTGAAGCCGACAAAACGGCCGAAAAAATCATAGTGGGTTATATCAAAAAGCATTTTCCCGGGCATGCCGTTCTTGGAGAGGAATTCGGGGAGATAGAGGGCAGGGAACCCTGGCGCTGGATCATCGATCCGATCGACGGTACGAAATCGTTTATTCATAACATTCCGCTGTTCGGCACTACAATTGGGGTGGAAAACCGTGAAACAGGAGAGATTGTCACCGGTGTCTGTTACTATCCTGCCATGGATGAAATGCTTTATGCCGGGAAAAACGGGGGAACTTTTTTGAACGGCCGCCGCGTATCGGTTTCCGAGACCGGGAAACTGGAACTTGCGCTTCTTTTGCTGACGGATTTCTCCGATCTGTCCAAAACAGGGCTCAGGGATTTATTTGATAAATTGTTGCCGAAAGTCAGTTTCACCCGTACCTGGGGCGATTGTTTCGGGCATAAGCTGGTCGCCTGCGGCCAGGCGGATATCATGATCGATCCCTGGATGAAAATATGGGACATCGCGCCGCTGATTCCCATTATTCAGGAAGCGGGCGGATCCATTTTTTCATGGGACGGAAAACCCGTGCTGTACGGCGAGGGAATTCTTTCCTGCAACGGAGTGCTGACAGGAATTCTTCATGAAATGTTAAAGCTATGACTGGAATCATTTCCGTTGTATCACTGTGCCGGAAGCAAAATGATCTTACGTAAACACATTTCAAAAAATGATCTATGGAACAATATCCGCATTGCGTTCAGGTAACCCGGGAAACAGGATCATTAATTCATCAGAAACGAATTAACACTTGGAGTTTCTATGCCGTTTGAAAACAGGGAAATTTTAGAGACCGTCCGCATGACGGAAGTAGAGCATTTTGATATCCGGACCACTACTATGGGCATCAGTCTGCGCGATTGCGTCCGCGGTGACGCCCGGTCCACCATTCAGCAGATTTATGATAAGATATGCAGATACGCCGAACGGCACGTAGCCACAGCAAAAGAAGTGGAACTGAAATACGGCATCGCGATCGCCAATAAGCGGATATCCGTTACGCCGGTTTCGATTCCCTGCGACGCGTTTACGAGGGATGAGTTTGTCATGCTCGCCAGAAAGCTTGATGAGGCCGCCGACCATGTCGGGGTGGATTTTCTGGCCGGTTTTTCAGCCCTTGTTCAGAAAGGTTTTACAAGAGGCGATAAATCCCTGATCGAATCAATCCCGGAAGCCATCGCTTCCACGAAACGGGTCTGTTCCTCGGTGAACGTGGGCTCCACCAAAGCGGGAATTAACATGGACGCGATCATCGCGGTCGGAAAAGCGATCAAGGACCTTGCAAACCGGACTGTGGACGCCGGCGCGATCGGATGCGCGAAATTCGTCGTGTTCTGCAATGCCGTGGAAGACAATCCGTTTGTGGCCGGGGCGTTTCACGGAGTGAGTGAACCTGAGGTCGTGATCAATGTCGGCATCAGCGGACCCGGCGTGGTCCTGGATGCGGTGAAATCGGCGCCGGACGCGGATCTGGGAGAGCTTGCAGAGATCATCAAACGTACGACCTTCAAAATCACGCGGGCGGGCGAACTGATCGGCCGGGAAGTCGCGAGGATGCAGAACGTCCAGTTCGGCATTGTGGACCTTTCGCTCGCGCCCACGCCGGCGCCCGGCGACAGTATCGCCGATATTCTGACCGCTATGGGTCTTGAGGATGTAGGAGCTTCCGGCACCACTGCCGCGCTGGCCATGCTCAACGATGCCGTGAAAAAAGGCGGCCTTATGGCGTCTTCCTATGTCGGCGGGCTCAGCGGCGCATTCATTCCCGTCAGCGAGGACCAGGGCATGATCGCCGCCGTTGAGAAAGGCCGTCTGTCGCTGGAAAAACTCGAAGCCATGACCTGCGTCTGCTCGGTGGGACTGGATATGGTGGCGGTCCCTGGCGATACGCCGTGGGAAACCATCAGCGCGATCATCGCCGACGAGGCTGCGATCGGCATGATCAATAATAAAACCACCGCTGTCCGCATCATACCCGTACCCGGCAAATCGGTCGGAGAATCGGTCGATTACGGAGGGCTGCTCGGCAAAGCCCCGATCATGCCGGTTCGTGCGTTATCAGCCTCAAAATTTATTCTGCGCGGCGGCCGCATACCTGCGCCGACCGTAAGCCTGACCAATTAAATCCGGCCGGGAGATGTACGGATTTGAAAAAGAATTTGATTTTGAGGCAAAAAAACAATATTTTTTAAAGCTTGAGTTTGTTTTCATTTCATCCTCTACGGAAATTTGAAGGTTGCCGGAATGCCGAAGAAAATCCTGATTGTTGACGATAACAAAACTGTCCGAACCCTGCTTGCCATCAACCTGAAGAAAGAAACCTATCAGGTGATTGAGGCCGAGAACGGGCTTGAGGGGTTGTCCAAGGTCAACGATGAAAAACCGGACCTGGTGATCTCGGATATTCTCATGCCCCAGATGGACGGATTTGAGTTCTGCAAACAGGTGCGTGAAACATCAAAGGTCCCGATGGTGCCGTTCATGTTTCTCACCTCCATTGACCAGGTTGCCACGGAACTCCGCGGTTTCCGTACCGGAGCGGATGATTACCTGATCAAATCCAACATCAAGAAGGAAGAACTTCTCGCCAAGGTCGAAGCCATGCTGAACAAGTCCAACGAGTTCAAGCAGGCAGAAAAGGAAATCCAGGAAGGGCTCTACGGGAAATTCACCGACCTTAGCCTTGTGGACATTCTTCAGCTTCTGATGATGAACAAAAAATCCGGAATCCTGACCATCACGCGGGATGACGACAAGGCCGAGCTGTATTTTATTGACGGGAAAATGATCCATGCCGAATATAAGATGTTCGTGGGCGAGGAAGCTGTTTATAACCTGGGCGAATGGAAAGACGGCGTGTTCCGTTTTGAATCCACGGAAGTCAGCGTTTTACCGACGATTCACACGGCCACGATGAATGTCGTGATGGAATACTGCCGCGTGACGGACGAAAAAAAAACATTTGCGTAACCTTTTCGTGACCTGATCCGGAAGAAAAAAACCGCGGGGATGTCATGTCGGACATAAAAAAAATATCCAGAAAAATCCTGATCGTGGACAGCGATGAATCCACTCGCAGCCGTCTCAAAGCGAGCCTCGAAAAGGAGGATTACATTGTTTTTGACTGCGACAGCGGGATCCGCGCGTTTGACATGGTCAACGCGGAAAAACCCGATCTGCTGATCAGCGATGTGTTCATTCATGAAATGAACGGTTTTGAGCTGTGCCAGAGAATCCGGGATACCTCGGTTGTCCCGACGGTACCGTTTATTTTTTTCACCGGGATTGACGACATGCTCACCGAAATAAGGGCTTTCCGGGCCGGCGCGAGCGATTTTCTTGTCAAGCGGAATACCAAACGGCAGGATTTGCTTCTCCGCATCGAAAGCCTGCTCAGCAGGGTGGACGCTTTTGAAAAGGAAAAAGCCACCCTTCGTGACGGGTTTTTGGGAAAACTCGGCGATGTTACCGTGCTGGACATCCTCCAGCTCCTGACCAACGGAAAAAAAACCGGGACTCTCCTGATCTCCGACGGGACACTGGAGGGAAATGTATATTACAAAAAAGGCCAGATCTTCAGCGCGGAACTGGGACAGGTCCACGGCGAGGATGCCATTTATGACATGATATACTGGGATGACGGTTTCTTCAAATTCGTGCAGGGGGAAATTCCGCTCCAGATGCAGATCACGTCCCCGACTGCGAAAATCCTCAGCAAGTGCTACCGCTTGCTGGGCAAAGATTAACAGGCTCATCGCATGATAGTTAAAGATAAAATTCTGGTGGTGGATGACGATCTCGACGCCGTGGACGCGATGATGCGCGCCTTTGAGCACGAGGGCTTTGAGGTGTATTACGCGAAGGACGGCCTGGAAGGCCTGGAGCAGATAACCAATACCCGTTTTCAGCTGATCCTGCTGGATATCATGATGCCGAGGATGAATGGCTATGAGCTGATGAAACGCCTTCGCGAAAACGAATTGACCATCGGGATTCCGGTCATTTTCGTCACTGCTTATTTTAACACCGATGAAATCGTGAAAGGACTTGAGGCGGGAGCCGTGGACGCGATCAGCAAACCGTTCCGGATCGCGGAAGTCCTGATCCGGGGCCGGCTGAGAATCGCCGAAGCCAAGCTCAAACGCCGCTATTCCCCGATCATGTACTTTTTCTCCGAGGCGCAGGAAAAGGAACAAAGCAAGCGAACCGGCGTCTTTGAGTTTTATGACAAATCCAGATCCAAAGTCGGGGACATCTATGTAGAAGACGGCCGGCTGGTTTATGCGACCAGCAAAGAGGCGATCAAAGAAGACGCGTTTCTGCAGTTAACCACCAACCGGGAATTATTATACCTGTTTCAGGACGATGTTCTCGCACCCAAAAAAACACTTTCCTCCAGCATTACCAGCCTGATTCTGGAAGCCAGCAAGATCATGGACGAACTGGATTCCAGGGAACTCCGCGATGAGACGGTTAAACGGATTCTTATCGTCGATAAAAGCCGAATCCCTCGGGTTCTGGCGAGCCGATCCCTGAAATCCAACGGGTTCACCACCATGGTGACCAGTTCCGAGGAAATTTCCAACGAAATTCTCGAAAAATTCGATCCGGATCTCCTGGTGATGGATCATCAGGAGAGCCAGGAAATCCTGGGCAAAATCATTCTGCACCGCGCCGTTCCGGTTATTACGTATTATGACCCTGATTTGTTGGATGAGGCGGCGCTGTCCAGTCCCTTGGGTCCCCATCAGATTGACGCGTCCATTTCCAAAGCCAACCTCGATTATGCTTTGCCCAATACTGTCGTCCAGTTATTACGGTCTAACTGAAATTTCCTGTCAATGAACAAAAAATCAGGCGGCTTAAACAAATTACGCACCCGGAAAAATTTCTGGTGGAAGCTTTCGGTTTCCCTTCCGGTTTCACAGCGTTTTCAGGACTTATTATGGAGGTTTGAATCGACGGGTTTCAGCGACGACGGCAATGAACTGCACGCTTATTTTAACCCTGACAATATTCATTTTGAATCCCTGGTCAAACGGCTTCAGTCGGATCCGCACTACATGAACCGGATGTCTGTTTCCCGCATTCCCGCCGAGGACTGGGAATCCGGCTGGAAGAAGCATTTCAGGCCGGTGAAGGTAAGTCAGAGGTTTATCGTCCGTCCTTCCTGGGAAGCATACCGGAAAAAGCGCGATGAAATCGTTCTGATCATTGATCCCAAAATGAGTTTCGGAACCGGTACGCACGAAACCACCCAAATCATGCTCCGGATGATGGAAAAAATTTCATTCAAAGAAAAATCAGTTCTCGATGCCGGAACGGGCACGGGCATTCTGGCCATCGCAGCTTCAATGTTGCAGGCCAGACGGATTTTCGGAGCGGACGTGGAAACGGAATCCGTCTTGAACGCACGGGAAAATATCCGGAAAAACAAATGCCGTTCCGGAATCCTTATTCGCAAATCTTCTTTCACCGACATGCCCCCCCGATGGCCGAAAAAATTCGATATCATCCTTGCCAATATCCAGCGGTCAGTCCTTACTCCGCATCTGTCATGTTTAAAGGAAAGGATCAAACCCGGGGGAACGGTTCTTCTTTCGGGGATCTTAAAAACGGAGGATGAATTTTTCTGCGGGGAATTGGACGCCGCAGGGTGGGATGTGATCCGGAAGAAGAACAAAAACGAGTGGATGGGTTACATGGTCCGGTCCGGAAAACCTGAGGAATCGGATTCATGAGGACCGGCGCGATCGACATCGGGACCAACACGGCGTTGTTCGTCATAGCGGATGCGGACCAGGACGGTACCATAAGGACGCTGTATGAGGATCATGAGATTATCCGTCTCGGGCAGCATGTTGACGCGTCTGGAATGATACAGCCCGCAGCAGTGGAACGATGCGTAACGGTGATTAACCGGTTCCGGGAAAAAGGGGAACAATTCGGATGCAGTCATTGGGTGGCCGCAGGCACGAGCGCGATAAGGGACGCCGGAAATCAGGCCTGGTTCCTGAACGAGGTTTTTCAGGGGACAGGCGTGCATATCGGGGTGCTGACCGGCGATGACGAGGCGCTCTGTACTTATTTCGGCGGAAGGCTGACGATTGGCTCTGAAAGACGGCTGCACCGGGCCATGGTGATCGACATCGGAGGGGGAAGCACTGAAATAGTCATGGGCGATCAGCAGAAAATAGATTTTAAAATCAGCATGAATATCGGCGCTGTCCGGCTGACGGAAAGGTTCTTGAAAACGGATCCCGTGGAGGATACGGAAGAACTGCGGATGCGGGAACATTGCGGCGAAGTTATCAGACGCTCACTGTCGGGGGTCCGCGTAACTCCAGATACTGAGATCATCGGCGTTGCGGGAACCATTACGACGCTCGCGTCCATGATTCAGCGCAGGGCGGCCTATCATCCTGAATCCATAAATGGATTTCCGGTTACTCTGCATGCCCTGAATGACCAGATCAGCCGCCTCAGGATGCTGCCGATCAACAGACGGAAACTCATCGAGGGCCTGGAACCCAAACGGGCGGATGTCATCTTTGCAGGAGCCGTCATCATGGAAGAACTCTTGCGTTTTTTCAATTTGTCCCGCATCTCCGCCAGCACATACGGACTGAGGTACGGTCTGATCCTGAAAGAATTAAAACTCTGTGCAGCGCTGATCTGATTTAACCGTTCAATAATTGAATATCAGGGCTCCTTCAATCCCAGTTCTTTTCGGATACCTTCGGTGTCCAGCTGGTTGATGAAATCAATCAGGTTCGACCATATTGTATGAAAACCATACCCGCCTTCCCTCATTTCGCGGATGGCCTCATCGCGTGTCCAGTCCTGCATGACGATCCGGTACACGGCGCACATCGTGCCCGTTCGGTCGGATCCGTGGTAACAATGGACAAATACCGGTGTCCGCGTCGTATCGGAAACAATCCGTAAAAAACGAAGAACGTCATTTTCCGAAGGCTTCCATGTCTGCATATAAATATGCTCGTAAATCATGCGGCTTCCGGCCTCTTCCATTTTGGATCGGTCGGAATGGAACAATTCGAGGCTGATTACGGTTTTTACGCCCATGTTCTCCAGCTGCCGAATGCCTTCCACCTCCGGCTGTGCGCCCCGGTAAAGCCGGTCCGAGACTTTAAAGAAATTCCTTATTCCGGGCATGTTAACGGGTGAGGCCCAGTGCGCCGGCCTTGAGGCGCTGATTTCCTCCGCAGGCACGGATTTGTGCATGAGAACATTTTTGTATATCCAGTATGAGCCTGCTCCCGCGAGGATGATGAAGATGACGATGAGGATTCTTTTTTTCATGATGAAAAAACCCCGGATTGGTTGAAAGGTTGCGTCCGTGTAATATTAATGTTTTGCTTTTTAAAATAAAAGTAAAATATTGGGATGGATATGCAAACCGGAACGGAAAATGATGGAATGCTTGCCGTTCAGGACCTGACGGTCCGTCGGCCGGCAGAACAGCGACTGCTGACGCTCGTGGAAGGCGTGTCCTTTACCGTGCGGGAAGGCGAATGGATCGGCCTGGCCGGGGAATCCGGTTCCGGGAAAACGCTTACGGCGCTTGCGGTCATGGGATTATTGACGCCGGATGAAGGCTGGGCCGTGAGCGGAAGAATCCGTTTCCGGGGTACGGACCTCAGCCGCCTTTCAGGCGAGGCGTGGAAACGCATCCGGGGCCGCAAAATGGCGATGATCTTTCAGGACCCGATGAATGCCCTGAATCCGGTCATGTCCTGCGGATGGCAGATTGCGGAAGTGTACCGCAATCATTTTTCCTTCACACGAAGCGAGGCGCGCCTGGCGTCATTAAGGCTTTTAAAGGAACTGGAGTTCGGACAGCCCTCACGGGCATTCAGCGCTTATCCCCATGAGCTTTCGGGCGGCATGCGCCAGAGAATCCTCACTGCCATGGCGATCGCAGGGGAACCCGCGCTGATCATCGCCGATGAGCCCACCAGCATGCTGGATCCGGAAAATGAACGCATCAATCTCAGGCTGATCCGCGATCATGCCGGAAAGAATGCATCCGGACTGATCCTCATTACGCATGACCTTACCCAGTTAGCCGGCGCAGACAGGATCATCGTAATGTACGCCGCCCGCATTGTTGAAACGGGAACCCCGCAAGATATTCAGTCATCCCCGCAGCATCCTTACACGGTTAAGTTGCTCGAGCTGTCCGGACGTCCGGTCAACGGAAGGCTGCCAACCATTCCGGGAACCATCCCGGTTCCCGAGCAATATCAGGAAGGATGCCGCTTTTCCGGCCGTTGCGTCCACGCGATGGGGATTTGCGCCGAAGGGATTCCGCCGCTGAAGGAGATATCACCCGGGCATTATTCAGCCTGCTGGCTGAATAAAAATTAAGTTTCAATTCAAATAATTTTTCATTACCATAAGCGTTTTTAAAACGAAACCAATTCTTTCCCAACCAATGAAAGGAAATGTAATGACAGGCCGATCCACATTTGAAAGCAGCCGTTATCGATTTGTGATGATGACCATCATGCTGGCTGGATTATTGTTCTGGGGCGTTCAGGATTCCATGGCATTAAAGTCAGGCCGGGCGGATGAAAAAGAACATGCCGATAAAAAATCGAAGTTGTCGGCATTAAAGGAATGGAAAAGCAAGAACACTCCGGTGGTTCCGGGGGTATTGATTGTTAAATTCAAATCAACCGTTAAGATCGATAAGGGAGCGGCGATGACCTCTCATCCGCTGCTCAATGCCCAATTGCAGCGGGCAGGCGTTACGCGGCTGACACCCGTCGTTCCCGTGATGAACCGCCTGGCGTCTGTGAATGCGGCATACCGCCTGGATCGTTTGTATTATGCGGATCTGAAGTCCGGAACAAATGAATTTGAGGCCGCGGAAACTCTGATGCGTGATGTATCGGTCGAATATGCCGAACCGAAAAGGATTCACTATCTGTCCTATATACCCGGAGATCCCCTTTATGCAGGCGGTTCACCCGGTCCGCAAAACGGATATTTCGGAATCATGAAAATTCCGCAGGCATGGGATATCATACGGGCCGATTCCAGTTCCGGCGGTCTGATCCCTAAGAACCAGCGCGTCATCATCGCCGTTGTGGATGGCGGAACCATGTGGGAACATCAGGATTTAAAAGAGAACATTTATCTTAATGCGGCGGAAGACCGTAACGGAAACGGAGTATGGGACACCGCGGCGTATCCTTCGGGCGACCGTGACGGTATTGACCAGGATGGAGACGGGTTTGTTGACAATGGCATAGGTTGGAATTTTGCCAATGATTTCTGGAACCCGCGCGGCGCCGCCGCGACTCCGCTCAGTGCGGATCACGGAACGGCCTGCGCAAGTTATTTCGGCGCGGTAACGAAAAACGGACTGGGCATGGCCGGTACGGCCTTTAATCCACGGATTCTGCCTGTTGGGGCAGGGCATACGTCGGTTGATCGGGCTGTTTATTACGGATACGAAGGCATTTTATACGCCGCTGAGCAAGGCGCCGGCATCATCAGCTGCAGCTGGGGCGGAGCCGGCGGATATTCCAATTTCGAACAGGACGTGATCAGCGCCGTAACGGACGCGGGTTCTCTCGTTCTGGGGGCCTCGGGCAACGGGGGATCGGACGATGTCGGGGATAATAATGACCTGATCCCGAATTATCCTTCCAATTATTACCGGGTACTGGCCGTAGGAGCGACATCCAAAACGAGTGATGCCAAAGCCAGCTTTTCCAATTACGGGACCACCGTGCCGGTTTACGCCGTCGGCGTGAATGTCGTTTCCTGCGTGGACGCGGCCGGAGGCGCTACCTACCAGAGCACGAACTGGAGCGGAACCTCGATGTCCACGCCCATGGTAGCCGGGCTGGCGGGACTTCTCAAAACCAAAAATCCGTCATGGACTCCGGATCAGATCCGGACGCAGATTCGCGTGACTTCAGATTCCATCGATGCGGTAACGGGCAATACAAGCTATGCCGGGAAACTGGGGCATGGCAGGGTGAATTTCTACCGCGCGCTGACCGAATCCCGTCCGGGACTGGATATGATCAGTTCGCAGGCCGTGACTTCTTCCGGGGAAAATGTGATTTTCCTTCCCGGGGATACAATCCGTCTCTCGGCCGTTTTTAAGAATGTGCTGTTCGCGGACGCGAATAATGTGACCATCACGGTGTCACCGTCGGGTTCCCAGGTTACCGTGATCCAAAATCCACCGGTCATTTCGTCCGTTGCGGCCGGTATGCAAAAAACCATGTCTCCGGCGCTGTTGCGGGTGGATCCGTCCCTGTCGGCCATCACAACGATTTTCCTGAAGATTTCCGTTTCGGCGGACGGCAATTACCGGGACGCGTTCGGCATCACGATCACGGTGTATCCGGCGTTGCCGAACTGGTCTTCGCAGATCAGCCCCGTGGGAGCGTTATTAAGCGTTGATGCCGCCGATGCGAACGTTGTCTGGGCGGTCGGGAACGGCGGCGCTATAACCCGCACGACCGACGGCGGGTCAAACTGGGAATTCATTAACAGCGGCATCATCGGGGCGCAGGACCTTTATAATGTCGAGGCGGTCGACGCGAACACGGCGTTTACGACTTCATCGTCATCATCGACCTACATATACAGAACCACCGACGGTGGCGCATCCTGGCAGCAGGTATTCACGCAATCCGGCGGGTTCATCAACGCCATTCACATGTTCGACGCGGTGAACGGCGTTGCGCAGGGCGATCCTGTGGGCAACTGGACCATACTCCGGACAACCGACGGCGGCGCCAGCTGGTACCGGACCGCCACGGAACCCGTTCCGGCGAGCGGTGAGGCCGGATGGAACAATTCCATGCACTGGATCGGTACCCGTCACGGCTGGTTTGGCACCAACAAGACAAAAATATGGCGCACCACGAACGGAGGAACCACCTGGATTTCTTCCGCGACGACAGGCATTACCTCGACGACCTCCCTCAGTTTCAGCGATACGCTGAACGGGCTCGCGGGCAACGGCGACAACTCGTCCAAGACGACCTACATGAGGACCACCAACGGCGGGGCCGCGTGGTTCACCGGAGCGTTGCCGGCCGCGACCACGGATCACCATGTCGTCTGCACGCCCAACTCGGCCTACGCCTGGTGCGCGACCGCTTCGGGGAAAATGTACCGCAGCGTGGCGAACAATGTTTCCCTGACGTGGCAGACCCAGATCATACCCTCGGTTTCCGGCACGGTGGTGGACTTTTCCGTCATGGACACATCCAGCGGCTGGGCGGTAACGTCAGCCGGCGAAATTCTTGAAGTCGGAACCTACGTCGCCGTTCCGGTCATCACCTCGGTTCCGGATACGACGGTGATGGTGAATCATACGTATCAGTATAACGCCGGCGCGTCCGGAATACCGGCTCCCGTCTACCGCCTGACTGAATATCCGACCGGGATGACCATCGACAGCGTAAGCGGAATGATTCAGTGGACCCCGGACGAAACGGGTAATTATTGGGTAATCCTCTCCGCGGTGAATGATCTGGGGACATCGACTCAGATTTATCCCCTGCATGTTCTTCCCGATGTCGGCGTGGATGACCCGAATCAGGGATTGCCCGATAAGTTCGCTCTTGCCCAGAATTTCCCGAATCCCTTCAATCCCCTGACCGCCATCCGTTACTCGGTCCGCGACCGGTCAAAGGTCACGCTGACGGTGTACAACCTTCTCGGCCAGGAAGTAAGGACGCTGGTGGACGAAATGCAGGAACCCGGATACAGGCAGGTGCAGTGGGACGGCAGGGATCATCACGGAAGGACGGTGTCCTCAGGGCTCTATCTCTACCGGCTCAGGGCAGGAAATTTTGTTCAAACGAAAAAGATGATTCTCATGAAATAGCATTCATGCAGATCAGTCACTGAAAACCCGTTATTTCCGTAACGGGTTTTTTTATTGCGTGTCATGATGACAGGTATTAAATTGTTTTCAGGAGGTGACAATATGAAAAAACCCGCGTCGTCAGCAGCCGGGCTGTTTCTGGTTTTAATCGCTATCCTGCAGTTTCTCCGGTTCATTTTTCAGATCGAGGTGATCGCGGACGGAATTGAGATTCCGGTCTGGATGAGCGCGGTTGCCGCCGTGTTCCTTGGCGCGCTGGCATTATGGGTTTTGCTGGAACGCCGAGAACTATAATGTTCGGATTCAATAATTATCGCAGAGAAAGAAAGCCGCTCATCCTGTCGGAACTGTAATTGCGCGGTATCAGGAAGTTTTCATCCGTAAGAAAACAGTACATCATCGGGTTAGGACGCTTATCATTGGGGTGAAATATCATATCATCGGATTGAAACGATACTTCTTCAGGTTCACATCCTTATTCTTTGGGGTGAAAGCGTAATTCATTGTGGCAAATCGATTGTTCATCGGGGTAAAAGAATAAATCATCAGGGTAAAATCATTCTTCATTGGGGTTAATACATTTGTCATCGGGGTGGAATCGTAATTCAAGGGTGTGAAATCATTTTTCACCGGGGTGAAAGAATAAATTATTAGGGTAAAACCATTTTTCAACAGGGTAAAATCATTTGTCATCGGGGTAAAAGGGTAAATCATTGGGGTAAAATCATTTGACATCGGGGTAAAACCATTTTCAATCACTTAAATTTGTTATTCAATGAGTTATCGTCAAAATACATATATAAGCGACAGTGTCGATTCCATATAAAAGTATTGTTTATTATAGGTATATCTGCAAAATTGAAAAAGATTACTCGTTGTTCTGAAAATGTTATTCTCTTGGCATTTTTGAAGCCGCTTCGATCGCTTCCTGCTTCGCCATAGCGATGCGGAATTCCGCGGCGCGTTTTCTCATTCCAAGAAATTTTTGTTTTAAAATGAAAGAGAGGAGTTGAGTTATGGGACGAATTATGGCAATCACCGGTTTATTAACCTTAGTGATAACGAACATCGAGGCGCAATATCCGCCGAATATCCGGCTGACATACAATGATCTTGATCAGCATGAAACGTCTATTTCCATTTCGCCGGTTAATACGAAAATAATGATGGCGACATGGAATGATTTTCCCTCCCCCGCTTGCTTTTCTCATTTCCCTGCTTTACATTAATAATACCCATCTACGTTTGCGGGAGTATAAAAAAAGGATTATTCTATGAATCGGTTATTATTCATCGTATTCGCATTCATAATATCTTTACATCCGGTAATTGCGCAGGGCTCGATTGAAGATAACATGTACATTAAACGGATGCGCGAAGAGTATGAGCGCCGGCAAAAACAGCAAAATAATTTCCAGAAACCCATGGACGACAGCGTGCTTACATTACTCGGAAGATGGGCATGGGGCGCCTGCGGAGGCGTGGATATTCATTTGCCTTACGCATACATTGGCAACGGTTCGCTCATACAGATATTAGATATCAGTAATCCTGAGACTCCGGCTATCATCGGTGAATATCTGACTGGTGGAGGTAGTGTTGATGAACTGATCGTTAAAGATAATTATTTGTATGCACAAGCAGGAGGTTATTTATATATTCTGGATATTTCGAATCCATATCAACCATCATTACTTGGCAGTGTCAGCACCCATGGTTGGTTTTTAGCTGTTACGGACTCATTTGCCTATACTGCCACATGGGGTTGTTATCTGCAGATTATTGATATTTCAAATCCATCCAACCCTTATTTACGTGGAGGCTGTAATTTCGTTGGAATGGAGTTTCCCTCAAATATAACTGTCCATGGTAAAACTGTCTATGCGAATGGCGACCAAATGCAGGGTTTTTCAATCATTGATATTACCAACCCTGATAATCCGACTAGTTATACTTATGCATTAGAGACATATATATCGAATTTAACCGTCTGTGATACATTGTTATTGGTCAGTACAAATAATGATAGTTTTTTAGTCTATTCGGTAAAAGACCGATTCAACCCTGTTCGCTTAGGAGGCGCTAAGTTATTGACACAAGGCGGCATATTTAAAATGGCTGTGAATCAAAACCATGTTTATGCCACAGCGGCTCGAGGCGTTTACACGTTTGATATATCAGAGCAATCAAATCCAAAACTAAGCGGGTATTTCAGCACAAATAATCTTAGTCATTATTATGGTTTTATTAATTATGATAACGGAAAGCTCATTACGGGTGTTCTGTCCGGCATGATGCTAATTGACGCAGAGAATCCGGATTCGTTAAAACAAATCAACTATTTTGCAATGGCAGAATCTTTTTATAATATAAAAATTAAAGAAAAATATGCCATTGTGTGCTGTGGTTTATCTGGTTTATGGATCATCGATATTTCTGATCCGTACAACTTTAAACCGATTTCAAATGTCAACATTGAAAGCGGAGTATCAGATGTTGTTATAGATAGCAATTATGCTTTTGCTATAGCAAGAAACGGGTACATATACAATCATCTATATGATACAACCTCAGGAATATATATTGTAGATATATCGGATATGAGTAATCCTTTTATCGTTTCTCGCTATAAAAGTATTATTAAAAATACTTATAATAGAATAAAAAAATTCAGAAATTATTTGTTTATTACACAAAATAATTCAGAATACGCACAAACGGATTCTATACTTGAAATCATTAACGTAAGCAATGTCCACGACCCAGTCAATCTTGGTATATATAGAAATAACGTTAAACCACTTGATATTGAAGTCACCGATTCGCTCATATATTTAACAACTAACGATTATTCCAAAATGTATGTTCTTAATTATTCTAATCCGGCGCAAATAAAACTGGTTTCTGTATTTCAAAAAAGGCCGTTTGATATCATGGGCATAATAGTAAATGATACTTTAATTTACGCTCATTGTTTTGATACCGTATTTGTTCTAAATTGCAGTAATCCGATAAATATTTTTTCAATAGGACATACTGAACCATTTCCCTATAATTATTATATTGTCAACATGCATCGTGATGGCAATTATGTTTACTGGGGTGGTGGTAAACTGGGAATCGTTGATGTTTCCGATCCTTATCATCCCTATCAACGAATGATTCATATTGGAATTGAATCTGTAACGACAAAAGATGACGTTTTATTGGTAATTTACGGAGAGGGGGGGATAGTATCTTTTAGAAATAATTTGGTGAATATTAAAGATAACGAAATGCCGAAGAAGAATAAATTTTTCCTGTTTCAAAATTATCCAAATCCTTTCAACAGCTCAACTACAATATCTTATGTGTTACCTAACAATGAAGTTGTTGAATTAAATATTTATAACGTTTTGGGTAAGGAGTTGATTACATTACAAAAAGGTATGCAGTCTAAGGGTATTCATTCTATTCAATGGAACGGGAAAGACAAATACGGAAACCAAGCAGCAAGCGGTATTTATCTGTGTAAATTAACTGTAAAAGGAAAAATGGATGTAAAAAAATTAATTTTCTTAAAGTAGGGAGGTGCGTGATGAAAACGATAATGCTTTTATTGATAACTATTTTAACGATTAATCTTCATGCTCAAGTTCAAATCGATTCAATTACTTGGGGTGCGTTAGACCAACATGAGACGGCCATAGCTGTGAGTCCGATTAACCCTAAATTTATTATTGCTACATGGAATGACTTTAGAACCAATATTAGATCTAAACCTGGTTATGCTATTTCTTCTGATGGTGGTATAACTTGGTTCGTTAAAAGTATTGTTCCTGATATCAGCTTGAATTTAACTTATGGTTTCGATCCCTCCTGTGGATTTGACAGGTATGGGAATACTTATTATTGTTACAATACATATCGTAATGATAATGGCGGCAGAGGCCCGGTGTATTTATCCAAATCCAACAATTACGGTCAAACCTGGCAGAATCACATCCTCGTCTCCGTGAATTATGAATATAATCAAGACAAGCCGTACATGGCCGTGGATAATACAGGCGGGCAATACACTTCATGCATCACGGCCGGCCATCGGACACAATCAAAAAAGATGTTATTTTTGAAATAAAGAATTATATTATATGGACGGCATATGAGTTGATCATATAAATCCCGCACCCAAAGATAAAAGGAATTTCACTGATGCGTTTTCCGGCAATGTGCAGAATCCGAATGACAGCCTGGTGCGGAGGAATTCTCCTTCTGGCTGTGTCCGCGGGGAGTTTTCATTGCCAGTCGCGGAAAGAGACGAAAGCAACCATCGACCGGAAACCCGCCGTCGCGGGCCAGTTTTATCCCGACGACCCCGATGTGCTGCGAGGAACGCTCCGTGCACACTTCGCGAAAGCGGAAATCAGAAGGCCCGGCGGCCCTCCTCTCGCGCTCATCAGTCCGCACGCGGGGTACGTATTCTCCGGCGATGTCGCCGCTTCGGCATTCGGTCAGCTGGATACCGGCGCTTCATTCGAGAATATCTTTCTGATCGGTTCCAGCCACCATGTCGCTTTCGGCGGGGCCTCGGTCTACCGTCAGGGAAATTTCATCACGCCGCTGGGCACGGTGCCGGTGAATTTCATCCTGGCCGATTCCCTGATCAGCCGGCATGACGTTTTTCACGACCGGGCGGACGCGCATACGGCCGAGCATTCGCTCGAGGTCCAGCTGCCGTTCCTTCAGTACCGCCTGAATAAGCCTTTCCGGATCATTCCCGTCGTGATCGGCTCCGGAAAAACGGCCGATCTGAAAAAGATAGCCGCCGCACTGAAACCGTATTTTCATCCCGGCAATTTGTTTGTCATCAGCACTGATTTTTCCCATTACCCGGCCTACAACGACGCGAACACCGCGGACCGGGCGACCGTTGAGGCCATTCTCGCCAACCACCCGGACAGCCTGACCGCCACGCTGAACAGGCACTCGGAAAAAAGCGTTAAACAGCTTGTCACGGGCCTTTGCGGGTGGTCCAGCGTGCTGACTCTGCTGTACATGACGCAGAATGAACCGGCGGATTACCGGATCATTCAGTATAAAAATTCAGGCGACTCGCCGTACGGCGAAAAAAACCGTGTTGTCGGGTACGCCGCGATCGCGGTGTACGGAAAGGAGAAACAGGACATGGGTGAATTCATTCTCACGGAAAAAGACAAAAAAGACCTGCTGCATATCGCCAGGAAGACCATTGAGAAATTCGTCACCGACCAGACGAAACCGGAACTGGATGAATCCGGGTATTCGGCGCAGCTGAAAACCAAATGCGGTGCGTTCGTGACCCTGCACAAGAAGAAACAGCTCCGCGGCTGCATCGGACGGTTCGGGGAAAGCGATGCCCTGTATATCATCGTCCGGGAAATGGCCATTGCCGCGGCCACGCAGGACTACCGGTTCCCCCAGGTCCAGGCGTCCGAGCTGAAAGACATCGAGATCGAGATTTCCGTTCTGTCGCCCCTGAAAAAAATCAAATCCATCGATGAATTCCGGCTCGGCAAACACGGCATCTGGATCAAGAAAGGGCACCGGAGCGGAACGTTCCTGCCCCAGGTCGCAGACGAGACAGGGTGGACCAAAGAGGAATTTCTCGGCCACTGCGCGCGCGATAAGGCGGGCATCGGCTGGGACGGATGGAAAGACGCCGAACTCTTTACTTATGAAGCGAATGTATTCAGCGAATCCGAACTGAAATAAAGCATTTCCGTGGTACTGGAACGGCTGCGCATTTTATATCATCGTTACCGGCTGAACGGACTCTGGATTGCGATGATGGTCCAGCTGGGCATGCTCTGCATGGTGACCCAGGTCACGGCGGTCCGGGAGCTGATGGGCCTGTTTTACGGCAATGAGCTGGTTATCGGAATCGTGCTGGCGGAATGGATGATCCTCACGGCTCTGGGATCGATGGCGGGCCGTTTTGCCGCGCGCCTGAAACGCCGGGAACTCTGGCTCATGGCCGGAATGATGTCCCTGACCGTGCTTCCCCTGATCACGCTCTTCTGGACCGATTTCATCAGCGGTCACCTCATGACCTACGGCGTAATGGCGGACCTGGATGAAATCATGCTCATCACTCTGGCTTCGCTTTTTCCGTTCTGCTTCCTGTCCGGCCTCGTGTTTGTCCTTGCCGCCGCGGAGGCGTCGGAAAAACTGCAGGGAAACCTGACAGGATACCTTTATTCATGGGAATCCGCGGGAAGCGCGGCCGGAAGTCTGGTGTTCAGTACGATTCTGATCTATTTCCTTCCCGCCACAAGGCTGCTGACGGTGATGCTGGTCACGTGCATGTTCCTGATGCACCCGTTTGTCAAACCCATATTCGGCCGCGGGGTCCGTTTTGTATTTTACACATGTATGTCCGGCCTGCTGATATATCTGCTTTCGGGGGACCACGACCTGGAAAGGCGGCAGCGGACTTTCCAGAACCAGCAGGTGGCCTATTACCGCGACACGCCTTACGGGAACATTACCGTCACGGATCAGGACGGACAGCGCAATTATTACGAAAACCGTGTCTGGATGGGCTCTTCCGGTGATGTTCAGGCGAATGAGGAAACGGTCCATTTCGCGATGATCCAGCATCACGCGCCGAAACGCGTACTGGTGACCGGCGGCGGCATGATGGGTATCCTGGACGAAGCGCTGAAATACCATCCGGATCAAATTGACTATATCGCGGTCAATCCCTGGTGGCTGAAAGACACTTCCTTGTATCATGCCTCCTTTTTCCATCCGGCGGTTAACCTGATCTTTGATGAACCGCGCAGTTACATCCGGGATTCGGATGCAAAATATGACGTGATCATCCTGAACGTGCCCGAACCGTCCGCGGCAGCGTCCAACCGGTTTTATACAGCGGAATTCATGCAGGAGCTAGCCCGGTGTCTTGCTGAAGGAGGCGTGGTTTCCATCGGACTGCCCTCCTCGGCGGATTATATGAGCGGTCAGAAACGAAAGGTTCATTCGGTGATAGTTCGAACGGTTCAATCCCGCTTTTCGCATGTCCTGATCCTGCCGGGGATAAAAGACCATATCCTCGTCTCTGAAAGGCCTTTGAGGGATGACGTGACCCGGAGGATAGACGAACTGGGCATCCAGACCCGGATCGTGAACAAGTATTATATCGATGATGACCGTCTCCGGGAACGAAGCCGGCTTGTACACTCATCGCTTGATGCGGACAGCCCGCTTAATTACGATTTCCGGCCGCTGGCATACCTGGAGCAGATCCGTCTGTGGCTGTCCTCATCGGATTACCGGCACTGGGTTTTCATCGCGGCGCTGTCGGCGGTTCTTCTGCTTGTTGTCATTCATGCGGATCCTGTATCCATGGGCCTGTGGACGGCAGGATGCACCGGCGCTTCCCTCGAAGTCCTTGCGATGATCTCCTGCCAGATTCTTTTTGCGGATATTTATTTTATGCTCGGTCTTCTGATCACGGTGTTCATGACAGGACTGGCTGCAGGAAGCCGTTGGATGGAGGTATACGGGAAGTTCATTACAAAGAGGAATTTTATAATCATGCTGGCCGCGCTTGGCGCCCTGTCCGTTATAACCGTCGGGATCATCATGCTTTTGTCGCAGTGGATGCCGGACAGGATGTTCATTTATATTATCATTTTGGGCGCCGTATTGGCCGTATCGGCGCTGACGGGCATGATTTTTACCTGCGCGGCACGGGTCAGCACGGGACCGGTTGAAAAATCAGCTTCTGCACTTTACGGCATGGATCTTATCGGTTCTGGCACGGGCGTTCTGGGAGTCACCGTGTTCGTGTTTCCGCTCTGGGGAATGATGAGCGCGGGCTGGATACTGGCAGCAATGAACGGCCTGGCGGCAGCCGCGGTTTACCTTTCGATGAAAAAAAGGAGGCCCGATGGGACCGGAAAAAAATAAAATCACCAAACGCGAATTCATCCGGCATTGCGTGATCGGTGCCTGCGGATTGTTTATTAGCCACCGCCTCTGCCCGATGTCCGCCGGACGTGAAGTCAGGACGCAGGATCTCCGGGACTACTGGAAATGGAGCGTGGAAGCGAAATTCTACGAGAAAAGGGCCGCAGGCCTGAAATGCCTGAAATGTCCAAACGGGTGTCTTCTCGGAAACAACGAGGCCGGATTGTGCCGGAACCGCATCGCCTTCGGCAATAAAATGTATTCCGTTGCGTACGGAAATCCCTGCGCTGTGCATATCGACCCGATCGAGAAGAAACCGTTTTACCATTTTCTGCCGACCGCGAAATCCTATTCCATAGCGGCTGCGGGGTGCAACCTCTCCTGCCTGAACTGCCAGAACTGGCAGATTTCCCAGTCCAGCCCCCGGGACACCTCCAATTACGAACTCATGCCGGCATCGGTTGTGGATCAGGCAAAGCTATACGGTTGCGAAACCATCGCCTACACATACGGTGAACCGATCACGTTTTATGAATATGTCCAGGACACGGCCTTGCTGGCACGGAAGGAAAAAATCCGGAACCTGTTCAAATCGAACGGATATATCTGCGAGGAACCGATGCGGGAGCTGGCGGAAGTTCTTGACGGGGCCAATATCGACCTGAAGGGCTTCGATGATGATGTGTACAGGAAACTGAACGCAGGGAGCCTTGCGCCGGTCCTTAAAACACTGCAGGTCCTTAAGGAGAAAAAAGTGTGGGTAGAGATCACGAACCTGGTCATACCGGGCTGGACCGATGACATGACCGTGATCCGGAAAATGTGCGACTGGCTTGTGTCCAACGGGTTATCGGACAGCCCGCTTCACTTCTCACGTTTTTCTCCCATGCACAAACTGAATCAGCTTCCCTCCACGCCCGTGGCGACCCTTGAGAAAGCCCGGGATACGGCGATGAAAGCCGGAATGCGGTATGTTTATCTCGGGAATGTGCCGATGCATCTGGCGGAAAACACGTACTGCCATCACTGCGGCAAAATAATCATCGAACGGAAGGGCTTTGCCATCCTGAACCGATATATGGATCAGGGAACATGCCGGTTCTGCAAGACCGTGATACCGGGAGTCTGGAGCTGACAGGCTCCGTTTAATATCCTAAAGCTCTTTTTCGATTCCGACTGAAAAAACAGTCCGGTTGTAATAAAGGCCGGTAAAAAGGACCTGGTTCCGGTACCATTGCAGACGGGCTTTGATTTCGTAATCATCGCCGATTCGTTTCCCGAGTTCCGCAATCGCTGACTGAAAGTCAACTCCGACAAGCGTCGAGGATATATCCGCGCTCGCCACCCGGTCATGATAGTTTCTTTTCTGAGTCGATCCGTACAGTTTCAGAAACATTCCTCTTCCGATTTTTTTCAGAACCATGCATTCGATTTTATGATACGAAAAGCTTGAACCATAGCTGTTGGAATATACGGAATGGAAATTGTAATATAAATGGGCCAGCCAGTTCCGGAAGAACCATTCCGTGCCCAGTCCCGCGCCGAAGGTATTATCCCTCTGCTGGTATGACGTGCGGGCGTACTGGCGGTTGACTGCGGATTTGGAATAACGGTGGTTGCCCGCAAAAACCGACGCCTGGATAAAATGACACTGTAACAGGGGCACTCGGATCATAAGGGATATGATATCCGAAAGATTGTTAAACTGCCGGTTTGACGGGAAAAACACTTTCGTCCGCGTGACTTCCGTGGTGATGATCCATTCCTGCCGGGTGGTCATCAGAGTTGAAAATCCGGTTCCGAACACCCTGTAGTTGCGAGGATCATCCAGATAGTGCTTGATTTCTCCCTTAAAGAGGGGCTGTATGGCGAAACGCCCGGACGCGTTCACAGAGTAACGAAGGTTCAACTGGTTCATGGACCGGCTTTTCCGGGTATTGCTGAAATACAGGAAATTCTGAGATTTGAACTGGCCGGACAGCACGCTGGTGGAGGAGATTTTTTTCAGGGGAATTTTCCAGTCGGAGGAAAAATACAGGTTTTTACCCGCGGAGGAAGAACCGTCCGGGTTTTCCGCAACATTGGCATCGTAGACTCCATAGAGGGAAGCGCGGCCCTGGAAGGAGGATTGCGGATATCCCGAGCCTGAGGCAAGGCAAAAAAGGATGATTACAAGCACACGGCGCCACCCAGCCTTGACCGGAGGCATACCCGGGGTCTGTCGATTCATGAAATGAAATGTATTAACGTGAATACCGCAGCTTGATTTCGGCAAGCCTTCGAATGTCGTCCGCTGTTTTCTGAATATTTTTTGCCCGCGTCTGAGCCAGCGATTTTTCGTGTTTCAGTTTCCGGATAATGTCCTTGAAATCGTCACCGGAATTAATCTTGAGGGAAGAAATCTCAAGTGTCGTGTTCAGTAACAGCGGATTGCTGACCTGGGACGTTCCCCGGAAAGCCGATTCAACAGCGACCGAAACGTCGTCGTAGCTGGTTCTGGAATTTACCACTGACGAAGTTCCCTCGCCTCCGGACGGGTCATCTGTCCGCCTCGAAGCCAGCTTCATCTCGCGGTCTTTATCAAAAGTGTAAACGTCGTCTATGAACTTTCGGGCCTGTTTTTTAATCTCATTCTCGGATTCAAGCATTTCGATCTTCGATTCGATCTGGGCGATATAGCGCTGCAATTTATCGTACTGGTCCATGAGAAAATCGGATTTTTCAAGAAGCAGGTCCGGATCGTCCGATCGCTGGTATTTGATGTCCTTGATCTGCGCGCGGATAGGTTCCGCGGTAAAGGCTTGATATTCAAGCTTTTCGTTGATCATTGCCTGAAGATTCTGTATGTACAGCGGCCGGTCCCCGGAGTTCTGGTCCTCTTGTTCAATCGATTTCAGGGTCTGGCGGATTTCATATTCCATCAGCGGGATCATTTTATCGATGAGGGTGCGGATGGATTCCTGCTTGCTGATGATTTGCCTGTCGATCAGCACGATTTGCTGGGAAAGGTCCTCGGAGTCCTTCAGTATCTTTTTCAACTGGACCCTGTCGAAAAAACCGAGATCTTTTTGTTTCTTAAGCACGGAGATCTGGGTGACGTTGGAGTCGTAATCCCTGGCAAGGATGTCCCTGGACTGGACAAGGATGAGGATTTCCGAGTGCGTTCGTAGTACGGACTTTTTGTATTCAAGAACAGTGAATGACCCGAAAGCCGATATTGGTTTTTCCTGGCTCAGGACACTGACGGTCACGGAAAAAAACAACAGACCTGCGCAAAGGGAAAATTTAAGCCGGGTTGATTTCATTGGTTTCTGCTTTCTTTGGAGTAAAGAAAACTTACAATCTTCCTTATGAGAAAGTTAACGAAAAAACCGGAGGAAATCAAATGAAATCGTAAAAAATCAAAGGATAGATTAAAGATATAAAAACCGGCTTCTCAGTCGTATATCTTTGCGATATCACTCAGGGCTTTGGTATTAAGAATTTTGATTTTTTTGCCCTTCAGGTCGATGTAGCGTGAATCCTTGAATTCAATGAGCAGTCGGATTGTGGTGGCGGTCGCGCTTCCGACAATGTTCGCGAGGTCATCCCGTGTCAATGCAAGGTCGATGGTTTTATGATCCTTCTCAAAGCCGCCGAATTCCTTCAGCATCAGCAGGGTTTCCGCAAGCCTTTCCCGGACCGTTTTCTGGGCCATGTCGGAAATCCTTTTTTCCGCGCGTTTCAGGTCGCTCGAAATCAGGCGGACGATGTTCATGGAAAGGTCAGCATTGGACTGGATCAGGCTGAAAAACACGTTTTTCGGTATGAAGCAGATCGCCGAGTCTTCGAGCGCGGAGGCCGAGGCCTGGTACGGATCGCCGCTGATCAGAGAACGGTAGCCGATCACTTCGCCGTCCTTGGCCAGACGGACAATCTGTTCTTTTCCGTCAAGCCCGACTTTATAGATTTTCACTTTTCCGTGATTGACGCAGAACAATCCCGTCGGGCGGTTGCTCTCGGTGAAGACAAACTGGCCCTTTTTGTATATATTGCCGCATTTGTTGGAGGAAAGGATGTCCAGTTGTTTGGGCTTGAGTTCCCTGAAAATCGAGTTCAGCCTCGACTGGCAATTCTCGCAGATATCAATAATCAGTTTTTTGCTTTCCTGTTTCATTCTTTGCCGAATAAATAATAATTGTAATCTATAACAATCTGTTTTATATTGCAAGTAGATTCATGAGGGAGTGCGGGGTGCCCGGAAAAAAATCCTGCCCGGCCCGGGAAATAAATCAATCCCCCCGGAGTTTACATGATACTATGTCACAAGGAAGTCATTCATGAACATATCCGCAAAGACCAATACCGAGCAACTGAAAAAAGATTTTGAGGAATTTCTGAAACAGCGTTATGCGCAGCCCGACCCGGAGCAGGACACGCTCGGCACCAAGGCCGGGCCCCACCCTGCGGCGGCTTCGGGCGGCATGAACTTTGACCTGAAGCCCGAGGAACTCGAAGCATACCTGAAACAGTATGTGGAGCAGCAGGATGAATCGATCGAGATCCTTGCCACGAAGATCGCGACTCACTATAACCGAATGAAGCTTGAGGATACGCTGACAGAAGAGCAGAAGCTTGTGGGCAACATCAAGAGCAATATCCTGATGATCGGCCCGACCGGGGTGGGGAAAACCTACATGATCAAGCTGATCGCGAAAAAGATCGGCGTGCCGTTCGTGAAGGGTGACGCTACGAAGTTCAGCGAGACCGGCTATGTGGGCGGCGATGTGGAAGACCTGATCCGCGAGCTCGTGCGTGAAGCGGACGGGGACATGAAGCGCGCGGAATACGGGATCGTATACCTGGATGAGATTGATAAGATCGCCTCGTCCGCCAATTACCGCGGTATCGACGTTTCGCGGACCGGCGTGCAGAGAAACCTGCTGAAACTGATGGAAGAATCGGAAGTGGATCTCCGCGTGCCGCACGACATGGCCGCCCAGATGGAAGCGGCGCTGGAAGCCCAGCGGACCGGCAAGGTTGAGCGGAAGAAAGTAAACACAAAAAACATACTATTCATCATGAGCGGCGCCTTCGGAGGCCTTGAGGATATCGTCCGGAAACGGCTTTACGAAAAACGGATCGGTTTCGGATCCGATTCCGCTGCAGTTTCAGCGATGTCGAAAGTGGATTTTCTGAAGCGCGTGAAAACCGAGGATCTGATCGAGTACGGGTTTGAATCGGAATTTGTGGGACGGCTTCCGGTCATCGCGATACTGAACGAACTGGACGTGAAAGCGCTGTACAATATCCTGAAGAACGAAAACAGCAGCGTCACGCTGAGCAAAAAGCGCGATTTCGAGGCGTACGGCATCGACATCCGGTTCGATCCTGAAGCGCTTATGATCTTCGCGGAACGGGCGCATCAGCAGAAAACCGGTGCGCGCGGACTCGTCAATGTGCTCGAGAATGTCCTCATCAAATTCGAAAAGCGTCTGCCCTCTACGCAGATCCGATCTTTCGGGGTCACAAAAGCCGTTGCGGAGCATCCGGAGGAAGAACTGGCGAAACTTCTGACTCTTCAGTCAAGAAAAGAGTTCCAGGAATGGTTTCTCGCTCAGCACGGAATCGTTGTGGAGTTCGACGAACGGGCCTCGCATATCCTCGCGGACAAAGCCCTGGAAACCAACCGGTCTTTTTTCCAGGAGGCAAAGGAACTCCTGAGGGATTATGAGTACGGCATCAAACTGGCCGGAAAAAACCATTTCATTGTGGATGAAAAAGTGCTGGCGGATCCGAAAAAGTTCCTGGACGAGCTGGTAAAAAAAACGTATACCGCAAAATCATAATCTCATCAACTTATCATGTCCAGAAACAAATCGCATTTTATCTGCCAGTCGTGCGGGTATAAATCACTGAAGATGATCGGCAAATGCCCGGAATGCGGGCAATGGAATTCCATGACCGAGGAAATCGTCCGTGAACAGACAGCCCATAAGCCGTACAACCGGACACTGGAGGATATGCGTTCGGTGACCAGCGATTCGATGGTGGATCTGTCCGAGCCCGTGAATATAGATGACGTTTCGATCCGGCCGGTTGAAAGGACTTCGACAACGATCCCGGAGTTTGACCGTGTTTTGGGCGGCGGAATCGTGAACGGTTCCGTGGTGCTGGTGGGAGGAGAGCCGGGGATCGGCAAGTCGACGCTGATGCTGCAGATGGCCGCCGGGATTGATCTGGACGTGTTATATGTTTCCGGCGAGGAATCCGTTCGCCAGATCCGTTCGCGCGCGGAACGGCTGAGTTCGGCGCGGCACAGACTCAAAGTCCTTTCGGAGACAAATCTCAGCCAGATCATTAAACTGATTATGTCGCACAGGCCCGCGCTGGTCATTATCGATTCGATCCAGACGATGTACCGTGAGGAAATCGAAAGCGCGCCCGGCAGTATCAGCCAGATACGGGAATGCGCCGCCCTCCTGATGCATGTCGCCAAGTCGCTGGAACTGTCGGTCTTTCTCGTCGGCCATGTCACCAAGGACGGGTCGCTGGCCGGGCCGAAAGTGCTGGAGCATATCGTGGATACCGTGCTTCAGTTCGAGGGCGATGCCCATCATTTGTTTCGTATTCTCCGCGCGACCAAAAACAGGTTCGGTTCGACAAATGAGATTGGCATTTTTGAGATGCAGGAAAGAGGACTGATTGAAGTCGCGAATCCTTCCGAATTGTTTCTTTCAGAACGTCATGCGGATCAGTCCGGAACCGTTGTGGTGCCCACGGTCGAAGGTTCCCGGGTCCTGCTCGTGGAAGTCCAGGCGCTGGTGACTCCGTCAAGTTACGGGATGCCGCAAAGAACCGTATCAGGATTTGACCTGCGGCGCCTGCAGCTTCTGATCGCTATTCTGGAGAAGCGGGCGAAAATACCGCTCGGTCATTCGGATGTTTTCATCAATATTGTCGGGGGCCTGCAGGTGGATGAGCCGGCGGCGGATCTCGGCGTGGTTCTTGCCATCGCTTCGAGTTATCTGGATGTCGCCGTGGACGCCCGAACGGCGGTTATGGGCGAACTGGGGCTGGGCGGGGAGATCCGCGCGGTAAGTTTTATCGACCGCCGCGTGAAAGAATCGAAAAAACTGGGATTTGAGAACATGATCATGCCTTCTACAAACATGAAAGATATTCAGCCGGCAAACGGCATACGCGTATCGGGCGTACGGAGAATCGAGGAAGCGATCCAGGCGAACCTGAAAAAATAAACTATTTCAAAATGCAAAACCCCATCCGCAATTCGGGCAAAAGGCGGGTAATCAGCTGATAATCGTACGCGGAAACCAAGGTTCCGAAGCGTTATCAGTCTTCTTTTTCCGGCACGCTCCCCGTCGGGCCGGGAAGCCGCCCGTGTTTCCGGACGGCTTCCCAGAGAAGGTATTCGATCTGAGCGTTCACGCTTCGCAGGTCATCAGCGGCCCATTTTTCAACGGCGTTGTAAAGCCTGTCGTCGAGCCGGAGCAGGAATTTTTTCTTTTCGCTCATGAATAGAGCGTTCCGACGTTCACAATGGGGCTGGTTTCATGATCCGAGACCAGCGCGACGAGCAGGTTATTGGCCATGGCGGCTTTCTTTTCCTGGTCGAGCGTAAAGATGCCCTTTTCATTGAGCAGTGTCAGGGCGCTTTCCACCATGCCGACGGCGCCTTCCACGATTCTCTGACGCGCGGAGATGATCGCTTCGGCCTGCTGGCGCCGGAGCATGACCTGCGCGATCTCGGGAGCGTACGCGAGATGACTGATCCGCGATTCCGATACTTCCACGCCCGCGATCTCCAGGCGGGTGTGTACCTGCGAACGGAGATTTTCGGAGACTTCCTGCTGACTGCCGCGCAGGGAGGCCCGGTTCTCCTCGTGCGTATCATACGGATACTGCGTGGCCAGCGACCGGATTGCCGTTTCGCACTGGATATTCACGAACTGCTGGTAATTTTCCACGTCAAAGGATGCCTTGGCGGAATCCGTCACTCGCCAAACGATTACAGCCGCTATTTCGATCGGGTTACCGAGCAGGTCATTGACCTTGATCTTCTCGCTGTTGAAATTGTGGATTTTCAGCGAAACGACTTTCCGGACGGTAAACGGGTTGATCCACCAGAATCCGGATGCCTTGACCGTTCCGGCGTACTTGCCGAAAAACACAAGAACTTTGGCTTCATTCGGGTGGACGATCATAAATCCAACCATAAAGATCAAAATGAGCACAAGGACGGGAAAAAATATGATCAGAAGGCCCGCTTCATAGGTAACGATCACTTTATAAAGGGTAAATATGTCGATTCCGATGAGAATAATCAGTACCAGCAGCATCAGAAAACCATTTACTGTCCATGCTTTTTTTTCCTGAATGGTGTCCATATAATAACTCCTTTTTTTATTTAAGAACATAATGATATCATTATGATACTAAAACAATATCGAATTGTCAAGAAAAATATTTCTATACAAAACTGGTTTGAACTCATATATTTGTTTATATTTGTCTTATAAAAACAAATTTTAATAACATTGTTCACATTAATTTTTGTAATATTACAGGATGTTAATGGAAATTAATGAATTTTATAAGGCTAACAGTGTGTAGTACTTTATATGCAAAAATAATTGATTCACTATTATCAAGAGGCGATAGCGAGTAATAAAAGAACATGCTACCATCAAACCAGGTACCGTACAATAAAGCATATTTTTCTGATATAAACATAACAGCGAAATGAAATATTCTGACAAAAAGAAAAAGCATGTATCTCTTTCTTGATCAGTGATCAGTTTTCGTCCGACCATTTTGAAAAGGCAGAAATAAAAAAAATAAAATTACACTTGAAAAAAGGAAAAAGAATTATTATCCTTGTTATCTTGATAAAAAATAATAAAAGGATATACCTATGGCCGTTAAAGCATTCCCGTTCAGCAAGTTAGACAGCAAAATTGAGAACGTATATGAAGCCGTGATGATTGGCGCCCGGCGCGCACGTCAGATCAATGAAGACCAGATCCTCACCATCAGGAATATTCTCGGGCCGGAAGACAATGAAAGCGAAGAAGCCCGTCCGCTGGACCGCGAGGAATACAAGGACATCGAAAAACTGCCCAAGCCGGTCGCGATGTCCCTGAACGAACTTGTCGAAGGCAGGATCGAATTCGAATATCTCCCGAATCGCGAATAACAGGGTTGTACGGCCGGATCAAACCCGGCTCACGGCGCGGTCATGTCATCCGAACAGAAAAAATATCACGATAAAAAAATTGTCATCGGGCTCACCGGGGGAATCAGCGCTTACAAAATAGGCGACGTGATCCGATATTTTGTTAAAAACGGCGCGCAGGTAAAAACCATCATGACGGAACACGCGGCGGAATTTATCACGCCGATGACCGTCGAAACGCTGTCCGGCCATAAAGTCATTACGCATATCTTTCCGCATCAGGACCACTGGAACCCTACTGCGGAGGGCACCCATCACATCGGCATCGCGCACTGGGCGGACGTTTTTCTCATCGCCCCCGCCACGGCGAATATCATCGGCAAGATCGCCGGCGGCATCGCGGACGACGCGCTTTCTACGATTGTCATGGCCGCTGTTTGTCCTGTGGCAATCGCACCGGCGATGAATGACAAGATGTACCTGAATCCGATCGTTCAGGAGAACATTGAAAAGCTCAGAAGACACGGATATATAATTATCGAACCGGGAACCGGATTCCTCGCCTGCGGCTATGAAAGCGTCGGCCGTCTCGCGGATCTTGAACAGATCATCTGGTCCACCGATAAGGTATTGTTCGGATCATCTGTATTATCAGGAAAGAAAATTTTAGTCACCGCGGGACCCACGCAGGAAGCGGTCGATCCCGTCCGGTATCTGACCAACCGGTCATCGGGGAAAATGGGGTACGCGCTGGCCCGGCAAGCCGCTTTGATGGGAGCGGGAGTTACGCTGATCAGCGGACCCACAGCGCTGAGAGAACCCGCCGATGTGAAAACCTATCAGGTCATGACCGCCGGAGAAATGGCTGAAGAAGTGTTCAGACAGTTGCCCGGTCACGACATCCTGATCATGGCCGCCGCCGTAGCTGATTTCAGACCGGCCGAAGTTCCGGAACATAAAATCAAAAAAGAAACGGTGGATAGCGGTATATCGCTTCAGCTGACGAAAACCATCGATATATTATCCGAAGTGTCCAAACACAAGACGCATCAGAAAATCATCGGATTCGCACTGGAAACCGATCGGCCGGTGGAGAACGCACGTAAGAAAATGACCGACAAGCAATTAGACGCCGTTGTCATCAACAATCCGAAAATACCCGGCGCGGGATTTGAGACCGACACGAATGTCATATCGATCCTTACATCACATGGAATAACCGATTATCCGCTGATGGCCAAAGACGAAGCCGCCGCGGTCATTCTCAAGACGGTCGCCGATCTTTAAAGCTTACACCGCATCAGGAGTCACTATGAAAGAAGTCCGCGTACGTTACGCCCCCAGTCCAACCGGTTTTTTGCATATCGGTGGATTGCGAACGGCGCTTTATAATTACCTGTTCGCCCGTCATCACGGAGGCAAGTTCATTCTGCGCATCGAAGATACCGACCGGGCGAGGTACGTGGAAGGCGCAGTGCAGGATTTCATCCAGGTGTTCGGATGGTCGGGCATTGAGTACGATGAAGGCCCTAACAAGGACGGCGGTTTCGGGCCGTACTATCAGTCCGAGCGGCTGGATATTTATAAGAAATTCGCTCAGCAGCTTCTCGGTCAGGGCGATGCGTATTACTGTTTCTGTTCCTCCGAGCGTCTTGACCAGATGAGAAAATTCCAGGAACGATCGAAACTGCCCCCGAAATACGACCGCGCGTGTTTTCGCCTGACGCCCGAACAGGTCCGGAAAAATATTGAGCAGGGCATTCCCCATACCATACGCATGAGAGTGCCGGATAACACGATGATCCGTTTCAAAGATCATATCCGCGAAGACGTTGAATTCAACACAGACAATCTTGACGATCAGGTGCTGATGAAATCCGACGGATTTCCCACGTACCATCTCGCGAACGTTATCGACGATCACCTGATGGAAATTTCGCATGTCATCCGGGGAGAGGAATGGGTCTCCAGCACTCCGAAACATATTTTATTATACCAGTATTTCGGCTGGGAAATCCCTGAATTCGCCCATCTTCCGCTGCTGCTGAACGCGGACCGCACAAAAATGAGCAAGCGTCAGGGTGATGTCGAAGCCCGCGCGTACCCGCCGAAAGGATATCTCAGAGAAGCGCTGATCAATTTCATCGCCCTGCTCGGATGGAATCCCGGCGATGAACGGGAAATTTTTTCCATGGAGGACCTGATCAAGGAATTCTCGATCGATCGTATTCACAAGGCCGGCGCGATATTCAACCTTGAAAAACTCAACTGGCTGAACACCCAGCATATCCGGATGAAATCGAATGAGGAAATTTTCACCATGCTGAAACCGCATCTTGAGAATTCCGAGTATGTCAATTTTTCGAAGCTGTATATTCTTGAGGTCATCAGCTTGATGAAAGAACGCATCAATTTCATTCCCGAAATCCTCACGTTTTCGTCCTATTTCTTCAAAGATCCGGATACATTCGATCCGGCGGGCATTAAAAAACGCTGGACTCCGGACGCGAAAAATCATCTGCAGGGTTTGTCGGACAGACTGAAGGAACTCTCGCTTTTTACACACACGGAAATTGAATCCGTATACCGCGCTTACGCCGATGATAAAAAAATCAAAGGCGGCGACCTGATTCATCCGACGCGTCTCGCGATCACCGGCGTAACGCTTGGGCCCAGCCTGTTCGAGATGATGGAAGTGCTTGGCAAGGAAACCGTGCTCCGCCGGATTTTGTACGCGATTGACCATTTTGATGACATCCAGAAAACAGCTCAGCAATCGGCATAAATAAACAAACCTATTTATAAAACATGTCAGATTGCTGAAAGGCAATCTGATTTTTTTTTTTGGTAAAAAATATGACACGAATAACCTGTCTATTATTAGTTCTCGGAACCGGCGTTATTGCTCATGGCCAAACGGTCAGCTATCAGCCGGGCAAGGGAGTGCATTTGACCGGCGCCGATACGTCGTGGAATTTTGGGGTGATGGGGTACATTCAGGGAACGTGGAATTATTATCATCCGCAAACAGCCGTCAAACCGGATCATGAGTTTTTCGTCCGGCGGGCCGTGACGGATTTTGAGTTCATTTATCAGGACAAGTACCGGTTCTTCATGGAAATCGACGCGCGCGGCGAGTCGAGGTATGAAATGGTTATCGCGCAGATCGATATTCAGTACGCCAAAGACCAGCATCTCGTGGCCGGAAAATACATGACCCCGTTCTCACCGGAGAATCACCGTACGTCCAGGGCGCTGAACACCATCGAACGCTATTCCGCGCTGAACAGCATGTTCAAACTCCCGTCGATGACTTCCCAGTATGGCGTGATGCTGAACGGAAAAATAAGGGCATTTGATTATTATCTGGGATTCATTAATGGCAACGGCACCACGTCGAAGAATATCCGTGAGGATAACAACGCGAAAGAGCTACAGGCGCGCGTGCGGTGGAATGTGAACCCGGATTTGAAATTCGGAACCGGTTTCGATTACAGCAGGGAAAATCAGCAGATTCTCGGGTTGTGGGATCATACGTTTGAAATTTATTCACGCGATACGATTTCAGGAAAAAGATTAGGATACTTGCTGGAATATGACTGGATAATTAAAAACTGGTCGTTAAGGGGAGAAGGGATTCATTTCTTTTTCAGCGACCGGTTTAAACAGGAAAAACGTATTGGTCAATTTTATGGTGGTTACCTTGAAGCCGGGTGTTTTCTATCCGGAAGCGCAAAACAGGGATTTCAACTGATCGGCCGGTTTGAAAGGGCGCAATTTCTGAAAACGTATGATGGATTTTCAGGACCGAAACGAAACGACAGCTTTATCATCGGATATAACTGGTATTTCAACGAACTGCTCCGCTGGCAGACCAATGTGATTCATGACAGACTCGACAGGAAAGTCGTAATCAGCGACAGCCGGTATAATTACAAGAAAGACGGATATCAGGTTTTAAGTATGATTCAGATGAAATTTTAAATTGCTATCGACCTTCAAGGTTTATAAAAAATGTAAAGGAAACGCATGACGGACATTACTAACGATTCTCAAAAAGCAATTGAAAATATACGGCGGGAAGACATCCGCAACATCGCGATCATCGCGCACGTGGACCACGGGAAAACCACGCTGGTCGACCAGATGCTCCGGCAAAGCGGTACGTTCCGCGCGAACCAGCAGGTGGAAGATCGCGTCATGGATTCAAACGCGCTGGAACGTGAACGCGGCATCACGATTCTCGCGAAGAACACGTCGATCTACTATAACAATATAAAGATCAACATTGTCGATACGCCGGGTCACGCGGATTTCGGCGGCGAGGTGGAGCGCATCATGAAAATGGTGGACGGTGTTCTTCTTCTCGTCGACGCGTTCGACGGGCCGATGCCGCAGACCAAGTTCGTGCTCCGCAAAGCGCTCGAATCCGATTGTATGCCGATTGTAGTGATTAATAAAATAGACCGTCCCGGCGCGCGGCCTCACCAGGTTCTCGATGAAGTGTTCAGCTTATTCCTAGAACTGAACGCCACGGACGAACAGCTCGATTTTGCCACCGTATACGCGTCCGCGAAACAGGGTTACGCGCTGACCGAAATGGATCAGCCGAACGATAATCTCATCCCGCTGTTTGACGCGATTGTCTCCCGCATTCCGTTGCCGCCCGGGGACAAGGAATCACCGTTCCAGATGCTCGTTTCCAATATTGATTATTCCGATTTTCTCGGGCGAATCGCCATCGGGCGCATTACGCGCGGCACGATCAAAAGCGGTCAATCCGTGACGGTAATCAAAAAAGACGAGCGGCAATACACCGGGAAGATCATGAAACTGTACGTGTTTGACGGACTGAAACGGAAAGACGTCGATGACGCTCAGGCCGGAGAAATATCGGCTATCGCGGGGCTTGAAGAAATCGAGATCGGTGAAACCATCGCCTGCGCCGACCGTCCCGAGGCGCTTGAGCCGATCCACATCGACGAACCGACCATCGCCATGAATTTCATGGTGAACAACTCGCCGTTTGCCGGTCAGGACGGAAAATTCGTGACATCACGGCATCTCCGTGAACGGCTGTACAAAGAATTATTGTCGAATCTAGCGTTGCGTGTGGAAGATACCGAAAACATGGATACGCTCAAGGTGTCCGGCCGCGGGGAACTGCATTTGTGCATCCTCATCGAGACCATGCGCCGCGAAGGCTATGAATTCCAGGTCTCGCGCCCCGAGGTGATCATGAAAAGAATTGACGGTCAGCTGATGGAGCCCATGGAATATCTGTCCATAGACGTTCCCGAGGATTACATGGGCGTGGTGATCGAAAAACTCGGCAAGCGCAAGGCGGAAATGAAAAACCTCGTTCATCTCGAACACGGACAGGTGAAAATGGAATTCCTGATACCGGCGCGCGGACTGATCGGGTACCGGGGTGAATTCCTGACTGATACGCGCGGAACCGGCGTGATGCATCACAATTTTCATTCCTACGAACCGTTCCGCGGGGAGATCCTCGGCCGCACCAACGGCGTGCTCATCGCGATGGAAACCACGGAGACCGTCGCTTACGCGTTATGGAACCTTCAGGACCGCGGCGAACTTTTTGTCGGGCCGCAGGTGAAGGCCTACGAGGGCATGATCATCGGAAAGAACGCGCGCGACAACGATCTCGTGGTCAATGTCGGCAAGGGCAAGAAACTCACGAACATGCGCGCTTCCGGTTCCGACGAGGCCGTGCGGCTCGACACGATTCATGATTTGACGCTCGAGGACGCGATCGAATTCATCGACGACGACGAACTCGTGGAAATCACACCGCTCAATATCCGCATCCGGAAACGGATTCTGAAGGAACCGGACCGCCGCAAGGACGCACGGAAAAAAGTGTCGGTGGTGGAATAAACCCATTTATTATCCTTTTATATAACGAAGTTCTATTTTCAGATAATTTTACTGACAAAAACCATTTAATCCATGTCAACATGGCGTAGATTAGGACATTCTTTCATAAGCGAAAATCGGCAAGGTTGATAGAAATTTTTATTATTGGATTATAATTAATCTTTATTGAACTTTTTTAGGTTTATTAGGATGGTGCTGGCAATGTTTATTATTATTTCAATTGTTGAATATACAGCAAAACTATGCAACTGTATTCACGACGGCGTTATTCCAATATAGCCCAAACAAGGGAATGACGAGATCGTAATACCACAATTGAGTTGTATAATTTACTTTTCAAAAAAGGCATCATAACCCGGATACTTCAATTTCCGTTCGGCGATCTTCGGCGGAAACGTGTAATAAGTGACGACCGATTTCGCGCAGACGGTTCCGGCGGAGTCCATGAGGTTCACATGAATGACGGCATCCTGTCCGCGTGTTTCGCTGAGAACGGCTTCCAGTATAATTTCGCCGCGGTTGACGTACACCGGTTTCAGGTACTCGATTTCAAGCTTCGAGGTCACACCGGCGGTTTTGAGTTTTACGTTGATGAACCAGCTCGCGATTTCATCCGCCAGCGTCGCCTGTATGCCGCCGTGAAGAATGTGGCCGTAACCCTGAAAATGTTCTTTCGGCGTCCAGCGGCAGAAGACTTTGTCCTCCTCTTCCGTAAAGGTCATATTCAGGCCAAAAGGATTATCCGGTTTGCATCCGAAACATGAATAATCAGGGTTTCCGGTAAAAGGATTTAAAATGGTTCTCATGGCAACATTCCTTATCGTATTTTAGAAGTCTGTTCGCAGACGTCGTCATTAATTAATGAATTCGTTTTGTTTCTTGCAATTATTTTTTTTGTTCGGTATATTAACCGCTGCTGAATTCATCAACCAGACCGGGGAAGGAACGTTGTGGATATACTTCAGTTGATCAGGAAAGCCGTGGAAGCCCGTTCGAAGGCTGTGGCGCCGTATTCAAAGTTCCAGGTGGGCGCCGTCGCTGTCACTTCCGACAACCGGATCTTTACCGGGTGCAACGTCGAGGTCAGTTCCTACGGGCTGACGATGTGCGCGGAACGGGTCGCGATTTTCAAGGCGCTCTCCGAAGGCGAAAAAAAATTCAAAGCCATCGTCATCGTGGCCGACACGGAAACCGTATGTTACCCGTGCGGAGCGTGCCGGCAGGTGATCTGGGACTTCGCGCCCGACGCGAAAATCATCTGCGCCAACCTTCACGAGCAGTATGAAATGTATCAGCCGGGCGAACTGATTCCGAACGCCTTCGGGCCGGAATCGCTTCAGCCCTGAATTTCCGGGAGAATGATATGGAATGGTGGATAAGCGTAATTCCTGATCCTGTGTACCGGACGCTCGCCGAATCCGGGATCATTATTATTGTTAGTTTTATTTCTGCGTGGATAGTCAGCCTGATCATGCATTTCATTCAGGTTAAAATTGCCGCACGCACGGAAACGGATCTCGACGACCGGATCATTGCTGTCGTACGCAAATCCACCAAGCGCCTGTTAGTCGTCACCGGATTGTACATTGCCGCGCATCATCTGGAAAGCGTTCTCGAAGGGCTGTGGATCACTTACGCCGACGGTTTGTTCTTTGTCATCGTTGTATTGCTGGTCACGATTTTGATTTCAGGCGTGATCGGCGAAGTATTTCTCTGGTATCTCGAAAGCGTCGCCAAACGCACCGCAAGCACCGTCGATGACGAAATCATTCCGCTGGTCAAACGCATTGTCAATATTCTTCTGTATATGATCGCCGTGATCACATGCCTGGATCATTTTCATATCGACATCAAGGCGCTGATTGTATCGCTCGGCGTGGGTACATTCGCGGTAGCATTCGCGGCCCAGGAGACGCTGGCCAACATGATCGCCGGATTCGTGATCATGGTCGACCGGCCATTCCGCGTCGGCGACCGGGTAAATCTCCCCGAATCCAATAAAGTGGGCGACATCATCAAAATCGGATTGCGGAGCACGAAAATTCTTGATTTCGATAATAATATTGTCACCATTCCGAACGCCGAAATCGTCAAAAACGATATCATCAATTATTCCTATCCGGATATCACGACGCGCCTGAAAATCGATCTGGATGTCGCCTACGGATCGGATATCGAACAGGTCAAGCAGGTTTTGGTCAGCGTGGTGTCGTCGTTTGAGACCGTGCTGAAGAACCCTCCCCCGGCCGCGTATTTTGTGAGTTTCAAGGAGTCGGGCATCGGCATGACCGTCATCGGCCGTGTCCGCGATTACAAGGAATTATGGGATACCCTGGACGCAGCCAGGATCAGGGTTTACCAGGAATTCAGGAAAAACGGCATTGAGTTTCCGTTCCCCCAGAGGGTCGTTCATTTAAAAGAAAATCCCGGATCCAGGGTTATAAATGAATAATCCGGCGTATTGTTTTAGTTGCTTGCATTTGAACATTAGGATTTCTATATTTTATCATATTGCTTGATCTGTGAAATCAATTTGGAGATATGTTATGAATGTTTTACTGAAACGGTTTTGGACGATCATGATGATCTCGGTATTAGGATTCGGGATTCCGGATGACCTTTCCGCCCAGGCAAACGCCACCGGTGCTTTTGAATATGTCGCCAGGGTTGGCACACCCGATGACGGGGCTCAGCGCCTGCTGATCGAGGGGAACCGCCTGTTCGTAGCCAATAAGTTCAGCGGGCTTCAGATCATAGACATCACGAACATGGAATCACCCAAAATTCTCAGCCGTACACCCACTGTCGGCCAGAATAACGGTCTCGCGAAAAAGGAAAATTTTGTTTTTATTGCGGACATAAAAGCCGGGTTGCTGGTCTATGATGTCACGAACCAGAAGAAACCAAAAAAAGTCGCCGAGATGGAAATGCCTGAAAAAGGGGAAGCGTGGGATGTGCAGATCAAGGGCAATTATGCCTTTATCGCGGGTGGACTGGCCGGACTGGTGGTGGTTGATATCACCGATCCGATAAGCCCTAAAATCGCCTCTACGCTCCGTTATGACCGGGAATGGGATTTTTCGAGGCAGGTCTCCATCGCAGAAAACACCCTGTATATAGCGGACCGGAGGATGGGCTTCCATATTGTCGATATATCCAATCCTGCCGTCCCGAACGAAATCAAACGGTATTCCACTGAATTTGCCAACGCCGTGTTTTCGGATAATAAGTACGTATACGTGGCCGACGGGCCAGGCGGCCTGCTGATCATTGATGTTTCTGATCCGGTACGGCCTAAAAAAATCGCGGATTTTAAACTGCCGGGCCATGTCAATGACGTCGCCAAATATGACAACTATGTATATGCTTCAGTTGACGACGCGGGTATCCGCGCGATTGATGTGTCAAACCCGTCCCGTCCTAAATTTGACGCACGGTATGACACTCCCGGTCAGGCGTTTCATGTGGTCAAACAGGATGTCATGATCCTTGTCGCCGATCTGACCTCGATCATGGTCATGGTCCATAACAAGCCGCCCGTGATCGCGAAAACAGGCAATAAAACGGTCGCGGAGAATCAGACGCTCGAATTTAAGCTGAAAGCGACCGATCCGGACGGCAATCCGATCGTCTTTTCCGGGTATTTCCTGCCGCCCGGCGCGGAATTTAACCCGAAAGATTCAACGTTCCGATGGACACCGACATTTGAGCAGTCCGGCCTTTATGAAGGCATCATTTTCGGTGCAACGGAAATCACAAGGTCTAAACTGTTCGCCCGGGATACGATCAGCATCACCGTAACGCATGTCAACCGCGCGCCCTCTCTGCCTGTGACGGGCAATTATACCGTCGACGAAAATAAGTCCCTGACATATAAAATCAATCCGCCCGCTGATCCCGATAAAGAAGACTTCGGGAAACTGACTGTTTCCCTTTCCAATCCTCCGCAGGGAGCCCTGTTCAATCCTGATTCGCTGTCATTCACCTGGATTCCGACCTTCGAGCAATCCGGCGAATACTCACTGAATTTCACCGTTAAGGACCCATCCGGCCTGACGGATACCAAGCAATGCGTCATTTTGGTCAATCACATCGACCGTCCGCCCGTGTTTGCGGATTTGGAAGACCAGACGACCGATGAAAACAAGGCGCTTTCATTCGCAGTCACGGCCAATGATCCAGATAAGGAAGACGCCGGCAAAATCGAGTACGCGGCTTTGAATCTGCCCCCCGGAGCCTCGTTTGAAAGGGAAACGCGGACATTCACATGGACGCCGACCTATGATCAGTCCGGAAAATACCAGGGCATTTATTTTATCGCCCGTGATGCCGAAGGCCTGGCCGATACGCTGACGCTTGCGGTCACGGTCAATCATGTGAACCGTCCGCCTGTCCTGGCCTCGGTTGCGGCTCAAACGGTGGATGAAGTCAAATTGCTTACCTATCGTATTTCGGCCGGCGATCCGGACGCCGAGGATGCGGGAAAAATTAAAATCGAAGCTTCGGGTCTGCCCGAGGGCGCTTTGTTCGATGCCGGCAAAGGCCAGTTTACCTGGACACCGACCTATGAGCAATCCGGGGACTTCGTCGCTGTTTTTAAAGCTTCCGATCCTTCCGGCGCGACTGACGAGTTATCGGTGAAAATTACCGTGAACAACATCAACCGTCCGCCGACGATTGCAGCCATAGAAGCGCAGATTACCGATGAAAACAAGGATTTCACATTCGTCGTTCCCGAGGGACAGGATCCAGACAAGGAAGACGCGGGAAAACTGACCTACAGCATTGAACGGCTGCCGCAGGGAGCGACATTTGACGCGACGACACGAACCGTCAAATGGCTCCCGACCTATGATCAGTCTGGCGTATACGAGGGAATCAAAATTACCGTGAAAGATATGGCAGGGTTAACCGCCTCAACGACGTTAAAGATCACCGTCAATCATGTGAACCGTCCGCCGGTACTTGACGCCGTTGCCGACGCTTCAGTTGATGAGAATAAACCGATTACGTTTGTGATAAGCGGCTCCGATCCTGATAAGGAAGATGCAGGAAAACTGACGTTCACCGCTGACGGGCTTCCGGCTGGAGCGGCATTTGACCCGATTTCAAGACGTTTTACGCTCACGCCCACTTTTGATCAGTCCGGAACATTTACAATTAAATTTACCGTGACCGATCCGTCAAAATTATCCGATATCAAATCCATGGCACTCACAGTATTGAATGTCAATCGTTTACCAAAACTGGCCGCTATTCAGGTTATTGCGGGTGAAGAGAACAAAGCTGTTTCCATTGTGATACCCGAGGCAGAAGATGCCGATAAAGAAGACGCCGGAAAATTGGTTTACAAAGCCGAATCATTGCCGGAAGGCGCCACTTTTGACGCAGCAAGCCGGACCATCTCATGGACTCCGACTTATGAGCAGTCAGGTAATTATTCGGTAAAGATCACGGTTACCGACGTCGGCGGTCTGACCGATACAAAAAATCAGGATATACGGATTTCTCATGTGAACCGCCCGCCGGTCATGAACGCAATCGCCGATCAAACTGCAGACGAAGGCAAAGCAGTCAGTTTTACCGTTGAGGTTTCGGATCCTGACAAAGAAGACGCTAACCGGCTGACCGTCAAGGCTGAAGGACTGCCGACCGGGGCTGTATTCACACCGATCAATAAGACATTCGCCTGGACGCCTAATTACGAACAGGCTGGTGAGTATACCGTAACCTTTACCGTCAATGACGGAGGAGGAATGAGCGAATCGAAGACGGCGAAAATCAAAGTCAATAATGTCAACCGCAAACCGGCCCTGACTCTGCCTCTGATTCCGCGTTCTGCTGAAAATAAATTAGTCTCGTTTGCTCTGACCGCGACAGATCCTGATAAAGACGACGCGGGTAAGTTAACGTTCTCAGCGGATGGCCTGCCCTCAGGAGCCGAAGTAAGTTCCGATGGTAAATTCTCATGGACTCCCACGTTTGATCAATCCGGTTCCTATACCATCACTTTCAAAGTCAAAGATGCGGGCGGACTTGAAGATACCAGGCCAGCGACGTTGACCATTGATAACGTGAACCGTCCGCCGAAACTTGAAGCGGTCGGAAATCAGACAACGGACGAAAACAAGCAACTTTCGTTCACAGTATCAGCCATCGATGATGACAAAACCGATAAACTGACGTATACCATGACCGGTGCTCCGGTCGGAGTGGTTATTTCAGCGGACGGCAATTTCTCATGGACACCGACATACGATCAGGCGGGTACCTATACAATTACCGTCAAAGTTACCGATGGTTCACTCAACAGTTTTGATTCTAAGACCGTTACTATCACTGTTGCTAACGTCAATCGTCCGCCGAAACTTGATGTTGCCACCTCGCAAAAAGTTGATGAAGGAAAAACCCTGGCCTTCAAAGTTTCCTTCAGCGATCCTGACAAGGAAGACGCGGGCAAACTTGTTCTTTCCGCTGACGGGACTCCCACAGGCGCGACTTTCTCCGCGATCAACGGACAGTTCAACTGGATAACCAATTTTGAGAGTGCCGGTGAATATACGGTTACTTTCAAGGTGAAGGATGCCAGCGGACTCGAAGAAAACAAAGCCGTAACCATCACGGTAGCCAATATCAATCGTGCGCCGAAACTAACCGCTTTGACCCCCAAGACCGTTAAGGAAGGCAATGAACTCACTTTCAAACTCTCAGCCACCGATCCGGATACAAAAGATAAGCTGGTGTATACCATGACCGGCGGCCCTTCGGGAGCCGAACTGAGTTCTGACGGCGATTTCAAGTGGACGCCGCAGGCAGGACAAGCCGGATCGTACACGGTTACATTCACGGTATCCGACGGAACAGCTTCCGACAGCAAGAACGCAACGATCACGGTACAGAAGGGTTCGAATTGAGGACCGGACATGCAATGATTTTAATAAAAAAAGCGCTTCATTCACGGAGCGCTTTTTTTCTTGCGAGTCAGGGATCACCGCATTATATTGACCGCTGATTGTAATACGCCGATTTTTGAACCTCAGTCAAGGAGACAGTAATGAGCCAGCAAAAAACCGCCAATGGTCTGCCTGAAAATGTGTACCGGGAATTGAAAGAGGGTGAGGAATATGTGCCGGTCATGAAGCCGGATCAGGTATATCCTGAAATAACGGTTTGGTCTGTGTTCTGGGGCCTGCTGATGGCGGTGCTGTTTTCAGCGGCCGCGGCATATCTTGGTTTAAAAATCGGCCAGGTTTTTGAGGCGGCGATTCCGATCGCGATCATTGCCGTCGGATTATCAGCGGTCACGAAACGTTCGAAAGCCCTCGGTGAAAACGTGATCATCCAGTCGATCGGCGCAAATTCAGGAACTATCGTAGCAGGCGCGATTTTCACGATACCTGCGCTTTATATCCTTGAACTGGACGTGGAGTTTTACAAAATATTTTTAGCGTCCATGCTCGGGGGATTTCTCGGCATCTTGTTTTTAATTCCATTCAGAAAATATTTTGTGTCCGATATGCACGGCCAGCTTCCGTTTCCGGAGGCAACCGCAACTACGGAAGTTCTAGTGGCCGGTGAAAAAGGCGGCAAGCAGGCGTTCGTGCTGGTGATCAGCGGCCTTATCGGAGGCATCTATGATTTTCTGGTTGCGTCGTTCGGATTCTGGAGCGAGGTGTTTACCAGCCGTGTCGTGCCGATCGGCCAGGCTTTGGCGGATAAAACGAAAGTCGTTTATAAAATGAATATCGGTGCGGCCGTTCTGGGATTGGGTTACATCATCGGGCTGAAATATACGGCGATCATCTGCGCCGGATCATTCGTGTCATGGTATCTGCTGATACCGGCTTTATATTATATCGGCGAACAGCTGACGACGCCGCTGGGCGCGAATGTCGTTCTTTTAATGAAAGACATGACCGCGGAACAGATTTTCAGCAATTACGTCCGCCATATCGGGATCGGCGCAATCGCCATGGCGGGGATTATCGGGATCATTCGCTCATCGAAAGTCATCCGGGGCGCGTTCGTGCTCGCGTATAAGGAAATTTTCGGAGGCAAGCATCATGTCGCGAGCAAGGTGCGCACGCAGCGGGATCTGGCCATGAGCATCATCGCGGGCGGAATCCTGCTGACCGCACTGGTCGTGATCATATTTTTCTATTTCGGCGTGGTCCCGGATTTATTCCAGGCTATCATCGCATTGTTGATCGTACTGGTCATTGCGTTCCTGTTCACGACGGTTGCCGCTAACGCGACGGCGGTGGTCGGGACGAATCCTGTTTCAGGGATGACCCTGATGACGCTGATCGCGTCGTCGATCGTACTGGTGGCGATTGGGTTGAAAGGCGAAGTCGGAATGGTCGCGGCGCTGATCATCGGCGGCGTGGTATGTACGGCGCTCTCGACGGCCGGCGGATTTATTACTGATCTGAAGATCGGATACTGGCTGGGTTCTTCGCCGTACAAGCAGCAGACGCTGAAGTTCGCCGGTGCGGCGGTATCGGCCGCCACTGTGGGTTGGGTGATTCTCGTGCTCAGCGAGACGTACGGATTCAAGGGCGATGACGCGCTGGTCGCCCCGCAGGCGAACGCGATGGCCGCCGTCATCAAACCGCTGATGTCCGAACAGCCGGCGCCCTGGCTGCTGTATCTGGCCGGAGCGTTTATGTCTTTGATTCTCACGATGCTGGGATTACCTGCGCTGGCCTTCGCGCTCGGAATGTACATCCCGCTAGAACTTAACACGCCGCTGCTGATGGGAGGATTGATCGCTCACTTCGTATCAACGCGCTCCAAAGACGAATCATTGAACAACGCCCGCCGTGAGCGCGGTACCCTGATCGCATCCGGATTTATCGCCGGTGGAGCGCTTATGGGCGTAGTCAGCGCGATTATCCGTTATGCCGGGGTCAATATGAGATTTGAGGAATGGGTTCAGACCAACGCCGCGGAATTCATGGCGCTGATTATGTTTGTAGCCATCGGATCTTATATGATTTGGGATTCACTCAGGGCGAAAAAAGAAGAATGAAATAATCAGTAAATAATGAAAAAAACTCCCGGGGTTCCGGGAGTTTTTTTTGAATGACGCTCTCTATTCAGGCTGACTGAAAAAAAACTGATTGACCTGTTCGCTGAAAATCTCATCCGTTTTGGGATCCATAAGATTCAGCCGGTATTCGTTCATAATCATTTTAAAATGTTCCAGAAACAGTTTCCATGCCGCAAGGGAAACCGAATCATAAACTTTTTTGCCTAATTCGCCGGGAATCGGAGGTTTGTCGAAACCTTCCAGTTCAGAGCCCAGTTTAACACATTTTACTAATCGAGCCATATCATCTCCTGTTCGTTTGATAGCCGTCAATCATAAATAAAAAAACGCATAAGTACAAGAAATAATTCCTGAGAAAATCGGATTTCGGTATTGGTGCAGGAATATTTTTTAAAATCTTTCATTATATCAAAAGCTATTTAAAAAACAAAACCAGGAGGATAACCATGGATCTCAATTCAATTTTTAACCGGCTCTGGAAGGATTATACGGAACAGAATCCGCTCGTAAAAAAAGTATACGACGCGTTTACGTCCGAAGGGGAAAAGGTTATCAATGATCATATCGCTTTCCGGACGCTGAATGATAAGAGAATCAATGTTGATGTGCTCAGCCGGCTGTTTGTGCGGAACGGATACCGCGAGGCTGGAACCTATGTGTTCGAGGAAAAACATCTTTTCGCGAAACATTTTGAATACGCTGATGATCCGGCGTTTCCTAAGGTTTTCATCAGCGAACTTTTAACGGAAAAATTCAGCGACTCGCTTCAAAAAACCATGAAAGAGGTCGCGGAAAGAATACCGGCCGCGCTGTTAACATCGGATGAGCTTTTGTTTTCAGGCGTATCATGGGATACTCCGTCCTTTGAGACGTATAACCGTTTGCGGCAGGAATCCGAATACGCCGGTTGGCTGTATATAAACGGTTTCCGGGCGAATCATTTTACCGTCAATATCAACGCGCTCCGGACGTACGATACCATTGAAAAAGTTAACGCGTTTCTCAAGCGGAAAGGCTTCGCGCTGAATGATTCCGGCGGGGAGATCAAAGGGACGCCGGCCGAACTGCTTCAGCAGTCCAGCATCAAATCGGGTATGATTTCGATGAAATTCACAGAAGGCGAGAAGGAAGTTCCGGGCTGTTATTACGAATTCGCCCAGCGTTATCCGGACGCGAACAACAAATTGTATAACGGATTTATCGCCAAGTCAGCCGACAAGATTTTTGAAAGCACGGATTACCATAAAAGCTAAAACCATCGTTCACGCACGGCCAGATCGTAAATCTGCTGATAATGGTGTCTGCCGTGCCAGGCGTATAATCCGGTCGTTTCGGACAGCGTGAAATCTTTCTGACGCTCGGGATGGTAAAAGGTACGTTCCCAGTCTTTATCCGTCAATGTCCGCAAAAGCATGGTCCAGCGCTGATGAATGCCTTCGATGATTTTCAGCGACGGTTTGACGCTGACCATCGCCGAATCAAAACATTGCGCCCACCGGTCCTGCATGTAGGGCTTGATCGCCGGGTGATCTTCCGTGAGGGCGAGTTTAAACCGGAAGAACGCGTTGGCATGGCTGTCGGCGATATGATGCACGACTTGTCTCGTGTTCCAGCCATCAGGCCGGTAAGGCGTCTGTAGCTGGTCATTTGTCATGGGACTTACGATTTTCAGCAGCCGCTCGGGGAGGTTTTCCAGTTCACTTATCCAGTTTTCATGATGATCGGCAGTGATGGTGTCAGGTCTTGAAAATTTACCAATGGGATATTTCAGGGATTCAATGTCTTCCATGATGAACTCCGTTTTGTGTATGTTTGGAATTATGCTTCAAAGATTGCAAGTAATATATAAAGATACAGGAAAATTATCTGTGTTAATCTTTGAAATATCCGGGAATTTTTACCTGACATTAAAATATTTAGCCTGCGGATGATGAACTATGATCGCGCTGGTTGATTGTTCCGGATGAAGCTGATAGCCTTCGGATAATTTTACGCCGATGCGTTCGGGCCGGAGCAGTTCAAATAATTTTACCTGATCTTCAAGATTCGGACATGCCGGATAGCCGAAGCTGTAGCGCGAGCCCCGGTAATGCTGCTGGAACAATTTTCGTATATCCTCGCTGTCTTCGCTGTCGATGTGAAGTTCTTTCCTGATCTCGCGGTGCCAGAATTCGGCGAGCGCTTCGGCGGTTTCGACACTGAGGCCGTGAAAATAGAGATAATCCGAATATTGGTTATTCTCAAACAGCCTTATGGAAAATTCCGAGGCTAGTTCTCCGACGGTGACGATATGACAGCCCAGCGTATCCATTTTACCAGAAGAACAGTCGGCGAAAAAATCTGAAATACATAGATAAGGCTCGTCCGGCTGGCGCGGGAATGTGAATCTCAGCCTTTCGGTTTTTAAATCGTCACGGTAGATAATTAAATCGTCGCCGTCGGACTGGCAGGGAAAATAACCGTACACGACGGTAGGAATCAGAAGGTTTTCTCGGATAGCGCGGGATGTCCATTCATGAAGTACCGGCCGCACCGTATCGCGGATTAAAGCCTGATAAGCTTCTTCGGTCAGGGAGCCTTTAGTGAACTGCCATTGTCCCCTGAAGAGTGCGATATCGTTGATATAAGGAAAAATGGTATCAAGTGTCACATCACGAACAATCTGTGATCCCCAGAACGGCGGTTGCGGTATGTTTTCAGCGGGATGAACTTTCGGTGATTTTTTCGGGAGGTTACGTGATAATATTTTTTCCCGGGCCGGATTCATCAGCCATGCGCTGACTTTTTTCCAATGCTCATATTCGTGCTGGTAGGTCAGTTCTGAGAATTCACGGAGGTTATTTCCGGAAGAAAGAACCCCGGCCAGGGATGCGTTGTTTTGTTCGAGGAACGCGATGAAGTCCTGCTGAATTCTGTTCCAGTGATCAATGAGTTCGTGTTTTTCCTTTCCGGATTGTTCGGAGGCGAATTGCCGGTTCTGATCATTGATGCGTTCGGGCGTCCAGGTCGAGGGACGGTAAGCATCGCGCTGTTGGCTCAGTTCGTCCAGAAGCATCCGCTCCCATCCGGTAAGATGGGCGAGGATGTCGCGGAGCGTCCATGATCCGAAATGAACGCCGTGTTTGAAATCATCGTCCGCGATATAGCCCAGCGTCTTGTTCCATTTATGGCGGACGATTTTCCACCGTTTGATCAGTTCTTTGACTGAGGCGGCCGGTTGTTCCAGCGGATCGACATCGGCAGTCTGCGGGGCATGTTCGCCGCGGTAAATATCTTCCATGACACGCAGTCCGCTGAACGCGTCCTCACAGTAATGCACGGATCCGGCGTAAACGGACCGCAGGTCTTCATCAACATAGCGTTTGGTCAGCGCGGCCCCGCCCAGCAGTACCGGGATCGACCATTGACGTTCCGTCATGACTTCAAGATTTTCTTTCATGATCAGCGTTGATTTCACCAGCAGTCCGCTCATGCCGATCGCGTCGGCCTTATGTTCCTCGGCAGAGTGAATCATCGTTTCGACCGGGCATTTGATGCCGAGATTGATTACCCGGTATCCGTTGTTCGTCAGGATAATATCCACGAGATTTTTTCCGATGTCGTGGACATCGCCTTTAACGGTCGCCAGCACCAGCGTGCCCTTGCGTACGGCGTCCTGTTTTTCCATGAACGGCTCAAGGAATGCCACGGCTTTTTTCATCACTTCCGCCGATTGTAGCACGAACGGAAGCTGCATCTCGCCTTTGCCGAACAACTCGCCGACGACGCGCATACCTTCCAGAAGTATCGTATTGATGATATACAGGGGCGTATGTTTTTCAAGCGCAGATCTCAGGTGTTCTTCCAAATTTTGCTTTTCACCATCGATGATGTGCTTTTTCAGCTGTTCTTCCATGGGCAAATTATCGGAAACAGCTTTCTGTGTTTGTTCCGCCGGTTTTGCCGAGAAGTAATTCATAAGTTCGATCAGCGGATCATACAGGAGTTTTTTATTGTCTTTGGTCATTGTCTTTGGTTTACTTCTGGTCTTTGTGTGCGCCGGTAAGTAATTCAGCGATTCTCTCAAACGCCTTCACGGTTTCATGTCCGTTGACCGGCTGATCGGTACCGAGAACACTGTCTTTTTCGGCCCGGATGATATTCAGCCGAAGAGCATTCATAAGATCGGTGTAATGAATATCGGACGATGAAAGGTCTTTCCATTTTATGTTGGAAAGCGGGAGTTCATCCGGACCAAAATCATTTCTTATCAGCCAGCGGTAAAGGTAAATCGCAAGATTCCGTTTCGAGATAAGGTAGTCAGGATAAAATTTACGGTCGGGAAGGGATTCAAGAAAATTCATCTGAACCGACCGGGCGCAAACCGGGTATTTGATGTCATTCGGGGAAATATCTTCAAAGAGGGCGGATGCGGAGCTGAAACCGGAGCCCGGGAAAAAATGATTGAATAGCCATGCGATATCATATCTTGTTACGGTCCGTTCCTCACGGATCCCTGCGAATGCCTGTTCTTCAGTTTTTTCGGTTCCGGACACATCATGTAGGCGATCCGCTAAATTTGTGGCTTCATGCCTGTAAATCCAGTTTTCAAGGGTTTTCAGGCTGTCCAGCAGTTTTCCGGAAAGGGCGTAATTTCCGAATTTAAAATTGATTTTTGCGAGCAGGAAAAGGGCAGGATGATAGAGCGAATCACCCGTACTGATATGTTCAAGATGAAAAAGGGATTCATTTAGCTTGTTCAGTTCAAGTTGCAGGGTACCGAGCTTGAAATAGAGTCTTGAATCCCGGATTCCGTTTTCTATTCCTTTCAAAAGAAAAGATTCCGCTTTCCATTCATATCCGGACTTCGAGTACATTTCCGCCAATTCCAGATAGGGTTCGGGAAATACCGAATCGATACGTATGGATTCCTCAAGGCAACGGATTGCTTTTTCCCGGGAGGGTGTTTTTTTTGAGGCCTGCATCAGCGATAGCGCGCGGTTCCGCTTTTGTTCTTGATTTAGCACGCCCGAAGTACAGGACAGTTCCATGGCCACAATAAGGATTGAAAGGGCAAATAAAAATGAAAATCGGAAAAATCGGGTTGATTGCATATAAGCCGGATGAAAGTCGAGCGAGAGACGGGGATCGAACCCGCGACGTCCAGCTTGGGAAGCTGGCATTCTACCGCTGAATTACTCTCGCCGGTAAACAGGTGAATATAATAGATGTTTTGATGATTGTCAATATCCGATCTCGGATAATTCAGTCTCTTGAATAGGAGGTCGCAAGCCGGTCAGGGGACAATCTTTCCGCCGGAAACGATGCTGTATTTCGAAATTCTGCCTTGAACAGTTTACTTTTTTACGGGTCGTCCAATCTTATCTTCGACGGACTGAATTTTTTGATTCAGGCGGTCCTTCTGTCCTTTGCGATAATCCATTTTCAGGTTCATATAGATGCGCCCGCAGTCCGGCTCCAGCTGTTTATAAGAATTTCGGATAATGCTCCACGCCTCATCCAATGTATCGGTTTCAAATACCGTGCCCATCGGGGTGAGTTTGTAGCTAACATCGGATTCGTCCATCATCCGGATAATACGGCTGACATAAGCACTGACGCTTTCGGTCTTGTCGGTGGGGAACATGCTGAATTCGATCAGAACGGACATAATGGATTCCTATCCTCTTAAATAATGTTTGGTCAGTTCTTTTTTCAGAAAATCAAACGCGAATTCCGGTGTATCGGCGAACTGAAACAGATTCAGGTCATCAGGACTGATCATCTGGTTACGGAGCATGGTGTCAAAGTTGATGACTTCTTTCCAGTATTCGGTACCGTAGATAACGATCGGGAGCGTCTTTTCGATTTTTTTTGTTTGGATCAGTGTGATCATCTCAAAAAATTCATCCAGGGTTCCAAAGCCGCCGGGAAAGATGATCAGCGCCTTGGCGAGGTAAGCGAACCAGAATTTCCTGACGAAAAAGTAATGAAAATCAAAACTCAGTTCCGGTGTGATGTAAGGATTGGGTTCCTGTTCATGGGGCAGTGTGATATTGAATCCAAGGGAGGGCCCCCCGGCTTTTTTGGCACCGAGATTCGCGGCTTCCATGATTCCGGGTCCTCCTCCGGAGCAGATCAGGAATCGTTTTCCGTCCGACAGGGTTTTGGACCATTTGGTCAGGAGATAAGCGAGTTGAACTGCGTCTTCAAAATACTTTGAAGTGTCCAGCTGGATCTTGGTATGTTCAAGTTTCTGCAGAAGAGTCCGCGGCGGGTTTTTCTGCCTGCGGATTTTCATCTGGAGTTCTTTGTAATTTTTTCTTGCGACTTCCGGCGTCAGGGTGCGGGCGGATCCGAAAAAAACGATGGTGTCACGGACAGCCATTTTCCTGAACCGGCGCATAGGTTCGAGGAATTCGCACATGACCCGGATCAGCCGTGCCTCAGGGCTGTTGAGGAATTCAAGGTTGTTATACGCCGGCAGCGGACGGTTGTTTTCGCCCATATGCGGGTATTTCCTGATATTTTTTTTCAAAGGAGCTCCTTTATTTTGAAGTCAGTTTACGGATGATCGCATCGCCCATCTGTGAAGTGGTGCAGGATGAGTCTTTTTTCAGGTCGGGAGTTACGGAGATCCCCTCACGGATGACCTCGCGGACCGCCGTTTCGATCTTCCTGGCGGCTTCGGGTTCGCCGATATGGTTGAGCATCATCACCGAGGCCATGACCAGAGCGGCGGGATTGGCGATGTTTTTATCGGCGATATCGGGCGCGCTGCCGTGGACGGCTTCGAATACCGAGGCGCCCTTGCCGATATTCGCCCCGGCCGCTAGGCTCAGCCCGCCCGCGAGCCCCGCGGTCATGTCGGACAGGATGTCGCCGAAAAGGTTGGTGGTCACAATGACGTCGAATGATCGCGGATCCATGACCAGCTGCATCGAGCAGGAATCGATGATTTTATCTTCGAACCGGATGTCCGGGTACTCTTTCGCCATTTCCTTTCCCACGGCAAGGAACAGTCCGGTAGTGCATTTGAGGATATTTGCCTTGTGGACGAGTGTGATTTTCTTTCGTTTATTTTTACGCGCATATTCAAACGCGTAACGTATGATCCGTTCCGAATGTGCGCGGGTGACGACCGACGTGCTTTCCGCGGCGATTACCGTTCCTTCAGTCGTGATGAAATGCTCCACTCCTGAATACAGTTCCTCCGTGTTCTCCCGGATAATCACGATGTCGACGTCTCCGTAGGGTGAGGCGATGCCTTCAAAGGAAACGGTGGGACGGACATTGGCATATAGCTGAAATTCCTGCCTCATAGAAATGTTTACGCTCCGGTACCCACCGCCGACAGGCGTAGTTAAAGGACCTTTGAGACATACATGAAAGTGGCGTATGGACTCCAGCGTTTCGTAAGGGATCGGCGTATCAAATTTTTCCACGGCGGCCATGCCGGCAAGCCGTACGTCCCATTCAATTTTCACGCCCGCCGCTTCGATCACTTTCGTTGCTACGTCGATGATCGACGGTCCGATGCCGTCTCCGGGAATCAGGGTCAGGTTGTACATGTTGTGCTCCTGTTTAGTTTGTCGTTAGGAACCACGGATGGACACAGATTAACACAGATCAAGTCAAAAGAAAGTTTTTTGTAAAGATCGCCTATTTTTTTAATGACTTTCGCTTTTTTTATAGTTATGCGGTAAACTGTAACCAACTGTGTTTATCAGTGGTTAAAATAAAATCTGTGTTCATCCGTGTTTATCTGTGGATTATTTATCTTCAGACGGAAACCCCTTCCCGGCATGAAACACAAGTCCTGCGGATAAAGCCCCGGAACCATACATCGGCTTGGTTTTAGCGTAAATAAAATGGGAAGCCATGCGAAAATCAAGAAATTGAAATAATTGAATATCAACGCCAACGGTAATATCGGTATAAAAACCGGATTGGTCTTTCAGGTTTTTAATTCTTTCAATATCTTTATCGCTTAACGGAAACAGTCTGTCATGAGCATTTACTTTAAACATAAAAAAGCCCGTTGAAACTTCAATAAACGGCTTGAATCTGCCATTGGTAAAATAATAACCCACATTGGGACCGACAGTAAAATTTGTCGGCGCCGCTAAATCTCCTTTATCTAAATTGCCAATAGTGTCTTTATAAAAATATGCAAGGAGTTGGCTCGATATGCCAACCTTAACATTTTGTGTAACCATATAACTCACCGAAAATTTTACTCCCATTTGATTGTACATGACTTTGTTATTGTTATCGTGCCATGACTTATTATCAAATGTGAATTGATCTAATACCGGCAGATAAACCAACGGTTCAAACAGCAACCGACTCCGACCTGTCGTCTTAGCGGGTTTATCAACCTTTCCGGTCTGTATAATCAATGTCGCCTTGCTTTTCGGCGGATCTTTTCCTGCGAATATAAACGCGATCTGCCGCATCACGTCCAGCAGTCCGTCAATATCTCCCTGATAATCCATCGTTTCTGTTTTTTCTATTTTTCCGGTGGTCATATCAACCAATCGCAGGCTGACCGTCCATGTATTGCCGATTTTACCGATATCGCCGGTGATCACGGATTCCACGCCGAGCAACTGACCTACTTGTACTGCGCATTCCGCGGAATTACAGTTATCGGATAAAATGAAATCCTGTTCTTTTAAAATGTTGTCCATTTTATCGCGTTCGAGGACGTTGAACACGTCCGTTTGTACAAGCATATCACGGAAACGCTTGGTGAGCGTGACGACTTCGCTTTTATCGAGTTTGCCGGAAGAAACGAGTTCAAGCACAGCGACGGGTCGTTTTTTTTCCTGTGAAAATCCAGTCAATCCGGATAAACAAATCAAAACAATTAAAAAATATCTCATGAATGACTCCTGTGATGAAAGTGATCATCTTTATGGGAAAGTAACTTCGTCATTTCTTGGTTTCCGGGAAAGGATTGCCCATGCTGAATACAACACCGCAATGCACTGAAAACGGACTGAACGGTTTCATGAAATTGGTTCTTCCGACCATTTGAATATCTATATATCTGAAAAGGCGTACATCCAGTCCAAACGCAGGTGAAATATATATACCGGAGATGTTGTCAAGATCAACATCCGTGCGTCCTTCTTTGAATTTGCAATAACCAAAGCCGGCTTGAATATATGGCTTAAAAGATGTGGATGCAAAGTAATAGCTCAGATTAATACCCAGCGAGTTTACCGAAGGATGCGATTGCCATATTCTGTTCTTATACCCGGTTGCGGTTGTATCCTGAATATATATGAAATAGTTATATTCTATACTGACTTTAGAATTAGGTGTAATCATATAACCGATTGACCCGCCCAGGTGTCCGCCTAAAATGATTTCGTTATTCGGATGTTCATCAGGCCATTTATTTAAATTTAGCATCGATTTTATCCATGGCGGGCCATAAAATATACTGAATTTAAAACGTCCTTGCGGTTTTGATGGTGTCGGCGCGGATTCTAACGTGTTATCCTTGAAATACACCATCGATTTACCTTTCGGAATTTTCAGTCCCGCGAATACATAAGCGGCCTGGCGCATAACCTCCAGCATGCCGTCAATCGCGCCCTGGAAATCCAGCGTCTCGGTTCGTTCGATTTCTCCCGAAGACATATCAATCATTCGGAGTCCGATAGTCCATGTGTTACCGACGTTTCCTATATCGCCGGTTATCATCTTTTCGACACCCAGCAGCTGTCCCACCTGAACGGCGCATTCCGCGGAGTTGCAGTCATCAGATAAAATAAAATCCTGCTCTTTCAGGATGGCATCCATTTTATCCCGTTCCAAAACCTTGAAAGTATTGGTCTGAACGAGCATGTCGCGGAAACGCTTAGTGAGTGTTATGGCCTCCTTCTTAGACAGGTTGCCCGTGGAGGCAAATTCAAGAACGGCGATAGTTTTTTTCTTTTCCTGCGCGAAGCCGCTGAGACCATTTAGTATCACCAGCAAAAATATTATTTGTTTCACATCGGCCTCACTTATTTATAGTATTAGAGCATGATGTGTCTTTTTTTCTATTCGTTTCTCTGAACAGTCATTCCCTCGAAAGCGGGAATCTGTTTTTTAATAAAAAAATCAATTTAATATTTCCTGGTATAAGTCTTTCCATTCGGAATTAAATTTTTCAATTAATTCAATTTTCCATTGTCGTTTCCACTTTTTCAATCTTTTTTCTCGTGTTATGGCTTCATAAATATCATAAAAAATTTCATAATAAACAAGCTGATGAACATTATATTTTTGTGTGAATCCCTGAATAAGGTTGTTCCTATGTTCATATACTCTTCTGATTAAGTTGTTCGTTACGCCTATATACAGAGTTCCATTCTCTTTACTTGATAAAATGTAAACATAGAATTGTTTATTCATGATCGTTCATGGATTCCTGCTTACGCAGGAATGACGTCGTCAAGAATCCCGGAAAACCAATATAGGTGTCATTTTATCCTGATCTTTTAATTCTTTTAACTGCATCGCTATAGTTTTTTCAGGTAATTATGATAAAGCGGTTCTTTCGTAAAGCATGCTGTTAATCCGGTCTTGCAGAATACGTGTGCTCCACCTTTCTTTAAAACAAAAAAAGGCATAGAATTTATGTTTTAAGGGTTCTTTGATTGGTAACAGGATAATAACGTGTGTCCATGATAAACCTTCCAATTCTCCAAGCAGTGATTGGAGAATCGGATATGATTCATATAATTGAGCCATATACCATAAATTTTGCGGAGAAAATCCCTTGCCGTATTTCAGCGTCAATTCTCCGCTCAGTGATTGGAGAATCCGTTTTCCGTATTCCGCACGGTCCGACCGGAAGATTTTTTCTTTGATGATTTTTCCGATATTCCAGTAAAGCAAAACCATCTCCTGATTGATAACCGCCGCGACTTTTTTTTCTGGATTGTTCAATTAATTCTGAAACTTCACTGAACACACCGGCGGAGTTTTTTTGGGGAATGGAACTATTTTTTGGTATGATTTTTTTCACATTCTATCCTATGAGTACAGACAGAACCTGTTTATGGTTTTTCAGAACTATATATGGTTTCGTTTTACTAAAATTTGTTCCGCTTCCTTCAATTGTTCTACCGTATTGATTCCGGATATCTCATGGTAATCCTCCGTAATCAGCGCGGAAACTTTTTTATTTTCCAAGATCAGGACTTTCAGCACATCCGGCAGGTAATACTCGTTCTGCGCGTTGTCGGAATTGATTTTTTTCAATGCGGAAAATAATTCTCCGGAATTGAAAACGTAAATCCCTGAATTGATCTCCCTGATTTTACGTTCGTCCTCCGTCGCGTCCTTGTGTTCGACAATTTTTACAACGTCGTCATTTGTCCCGCGAATCACTCGTCCGTATCCTGTGGGATCGGGCATGACCGTCGTGAGAACCGTCGCCATGGCATGATGATCGCGGTGCAGACCGATCAGCCGCCGCATGGTTTTTTCAGTCAGCAGGGGAACGTCGCCGGAAAGCACTAGAACGTCTCCGCCGTAATTATGCAGAAGCGGTTCGGCCTGCATCACCGCGTGGCCCGTGCCAAGCTGAGGTTCTTGCAAGGCATACTCAATATGCTCGTAATCTAATTCCGCGCGCACCCGTTCCTTCTGATGCCCGATGATCGCGATCACGCGGCTCGAACCCAGTTCACGCGCAAGTTTAATGACGTAATGGATCATCGGCTGTCCGTCGATGGGATGCAGGACCTTAGCGAGATCTGATTTCATTCGCGTGCCTTTTCCGGCCGCCATGATCAGGGTTACCAGTTGACTTTGCATAGGCTTAAATCATGCGCTCCATGTTAAGTGAAAATGAAGAGTGTTATTTTTTTCAGGTAAAACAGTGGCATCGACTTTGATGCTTTTGGCTTTTTTGTGTTCGAGGGTGACTTCAAAATATCCGGCCATGGCAAAACGCATTTGGGGAATGATATAGGGAATGGCGGCTTCCATTTCAGCGTCACCGGGATTGTTTTTAACGACTTTGATTTCACCTTCGGAATAATATCCGCTCCAGCCGCGTACCACAAGGTTGATAACCTGAGAAATCGATGTGACACGCAGAACATACGACGTAAATCCGGTCAGATGCTGTTCGGCGGCGTAGCGACCCATCTGCCGGCAGGTTTCCTCGAAAGGAACGTTTTTTTTCATTTTCATGAGATCCATTACTGCGCTGGTGATGCCGTTGTAAATCGAAGCCGGATACCAGCCGACGCCCGATACCACCCGTTTGAAATGCGCCGGTGTCTCAAAAAATTCTTCAATTGAATAATTGCCCTTGATGAGTTTTCTTAAATCTTCTTTTGCGTCGTCGGGAATTGCGTTCAGAACTTGTTTCCAGTCAAGGCCGGCATACACTATATAATCGATCCTGACAGAAATCAGCGATCCGCGGACCGATTTGGGGGGTTTTTCTGAAGACATGGGAACCTCGCTTTCTGCATTTAAATGATCATGTTGTCAATTAAACGAGTCTTGCCTAAAAAGACCGCGAGCGCGATCAAAGTGCCTTTTTTAATGTGAGCCTGATGATCCAGATATTCGGTGTCAACGGTTTCGATGTAATCGATCTGCGCCGTTTTGTGCCTGTGGATAAGCTCTTTCATAGCCCGGATCAGGACCGTGCTTTCAGTGGTTTCCCGGGCGATCATTTCTTCAGCCAGTCGGAGCGCTTTGTGAAGGCAAACCGCGTCGGTGCGTTCTTCCGGGCTGAGGTATTTGTTGCGCGAACTCATGGCCAGGCCGTCGGGTTCACGGACGATCGGCGATCGGATGAGCGTAATGTCCATGTTCAGGTCAGCAACCATTCGCTGCAGAATGAAAAACTGCTGGGCGTCTTTTTGCCCGAATACGGCGGTATGCGGACTGACGATGTGGAACAGTTTGGCGACGATCGTCGTTACCCCGCGGAAATGCGTGGGCCGGGTGCGGCCGCAAAGCCTGTTCCCCAGCTCTTCGACCTCAACATAGGTCCGGTAACGGGATGAATACATGTCCGTCACGTCCGGATAAAAAACCGCGTCCACGCCGGCGGAACGCGCGAGTTCGCAATCTCGCTCAAAATCCCGGGGATACCGGTTGAAATCCTCGTTCGGGGCGAATTGAGCGGGATTGACAAAAATGCTCATTACGACGGAGTCGCATGAACCCTCATCACGCGCGGTATTGACAAGGCTCATGTGTCCCTGATGCAGATATCCCATGGTCGGAACGAACCCCATACGTTTTCCGGCCCGCCGCACGGCTTCCGACCACTGCCTCATCTCGTCGGGTTTTCTGATAATGATCATGATGTTTTTCCGTTTGATACCGGCCGGCTATTCGGAAATTTCGCCGGCGATGGAGATATGAAAATGGGTTTTAACTTTCTGAATCTGCCCTTCGAACTCACCCAACAGGAACATCGACTTGACGATCGCGGCTTCCGTTGTCATGTCTTTTGCGGAAATCGCCCCGGCATTCATGGCTTCCCGTCCGCAATCGTACAGGCCCAGGTCTACGGCCCCGTTGATGCACTGGCTGGCGATGATGACCAGTTTTCCGGCTTCGGACATCCGGTGGATGAACGGCAGAACTGAAAAATCAAGGTTGGGGACATTTCCCGCCCCGAATGCTTCCAGTACAAAAACACCGACCGGGGCATGGATCAGAGGATTGAGCAGTTCGGGCCGGAGGTTCGGAAACAGCCTGATGCACATGACCTCATCGCGGAACGATTTATGTAGGCGGAATATCCCGGAAGGCTGACGGTGCGTATTCCGGATTTCAATGTGAAGCCCCACGTCCGCCAAAGGGGGATAATTCGGCGATTTGAAAGCGTCAAATTCATCGATACTTAGCTTTTTTGTCCGGTTGCCCCGGAACAGCTTGTAGTCAAAAAAAACGCAGACCTCGGGAATGTCATGGGTCGCCAGTTCGATCGCGTTGATCAGGTTGTTTTTCGCGTCGGTGCGGATGGCGGCCAGGGGTCTCTGAGATCCCGTCAGTATGACCGGTTTGGGCAGGTTCGTCAGCATGTACGACAGCGCACTTGCCGTGTAGCTCATTGTGTCCGTTCCGTGAATGATAACAAACCCGTCATACTGGTCCATATGGTGTTCAATCTGATGTCCAAGTTCCAGCCAGTGCGGAATGGCGATATTGGAACTGTCAAGACTGCAGGCGCTTTTGAAATCGATATCAGCGATGTTTTTGATGTCCGGGACATAATGAAAAACCTCGTTCGAGAACCGGGTCGAATCCAGTCCGGTTGTGGACGAATATCCCATGCCCATGGTTCCGCCGGTATGCAAGAGTAGGATTTTTTTTAGCATAGTTCTCCGATCAGATGGTCGGTTTAATGTAAATGAAAAAAGCCGCATTGGCAAGAACATTATCGACGATCCATCGGTATGTCCGGGGGAATAAAACATTGTTTCGGCAATATTAGATAAAAAAAGACATATATATATGTTCTTACAATTATTTCCATTTTTTATTGACAAAATGTTTTAAATTGATTATTTTATAATTAGATAATGATTAATTGAAAAGTGAACAGAATTATATTAATATTAACATTGGGAGGTTTTATGAAAGTTCCTGTAAATAAGATTCTGTTGGGTTTGGGCTTGTATGCCGTTCTGTTTATCGCGAGTTGTACGTCTTATGCATCAAAAGAAGAAATGGTTCAACTGGACGAACGGAAAGCCAAAGTCCAGACCATGCGCCAGCAGGTTCAGCAGCTGACCAACGATAAAGCCAAGGCAGAACAAGAACTAGGCCAGAAAAAGCAAAAACTCGATCAGGCAAAGAAAGAAAAAGAATTAGTCCTGAAACGTCTGCAGGAAATTGAAAAAGCCAATCAGGGCGGAAATTAATCCGCTACGGTTTCAGATTAAATTCAACCACAAGGAGATACATTATATGAAAGTTTTCAATATTCTGGTTTTAGGTCTGGTTTTGGTTCTCGGCACTCAACTGGCTAATGCTCAGGAAGAGAAGATGAAAAAAGAAGACTGGACAAATGAAATGGGCGGCCTTAGCAATCAACAGGGAAATCTTCAATACCAGATTGACAGCCTTAACAAATCGATTACAGGAACCAAGGAAGAAGGCGAAAAAGCTGACAAAGAAACCGAGGATACCTGGAATGAGATTTATGCGCTGATCGGTACGGATAAAGCGGGTGTAGAGGAAATGAAGAAAAAACTGTCCGATCTGGAAACCCGTTTGAACGATTACGCGAAGATGAGTGATGAAGCGCTGAGCAAAATCGTGGATTCTCTTCTCGTCCCTCTGAAGAATGAAATTGATGCCAATAAGAAAGACAAACGCTATGCCCTCACGGAAATCTACAATAAAGTCAATGACCTGTCCAATAGGGCCGATCAGCTTGTTCAGCGCGGGAAGAGTTATACACCGCCTAAGCCGAAACATGACACGTATGTAGTCAACATCGGAGACTACCTGTGGAGAATTTCCGGAAAGAAAGACGTCTATGCCGATCCGTATCAGTGGATCAAGATCTATTCCGCGAACCGCGACCAGATCCGCAATCCTGACCTGATCTACCCGAACCAGTCCTTCACGATACCGCGGTCTGCCGAATCGAACGAATACTGGGTCGTACGCGGCGATTACATGAAAGGCATCGCACAGAAAGTTTACGGAAACCCGTCCGACTGGGTCAAGATCTACAACGCCAACAAGAAGATCATAGGCGAAGACGCCAGCCGTATTTATCCTCATACCATCCTGATTATTCCGAAATAATCCGGGGATTGTATCATTTGACCAGTAATGGTTAAAAAATTATAAGACTCTTGAGTGAATAAAATCGCTCAAGAGTTTTTTTTTAATTCAGGAAAGATGGCGCGCATTGGACGAAAAAACATTTAAAATTACCGGAATCGATCCGGTTTCACTGCTCGGAATGAATGATCAGTATCTGAAACTCATTGAAAAGGGTTTTGACGCGCGGATTGTTGTTCGCGGTGATACGGTTTACCTTAACGGCGAGAACCGTGAGCTTGAAAAAATCGAGGAAGTGTTCACCGATCTTATTTTTCTGATCAATAAAAAACGTCAGATTGACCGGATTGACGTTGAAACGATTATCCGTACGATTAAATACGGAGATAACAAGCCTGCGGAAGAAAACGGAAACAGGAACAATCACCAGCACCGCGACATGGATTCGGTGGTGCTGTTTACCAGCCGGGATGTCATTGAGGCGAAAACACCCGGACAGGCGAATTACGTTAAAGAAGTCCGCAGGAATGATATTGTATTCGCCATCGGGCCGGCCGGTACCGGAAAAACCTATCTTGCCGTGGCGTTGGCGATGGCCGCTCTGAAGAATAAGGAAATCGAAAGAATTATTTTATCACGGCCCGCCGTGGAGTCCGGCGAGAGTCTCGGGTTTCTGCCCGGCGACCTGCGTGAGAAAATTGATCCGTACCTGCGCCCGCTGTTCGATGCCCTGGCCGACATGATTCCGCCCAACAAGCTTTCACGCGCCATGCAGGACGGCATCATCGAAATCGTGCCGCTGGCGTACATGCGCGGGCGAACGCTGAACAACGCGTACGTCATCCTCGATGAAGCGCAGAATACCACGCCGATGCAGATGAAGATGTTTCTCACGCGGCTCGGCAATAACTCACGCGCCATCATCACCGGTGATACGTCCCAGAGCGACCTGCCGCGGGGAGTTAAATCGGGTCTGAAAGAAGTCGAGGAAATTCTCAAAGGCATTGAAGGCATTTCGTTTGTCTACTTCCAGAAAGCTGACGTGATTCGCCATCGTCTTGTTCGCGACATCATCGAAGCGTACGAACAGGTGAACGGGAATCAGGTGCAGTAGTACGGATTTATTTCAGTCGGATAATTAATCCTAGATTCATAGTAAACTGACCGATGCCGGCTTCGGTGGTGAAGTCCTTACCATAATACAAGCTCGAATAAATTGCTCCCGTTTCCATCGGCCAGTATTTGATTCCGGCTTGTCCTCCAAAAAAAACAGGGGAATCGGACCCGATATTGTATAAATCTCCTGATTGTACCGTAATCAGCGGACCCAGAAAAGGCCACCACTTTTTTCCAGGAAGATGAAAATTAACTCCCAGGCTGAGTTCTATGCCGGCATCTCTTATTCTTCCAAGTGCTTCAGATTTTGAATCGATATTAACCATCATCAGTTCAATTTTCATTGATACTTGATCGTTTACGAACCTGCTGAAACCGATACGGGGCGAAAAATTATTAACATATTCATGTTCGCCATCTGCGGATATTGTGGTCGAAGAGTATAAAGGCCCGTCCAGAGTAAATTCAATAATCCCTTTTCGTGTTTGTGAATTCAGGGATGTTGCAATCATGAAAATCATGAATGGAAATATCAGTTTATTCATGTCATTTCCCCTTAGTTGGTTTAATTAATTTAGTATAAATAGTCAATAGCTCGAAATATAAATTTTAAGGCTAGTGTTTTTTATTGATAAAAAGAAATGCGCTGCCGATCAGTAAAAGCAAAAAAGACATTCCGATACTCACCGTCGGCGCGAGAAATATCATCGATCCGTGATTCATGAATTTTCCGGCGATGGCTACTGCCCATCCTGATATAAATCCAAAAACAACTGCCGCGGTTGCAAATTTTGATAAGGGATATAGGCTCTCCCGTTTCCGGAACAGCGCGAACAATATCGGGGGGAATAATGCCAACGCGCCGCCGTAAATCGCGAAGACCAGGTCGGCGATGGAAAATCCGAACAGCTTCAGTGCAGCCACGATAAACACCGCCGTCAGCGCGGATACGACAAGAATGATCCTGGAAATGAAAAATTCTCGCTTCGATTGAATCCTTTCGTCTAAGCTCGCAGGCTTGAATTTAGCGATAATATCCTCCGAAATCGTATGCGTTACAACAATCAGATTCGTGGATGCGGTGGACAGCATCGCGCCGTAGAGCCCGACCACCACGACAAAGAGAACTGCCTTTCCGTACGCCGATCCGCCCACCGTTATCAAAAGATCGGATAATAAATTCTGAGATTCCGCGGGTGTGACAAACATATAGGCGAAACACGCGAGCAGGGCAAGGAACGACCACGAAAAGAAAATGCTGACGATGCTTTTCCGTAAGCCCTGAGTGACCGTCTCCGGCCGCTGCGCGCCGCTGATCCTCTGCCACACGCTCATGTTCGACAAATGCGTCGGGATGTTCATAATCGTTACACCGATCAGAAAAATGAACAAGCCGTCACGATCGGAAAAATCAATTATCGATGACGGAACTTTTGAAAGACTGATGGTCCACCCGCCGGCCTGAACTATTTCAACGATATAATATCCTCCGAGCAGAAGAATCAGCGCCCAGATGAATTTCATCTGAAGCTGATCGGTCTTGATGACCGCGCGGAAACCCCCGAACAGCGTATAAATAAATCCTACGCCGGACAGAAATACAACGGTGATCCACTCAGGAATTTCCGGGATGAATTTCGCGAGGAAAGAAGAACCAACAATTAATTCCGTGGCGAATATCAGCAGAAAACCGATGCTGGTGCATACGGAGGCGACCCACGCAACGGTTCGGGAATGGAATTCCGTTCCGAGAAATTCATGCATGGTCGGACGGTGATTGTAGGCAAGAAGTTTGGTCCAAATTCTGTCAGCGGATGCGCTGACTAAAAACATTCCTATCGCGGTGGTCACGGATGTCCAGAGCAGGAACAGCCCGAATTGTCCGGCCAGCTCAAAATACGCGAGGATGATCGTTGCGAGGGAGACCGTTGTGGCGACGGTGCTGGTACTGAATTCGCTGACCGTGCTGACCCGCGCGTTCTTGCCGAAACGAACAGGGAAAAGATCGCCGATGTCACGCGTTTGCTTTCCCAGACGGAAACCGATCAGTAAATATATCGCGGCGGAGATCAGCAGGGCGGAGAGAACAGTAATTTCCATCGTTTCGTACTCAGGATTTCAGTTTAATGACGGTCAGGTCGAGGCAGATGCCGCGGTTCAGGTCGGTCTCCGCCTGAGGGTATTTCTGTTCGGATAATTCCTTGAAAATAGGCGCGGTGGTTCCGGGGTAAATCATCACTTTCAGGTTGCGCCTTACAAGAACGCTGCAGACCGCCATTTCCTCGATCAGGTATTCCACGGATTTTTCGATCGCCGTTTCCTTGTCCACGGATATCGCGCAGCCGCGGCTGATCTGCCGTTCGATGAAATCAATGGCGGAAAATTCAATCGAGCGCCGGAACGGTCCGATCGTCTTGAAAAATCCGGTGAGCCTTTCTTTTTCCTGCTGGCATTCCGGGTCGTTGTAATAGTTCTCCCAGAATTCAAGGTCGAATTTTTCCTTCGGATATTTCACAAGAACCTCGCGGAAACGGTCGGCGATGATCTTTCCGCGTTTCACGCTTTCACCGATGGCGATGGATTCATCCAGCGTTCCGTTAAAAATGTATTCGTTGATCCTGTGCAGATGGTCGCAGATGATTATTTTGCAGTACGGAAATCGCTTGTTGATCCACTGGATGAATAATTCCAGGTGATCGCCGATCAGCTGGGGATTGTTAATGCTGATCCCGAGATAGGAATTTTCTTTGTACAATTGATCTTTGCTGACCTTCGGGGTCAGACTGGATATTTTGATTTTGTATTTCATAAATTTGCCACTAAGGCACAAAGGCACCAAGTTATAAAATAAAACGCTTAATTCCCTTTTTAATAATAGGAACATTAAAATTGATGAGAAAACCCAGTCTTAATTTTGTGAATTTCAAATAGCTGAGCAACTGCGCTTCCCATACCGGATTCATTTCATCTACAGCCTTCAATTCGCAAATAATCATATCTTCAACGATCACATCAATTCTTAAACCTTCATCAAATTTAATCCCATCATAAATAATTGGGATTTCAAATTGCCGTTTGAAATTGATTTTTCTTTTGGTTAATTCATGACAAAAACAAGTTTCGTATATTTTTTCAAGCAACCCCGGACCAAGGTTCGTATGGACTGTGAAAGCGCAGTCAACAATTGTTTTGCCAGTTCTTCCTCACGATCGTTCAGATTCGGATATTTATTATTTTTATCTGCCATGTCTAATGCCCGCCTGAAGCATGAATTAAATACTTTTTTTTCTATGAGTCTTAAATGACATATTGATTTCTTATCTATTTATACCTTTGTGTCTTCGTGGCGAAAGTTTTTTGTCTTTGAAATACTTCGTGACTTGGTGACTTTGTGGCGAAATTTCTTTTCCCAATATTTTCTTCGTGTCCTGGTGACTTTGTGGCTATCAAAGTGTATCCCATAATTTTTTCATTCCGTCTAATTTATTCACCGTTTCATCGAATCCGAGGTTCACACCCTCGAAAGGCTTGTAAGTTTCCCGTTCGATGGACGCGAGGAAACCGATGTTGTTTCCGTTGACTAAGCGGAACACCCAGAACGCGTCATGAACCCTGTTGTAGGGATTTTCATCGTCGTCGAAATACGTGCCGGTGAGCAGTTCGACGATTTCCGTTTGATCGGGCGGACAGCATTTGAACCGGATTTTTTTCATTTTTTCATCGAACGACTGCAGTTCGTTCGTGTAATTTCCTTCGGTCAGGGAACGGCGCAGGTTTTTTTCAAAAACGGATTTGATTTTGTCCGCTGAGACATCCGTATTCAGAAAAATGAAATACGTTGAAATGTGCTGTCCCTGCCAGAGATACAGGTATTTGTACTTTTTCAGGTTTTCATAGCTGGTGATGCTGGAATGATCGCGGAAAATCCCGTAGTGTTCCCTGAATTTCGAACTGTTACGGTCTTCCCATTTCCAGAGGTCCGAAAAGCGGATACGCACGGGCAGTTCCTGCGTGCGTGTAACAATGTCCTCGACGAAATCGAAATAGATCGTGGGAATGGTCCTGAAAATATTGTTCGCGTTCTGCACGACGGTTTCCGATGATTCTTTCGGGTTAACGGCGTACAGTTCATACCGTGTGAGAAAGTCCTGCAGTTCGTTCAGAAAAACTTCCGAATCGATCAGGGGTTTGATTTCCTCGTTTCCTTTTTTTAATTCAGCCCAGACCGGTTCCATGACTGCGAACAGTTTCTGCAGTTTAAAGTCCGCAGCGGACATTTCATCGACGACTTTTTTCAGCTGATCGTAAGATGACAGGTTGTTCTCGACCATCTGAACGGCGACAAGAAATTTACAGATCGCGTCGAAGTTGATTTCGCTGTTCGGAAAGGATTTGATAAAATCGAGTACACGGCTAGGATGAAGGTTGGCTAATCCGGCCTCGATCATACGGTAAAAACTTTCGCCGATACCGATTTGATTCGCCATATCCTTACTGTTCATTCGGAGCAGGTTTCGTTCCTTGGCGAGGTAAGCGCCGAGCAGAACGCTCAGCGGATTAATCGATATTTTTTCTTCTTTTGATTTTTTGGGGTTCATAATAATATTGATATTATTACACTTAATAAGTTCATTATGTTAATATAAGTATAAATTCAATGAAATCAAATAAAATTTACATTTTTGTTGTTTTTTTTAACAAATAAAATAAGACTATGATAACAATAATTGACATTATATATAAAAAAAATTAACGTAAAGAAAATATTACATGACAAACAAAAATAAAAGCCCTATATTGACAGTGTAGTTATCAGATTTTAAAATTTTAAGGGAGAAAGAAAAATGAAAAATTCAGTGGTTTTAGCGGTAGCTGTGTTAGTATCAATGGTTTTGCCAATAACGGGAATTTTGGGTCAGGAATCGGGGAATGAGGGCGTTGATAAAACTTCTGATTCAGGAAAAAAATGGGCACTGCAGTTTCAGATCGACAAAAGCACATTCTTAACGGCATTTAATGGTTCAACAATTTCAGTTATGAAAAAAATTGATGATTCCAGATCATGGCGGGTTGGTATTAGCTTAAACGGATCAATGAGCGATAACAAAGAAAAACAATATTTAAAATCAGATTCTTTGGTGTCATCGATGAATACTAACCTTAATACTATCAACTTACAACTTTCTTTTCAGTATCTTCTAAAAAAACGAATTCATAAAAATGTAAATTGTTATTATGGATTAGGACCGACTTTTTTATTTGATGGGAATATTTTTAAAATTAAAGATTATCCTGAGTATAATTATCCTGACTATAAAAATACAAACTCTTCATACGGAGCTGGGTTATCAGGGGTTATTGGTGCGGAGTGGTGGTTTCATGAATTTATCTGCTTTACTGCTGAATACAATTCAGCTTTTATTTATAAAAAAGCAGTCTCTATTCAAGAAAATCTTTCCAACAGATCAAAATTAACCAGAAACCAAATATCTTTAATATCAAGTCCCGTTCGATTTGGGGTCACGGTAGTTCTTTAATATTCATGTCTGTAATTATCATGATTACATGAAAGGAAGGTGTTTCATGAAAAAAAAATTGTTGGAAACAGCGGCGATCTCCATGCTATTGTGCGTGTTCAGTTTGAACATTTCCGCGCAGGATAACGGTGATCATTTAATAACAGCGAAAAAGTTCTTTGAACAGGGTGAGTATCAAAAAGTCATTGATCTTTACAAAGGGTCTTTGACGGCCGGAACCTTTACGCATGACGACGCGCTGATATTCTCAGCCGCCGCGATACAGGATTTCCGCAGCCGCTCGATTAAATCGACAGACCGGTTGTTTTCGGGTCATTTCGGGCTTGCCGAAAAAGCGCTCAGGAAAATCATAACTTCCGATCCGGGCCATACTGCGGCGAATTACCTATTCGGTGTCATCCTCTTGTATAAAAAAGAATATGCTGAATCGGAGCGATATCTGCGCGCGGCTGATGAACATGACAAATCGTTCAGCGTTTACGGCTTCCCGCCGGTTATCGACCTGCTGACCGATAATCTGATGAAACAAAAAAAACACGCTGACGTGAAATCCCTTTTCACCGGCTCAATGGAAAAAGATGCCATGCACTGGATTTATCTGTCGGCGGCGGAACGCGGCCTCGGTGATTATGATTCGTCAGCGGCTCACTTCTATACAGGAATCCGGCAACTTGATGACCCGCTTCGGCTGGAACAGCTGTTTACCGATATCCGCGATATCGCCGATAAAAAGGAAATCCAAACCTGGAAAGATCTGAAAGACCTTTCCGAAAAAAGGATCTTCCTGATCAGGTTCTGGAAACAGCGCGATCCGGATCCTTTGAATATGAAAAATGAACGACTCGACGAACATTATCAGCGGCTGGATTTCGCCCGAGAACATTATCCGCTGTTCCTTTCTCCGGGATATGACGACCGGGGAATGGTTTATATCAGGTTCGGACAACCCAATTTCAAGCTGATCGACGGGGAAACGGATGGTATCGAAAGCCATTCCTACGCAAGCATCGAATCATGGTTTTACACCGATTTCGGCGGCGATATAGAATTTGATTTCATCAATACGGCAGGCATCTATGAATTGCGGCCTCTCTCGGATATTCTCACGACCTATCAACCCGGAGAGATCCTCAAGATTATGAAAAAACGTGCCGATCACAATGCCCGCCTGATGTCAGCCTATTCTCATCTTGAAAATCAGCTGAAGGGGTATATCAACCGAAACCCGAAAGTCCGTGCTGAACGTGATCCAAGGTATCAGCGGATTTTTTTTGATTTCCAACTGAAAGTGGAGGATATATACCGCAAAACCGCGGAATCGAACAAACTGTACACCGATGTATACCAGAATCTTCAGCAAATTCCCATCAACGCTCAGACGAATGTGTTTCTGGGAGCCGGCGGAAAAAGCCGTCTGGACTTTTCGTACATGATCCCTGTACGTTCAATGAAATTCAGGCGCGCATCGGAAAACGATCAGGCTGAAAAAAGCATGATCAGCGTGCATTTTACCGTGATGGATACGGCGTATTCCGCCGTTTCGGTTTTTGAAAAAACCTATCAGATCGAATCCGCGAAACAGGACGTTGAACACTACTTTGTTGATGAAATCCGCTCCGAACTTCCGCCGGGAAATTACATCGCGGCGATACGGATCGTGAACAACGACAAGGAACAAACCGGAGTTTATCAGATTCCGGTGCACGTAAAAAGTTACGCATCTTCCGATATCAATATCAGCGATATCCAGGTCGCTTCGCGAACCGCCATGCCGCCGGTCGGCGAGAAATTCATCAAACCGGGCACCCGGACGGAAGTTGTGCCGAATCCCATCGCGGAAGTCAGCCGCCAGAATCCGCTGATTCTGTATTATGAAGTTTACGGACTCACTCTGGACGCCGACGGTAAAAGCCGTTATTCGGTAAGCTATGAAATCCGCAACAAGGAAGTGAAACGGAATATTTTCCAGGCTATTGGTTCTATCTTTTCAAAGAACGAAAAATCCATGAAACAAACCACAACCCGGACCGGTGAATCCACCCGTTCCGTCGAAACGATAGGATTTGACGTCAGTTCAATCGTGCCGGGCAATATCACGATGGAGATCACGGTAAGAGATTTAATTTCCGGAAAGGAATCGTTTGAGTTACGAGAAGTGACTTTACGATAAGTATGTGGTAATACAGTTCAAAAGTAAGTAAGAAATAACCTTACTTCATATTCAGACTGAAATTGTACAAATTACCATATTCCCGTCCGACGCAAGCAAGTATACCGCCGGAGGTCAGGTTATACACCAGCGACCACTTTGTCGTGCTCTGTGATACTTTCTGCAGAAGATCCATACTCAGGGCGGGTGACAACGCATTGGTAGCGGTTGACAGATTTACCCAGGCGCTGTCGTATCGCCAGCATCGTCCTGATAAGTCAGGTTTAGCCTCTTCGATCACAAAATTTGTACAAACCTGATAGTTATGCGTATTCCGGGTAACCTTCATTTGCCCGTTCACAAACTCCACAATGACGGATTTACCTGACCGGTCAGCGATCATATAATGCAGATATACCCCGTCGAAGCGGACATTATATTTTCCGATCAGCGCCACCGCCTCATCCGAAGAGGACGCGTAATCCAGTACCAGCCTGACCACCGATAAATCATGAATGGTCACTTTTCCCGGGTCATACGGCGGTTCAGCATGAGGAACGGCCATAATACCGATCGCGACGCCTTTTTCATTCATCCCGTCAAAAGTAAGATAAGGCGTTCTTAAGAGCGGTAACCGTTCAGTCATGGATTCATAATCCCCGGAATAATTCCGATCCGCGTAATACAAATCGACCATGGATGCGGAAGCGTAACCTTTCGGCGAATCCGTAAATAAAAGCATCGACGGACGATGATACCAGTCAAAATTTCGTCCGAAATAAGTCCCGGATTCGTTTGCAACGGAGAAACATGTACAATGAAAAGCTGAATCGTTCTTACTATCAGAGGCGCCTGAGGATCTCTGATATTGGCCGGTTTGCAGATAGTTCTCAAATCCGTAACTGCCGAAGAAAGTCATGGTATAAAAGGGATAAGGATCAATCTGCTGTAACGACCGCAAGGTACGGCATTCATTGTCGGTTACATAGACAGAGCTGTCGCAAAAAACAGTTTCACGGGGATTTTTCACATCGGCATCGATACATGATGCGCATAGCGAATAAATGATCATGAGGAAAACAAGAGTTATTTTACTGTTCAAATGCATGGTATCTTCCATTAAAATGATTATTGAATCATTAATCATCCGGGTTTCGTCATGATGAAATACGTTATTTAAAAAATAAGGTTTCAGTATATATTCAGTCTGTATGAATTGTTTTATAAAATTTTCATACTTCTAAATAATTAAGATTAATTCTTCATTTTTAAAGAGAGTGATTACGGAATAATTTTGGGAAAGGAAGTTAATTATGCTTGAAAAGGAAGACCCTTTTCCATATCTTTACATTAGTTCTTAATGCTTTTTCAACACGGATTTCCTGCGCAATGAAGAGGTTTTGTTACACATTCCTGACCCTTTTTCTTATCATGGTTGTTATTCTGTTTATTGACGATAACAGTTTGTACGCGTTACCTGATCAGGATCCCGTTCATGATATTTCGCAAGTTCACATCCTTACGAAGAACAAGGATCATTACAGAATCAGTCATCTTAGGATTCTCGAGGATCAAGACGGATTATATACATTTAGCCGGGTTCTGGGAAATGAACTTCAGAAATCCTTTATCACAATCGAAGGATCCGTTCCGAATTACGGGTTCACGAAATCCGCCTATTGGCTGGAATTCAGGATTCGCAATAGCGATCCGTCAACGGACGAGTGGCTTCTTGAAGTCGGATATCCCCTTCTGGATTATGTAACGCTGTTTTATAAAGACACGACGGGACAATGGAAAGAAAAGAAATCGGGCGACAGGATATTATACAGCGAAAGGGATATATCAAATCGTAATGTGGTGTTCCGGCTCAGCATTTCAGGAGGGCAGGAAGCGTTATATTATATTCGCGTGCAGAGCGAGAGCTCCGTTCAGATTCCGCTGAACCTGTATACCATCAGCCGGTTCGTGTCCAATACGCTGAAAGAACAGTTTATTTTCGGCGGGTTCTACGGTATCCTGATCCTGATGGCCCTTTATAACCTGTTTTTCTATTTCTCGATCAAAGATAAAAGTTACCTGTATTACGTCATCTATATTTCATTTTATATCGTCGGACAGATGGGGATTGACGGTTACGCCTATGAACTGCTCTGGCCGGATTCACCGGACTGGAACAATCACAGCATTCTGTTCGCCATGGGCATGGCATTATTCTGGTGCGGTCAGTTCAGCAAGTCATTTCTTCGTTCTCCGGAATTGACGCCACAGATGAACCGTCTAATTAATCTCCACATGTTCCTCTCGTTTATTACCATTCTGATGGCGTTTATAGCCGACTATTCCCTGACCATTTCCGTGATTGCGCTGTTGGCCGTCGTATTGTCGCTAGTCCTGGTTCCTGCCGGTATACTCAGTTTATGGTCCGGTTACCGGCCCGCATTGTTTTTCCTGATCGGATGGTCCGCCTATCTGATCGGAATATCGATGTATGCCTTCAAAAGCCTTGGACTCCTGCCGAATATGTTCATAACCAACTACGGAGTGCAGATCGGTGCGATCATGCAGATCACCCTGCTGTCATTGGGTCTGACCAACCGGTTTAATCTTCTGAAACAGGAACTCGCCGAACAGACTCTGCAGAAAGAAAAACTGGAACGCGAGAAGGAAACCGAACGAAAGGAATTGATCGAAAAACAGAAGCACGAACTGGAGATGCAGGTATCCGAACGGACAAGGGATTTATCCGAGAAAAAAGAGGAACTCGAGAAAATCAACCTGATCGTGAAAGCGATCAATTCGGAGATTGATTTTTCCGCAATACTTGAAACGCTTCTGAAAGAAGTTAACATTCTTGGCAATGTGCACCGAGCCTGCTTGCTTACCGAAGACAGGGAAACGGAAAGGTTCAGGGTGAAAATGACCCGGGGTTGGAGCGTTCCCGGCCTTACGGCATTCGCGCTTACTCATGAGGAAGCGGAGAGTCTTTTCCTGCAGTATGCTGACAATCCCTTTGATGATATATATCTTCTCCGGGAATCCTCGGATCAGAACCGGGTCCCTGTCAATGAGTTTTTCGGTCTGCCGCCATCAAGGCTTGTTTTAAGGATCCGCATGGATCAGAAAACGGGAGGGTATTTTATATTTGATAACCTTCAGATGCCCGATGCGTTCAACGAACAGGATCTTCTGCTGCTGAATAAGCTGAAGGAGCATATCACATCTGCATTTATCAAGGCGAATATCCTTGAAGAACTGAAAATCGTTAATGAGCAGAAGAATGAGTTCCTCGGCATAGCGGCGCATGATCTTCGCAGTCCCCTCGGGGCCGTCCTTGGATTCGTGGAGCTCGTTGTGGAAGATATCCGCAATGACAGGTTCAAAAAAGAGGACGTGATCAACGATTTGTCCATGGTTCTGAAATCTGGCCGTGACATGGTGCAGCTGATATCTGATTTGCTGGACATTTCGGCGATTGAGTCAGGCAAGGTCAGCCTGGAACTGCATAAGGAAAACATGTACTCGATTCTGGAGGAATGTGAAAAAATGAACCGTAAGGCGGCAATGGTGAAAAATATCGCCCTTGAAATCGACAAGCGGCCCGACCTGCCGCAGATCACGGTCGATAAAATCCGGATCGTGGAGGTCATGAACAATCTTGTAAGCAACGCGATCAAGTACACATATCCGGGCGGAAGGGTGCATGTATTCTGCGAAACCGAACCTTCGCTGGTCGTGACTCACATTGAGGATACCGGGCAAGGACTGAGCGAGAAAGACCTGAGGGAAATATTCACAAGTTTCAAGAAACTCAGCGCGCGTCCCACGGCGGGAGAAACCAGCACGGGTTTCGGCCTGGCCATTGTAAAGAAAATTGTGGAACTCCATCATGGCAAAGTCTGGGTGGATAGCCAACTCGGCAAGGGCTCCAGGTTCAGTTTTTCTTTGCCCGTGATGGAATAATCCCTGCTGAAACTGAACGGCATTCCGCAATCTTGCGAAACGGTACATCACACTGTTATGTTTATGTTTGTTGAGGGACTGTTGTCTCTGGGCTCATCACCCGGAGGGTATCTGTTTAGTCCAGATTCCCGTAAATTCCGTGACCTGTTTTCCGGAAACGGCATCGGCCATCGTTTCACCGAAAAAAAATCCCATGATCCTTTTCGCTTCGGGGATATCTCGGAATGCATAATCCGTCGAGATAATGTCCCTGCCGAAACCGTAACGTTCTTCCATTAAGAGATAGAATTCCGCTAAACAGGAATCCGGTGCCATAGGAGAAGTGACATTCGTGCCGAGTGTCTCAATGAAGATCATCGTACCGCCGGGTTTGAGCAGGGAGGTCGCGCCTGAAACAAGCGCTTCCGCCGTTTGTCCGACCGAATCCGGGTAATCGTGAATGGTATGCCCGAACGCCCAGCCCTCGATAACGTGATCGTATATGCCGCGAACGGTGTTCAAAGCGCCGTTGTCAATGATAGAAAAAATGAGTTTGTCCGCATGATCCCGGAGATTGACCCGGGCTTTCTTTAACATTTGTTCCGACCTGTCGCACACACGGACGGAGCCGGCGATGTCAATATACTGAAGGGTTACCCTTCCCGTGCCGGCCCCGAATTCGATGACGGAGGAATGAGGTTTGATGTAATGCTTGAGATATTTTTTCAGATTTCCCCGGGCATCCTCGTGCAAAACTAATTCATCATATTCCGCCGGAAAATGGTCGTAGATTTCGTACATGGTTGGCAAAATGACAGATATCTCTTTCAGTTAAGGAAAATTTTATCTGAAACATATTCGATCCATTCTATCTAATACCGGATTGAGGATGAATTTATTGAATAATCAGTTAATTTTTAATGCACCGCACGGAAATACCATTTAATCCTCCGCCGGGAGCCCGAGTGACGGATGGGAGCTTATGCTGAATCTCCCGGGTCCAGACGAGCTGATGTCCGTATCCCGTGCCCGATGCGAAGACTGTCCGCATGCCAAGACCCTCGTAACTGCTTGTGATGCCCGTAATCAGTTTATGACATTCACGGGTGCCTGCCGGCAGAGCTGCAAAACCGCTTTCGTTTGTCGCTCCATCCTCATCGTTCCAAGAAAGATGATCTCCGGATTTAAGTTTATTTCCTGCGGCCTGATCTCCGCCGAGGAAATCAATAAGAGTCTGCCATTCCGTATCGCTGGGTATATGCCATCCGGACGGGGCCAGTTTTTTGGGATTCAATATTGCGGCGCCGTTATACAGCATGCCGTAGGCATTTGAATTCCGGAAGCTATGATTGTAGTAACAATACGCACCGGAAGTGTCCGTTGTCCAGTCCTTGTTTTCCAGCAGCATGGGTATGGGCGATCCGTCCCTGTACTGCGTGGCCTGAAGATTTTCCGCCATCCATATCTGGGTTCCTATGGTAACGGTTTTGTAAGTTCTGCCGTCACGGGAATCGGTAAAAGAATCAGACGAAGGATGTTTTCCGGAACATCCGATGAGGAACATAACAGCTGTCATGGGTAAGGAGAATTGGATTAGTTTTTGAATCATATCAGAAGCCGATCGTTTTTGTCTTTTAAAAGATTTTTCATGCAGCAATATAACTGAAAAATCATAAAAAACAAAATGATCTTCACCGGTCAGTTTCACGGTCAGACTTAAAGAAACGATTCAGTTTGAATTTCATAACACGATGAATTATATTCATCCTGAAAATTTTGATTACAGAGTATTAACCTGAATTCAGTATCGGTGACCAAACGAACTGTAAAAACACGCGTAACCTACCTTGAAATGAAAGAGAGTCCGGGTATTATCCTGAACGATCCGCAGGGAATTGTCGTTCTTCATGCTCAACCCATGACTGTGAGTTTCTACCGGTATTTGTATCATACGGTGGGAAATGATGTCGGTTGGGCTGACCGTAAGGCGCTGAATGACCATGACCTGGCCGCCATTATTCAGGATGATCTTGTCGATGTTTTTGTGCTGTACGTCAGTGGCGTTCCGGCAGGGTTTGTTGAATTTGACAGAAGGGAAAGTCCGGATATTGAAATAAAATTTTTCGGTCTTATTCCGGAGTTTCGGGGTAAAGGTTTGGGCGGATATTTTTTAAGGTGGGCGATACTTAAAGCGTGGACATTCGGGCCCCGCCGCTTATGGCTTCACACCAATGACCGCGACCATCCCAGAGCGCTCAAAAATTATATTAAGAACGGGTTTACCGTGTATGACGAAAAAACAGAAGATCAGCTTGTTCTGGAATAAATTTATAAACGGGTTTGCAGTATTTTGCGCCAATCGTCCGGTGTAAGTTTAACCGGATTATTCTTATTTCCCGTTTCAGCCAAGATCGGGTTGATGTCCGATTCCGTTACACCGTAAGAGTTTAGCCCGGGAATTTCAAGCTGGGCGGAAAGTCTGTACAGCGTTTCAATCAGGGACTCACAATAATATCGTTGATCTTTTCTTCCGGGCGGGGCGAATAATTTACCCGTATCGGCGAATTTTTTAATGGCAGGATGTTCCGGATGATCAACCAGAAGCCGGCGGACTGTAAACTCCATGCAGGGGGCCATGAGCGTTCCGCATACAACCCCGTGGGGAATCGGGAAGAGCCCTCCGATAGCTGAGGCAAATCCGTGCACCAGCCCGAGACCGGCGTTTGCCAGCGCAATCCCGCTGACCAGGGACGCGTAAGCCATATCCGCCCGAGCTTCTAGGCTTTGTCCGTCCTCGACAGTTTTCTTAAGGGAACGGGCGACGGCTTCCAGTCCGGAAAACGCGATGGCATCGGTAAGAGGAGTCGCCGATGTGGAAACGTAGGATTCGAGCAGCTGCGTGAACGCGTCCATGCCGGTTGCCGCGGTAAGAGCGGCCGGACAGCTGACTGTGAAAAGCGGATCAACAACCGCGATATCAGGAACCAGCCGTTCATGGCGAAGAGATTTTTTAAATCCGCCGGGGCCGACTCGGCTCAGGACAGCGTTTTTCGTAGCCTCACTGCCGGTACCTGATGTCGTGGGCACGGCGATGAATGGGATCTTGCGCCCGTTATATTGCTTTACGCCGATTCCTTCCAGATAATGGATCACTGAATCATTCTGCCTCAGCATTGCGGAGACAGCCTTACCGGCGTCGATGACGCTGCCTCCGCCTACGGCGACCACGACATCGGGTAAGGGTCCGGTGTATGAATTTGTAAGTCGATCTATAAGTTCCGGTGAGGGTTCGCCCGATATCGTTTCCCATGAAATAATCAATTTACCGTATGACAGCAGTTTTTCGGTTTTCTTCCATGCATCAGATTTTTTTACCGAGCCTGAACCGGTCAGAATCAGTGTACGATTGCCGAATTGTTTGATGAGTGAAGGTAACTGATCCGTTTTTCCGGCACCGAAATGAATCACAGGCAGAGCGCTATGTGTAAACGGTCCGGTCATGCTTCATGGCCGGCAGGATACAGCACATTGTAACGCACTCCCTTCCGGGGTTCCGTCATCCAGTCTTTGACAGTATCGCGCCATTCCGCATAATGCGGGGTTTCTTTATGGGCAGCTGCCGCGGCTTCATTCACATAGGCTTCGTATAGTATGAATTTTGACGGGTCTTCCGGATGCTGCAGGATATCAAACCGGAGGTTGCCGGGTTCGTTCACGGAATTGCTGTGATTTTGTTCGCAGGCTTTTTTAAAGGGTTCGATAAATTCCTCTTTTACCGTAACGTAAACCAATGTTGTGGTCATAAATGAATGTTCCTTTGAAAATAAATACAATGGAATAATAATGTTTTTTTACAGGAATACAAATGACAAAATATATTCTGTCATTTTTCTGAAATAGATGTTTTGTGCAAATTTACCACAAAAAAGAAAATTCCCAAATATTGTGTTTTAAAAGTTTATTGATGGCACACGAATTGCTTGATTTTTCTTTCGATTAAATTTTTTAGGAGAAATGTATGAAAAAGTTATTCATTTATATCTGTATACCGGTTCTATTCATGTCCTGCGCATACGGATATGACGCGGTTTCCGACATCGCATATCTTAAATCATACCGCTACAACGCCCATCAGAACCCGGTTGATATTTATTATGACAATGAACGTCCCGAAAAACCGTTCGTACAGTTCGCGATCATCGAGATCAAGGGCGCTGAATACGACAATATCAATTACCTCCTTACCCTGATGCGGCAAAGGGCGCAGGGCGTCGGCGCTGACGGCGTGATGAATGTTAGGAAAGATTTCGCGGGTCGTCAGCGCGGATTGGTACTGGACGCGTTCATGGATGAAGAACCGGAAAATTATACGGCGCCTGTGTTCACAGGTATCGCCATCAAATATGTTTCAGAGGATTCTAAATAAGGAGTATGATCATGAAAGCCTTCAGAATGATTCTTATAGCATTTCTGGCCGCCAGTTGCGCGAGTCCTAGATTAACAATCTATGACGGTCCGAAAGTCGCCAAAGGAAAGGGGATTGTCGTGGAATGCGAACTGCTTACCGGCGAGCGGTTTGAATTCAATGAACCCGGTGCGGTTCTCGTCCGGAAGGAAAAGATATTTTTCGGAAAAACGCCGTCCCATGATTTCATCACCGTTGCTTATGATCAACGCCAGCGGTTATTCAGTGAAAAGGGCGACCCCATCGCTGGTCCCGACAGCTCAAGCAGGATTTACAAAATAGTCCAGCCCGGTTTTCCGGATGTTGATTTTCTCAGGCCCGGCGCGCGGTATTACGAGTCGTCGCTTTTTATTTCCGGCCCGGCCATGAACGGTAATGAAGTTTTATTGCCTATTGATCAGGTCATCCAGAGCGAAAATCTAAGGAATCTGGAAGCGCTTAAAAGGCAGGCCGGTTTCGTAACCGTTCTTTCGTTCTTTGCCTGCGTTGGTCTGCTGACGCTTTATACTTTGGCCAAACTCCAGGAAAGCCGGTAAACAAATTTACAGAGCATGCAGTGGCAGTGCGATTTTAATCTGGATTCCGAATTCGTGTATGTTGTCAGGTTTCGAATTATAGATTTTTGTGTACCGGTAATAAGCGACCGGAGAAACGAAAAACGGAAAAGAAATAAACGGCCGGAGCGAATAACCGGCTTTCGTTTTTCCATCCCGGAAATTCATGGCAAGACCGCCGTCCACGCCGCAGAAGAAATAGGCGATCTCCGGGCCGATCATCATGCGGTTGGATCGCAGGGCGTTGTCATGAAGATAATCGACCACGATGCCCCAGGCCGCCACGCTTTTCGGGGCAATGTAAATGAACGATGTTTCTCCGCCGTAGATCATTTTCTTCTTGTTCAGTCCTGTAGTTCCGCCCGCCGATATCCACCAGCCGCTGATTTCCGGAAAAGAATTGGCGGCAGCGGGAGAGCCACTGAGAATCAGAAGAACGATTATTTGCAGAAAGATGGAAGAATTATACGGCCGGGTGTTCATAATGATTTTTTCCAAAATTTATAATCCTGACATAGGCAGGGCCAGCTTAACCTGGATGCCGAATTCATGATTGTTTTTGCCGAAACTTCCGGTAACTAATCTCGTGTACCGGTAGTAGGCGACGGGCGAAACAAAATAAGGAAACGCAACGAAAGGCCGGATGGAAAATCCCTTATACGTGTGTCCGTTTCTGAAATTGAGTACGAGCCCTCCGTCGACGCCGCAAAACAGGGTCGCGATTTCCGGGCCTATCATCATGCGGTTGGATTTCAACCGGTTGTCGTGTACAAAATCAGCCACCATACCGAACATAACCATTGATTTTCCCTCGATGCGAAGCAAGGTCGCCTCGCCCCCGTAAATCAGATGTTTCCCGTTCATCCCGGCCGTGCCGCCTGTAGACAGCCACCATCCGGAGATGTCGGGAAGATGAAACGCATGAATGCTTTTGTATGGCGTCAGGAAACAGAGAAATAACACAAACAGGCAGGATTTCAATAAATTCAATATCATTTAATAACGAGGTTTATAATTCGTACCATGTTTTAACCAGTTCATGCGTTTTATCCGCGGCCGTCTTATGTTTAAACTCATTCGTCTTCGGATTGTACTCGTAGTCGTTTTGCCAAGTTTTGAAATTCGCGGCCAGTTCTTGAATGGCGCTGGTGATGTATAATATTTCCTTATCAGACATAATAGGATGAACGGACGCGCGTATCCAGCCGGGTTTGACGGATAAGTCGCCGTGATCGATGACGTCCGTGATTTTTTTGGATACGTCGCGGTCGATGTGAAGCAGGAAGTGTCCATACGTGCCCGCGCACGAACATCCGCCGCGAACCTGGATACCGTAACGGTCGTTCAGCAGTTTGACCCCGAGATTGAAGTGCAGATTGTCGATATAAAATGAGAACACACCGAGCCGGTGCTCGATATGTCCCGCGAGAATATGAAGGCCCTGGACACCGCGAAGTTCACGGAACAGGATCGGGACGATTTCCTTTTCACGCGCGAGCAACTTATCAATGCCCATTTGTTCTTTCAGCTTCACGCACAGCGCCGCCTTAATGGTCTGCAAAAACGGAGGCGTTCCGCCGTCCTCTCGCGCCTCAATATCGTCGACGTATTTTTTTTCGCCCCACGGATTCGTCCAGTCCACGGTACCGCCGCCGGGCTGATCGGGGATTTTGTTGGCGTATAATTTTTTATTGAATATCAGGACACCCGGCGTTCCCGGGCCGCCCAGGAATTTGTGCGGTGAGAAATAGACCGCGTCAAGCGCCTGTTCGAGATCGGCAGGGTGCATATCGATGCTGACGTACGGCCCGGAGCATGCGAAATCCACAAAACACAGCCCGCCGGCCCGGTGCACGACTTTCGCGATGTCATGATAGGGCGTCTGAATGCCTGTAACGTTGGAGCACGCCGTGACGGACGCGATCTTGAATTTCCGGTTCTTGTATTGATCCAGCAGTTCCTGAAGATGATCAATATTGACAAGTCCCTGCTCGTCCGGCATCAGGCATTCCACATCGGCGACGGTTTCCAGCCAGGATGTGTGATTGGAATGATGCTCCATATGTGTGACAAAAACCACAGGCTTGTTTTCGCCCTGAAGATGCACGCAATCCGATAATTGCTCGGGCACGCGGAGGCCAAGGATGCGCTGGAATTTATTGATCGCGCCGGTCATGCCCGAACCGGTCATGATGATGACGTCGTCTTTCCCCGCGTTGACGTGATGTTTGATGATATGCCTCGCCTCATGATACGCGGCGGTCATGCAGGTTCCCGTCACCGATGTCTCGGTATGCGTGTTTCCGAGAAAAGGGCCGAAGTTACCAATCAGTTTGTCCTCGATAGGTTTGTATAATCTCCCGCTCGCCGTCCAGTCAGCGTAAACGATGTTCTGCCGCCCGAAAGGCGTCGTGAATTCCTGGTTCCAGCCAATGACGTTTTTACGAGAGGATTCGAAATATTTTTCCAGAGCGCTCATTTTCCTTTTTTACCTTGTTCTGAATAAGAATACCGTAAAATGATGAAACCCTGTAAGGGTAGCAAAAAAATTAAATTCGATTTACTTGTTTGGTTACGCGTTAATTCTTTTTCGTTAAAGTTGAAAACGCGTCAAGTATCCTTTCGGGCGAGAAATATGAAAATCCGACATGGCGTTCATCCACGCGCGTAAGAATCACAACGCCTCCGTTAACGCAGAATTCCGTACCGTAAGAAATAACTTCGACAAATTCCGCGCGGTACTCGTTGCCTGCAATCATCATCCAGTTTCCGCCGCACTTGAGCGATGGATACTGAATGAAAAAATTGTTGTCCGAGCTCTGGCCTGAAAATCGGATTGACCATGTTCCGCCGTTGTTCAGCTGATATCCCAAACCTTCCCATTCCCCGTCAAGCCAGGATAAAGAGGATTGCTGAGCCGCGAGATGTCCGGTAAAATTCAGAACGATAAAAACGGTCAAAAGAATTTTCATAATTAACTCCTGTTGATTACACTGTAATCTAATTTGGAAAGAATCATGAATCAAGTAAAATGTGTATGTTGAAGTAATTCATTAGCTGGAAAGAATTCGGAGACATATAAATTATTGTTTATAAAGCCGATACTTAACTTAATTGTACGCATTCCCGAGGAATTTAAAATATGGAACCGGGTGATTATTGGCTATGTCAGTTTGTGAGAATTGAACTTTTCAATTCTTAAACAATTAATCGTGTTGAGCAGAATTATAAATTAAACCCACGGAGGTCTTATGAAAAAGCGTTGGATGAATTTGTTTGCCGTTGCCAGTTTTGTCCTGATTCTGGGAATGGTGGTTTCGCTACTATTAGCGGCGGGAAAATCGGGAATCATTAAAGGAAAAGTGACTGACCAACAAAGCAAAAAACCGGTCAGCGGTGTTGTTGTGAAAATTACGGGAACGGGTTACTCGGCGACAACCGACTCCACGGGATATTTTGAAATAACGGGAATCAGCGCAGGAACATATAATCTGGAAATTCAGGCGAATCAATATCAATTGACCAAAGTTGAAAAAATCGATATTCGTCAGCAGACTGAAAACATACTGGATATCCCGATCACTTTGCTGTCGATCGGAAAGACGGCCGAAAAAATCGTTACTCCGAAAGACGTGGTTGTCGGAACAAAACAAATAACAAAGACGGACAATCAGGATCTCAAAGAAATTATCGATGAGTTAAAGACAGAGGATGGTGAAAAAGATCTGGACGGTTCAAGCCATCAATATACCGGCCACGCAGCCGCTAAATCGGCTCAGGGACGCGGCGTTTTAGCCATCGCGGGCTCAACCGGCAACGGCGGCGCTGCGGGAGGCATGGGCTCCGTTTCGCTGGGCGGATCAATCGGATACCTGAATCCTCCCAACGGCGCGAAATACTGGGATATGTATCATAACGATTACGGAACCAATCCGTTCATCGATACCGACGACGATCAACTTTCCACTTTCGGTGCCGATGTCAGCACAGGATCGTACAGCCTCGTCAGGAATTATGTCAATCATATGGATCTTCCCCCGAAAGACGCCGTGCGCGTGGAGGAATTTGTCAATTATTTCAAGCAGGATTATCCGGCGCCGGACAATAAAATATTCGCGGTTTACACCGAGACGCTGCCGTCCAGAATCAGCAAGAACTGCCAGCTGGTCAAAATCAGCCTCAAAGGAAAAGAAATTAAATCTGAAAACCGGAAGCCCGCGAACCTGACATTTGTCGTTGACGTGTCGGGCTCGATGAATATCGAAAACAGACTCGGACTCGTGAAAAAAACCCTGCTGACCCTGACCCGTGAACTGAAGTCCGGCGACCAGGTCGGTATCGTGGCCTACGGATCAAACGCGCAGGTTGTCCTGAACCATACATCGGACAAAGAAAAAATCGAGAATGCCGTTCAGGGTTTGTACAGCGAAGGATCGACTAACGCTGAAGCGGGGCTGTGGAAAGGATATTCGCTGGCAGCGGATAATTTTGACCATTCAGCGATCAATCGTGTTATCCTCTGCACGGACGGCGTCGCCAATAACGGCGAGACATCTTCGGAAGGCCTGTTGAAAATGATCGAGAAATTCAAGAATAAGGGAATAACCCTGACCGCCTGCGGATTCGGCATGGGCAACTATAACGATGTTCTTATCGAACAACTTGCCACAAAAGGGGACGGAACTTATTATTATATCGACGACCTCAAAGAAGCGAAACGCGTATTCATCGAACAACTGACCGGCACTCTTCAGACGATCGCCAAAGATGTCAAAATCCAGGTTGAATTTGATAAGAACGTGGTCAGCCGGTACAGGCTTGTGGGTTATGAAAAACGCGACATTAAGGACAGCGATTTCCGCAACGACAAAGTTGACGCCGGGGAGATCGGCGCAGGACACAGCGTCACTGCATTTTATGAAATAAAACTGAAAAACGAGCAAGCCCAGTCATACGGAAAAATTTCGATCCGCTATAAATCGCCGGACGGCAAAGATGTTGACGAATTTTCCGAACCGCTTACGGTCAAAGCACCGGCTACCGCACAGAACACCGCGCATTTCAATTTTCTTGCCTCCGTTATCCTTTACGCCGAAATTATGCGTGAAAGTTACTGGACCAAGCACCGCGAACTGAGCGAAGTTAAGGAATCGCTCAGCGATCTGCCGGATCAATATAAGAAACAATATTCCATGTATGAGGATTTCTATGATCTGGTCAAACAAACGATCAAGCTCAAAGAGAATAAAGATCTCGGTTCTCTTCAGAACCAGAAACAGGATTGATCCTCCCGGTTTACCGGTCTGTTCTGTTCAAATCACCTCCGCTCAAACGGAGGTGGTTTTTTTATAGAAAAAATGTAGACGGAATTATCTTGAAAATACGATTGCGGCTGTTTTATCTGAGCCTGCTTCATTGGGTTTCAGTTTTTTTAAGGCTTTTCCGTTGATGAAGACCTGATGCTTAACAGCGGTTTCCTTGTCATCGCCAAGTCCGATACGGAGGTTGATTTTTTTTGACACGGAAAGTACCGGAACAGAAAATTCAAACAGGTCAATCGACAGCGGAAATTCGTAATATTCGTTATCACCGGTTTGTACCACACCCTTTGTCGTATTTTTCTTATTGATTACCGTGGCTTTACCTTTAAGAAACCACAGATCGGACTGCTCAAAAAAAATTTTTTTTCGGGAGATTCGTATCGGCGACTGATCGAGCGCCTTATGTAAAAGATCCTGATCGAGGTAATCGAGCGAACTGTTCAGCAGTGGCACATAAGTATTTGTGGAGGAGTTCCACAGCAGAGAAAACTGTACCGACACCGGTTTTTCATAGGGTATTATAAGACGCACCCAGTTCCCGGTTCCTTCGGGCTTCTGCAACAATAAATAGTAAGAATCTCTCATTCCTTGCCGTGTCTGATAAAAATTATATTTTTTATCTTTTTGATTCTCCGACGCAGAAACGGATTTCAGATTTCCGATTTGTACCAAAATATCCCTGTCGATATTAAAACGGATCTCGGCGTTTAAAACCAGCGTGTTTCTTTTTTCAAGAAAAAGTTCAGTGAAAACATAATCACGGTCAGCGAAGACCTGCGCGCCGTAATGTTTGATGGTAAGAATAACGGTTCTTTGTTTTTGCCCGCGAATGATCGTATCAAGCACTACGGAGTCGACAAACGAAATGACGCCCGCGCCCATAGCGTTAAATTCCGGTTTCAGGATATTCGCTTTATGGCCGGGGCTATTCATCCACTGATCCATGAATTTATCCGCGATCACTGCGGAAGATCCGTTCACGCTGTGAAGGGCGATATTCTCCCCGACCGCGAAATCCGTCAATCCAGAGCGGTATACGCGGTCGACAGGTTCCTTGCATTCCTTAACGGGCGAAGTATGAGAAAAGTAGCCGAGTTTCAGCATTTCCTGCGCGTGCTGACGGGCAGCCGACCTGAGCGATCGGTCAAACTGAACGGCCTGTAAACCGGATTTAGCGCGTTCGTAATTGACCAGGTCGAAAATTGTTTTTTCAGCGACGGTATCGCCCTGAATATCCCTAAAATCATCCCGGAGGAATTCGATACGCTGGGCATTCAACCAGAACGGCCCGATGCATAACAATAAAATAAATCCGGTAAATAAAAGATAATGCATACAATAAACGATCCCGAAATTTAATTGCCCGTGAGGATCCGTAAGCTGTATTTGATCAGTTCCTGCAATGAAGACGACGCCGAGGGACTATCACGCAGAGCATTCATGACGGCTTTTTCAGCCAGTGGTTTTGAATAGCCGAGTGACATCAGCGCCATGACGGCTTCGTCGGCCAGTCCCGACGAACTCAATGCGCCCTGGCTCAGCCTGACTTGTCCCGGCGAGGATACTTTTGAGATTTTTTCCTTCAGCTCAACCACCAGTCGCTGCGCGGTTTTTTTACCAATGCCGGGCATCGACGACAAAAAAGTCAGGTCCTCAAGCAGTATAGCCTGTTTGAAATCATCAACCGTCGAGCTGGACAGAATGCCGATCGCCGATTTGGGACCGATGCCCGAAACGGAAATTAAAATCATGAATAATTCTTTTTCGCCTGACGCGTGAAATCCGTAAAGTTGCTGGATATCCTCACGGACATGAAAATGCGTCAGAAGCCTGCACGAGCTACCGGTTTCCGGCAGTTCGCCGTAAGTGCTGAATGGGATGCTGATCTCATAACCGATTCCGTTTACGTCAATCACGACGTGCGTGGGATTTTTTTCTGTCAAAATTCCGCTGATGTAAGAAAACATATTGGATCGTTCGAAAATTTATTTGATATTAAAATATAAAATAATTATTGCTATCGGCTACAGCAGGCCTTCTTTCGCCATGCTGGTAAACTGATGTCCCGCGAGAATCAGGTGATCTTTTACGGGAATTCCCATAATCTGGCCGGCTTGTTTGAGTTGCTCGGTGATTTTCATATCGTCGGAGCTCGGTGCCGGGTTTCCGCTGGGATGGTTATGAATAAGAATGATGCTCGCGGCGCGTTCGTCGATCGCCGTTTTAAAAACTTCGCGCGGGTGCACGAGACTGGCGTTCAGGATTCCTTCGGTAAGAACAATATCGCGTATAATCTGGTTCGCGCTGTCGAGAAGGACCAGCATGAATTTCTCGGTTTTCCAGTCGCGCGTCAGGGGCAAATACAATTCGGCCATTTCATCCGGGCCGGTGATTTTCGTTTTTTGCGCCGCGGCTTTCGACTGGATGCGCCGGCCGATTTCAAATGCTGCGAGCAGTTTCAGCGCTTTCGTTTCGCCGATGCCTCTGATTTTGCTGAGTTCCTTGTGGTTTTTTTTTGCGAGTTCCGGCAGGTCACTGTATTGATGGATCAGCGTCCGTGCCAGATCCACGGCCGACTGCCTCGCCGTACCGGTGTTGATGATGATCGCGAGAAGTTCCGCGTCGCTGAGAACGGACGCACCGAATTTAGCCAGTTTTTCCCGAGGGCGGTCGTCTTCTGACCACTCTTTAATGGTTTTGTGCGCTGATGTGTCTTTTTTATATTTCATGCGGGACGGAATTTATAAAAAATCCAGGGCGAGATCATCAACCAAAGCACGACCAAGCTCCACAACCGTCCTTCGAGTACATTGTAATCCGCAAAAAGCCGTGACCATGGATGATGCATGATGAAATAGCCCATGACAAATTCGAACGTGACAGTCAGAAAAGCCCACCAGGCGCCGATGCGCAGAGCGTCCGCCGCTGACCACGGCTGCCACCGCTGCGTGACAACCCAGATATAAGCGCCGAGGACGAGGATGGCAGTGATGGAGGAAATCTGATGAGCCGTGAGTTCATGGATATGCGGCTGATAGACTAATTCACGGAAAGCGCCGTTAAATACGCCCAGAATGATCATCGGAATCCAGAGCAGGAAGTATGTTATAAGACGGGTCATAAACCATTCTTCATTTCTGGAAATGTATAAAAAAAAGCAACGATATCCAATGAAAAAGCATTATCGCAATGTTGCATTTGAGCCGGAATATTAAGGAGGTTTAATCCGGGGAAGTTTTCACCGCATTCAGCGTGATGCTGGCCCTGAACCAGCCCATCGTACCGAGTGAAACCATAAACAAATTTCTGATGTTAATGGCTTGTGCGGTCTGTTTTCAGTGAGTCCAGCGCAACAACCTGCCTTAGCCGTACAATATTAAACTGATCCCGAATCTCAAAATTCATTGTGACCGGTTCCTTCCTGAAATCAATGTCGATCAAGCCGTAATTCAGATCGCGGTAGGTTCCGCCGATACGGTAACGGTTCGTCGTAGGAAGAAACGTATTGGCCAGCCAGCTTTTGTAATGCGTCATTCCGCTGGATGTGATTTCAAACAACGGATAACCGGTAGGGGAATCATTCATTCTGGATATCTCTCCCCAATGCCGGTCGCCGCTCAGAATGATCAGTCCGGATTTTTCCGAATCACGGAACAAACGGAGCAATCGTTCCCTGGATTTCGGGTAATCTCCCCACATTTCAGACCAGTGTTCGTTTGGCAAAACCTGCGATGATGAACTGAAGAACGTGATATCCGCGGAGTCGCTATAGATTTCGTTCTCAAGCCATCGCCATTGTGTTTCACCGAGTATATCGGCGTTTTTCCCGGGTTTATCACGGAAATACCTTTCATCGGGCAAGATGATTTTAATCCGGCGGTTTTCAAATACATACTCGTAACTTGCCCAAACGCCCTCCCGCTTTCTTCGAGGGCTTACAGCCGGTTCATCGAGAAAGTCAAGGAGCAACGCCTGGCTTTCTGTTTTCATGGGATATGACACACCGCCGTTGTTGATCCCGAAATCATGATCATCCCAGACGCCGATGACGGGGCATGTTTTCAGCAGCTGCTGATACCAGGGTTTTCTTTTCTGGATATCGTAATAGGATTTCATTTTGTCCATGTTCCTTGTGTCGGCGTACACGATATCGCCGAGCCATATCCACACATCAGGTTTTTCCGCGACGATATGTTTCCAGAGCGGCTGCGGGAGGTCATGTTTGCTGCACGAACCGAATGCGATGCGGAACACATGCGGCGGTTTCACCGTATAAATGACCGGGTCCGGAACGGGGTCATCTTCCGGCGCTGAACAGCCCGGCACAAGCAATCCTGCAGTCAACAGCAGAAAATAGAAATATTTCATAGGTTCCCATTCAGTCGAATCAGGTAATAAATATTCTGTTCAGGAATTATTTTTTCGATCAGATCCTCGTCATGGGATATGACCATGACCGATGTGCCGGAAACGAGGGTATCATTCAGCAAATGCAAGGCATTCTGAAGACTTAAAAAATCGAGCCCGTTAAAAGGTTCGTCCAGAATCAGGAGATCCGGTCTCAGCAGCAGAGCGCGGAATAAATTCACTTTTTGCTTCTGTCCGCCGCTCAGGTGTTTTACCGGTTTTTTAAGAAATTCCTTATCGAGCGATTCCCTGAAAAGCGTGTTAAACATTTTAATGATGCGGATTTCCGAAAGGGGCTTCTTCAGGGGCAAACCGCGGAAATGGGAAATGACAGGCGCATCAGGATTAAGGGATTCATCCGCATGCTGGAAAACCATAACCAGCTTTTTGCCCCAGAGATTATTTTGCCACAATTCCGCCGGTGAATGATCATTGATCGGTATACCGTCAAATTTCATATTCATCCCGGTCACCCGGATCAGGCCGCAAAGGGATTTGGCAAAAAGTGTTTTACCGTAACCGCTCGGGGCTTTCAGGTACACGATCGTGTTTCTTGGGATCACAAAAGGCGCATCTTTTTTCAGGAAATTCCGGAATCCGTAACGGCATCCGAAAATTGAGAATCCGGGTTCCACGGTCAATATCTCTTCCCCGGAAGCGGGATGTGCTGATGGATGAATGGTACGGTGCCATTCCAAAAACGCATCCGGTTCAAATGAACGGCAACGGATTGCATCTTCATTTTTCGTCAGCTCAAGGTAACGGATATCCTGGCGCTGATCCGGAAATTCGTTTTCCATTTTCAGGATGACCGAGTAATCGTGCGTGATAACCAGTCCTGTAAAGGGTTTATGCCTGTGCAATTCGGTCAGCGTTTGATAGAAAAGATTGCGGTGAAACATGTCCAGGTGCGCCGCGGGCTCGTCCCAAATGAACAGGGCCGTGCCCGAGTCTGCCTGCCGGATCCATTCGGTGATTTTCAGAAAGGATTTGACCAGGAAAAGCCTTTGTTTTTCTCCTCCGCTGGGCCTGAAAGGCTGCGGATAAAGCCTGAATATCTGACGCTGTTCCGATTCAGAAAAAAAACGGCTGATGATATTCTGAGCCGGTCCAGAAAAATTTTCCGCAGGTAACTGAAGATGATTATCAATGGCCGACAGCGGATCCAGATGGGTGGAGGGTTCCTGAAAGACAAAATACCCGTTGGACTGGATGCTCCGGAGATCAGGAGAGGCCAGATAGTCCCTGTAATCTTTATCCGTTATAGAAATCTGCCATTCCTGCTGATCCAGAATGCCGTAAAGCGTTTTTGCGACCAGTGTTTTTCCGATACCCGATTCGCCGAACAGGAAATTCAGAGCGCCCTCTTTCAGTTCAAACCGGTCGAGATCGACCAGTACACGGTTTTGCCAGGATATCCGCAGAGGATAAATCATAACCGGCTTCTCTGTGTTAATTCATGGGCAATCTGAAAAATGCAGATCAGCGTCCAAACCAACAGGGCGGCGGCTGAGATACCCATCAGATGTTCTGTAAAAAGAGCCGGAACGGACGAGGGATCCGCAAGGCTCATTCCGATCGCGAGAATGTCCTGCTTGCTGCTCATCCGTGCGAGTACGCTTCCGAGGGAAGACGGAAAATTCGCGGAACTGATATCATTCGCCAGCCCGACGGATATTATGAAATCGATGCTGCACTGCAGGAATAAGACCACGCCGAAAAGGGATACTCCTTTCTGGAGAAGAAATGCCCGGCTGTTGTACCACAGAATATCACGGTTGATGATCCGGAATTCGGACAGCCCGCAAACGCGCATCGCCGGAAAAAAATCCTTTTGACGGAAAAAGCCGATCCGTTCCCTGAAAAGCTCTGCAAACTCGGCTGCTGTCACCAACGCAAGACAAGACGACATCCACGCCATCATCCAAAAAGTGTTACGGAGGGTTTCTGTCCGGATAAGAACCGTCAGTAAGGAATATCCGATCAGCAGACCGATAACCTGCGGAGCGGATTTCTGCACGTCATATACCACATCCATCAGGGTGCGGAAGCGATTGATGTTATTACGGCGGGCCCATTCCTCCAGGTTGATCCAGATCCAGGCCATTCCCGCTGCAAGAACAACGGCTAAAACTGAAGTCATCATGGACTGAACAAGCGCCGTTTCGATCAGTATAAAGTCAGAACGGATCAGAAAAAAACGGTTCCACACAAGGGTGACAGCAATGCCCGCAATCCATAGCATTGTCCATCGTGCCGCAGGGCAGGAACTGAAAAGTAGTCTAAATCGATCAGGGATTCGTGTATCTGCGGGTCTCAAGGATCATCCTGTAATCGGTGAACAGTTCAGTGCATTTTACAATAATAAAGATACCGAAAATCATCGCGCCTGCGGTGATATATTCCCTGAACAGCAGCCTCTGAAGGAGTTCGTAACCCAGGTGGCCGTGGATGTTCAGGGCCATCTCAATGATCATCATGCAGCTGATGAGAAAAGACGCCTGTTCCCTGAAAACGGACAGGTACTGAAACCTGGCATTCCTGTACACCGGCTCGAGAAGATGATTTCCGAAATCCTTTCGGAATGAAAGTATCTTTTTCCATGACAGGGACTTGCCGGAACCGACCGAAAAGTCACGGCTCAACCGGTTAGTCAGTGCGGTTTCGACATATCCCTTACGGGATTCCGTCGTAAGCAGATGGAAGAATTTTTCGGAATACATGATCAGAATTCCGTTTGTGAAGCATCCCAGGGTGATCATGAAGAAAACCGAATCCGTATTGAAATTCGTCCTGAATGTATACGCCACGACATAGGACGGGGTAAACAGGATGAGCCAGGCGGACGCACGGAGGAGGCCGAATGAAAATGATTTCAGGATACTGATAAGGACCGCCGGGATTTCGTTCAGGAATTTTATATGCCGGAGCCGTGATACATCCCCGATGAACTTTGCTGTGTACGATGGATTCTGCTGTTTATACATTATGAACCGGATGATGCCCAGGGTCTGTACGGCGTAATAAAGGAAGAAAAGATTCACCGCATATACGATTACGAATCTGATCCAGGCCAGCCATGAAACGGCCGCTGAAGGGCTAAGACCAAGGCTTTGAAGTTCGGTTTGCTTATCCGGGATTGTTTTTTCCGGATGTTTTACGGCCGGCTCAGTTATGAATGCGGCTGATTCGCCCGATGGTTCCTGATAACAAAGATGGATCAGGGTAAGAGCGGCCGTCAGGATAATGAGAACTGTTCCCGTGCGAACGCCGTGTTCAATAAGTTTTTGCTTCATCCATTCGGGCCTGGATACATGATGTCCGGATGCTGATTTGTTTCATGCTTTGGAAAGAAAGGATTAGACAGCATCCCGGAAAAAGGATTAAATACTCTGTATGCAGATATAAATGATTTTAATATCTACAACGGCAGGTGAGCCTCGAAACCGGTTCTGTACACATTATTTCCCTGTGCATACCGAGATGACCGGTTTGTTCAATCATTGTCCACTTCCGATTTCACCTGAAAAACCAGAAGCGGCAAGGGAATGCATTTTCCTGCAGGGATCAGGCATACAAAGGGAAATTGAGGGTCATCTGCCTGATTTCTTCCTTTATGCCGGCAAGGATTTTTTCGTCTTCCGGGCTTTTCAGCGCCCGGTCGATGAATCCGGCGATGATTTTCATTTCGCCTTCTTTCATTCCGCGGGAGGTCAGCGCGGCCGTCCCGATGCGGATGCCGCTGGTGATGAACGGGCTTTGCTTGTCAAACGGAACCATGTTCTTGTTTACCGTGATGCCGGCGTGTTCCAGCGTATTTTCCGCTTTTTTTCCTGTAATGTTTTTGTTTGTGAGGTCAACGAGCATCAGGTGGTTGTCGGTGCCGCCGGAAACGAGATCGTATCCTTTGGCGACCAGTTCATCGGCGAGGGTTTTGGCGTTGTTCATGATCTGCTTTGCGTAATCCCGGAAAGACGGCAGCAGGGCTTCCTTAAAAGCGACGGCCTTGGCGGCGATAATGTGCATCAATGGTCCGCCCTGAATACCGGGCATGACCGTGCTGTCCATGATTTCGGACATCATTTTCACGCGTCCGCTTTTCGGCGCGACCAGCCCCATGCGGTTCTCGAAGTCCTTTCCCATGAGAATCAGTCCTGAACGCGGTCCGCGGAGAGTCTTGTGCGTCGTAGTGGTGACGAAATCACAATGGGGAACAGGGCTCGGATGAAGACCCGCGGCGATGAGTCCCGCGGGATGAGCCATATCCGCCATCAGGTAAGCGCCGATCTCGTTCGCGACTTCCCGGAACTTATCGTACTCAAAGAACCGCGGGTACGCGCTTGCTCCCGCGATGATCATTTTCGGCTTATGCTCTTTCGCAAGTTTGCGGAGTTCATCATAGTCGATGCGCCCAGTCTCTTTTTTGACGCCGTACGCGACGACTTTATACATCTTTCCGGAAAAATTCACCGGACTGCCGTGAGTCAGATGACCGCCATGGGCCAGGTTCATACCCATGATCGTGTCGCCCGGATTGAGGACGGTGAAATAGACCGCCATATTCGCCTGACTTCCGGAATGAGGCTGGACATTGGCGTATTCACATTTGAAAAGCTCTTTCGCGCGAGCCCGTGCGATGTTCTCGGCTTCATCCACGAATTCACATCCGCCGTAATACCGGTTGCCCGGATAGCCCTCAGCGTATTTGTTCGTCATTACGCAGCCGGCTGCCTCAAGGACCGCCTGACTGACAAAATTTTCGGAAGCGATCATTTCCAGTGTCAGGTTCTGACGGCCTTTTTCGTTTTCGATGGATTTAAATATATCGGGGTCAAAAGCGGATAAATGTTTCATGGAAGATTCCTTTCAGCGATTTATAAAAAGTTTATATCCGTTCTTTACTTATTAAAAAACAATGTATAAAAAACAGATTGTTTTTCCAAATAAAAACTGATTTTGCCATTCCGTATCTGTAAGATTTTGTAATCGGAAGAAATCCGAAATCGTGGATTCATTCATATCGGAAATCTTAACTGTACGTGTGGGAATTGGAGATTGAAATTCATTTTAAAAAAGCGTACAATCAGAAACGCACGACTTTCAGTACCAAGGAACCGCAAAGGAATAGGATGAAAGAAATAAACCGCAGACAGGATAAGAGAAGTCCTGCTATACGCCATGATCACAGTTTCTTCATGCAGGAAGCCCTTAAAGAGGCTTTACGAAGCTATAAAGAAGGCGGCATACCGATTGGTTCCGTACTTGTCATGAATGACCAGATTATAGGAAGGGGGCACAACCGCCGGGTTCAGAAAGGCTCCAGCATTCTGCACGCTGAAATGGATTGTCTCGAGAACGCAGGCCGTTTAACGGCGAAGGAATACGCGAAATGCACGATCTATTCCACGCTGTCGCCCTGTGAAATGTGTTCAGGCGCGATTCTCCTTTACAAAATTCCGCACATTGTCATCGGGGAAAATGAAACGTTCAAAGGACCGGAAACCCGCACCCGGCGGAAAGGGTTCAGGATCACGAACCTGAAATCGGACGAATGCACGGAACTGATGAGGAAATTTATCCGCGAAAAGCCTAGTCTTTGGGATGAGGACATCGGGGAATAAACGGACCCGGTTTGGGGAGCTATAGCAATAAACTATTGTTCAATCTGAGAAATTCACAAAGGAATCTGTCATGGAAAAAGTACCGGACAATTTTTTGGGCATCGAAAACAAGTTCAGCGACTATAAGCAGGCTCGTTTTGCGGTTCTGCCCATTCCGTATGAAGCGACTACGAGTTACGGCCAGGGTACCCGAAACGGTCCTGCCGCGATCATCCGCGCGTCTCATGCGGTCGAGTATTTTGACGAGGACATCGATGCCGAAACTTTCAGGCAATTCGGCATAGCGACATTGAAGCCCGTTTCGTTCGGAAAACTGCGTCATGAAAAAGCGATGAAGAAAATTGCGGATGCCGCGGGAAAGATCATCGATGACGGCAAATGCCCCGTCGGACTGGGAGGAGAACATACCGTCACATACGGGCTGGTAAAAGCATTTATGGACCGGACCGGAGACGATTTTTCGGTGCTCCAGATCGATGCCCATTCGGACCTTCGCGAATCGTATGAGGGAACCGTATGGAGCCATGCGTCGGTGATGAAGCGGATCTGGGACATGAACAAAAACATCGTGCAGATCGGCATTCGCGCGCAGTCGGCTGATGAAAGGGCGCTGATCAGGAACCATCAGATTGATACATTTTACGCTAAAGATATTGCCGGACGCAAAGGGTGGATAGATGATGTTCTGAAAAAACTAAAACACCGGGTTTATATCACGATAGACTGCGACGGTTTTGACCCTTCTGTGATCCCGGCTACGGGCACTCCCGAACCGGGGGGATTACAGTGGTACGAAACGGTCGATTTGATGCGGGCCGTGTGCAGACAGAAATCCGTCATCGGATTCGACGTCGTGGAACTGGCGCCCGTGAGGACATCGCACCATTCGGAGGACAGTCTCGCGAAACTGATCTATAAAATGATGGGGTATATCGCTTACCGATAACCGGTTTACAGCAGGGATTCCACCGTTTTGGCCAGGTTGGCCACGTCATTGGAATCGACGATCTGTGCCGAGGGCAAGGTCTTCAGTTTTGAGAGCATATCGTCGCTGATGGTACTGTCCGTAATGAATATGAACGGCATGTTTTCCCATGCGCTGTTCTCGCGGATCTGCTGGCACAGTTCGTATCCGGTCAGTTCCTGGAATTTGAAATCGGAGATGATCATGTCCGGCCGGCTTTTCTGAAGCGCCGCAATTCCCTGCGAAAAATCGGGCGCTGTCGAAACGGTATGACCCAGCCCGCCCAGATTCCTTTCCAGGATTTTACGCACGACAAGGCTCTGGTTGATGACCAGAATTTTCCCTTTTTTTTCGGCCTCGTTCGTTTCTTCTTCGAAGGTCATGATTTTCGGCTTGATGGTGAATTCACCCTCGGTCCAGCCCATCATGAGATCGATCGCCTCATCGTCGGATAAATCACGGAGTGTTACCTGAGTCAGGTTGCCTTTATCGTACATGATAACGGCCGTATCGGATTCATGCCGGATTTCTAGGGTTCCGGTCAGGGAATTCTCATCGCAGAATGCGAGAACCTCGGTGAGATGTTTGTCGCGTAGATTTCCGGACGGGCCAGACGGGCCGGTGGTTTTAATCTGTTTGGCTTTTTCGGAAACTACGGCGTTGGTCTCGCGGAGACGCTGGCTCATGATTTTGCTCATGGCGATTGATATGGAGGGGTATTTTTCCAGGATGACGTCAAACGCCTCTTTCTCAAGTACGAATGTTTCGGTGTCACTGACCGCCGTAACTGTCGCCGATCGCGGCTCTCCGGTCAGAAGCGCCATTTCCCCGAAATAATTTCCGCTTGCGATGTACGCGAGGATTTCTCCGTTCGCAGCGGATACGGAGACCTTTCCGCTCAATACAATGTACATCCGGTCACCGGGGTCGCCGATCTTGCAAATCACCGAATTACCCGGAAACTGCTTGTATTTCAGTTTTTCCGTTATGAAATCGATACTGTCCCTTCCCAAAGAACGGAAAAAAGGGACGTTTTTGATAATTTCGCCAATCTGGATCATACGCGGCCTCTCTCAAAACAATTCGGTTTAATTCTGTTTGTCTCTGTTTTAATGCGGGTATAATAACCTGTATATGACATAAAAAATCGCAATTAACAGGATCGTCAGGATAATAACGCTTTTGGAAAAAGGGGACCGTGCCCGCTGAATTCTCGGAAAATGAATTCTTTTTTTTCGCCGGACTTCCGGATCTTCTTCAGGTTTGTAGTACAGGGGCTGATAGTCAAAACTCTTGTGTTCTTGCTGCCTGAATAACATGATTATACCGAAAAATAACTGATAAGCTGGTCCAGCCAGTTAAAGATACCGCTGATGACCGGCGTGATGACACTGCCAATGACACCGGTAGCCATCAGGGCAACCAAAATGAACATTCCCATGAAACCGAGACTGCGGTACTGGTCGGCGAGTGAGTCCGGGAGAAGATTGGCTACGAAATGCGAACCGTCCAGGGGAGGAATCGGGATCAGGTTGAAGACCGCGAGTACCAGGTTAATCAGAATGCTGTACTGGAAAAACATGAGCAGGGAATTAAAAATATCCAGCGCCAGGGGGCTGTCCATGAATGCGCCGGCTGAAATATTTACGATGATAATAAACAGGGCCGATATAAAAGCAAGGATAAAATTCGAACCCGGACCGGCCAGAGACACATAAATATCGTCGCGTTTCAGGCTGCGGAAATTATTGGGGTTGACCGGAACCGGTTTTGCCCAGCCGAACATTATTCCCGAGCCCGTGACAATCAGAAGGATTGGAATGATGATCGTACCCCAAAGGTCAATATGCCTGATCGGATTCAGCGTGATCCGGCCTTCATAATAAGCAGTGTTGTCACCGCACCATTTAGCTACCAGTCCGTGCGCGCACTCGTGTATTACGACTGCGAAAACCAGAACCGGCAGAAAAAGAAGTTGTGTCAAAAATGGCCTTTCTTAATGTGGATAACAAATAATCTATATCTTTTATAGATACAAAAAAACGCCAACATAGTCAAATATTTAATCTTCGTACTCCATAGTTCCGGATTCGGTATCATCTTCAGCGGGAGTGATTCCCTCGGCATATTTTTTTCCGGCGATGAGGATTACGAATTCACCCTTAGGGGATTTCTTTCCGAAATGGGAAATCATTTCAGATGGGGTTCCCCTTAAAAGCTCTTCAAATTTTTTTGTTAACTCCCTTCCGATGACCAGGGGCCGGGGACCCAGCCAGATATCAATTTCACGCAGTGTTTTCAGAAGGCGGTGGGGCGATTCGTACAGAATGATTGTCCGGTTTTCCGCGCCCAATTCCTTCCACCGGGTCTGGCGTCCTTTTTTCAGAGGCAGGAAACCATCGAACACGAACCGGTCGGTCGGAAGCCCGGAAACCGAAAGCGCCATGACGGCTGCGTTAGGGCCGGGAATACCAACCAGCGGAAGGCCGGCCTCCCGTACGGCCCGGACAAGCTTGAATGCGGGATCCGATATGGTTGGCGTTCCTGCGTCACTTACCAGGGCGATACGGATCCCGTTCTGAAGTTTATCTATCAGCTGGGGTATGCGTTTCAGTTCGTTATGTTCAAAATAACTGATCATCGGTTTCTGAATGCCGTAATGATTCAGCAGGACGGAAGTGGTGCGCGTATCCTCACAGGCTATCAGGTCTGCCTCTTTGAGTATGCGGATGGCCCGCAGCGTGATGTCTTCCAGGTTGCCGATCGGTGTGGAAACGATGTATAAGGTTCCAGGGGCGGTCATGTCGTCATCTTTCCTGCGGTAGACAGCATGTCGTGGTTCAGTTCCTCAAATGAAGCGCGGGGTATGGCAGCCTGAGCGACGATCAGAACCCGGAAATTCAGGAACAACGGTTTATTTTTCCGGAATATTTCTCTCATCCGCCGTTTACACAGGTTCCGTACGGCGGCGTTCCCGATCCGCCGGCCGGCCACAAAAGCGACCCGGGATGGTTCCGAAGTTCCGTTCACCGGATACCAGGGCTTATAAGCCATAAATACATATTGCCCGTACACTCGTTTTCCCGTTTTAAACAATTCCTCAAATTCAGCCTGCGAATGAAGGATTAGGGCTTTCGGCAATTCCTGGCTGTTCGTGAACCGGACCATGTTCACTGAAGCGGGAGGGATAAATAAAAAGCCGCTCCGCTGCCGAATTGGGGCGGCGGGGAAGTGACCCAGATTTTTCCGTTATGGGTCTCAACGACCAGTTTGCAAAAGCTGAGTCCAAGCCCTGTACCGAGCTTGTTTTTGTTTTTGGTTTCCGAAGACTGTCCGAATTTTTCAAAAATCAGCTGTCTGGAACTTTCGGGAATATTCACTCCCTGGTTGATTACGCCGATCTCGATATGCCCGTCCTGGTACTGCTCGGCCTCGATCAGGATTTCCGTTTTCGGTTCCGCGAATTTGATCGCGTTGCTCAGGAGATTGGTCAGTACGCGTCCGATCAGGATTTTGTCGATTTCGCAGAAAATTTCCGCCTGATGAGTGTGAAGGTTCAGGGTCAGCTGGTTCTGGGAAGCGAGGGGCCTGACTTTGTTGCATGCGTCCTGGATCAGTTCAAGGACCGACGTATCTTCCCTGAACAGCTCCATCTTCTTGGATTCCAGCTTACTGATATCCAGCACGTTATTGATGAGGAGAAGCGCGTCGGCGGCCCCGGAGGAAGCGATGCCAAAAAGTTCGGCGCATTTCGGGTCCTGCGGAGGGATGAGTTCTTTGAGCAGTTCCAGCGACATTTTAATGGACGAAACCGGGGTGCGGAGGTCATGCACGATCATGCGGGTCAGGTCTTCTTTCAGTTGTTCCAGCCTCTTGATTTCATCGTTCAGTTCCTTGGCCTGAAGAAGCGACTTCATCCTTGCGAAAAGGATTTTCTGTTCAAACGGTCTCGTCAGGAAATCGTCCGCGCCCGCTTCGATTCCTATAACGTTGTCTTCGACTTTGTCCAGGGCGGTGATAATGATCACGGGAATATGACGTGTACGGTCGTTGCTTTTCAGGCGACGGCAGACCTCAAAGCCGTCCATTTCAGGCATCATGACGTCCAGCAGAATCAAATCAGGCAGCAGAGCATTGATTTTTTCGAGGGCTTCCCGGCCGTTTTTCGCAGTGATCACTTCATGACCCATCGGGTCGATGAAACTTTCCATCATCATGAGGTTCAGTTCGCTGTCGTCGACCACCATGATTTTTTTCAGAGTTTCGCTCAACGGTTTACTCTTTCAGTGGATGAAGTTGAAAGTTCTGCGGACATATGGGAATGTGCGGACCGGTCCGCGTTCAGGTGTCTCAGGATTCCTCGGGCCAAGGAAATACCTTTCAGACGGGGGTGACGTTGTGGGTCGCCGGTCCCGTAACCGACTTCGATCATTGCTGCAAGGGGTCGTACATTGACATAAGGCAGCGGATCAGGATGGCGGTCACGGAGCTCATTGAAAACGCCGTGGTAATATAAATCGGAATGATCTTTCATGGACTTCAACAGAGTGATGGCAAGTCCTTTGCAGCGTTCGGAATTCCTGTGGCGTGAACTTCGGTAAAAACCTCTCAGACCGTTGCCAGCTTTGTTTTCGTACAAAACGGTCTGAAGCGAAACGATTAAATCCTGTTCACCGGTCAGACAGATCAGTTCCCGGGAATGCTCGGCGATCCTAACCTTTATATCCCCGGCCTGGTTGACAGGATCGGTAAGGTAATGATAACAGGTCTTGACCGATTCTGAACTATCAAGAATTTCCGCGATCGTGTAGCCATAAACGTCCGTGGTCTGATTCAAAACCGAATTTGCGAAAAGGTATATGTTCATGCCTAAACTCCTGATTCATGCCAATATAATTAAAGCCGTGGCTGAAATTCAAGTAAAAGATGAAATAGAGTAAGAGGCATCCGTGTAAAATTGTGAAAATAAATTAAACCGTGAAGGGAATAAATGAGTCAAATATTACGTTCTAACATATAGATGGGTCACAAACATTAAAATAAGGTGATAAACGATGTTATCAACCATAGTTAGAAAAAACGAGTCTTTTGAAAAGGCTGTTCGCAGATTTGAAACGGAATGCCGGAAAGCGCGGATCCTGCAGACTTATGTCGAACGGACTTCTTTCGTGAGTAAAAGCGAACGAAAACATCTTTCCAAAAAACGAAAACGATACAGTTCAGGAACCAATTGACCTTCCGGATAAGAATTGAATTATTAAAGCTCAATCTGTGATTGAGCTTTTTTATTTCCGACGATCATTCTTACTCCGAAAATTCTCCAGGAACATCTTTTACGGACAACGGTGTCATGAGAATCCGGGCTTACGATATTACGGATTGGATAACAAATTACAAATTACTGGCTGAAAAAAACCCGTCAGACCGGATTACCGCCGTGCGAGTCATGATGAAACGAAAACATCTTTAAGTTTGGTGACAGCGTCCGATGACACCGGATTACACCATCAGAAGCAGGCTTACGGCCATCACGGCCATCCCTCCGATCAGTCCGCCGATCGCAATATGGTGTTCGCCATATTCCTCGGCTGTGGGGAGCAGTTCGTCCAACGAAATATATACCATGATTCCCGCCACGCCGGCAAATATGACGCCGAATGTAACGTCGTTGAGTATCGTATGTAAAATCATGAAACCGATCAGCGCGCCCACTGGTTCGGCAAGTCCTGACGATAAGGACAGCCAGAATGTTTTCTTTTTGCTTTTCGTTGCGAAATACACTGGCACCGATACGGCAATGCCTTCGGGTATATTGTGAATCGCAATCGCAATCGCAATACTGATGCCCAGCGCCGGGTCAGTCAAAGCGCTCATGAAAGTCGCCAGTCCCTCTGGAAAATTATGAATGCCGATCGCCAGGGCCGAAAAAAGGCCCATTCGCAGAAGCTTCTTCGCGTCACGGCTGTTTTCGATATTCTCCGATTTCACGTTTTTCAGTTCATGCGGGTTTTCGTAGGAAGGGATCAGCTTGTCGATCAGGGCGATGACGGCGATGCCGGCGAAAAATGCAATCACGGTCACCCAGTATCCCGTCTTGTCGCCGAGGGAGGATACCAGCGCGTCTTTCGCCTTTACGAAGATTTCGATCAGTGAAACATAAATCATCACGCCGGCGGAAAAACCCAGAGAGCCGGCGAGAAATTTCGGGTTGAATTTTTTCGACAAAAAAGCCATCATACTGCCGATACCGGTCGATAAACCGGCAAATAGCGTCAGTCCGAACGCAAAGAGAATACTATTCATATCCATAAAACCAATTTCCTTTCATGCAAGATCAGACAATGTAAATCATCGTTCAGAAATGATTTCTCATTCGCTCTAGGGAATGTTATAAGAAAATTCGCCAACGCTATCCTGAAGTTTAATTTTTTCCGAAAACCATGACGGAACAAACGATTTTGTTTTCCAGTACGTCGTTTTCATATTCCTGTTTCCGGATGTAATTTTCAAATAGCTTTCGCTGAGCCGGATGTTTTTCCGCCAGTTCAAGACAACGTTTTTTCAGTAACTGAAAAATATGATCGTCTGAATCACGGATGTCATCGTGACCGATAACAACTTCATCGATGATCTTCATTCCGGAAGCGGCAGTTTGTTCGTCGATCTTTTTTCTTTTGAGGATTCGCGGATGCGAAAATTCGCTGTCGTTATCAATAAATCCGTCGTCGATGATGATAATGCCGCCGTCGTTCAGATGTCCGGACAGTGCGGAGAACGTGGCGGCGTAATTGCCAAGCACCGGGCCGATAGCGCCGAGAATGATTATGTCAAATCGCGGAAGCGAGCGGATGTGTTTGCGAATATCGCCCGTTTCAAAACGGCAGCGATCACCGACGCCGTATTCAATGGCTTTCGCGGACGCTTCGGCGATGAATTCGGGGATCGCGTCAATCCCCTGACACCGGCATCCGGCTATTTCAGCGACTATACGGACCGAAACGACGCCCTTGCCGCATCCCAGGTCCAGGACATGGATGAAGTTTTTTGCGCCTGCATGCCTGCGTACCAGCCCGATGATGATGTCCGGGTCCGTACCGATTTCCCAGACGTCCTGAAGTATGTAAGGCAGGTAAGGAAATAATTCCCGATCGGAACCATCCATAGCCGTAACGACGCTGTCTTCCAGTGATTTCATGGTGATAAGTCCGATCTAGTGATATTATTTTGCGTTATACAATATCGGCGAAATGACATCGGTCAGTCTTTTGCGGGTCCGGCAAACAGCCTGCGTCGGTTTCGGCGAATTATCTGTCACATAAACACGGAAACGAACACGGATCCCATCACAGTCCATTTCGCCGATGCACTCCGGCAGCACGTATCCCGCTTTATCATTTGCCCTGAAGCAACGTACCGGAAGATTTTTCTCAGCCAATGGATTCATTTCATATCTTTTCGATGCTGCCTTTTTACTGCCGCCCAAGACGTCCTGCCTTCAAAGGCCGCGTAAAAAAATAATTTGATCAAATCAATACTTTAATTCAATGAAATTCTCAAAAAGCATAAGTAAAAAATGCTGAAGCGGTTTCCTTCTGTAACCGATCAATCTATCGGTACATTGATTTAAGTATTATGGGGCAATTTATGATAGACCTTTTTAAATTGAAAAACAAAGTTTATATTTCTGCCAAAATTGAAAATTGGATATTCATTCATTAACATGATTCACAAAATGGAAAACGATCATTTCAGACAATGGGCTCATCAATTTGCCGACTGGATCGCGGATTACATGCTATCGGTCGAACAATATCCCGTTATGCCGGATTGCCGTCCGAATGACATTAAAAACCGCTTACCCTCAGATCCGCCTGTCAGCGGCGAACCCATGGTAAGCCTGTTTTCCGATTTTAAGGAAATGATCATTCCGGGCATCATGCACTGGCAGCATCCCATGTTCGCGGGATATTTTCCGGCGAGCCGCAGCGAACCTTCGGTGCTGGCTGAAATACTGACCGCGGGATTGGGCGCCCAATGCATGACCTGGATGACCTCTCCTGCAGCCGAGGAACTGGAAGAGCGTGTCATGGAATGGTTACGCGGCATGATCGGGCTGCCTTCGTCATTTACCGGCGTGATACAGGATACCGCATCAACGGCAACCCTGGTTTCCATCCTGACCGCGAGGGAAAAAAAGACAGACTTTTCGATAAACGGACACGGTTTCCAGGCCGGACAGCGGTTCCGTGTATATGCATCGGAGCATGCTCATTCCTCCGTGGAGAAAGCGGTCCGGATAGCGGGTATCGGGCGAGAGAACCTCATATTGATTCCGGCGGACAGTCGTTTCGCTATGTTACCAGAAATGCTGGAAAAAACCGTTCTCGCGGATATTCAGCGGGGATATACCCCATTATGCCTTGTTTCCACCCTTGGAACGACCGGTACGGCGGCGATTGATCCTCTGAATGAAACCGGAAACATCGCCCGGAAGTTCGGTATATGGCACCACGTGGACGCCGCTTATGCCGGTACCGCTCTTATACTTCCCGAGTTCCGCCGGATGATTGATGGGATCGAAACGGCAGACACATTTGTATTCAACCCCCATAAATGGATGTTTACCAATTTTGACTGTACGGCTTACTTTGTGAGAGACAAGGAATCCCTGAAACGGACATTCAGTGTAACCCCGGAATACCTGAAAACCCCGGAGGACGGATATGTCAACAATTACCGGGACTGGGGCATCCAGCTCGGAAGGCGGTTCCGGGCCCTTAAGCTTTGGTTCGTTCTGCGTTATTACGGTCTCGAAGGCTTGCAGGTTAAAATAAGGGATCATATCCGCTATGCCAAATGGCTGGAAGGGCAAATGACCGGCAGCGGAATGTTCGAGATTATGGCTCCCGTCACATTCAGCCTGGTATGTTTCCGTTACAAACCAAAATCAGTCGACGGAAAACTTGACCTTAATCAGATCAACGAAAAGCTGTTGAACGACCTGAACCATAGCGGGAAAATCTTTTTATCCCATACGAGACTGAACGGGCAGTTTGTGATCCGGTATGTCGCAGGTAATGTTCATTTGACGCATGATCATGTCAAAACCGCCTGGTCGATGATTTCCCAAACCGCGGAAAAAATGATGGAATCTGATCCCGGTTTTCGTACATTTCAGAAAACCGGAAATGCAGTTCAGGTCTTACTATGAAAAAAATTCATCCCCTGATTATGGTGCTGACCGCCGGTATGTTCATTTCATGCACTGCCGCTATTCACCGGGAAACGCCGCATGAAAAGGATAAGCACGGGATCATCGAACTGGTGGAAAGCATTCCGCTGGAGACCGGACTGGATTGCCCCGGAATCCGCAATACAGCGGTGGTATGGCTGGAAATGATCCGTAACGCAGAGCGGACGATAGACTTGGAACAGTTTTATATGATCAGCAAATCCGGTGAACCGTTTGATACGGTTATTACGGAAATCATACGGGCAAGCCGTCGAGGGGTCAGGGTCCGCCTGATCGTGGATTCGAAGATGCACAGGACTTATCCCGGTCTCGCGGATTCAATGGGGAGGATGAACAATATTTTACTCCGGATCATTGATTTCAGTAAAATGACCGGCGGTGTGCAGCACGCGAAATATTTCATTGTGGACGGGGAACAGGTTTTCATGGGGAGCCAGAATTTTGACTGGCGTGCGGTTACGCATATCCATGAGGTAGGTGTGCGGGTCCGGCATCCTTCCGTAGCCGGCTTTTATCAAAGGATTTTCGATCTGGACTGGCAGATAGCGGAAAACAATGATATGAATCGTTTGCCGGATCTGATATCTTACTATTCAATGCCGGCGCCTGTTCCGATTACCGTAACGGAAAACGATACCGTATACGTGATTCCCACAGCGAGTCCAGCGGGATGGATTCCCGATACGAACAGCTGGGATGAGTCCCGTATTCTTGAGCTGATTAACGGCGCTAAAAATGATTTGCGCATTCAGTTCATGTTATACGGCACACACAGCCGGAAGGAGCCGGATTATCGGGTGCTGGACGATGCGATCCGGAACGCGGCCGCCCGTGGCGTCAAAGTAAACATCATCGCTGCGGACTGGATCTACGGACGTAGCGCAGAAAAGGACCTGAAGGCACTGTCGAAGGTACCGGGCATTCAGGTAAAAATCAGTGAGATTCCCGGCTGGTCCGGCGGTTATGTTTCCTTTGCCCGGGTGGAGCATTGCAAGTATATCATCGCTGATTCGGAGGCTTTCTGGATCGGAACAAGCAATGCCGAAAAAAGTTACTTTTATACTTCCCGGAACCTTGGAATGGTCATGATGAACAGCCGATTAGCAGGCCAGATGATCGAAAAATTCAATAAGGGATGGAACAGTTCTTACACCGTTTCCATCGATCCCTCAAAAACCTATGAGCCGAGAAAAAGGGGAGAGGAATAAAGATCACTCATCATCCTGATAAGCGATTCTGTCGGGCATGAAATACGGACACGGCATTCGTCAGTTTTTATCATCAAGAAAAAGTTCAGGATACAGGCGGTGCTGGCAGTCGGGGCATATCCCGTGGCTGAATTCCGCATTGGAATGACAGGTAATGTAAGTTTCAATCTGATTCCAGTATCCCTTATCGTCCCTGATTTTTTTGCATGCCGCACAGATGGGCAACAGTCCGCTCAGGGTTTTGACTCTTGCCAGAGCGTGCTGAAGATCGCGGATGAGTTTTTCCCTGTCTTTCCTCGCCGTCATGATTTCAGTGATATCCAGCGCGTGCCCCAGCACGAATGGCGATTTCCCTGATTCCTCGTATCGTGTATTGTGAAACATCCATGCCCGCTGCTGTCCGTTTTTAGCCTGAACCCGCATCGTGCCGCTGAAGGATGCCGACCGGCGGATCTTATCCAGATATACTCCGTACAGCCTTATCATTGCGGGGGTAAGAAAATCGGAAATCGGCCGGTTCGCCATTTCCTCGGGGGTATAGCCCAGCGAACGGGCGGCCGCGGGGTTGACCATCTTCAGTAAACCGTTCAGGTCATGAACACCGATGAATCCCAGGCTTTGATCAAATAGGTCATGATAACGGTGTTCGCTTAAGTGAAGGGCTTCCTCGGCGATCCTGCGTTCTTCCTCCGTGCCGGCTGCGGCCGCGAGAATGCCGGCGATCTTCCGCTCTTCCCTGGAAAATTTCTTATGCCGCCGGAACGCCGCGACGATCAAACCTTTGTAGGCTCCGCCATACCGGACGGGACTGTACACCCATCCGGTGATACCGGAATCCATCGACGTCGATATTTCGCCGGCTGAACCGTTCAGGTTATGAAGAGTAATCGAACGAATATCCCCGGATGAAATTTCTCCGGTGGGCGGGAAGAAATTCTGATTAAACGGAAAAAATGGTGGTAATTCCACCGTCATTCCCTCGCTGGCGGTTATTTCGTATCCGTTTTCATTAGCCCGGAGGTAAAACGCGTGTTCCGCACCGGTCAGTTCGCGGTAAAGCCCGGTCAGCTTGAGGAGGTTCATTTGAGGATCATAACCGAACGACAGGAAACACGTATTGATCCGGCCGAGCCGCTTCCGGTAGCGCACGATACGCCGCCGGCTTGTATACAAAAGAACCGCAAAAAGAGAGACAGTGACCAGTCCCGAGGCCATCCACAACTGGTTGTCGCGCTGGCGGTCGTTGATGATTCTGAGATAAGCGATTTCCTGTTCCTTTTTTTCGGTCTCGTACCGGACCTGGATTTCGGCCAATTGCTGGCTGTTTTCACGGTTCAGGAGGCTGTCATTGGCGGCCGAAAACCGCTGATGGTATTCATACGCCATTCTGTAATTTCCCGCTCCGGCGTACACGCGCGTAAGGCTTTCATAAACGCTTTTGCGTAAATCGGTTTCCCGGGTCATCCGCAGCGCATGCTCATTGGCTTCCAGCGCTCTGGCGGTTTCACCTCTGTAAAAATGAACATCTCCGATGCCGTTCATGGCGTAAGCCTGTCCTTCCACATCCCCGATCGATTCGAAGAAAGAGACGGCACGCAGAAGGTATTCGTATGCTTCCCCGTACCGGCCGGTTTTGAGGAACAAGACCCCCATATTATTCAGGGTCAGCGCAATTCCTTCGGTATCGTGTACGACACTATATAAATGATGGGACTGGCGGTAAGCTTTCAGCGCACCGTCCGGATTGTTTTTGGCTCTGTAACAAATTCCCAGATTACAATAGCTCTTGGCCATACCCAGCGTATCACCGCGGATTTCGTCCACTTCCAGTGATTTCCTGTAGAAGTCGATGGCCTGGTCATACTGCAAAACCGAATGATGGATCATCGCGATATTATAAAGAGCGCTGCTTTTCCGGGTTAAAAACCCTTTTTCTTCGGCGATGCGGAGACTCGTCAGCGAATGTTCCAGCGCTTTTTTATAATTGAATTGCTTCCGGTAAAGGATGCTGATTACATTATGGCAGTAGGACAATTCTTCCGCCAGTCCCGCCTCCTCATAAAACGGGATCGCCTGTTCATAAGCCCCGGTGGATTCTTTGAAGGAGTTGAGGGAATAATAAACCTCGGCTTTGTTTTTTGCCGCACGTGCCCGGCTTGCAGCGTTGTCGTGATTTGCCGCTTCATCGGAAGCCTGCCGGGCGTACGCCAGCGCTGAATCGTATTCCCCGGACTCAAGAAACGATTCCGACAGAGCGTTCAGGTTGCCGGATTGATCCAGTGCCGGACCGGAGATGATGAGATTTTTCAGGCTGTCTGTTACAGAATTTGTGACCGTCTGCGCATACTGTTTTCCGGGAATCCATGCAGATCCGGATAAACAGAATAATAACCATGCAAAAAAGGTACTGAAAAATGAAAGCCCGCAGGTCATGAGCCTCTTAAGTTGATTTCATCATTAAAAACAGACAGCCCTTACCTGATGAAGGGCTGTATAACATAATGAACTGATGAAACAGAAACAAATGATTTATGAACAGGAAGATTCCGGAGCTAATCCTTTACGGATTTGAAAAGGATGTAAGAATGATTCCCGCTCACCGTAACGCTGATGGCGTTTCCGTCGGGAACGGATGTTTTCCATTCGCCCCATCCTGTTGCATCCACTGTCCAGTGCTTCACGAGGAACTTGCCGCTTTTTCCCGGATCATACCGGAACAGGATCGCGAGGCTGTTCCCGGATGCCGCGATGGCGACTGGAATGCTTTCAGCATGGGCCGTTTTCCACTGGTCCCAGCCGCCTCCCTCAGAGTTCCATAGTTTGACAAAGAACTTTTCCTTTCCGGAACCCCCGCTTTTAAAAGAAATCGTGATATTCTTGTTATGAATATCAATATCCGTTGCGATGCCGTCCGGAACAGATGTGTTCCAGGTATCCCAGTTTCCGCCTTCGGTACTCCAAAGCTTGACCAGGAACTTTTCCCCGTCAGCTGGCGGTTCCGGCAGAATGACGTTCCAAAAAATTCCCGCGAGCGCAATTAAAAAAACCATAATGCCACCTCTTCGTTAGTGCAAATTTACTATTTCCCGACAGTTTATAAAAAACAACGAAAAAAAACAAACAAAATCGGTGATTATAAATGACATGAAAATTATATATATTAAAAGATATTTCCATTTCCGGTGAAGGGGTGAAAAACATGTTTTGACTTTCGGTATAAAACATTATATTGTCATAAGTACCGATGCGATTCAAAAAATTCCTGTTCAGGAAACCATTTACCAAGAAAAGGAGACGCCATGAAAAATCTGAGATTCGGCTTAACCGGTCTGGTATTGATCCTGGTTCCGGCTATGATTTTCGCTCAGGCGGGTACTTATACAAGTCTCGGGAGCGGATGGTCGAAAACCGGGGGTATGTGTGCCGTCGGTAATAAAATGTATATTGTCAGCGACGGGGTTTTATATGAAACCAAAACGGACGGCAGTTACACTAATCTTGGTTCGGGATGGTCTGAAATCGGTGGAATGGCGGCCATAGGCGGGAACATGTACATTGTCAGCGCCCAGCATCTTTATGAAACATCGGTTACAGGCAAATATAACGATCTCGGCAGCGGCTGGTCGGAATGCGCGGGTATGTCCTCAGTTGGCGATAAGCTTTATATCATCAGCGCGCAGCACCTCTATGAAACCACAACAACCGGAAGCTACAACGATCTCGGAAGCGGGTGGACGGAAGTCGGGGGGATCGCTTCACTCGGCGGCAAGCTTTATATTGTCAGCGCGAACCACCTGTATGAAACCACGACCACGGGCAGTTACAATGATCTTGGCAGCGGATGGAGCGAAGTCGGGGGAATGGCCGCGCTTGGCGATAAGCTGTACATCATCAGTGCCGGCCATCTTTACGAAACTACCACCGACGGCAATTACACCGATTTAGGGAGCGGATGGACGGAAATCGGGGGGATTTGCGCGCTGGACGGCCATTTGTACATTATCTCAGCCGGAACGCTGTACAAAACGAATGTAAAGTGATAATCAATCTGAATCCGCTTTATCCCAGTTTTTCCTTCATCCGGGTCGCGTAACGGCGGCTCATGACTAAAGGCTCGTCCACGCCTTTGAGGAACACTTTGTAGGAATAATTAAACCATTCCTCCAGGCGCTCAACGTGATCTAAGTTTACTATTGCGTTGCGGTGGATTCGCGAGAATTTGTTTTCGGGCAGGCGGGCTTCCCATTCATACATGGTTTTTGAGACCAGACCGCTGATTCCCCCGGAGGCGAAAATCTCCGTGTAATTTCCCGCGGCCGTGACCTTGACCAGCGAGCTGACTTTGATCAGATGATAGGAATTGTCCATCTGGATAAACATGTTGTCGGTGTATTCGAATTTACGGAAATCACCGCCGGATGGGATCTCGTCCATCGTCAGGTGCTCAATGGCGAGCGCGAGCCGTTCCTTGTTCACCGGTTTCAGCAGGTAGTCCTGCGCGTTGACCTCGAACGCGCGGATGGCATAATCGTCGTAGGCCGTGACGAAAATGATGCCGGCGTCGGTGCGGATGTTCTTCAGCAGTTCAAAGCCGGACTGGTCGGGCATCTGGATGTCGAGAAAAATCAGGTCGGGATCGGTTTTCTCGATCAGCGCTTTAGCCGCGACGGCATGGTCCGCCTCGCCGATGATCTCGATCGAAGGGAAGTCTTTCAGAAGCATCGCCAGATCCTGCCGGGCGAGTTCCTCGTCGTCGATGATAACCGCCCTGATCTTAGAGCTGTTCATGAGGGGGGATCTCCTTGTATATTTCGATGTACACTTTCACGGAATGGTCCGACGGCCGGATCTCGAACCAGTGGTGCTCGGGATACATGGTTTCCAGCCGTTTACGGACATTCGACAGGCCGGTACCGGTACCGTTCTCTGAAGGGGTTTCAGCCTGCCTGATCCAGCGGCCGGTGTTGCTCATCTGGATAGCCAGCCGTCCGTTCCGCACCTCGGCGCGGATATCTATACGGAGCGGCATCGCGCTGGTTTTCATGCCGTATTTGATCGCGTTTTCGATGACAGGATGAAGGATGAATCCGGGGACAGGGTATTCCTCGGCAAGGGGTTCAATCGATACCGAATATTCTAGTTTCGGCCCGAAACGGGTCTTCTCTATATCGAGGTAATATCGGATCGCGTTGATTTCCTCAAACAGGGAAACGGATTTCTCGTTCCGCGTGGCCAGGGAATAGCGGAAAAAGTCGGACAGTTTGCTGATCATTTCCTCAGCCCGAGGCGGATTGGTACGAATCAGCGCCCGGAGCGAACTGAAGGAATTAAAAAGGAAATGGGGATTGATCTGGTACCGCAGCATCTGAAGCTGGGCGCTCTGTGCGAGCAGTCCGGCTTTCTCGGCCTTTTCAATCTGCACGCGCCAGCGCTGCCAGAACACGATCACGAAATACATCCCGCTCCACAGGATGATCAGAGTGGAATAATAAATGATGCGGTTGGTGATGTTCAGCGGGATCAGCGTCCGGCTGTAATCGGTGATGCCGTAAATCGAAAGGCTCAGCAGGATGTCGATCCAGTACCAGAGCGTGCCGATGAAAAAGGAAACGATAATGATGATCAGCGCAAGGTTGATGATCGATAATTTATCGATCTGAACGATATTGTAAAGGTAATAAAGAAAAATGCTGATAAAGAACCCGCTGATGAACGTCGCCAGAACCGCCATGAAATTGGTGAAATCCAGATGGAAGAGCGGATTCAGGAAAGTAACTACAGCCTCTAGGATGAATAATACAAGCCAAATTGTTGTATTGAATATCCAGAAATAGGAATCAGGTTTTTTTAATCGTCCCACGGCGCAGGTTTATCTTTTGTTTTCCGGGAATATTGTCATCAAACATATGATACGAAAAAAAACGCAAAAAAATACAATAGAAATGATAAGAGGTTAAATAATTCAATAAGCGGTAATACACCAAGCCGAAATACACTTAAGCCCAGACTACGGATTTGCATTTAGGGCACCTGATAATATTGATTTTAACAAACCGCATGCGAATTGGGCCTAAATTGCCGCAAACCTGTTCATTTTCCGGAATATCAATATAAAAACACCGGATTCTTGTAAACCGGCCCGGACGGGAAATTACCTTCATCAATGAATTCATAACTTCCGGGTTGAGGTAATTAGAGCATGTTTTCGGGGTTTCATACGGATTTCCCGTCAGTATTCAGCCTGCCCCGAAATTGATGATGTCATGAGATAAAAGGTCGTTTGCTAAACGAATTTGAGCCGGAGTAAAAAAATATTGTCTTTCAAGTTTCATCCTGATCGCGGCGTGTATCTGTTCTTAGAAAATATCCGAATTAATACGAAGCAGTACATTTTCCGGTTGTTTGCCCGTTATTAACAGGTCGGATGGACCTCAAACCCGGAAAACATTCCGGTTTCAGTGATAACCTGAAAACGCATAGGAAGAAACGGAACAAATCATGCCGGCCAGCTTCCGGTTTGCGCATTACAAGGACCCTGACATTATTCGTGTGTTCTCATGATTTCATAGATGAACTGTTTCATCTTTCATCATTTGTTATTTCTTTCGCCGAGCTGAACCAGCGTCTGTACAAGGCCGGTTCCAGAAATGAAATTTTTGTGGTAAGGCTGCTCGCCCCGATGGTTTCTTGAAAATGATTCAGAAGAACCTGATGAACCGATTCGATCAGCTGCTCAAGCTGTTCCGGGGACTTATTATTCATGACCTGGATCTCTGCGGCGACGAAAGAATGCGGCTGTTCATGGATTCCCAAGAAGGAAAATTCAACGGGGCGGATGCGGACCTTGATATCATCCGCATTGAAACAACCCAGGGTATGTATGGCTTTAGCCGCATCACGCATCAGGCCGGCGCATCCGGTCCCGGGCATCAGGTTATCTGTAATTTCAATGATACAGTGTGGCATCGGATCATGATCTCCAGTAAGAATGGTTATGAATCACAAACGGAAATTACTGATTTTGAGGCCGTAAGTCAAACATGTTCTGAAAAGACCTGACCAATCACGGGCCGTAAAAAAACAACCCAAGGTTGAGGGATTACCTTGGGTTCTATCGTAGCTTACATAGATTAGGGGGTAATCTATGCGCGGTCAATATACTGAAAAATATTTTTTCAGCAAGCAATTTTTCAATTATTTTATTTTTCCGTGTTTTACTTATAACCTGACAAACCCGGGTGCATCACTATTTCATATTTGACCGGGTGCCTGTAAATAACTACATTCATAATGTAAAAAAAACAGACAGGTGTTAAACACAAAAGAATAATTCAGATAACCGGAGGCAGGCGATGAAAACAATGGCGTGCTTACTTTTTTTTGCAGGGTTTGCTTCTGTTCATCCGGAAGTATCGGATACGAGCTCTTACGGTTTTACGGTAAAGGGGTTTATCAGCATACAGGCGGATTCAAACAAAGTATGGCGGCATCTGGTTAAGGATGTCGGTAAATGGTGGGATCCGGATCATACCTTTTCCGGCCGATCCGGCAACATGTCCCTAGAGCCGGAGGCAAATGGATGTTTCTGCGAGAAGCTTGGAAACGGCGGAAGCGTAAGGCATATGGAAATTGTCTTTGCGATGCCGGGAAAAATGCTTCGTATGACAGGCGGTCTCGGCCCCCTTCAGTCGCTTGGGGTTACAGGCAGCCTTACATTTTTATTATATGGCGCGGAGAACGGCACGGCAGTTGAAATGACATACGGAGCCGGAGGGTACGCTCCCGGCGGATTACAGAAATGGGCTGCACCGGTGGATCTGGTGTTGAACAATCAGTTAAACCGGCTGAAAAAATTTATTGAAACCGGAAAGCCCTGATACACAAACATCCGGCCATATCTGCCAGTGCCATGAGGGCGGGGAAATGCATGATATCCTGAAAAACAGCATGCAGTTTAGCGATTAATCAGCTGGTTTTAAAAGAACAATACCGCTGGAATCGAATCCGCCTTTGCCCCGGACGAATGCCTTGATAGTGCATGTACCGGCCGGAGCCTCGATCCGATAGGTGATATTCTCTTTATTTTTTCCGCTCAAACCTTTATGCGTGTCGCGGTTGATTTCTTTGCCATCGCTGTAAACGGCCAGCCAGTCGATTTCGATGGCGTTCCATCCTTCGGTGTAAAACAGGGTCACATTATAAGCGCCTTGTGTCCTGATGGCAACATCCCATTCTTTTACGGCACCGGATTCCGATACATCCTCCGGAAACCAACGTCCGATGACTTTGCCGTAGGACTGGATTTCCTCCGTTACCGGGTAAAATCCTGTGATCAGGCGGTCGGCCCGGAGCCGCAGCAGATATTTTTCGGCCTGGGCGGTATCGCCCTTCTTACGGTAATACTGAACGACCGCCGTGAGCGCGTCCTCATGGCACGGGCTCAGATTCAGGGCCTTTTTATACAGGCCGATCGACGCGTCCGGATCTTTCTTTTTCAGGTTGAACGCCTGTTTCGCCAGCGAATCCGCTTCCCGGCGGTCGGCGAGGCTAATTTTCTCATAAATCGTTTTAATGGAAGCAAGGATTTCTTTCGGACGGTCGTCCGCCATGCGCCATCGTGTGGTGTGATTGAGTTTTTTCCATCCCATCGGAGGCAGGGTCGTCTGAAAGTGCCATCGGTAGTAATCGAACTCGTTGTTTCCTTTCCAGTCCGGAAAATTTTTGCGTATGTCATCCCGGTAACCGTGCGCCGGCCCGCCAATGCCCCCGGATACCCATTCGACGGTATGGAAAAACTCATGAAACAGGACCTCAAAGCCGTGGGTGCCGGCGTTCACGGCCAGCATACCGCGGTGCGGGCCGTACAGTACGCTGTGCACATGCGGATACTGCCGCGCCAGGCCGCGCGCGGGACTTATCGTATGTGCGATGGTCATGTAAGAGTCATAGGTGTTTGCGTTTTCAAGTAAAAATTCCTCCAGATTCAGATGATCCGGATTCGCCGGATTCAGTTCCGCGCCCGACCGGTACGAAGATACCGCGTCCTTTTCATCGAACGTCATCGACCATCGGCCTTCGCTGAAACTTTCAACGATCTTGTTCATGAGTTCCGCGTACATACGCCACTTCTTTTTCTCTTCATCATTCACGCCTTTGTGAGTGCTTTTCTTCCCGTCTTCGTTAAGTTCAGTAACGAAAATCAGGCAGGCTTTGTGAACCGCGACCGGTTTGATTTCCCCGAGTTCTTTTCTGTGTCTGGCTGTAGTAATGAGTTCAGGCAGCCAGTCCCATGCCGCTCCCAGCCGGATGGCTTCCTCGTATTGTCCCGCAGCCTCGTCATACGATCCAACGGCAAAGGCGATATGTCCGGCCTCGATGGATTTATGCGCGGCTTTCAGGTCTTTTTTCTGGGCATATCCCTGGCATGGTATGCATGCCCAAACGATGAAGGTAACTAATATTATGAACGGCTTCATGATAAGTTCTCCTTTCGTTTTTTTTAAACAGTTTAAGTAAGTTATTTGCCTGTAACGTATATAATGTTTGCGCTGTTTTCGATCAATTTCGCCCGGTACACCATCTCGGCGAAATCGGAATAATCCGGATGCGTTTCCCTGAATCGGGGACTGATGTTTTTTAATATCCTGATAACTTCATCTATGGTTTCATCACCTGTCCGGTATCCGTCGCGGAGCATTCTGTTAAACAAAACAACCGCCATTAACAGCTGAAATTCTTCCTCCTCCTGTATAGAGGGGTTTTTAATCCGTATGGATTCGGTTAATTCGGAAGCGGTTTCCTTTCCGGAAGAATTCCATTTCAGCTGGATGGTGCCGATATCCACGGCGGCGGCATCCTTGAGTTCGACTTCGTATAGGGCCGTGATAGTATGTCCCAGTCCGATCCCCTGATTTTCGCGTCTGTAGTCCATTAGCTCCTCATCTTCCAGCAGGTCCCATTTTTCATAACCGATCAGCCGGTAGCGGTTGACGGTCTTTTTATCAAACTCCGCAATGGCACTGACATCTTTTGCAACAAACCAGGGTTCGCGGTGCAATTGTTCCAGAAATATACGTTTCGCCTGATTGTAGTCGGTGATGATGTGTAATTTCCACCCACCGGAAGTTGCCAGTTCCCTAAGTTCGTATATCTGTCTGGAAGTGGCTCCGAAACCGCAGATGGTTAATGTAATACCCTGTTTATGGAATGCCTCAATATCCTTTGACAGCTCATCGGTCAGTGTCCAACCGCCGCTTGTACTTCCGTCGGTACAGAGTATTACCCGGTTTATCTTTTCTTTGTCAAAATATTTCACCACCTGTCCGTATCCTTCCCGGAGTAAGTTCCCGATATCAAACGTGCTTCCGGATTCGATTTTCTGAACGGCATTAAGGATCGAATCCCTGTTACTTGTATGTTCCAGCAAAATCACTCGGCCTGCACCATACATTAAGAAACTGACTTTATCCTCCGGCTGAAGCTGCTGTGTCAGAAAACGCAAGCTTTTTCTGAGGAGTCCGAACTGATTGTTAGCTTTCACAGACCCGGAAACGTTAATCACAAAAGTCAGCTGGGTCGGACGACGGTTTTCGATATCTGAAGTTTTCGCCTGAATGCCGATCCGGATCAGTTGTAAGTTTTTATTCAGCACGGAGGGTTTGGACATCGTCACGACGCTGAAATCGCTGTTTACCGGGGGAGGATAGTCGTAAGAAAAATAATTGATAAATTCTTCCGTTCGTACGGCGGCTTGGGGAGGTAGGCGGTACTCATGGATATAATTCCTGATTATCGGATAGGCTTCGGTAAAAATATCCATGTCAAAGGAGGAACGGTTTTCGGCTTTCGCAAGGATGAATCTGTTCTCATTATGAGGGCTGGGAAAGAAAAGAGCGTAATCCGAAGAGCCTTCCCGATACTGGCTTTTCTTTCCCTTTGTCCAATAGCTATAGGGGTTATCATATAAAACACGGCCTAATAAAAGCAAGGCGCCGCGTTCTTTTGCTGTTTTTGCCAGCTTGGCTTTTCTGTCGATCGCGATTTCATTGGCAATAGCGGCTCTATAGCCTTTAGTCTTATTCAATCGTATGGTTTTTATCCTGTAAGATAGCCCGGTAACGGAATCCGGCGAACCCTGTATCTTTTCATCCGTGAAGTATATCGACAGATCGTTGACTGAGATTGTTTTTACCGCCACAGTATCTGAGGATATCCAGTCAACATAGGGCTTCAGGTCTGTTTCCAGATAGGTATTTACGGAGTCCCTGAACTCAATGCCCATGATGGTCTTCGCCTGATACCCGGATTTTATAAACATAACGGGAACCGAATCGGGCGACAGGTTTCTAATCAGAAAATATCCCGATGAATCCGTCCGTACCGGTTGCGACTTTCCATTAATGAGTATTTCTGCTCCTTGAATTGGTTTTCCCGTATAGGCATCGATGATGATTCCCTCTATGGAACCGCTGCCGCTGCGGCATGATACAAAAACCATAAAAGCAATTACGTTAACAAACCAGTGGTTGAACCAGTGAATATCAATGTGAAGCATGGCGGCCTCTATTATACTTGGGGTTTCATGGTTATTATTTTGTAAAAGCTAACGGAAGCTTAATCACCACGGGTTGTTTCAATTTCGGAAACTTAAAGTTACTTATCTTTTTCTTGACGCATTTTCCCACTTCATGGTCAACGGTGTTTTTTGAGAGGGTTACTTTTTCCGCATTTCCCTCCGTGTTGATTGTTACTTCGATGATGAGAGTTCCGGACAGTGTCGGGATCTGCTTGAGCCGTCGCGCATAACAGGAATTGAGTGCAATTCCCTGCTGATTAAATACATTTTGTATTTCGGTAATCATAGAACCAGACACAATTTGCTTTTTAGTAATCTTGCCAGACCATCGGACGAATACTATTCTTCCGATACCGGTTATTCCGTTACCCAAATCACCCAAAATTTCAGAAATACCACCGGGAATTAGGGTATGGAGTTGATTAACCGCGTCATCGTATTGAATATCCGATTCGGATTTCTCTGACTCTCCGGACAGATAATTACTAGGAGGGTTATCCCTGAACATTCCGCGAACCACGTAACCCCATTTTCCGTTCTGTTTCAAAGGCCTATATTTACCGCCGAATTCTACCGAATCAATGAACGGATCAATGATAACAGTTCCTGATGAATCGATTAAACCCCAGCGGCCTTCATGGCCAATTATGATATTTCCCTGCCCAAAGCATGTACCCTTAAAAATCCAGGTATGGGTGGGATATGGCATAACATCACTATAGAGGGGTTTGATAATCATTTTTCCGTGGTAATCCATGAGCGCCCATTTGCCTCCGAATTTTACCCAAATCCATTGATTGCTGAATAGCTTAAAAGGACCTATTGAATCATGAACCGCACTTACTCTGACCTTACCGGTCCGGTTTAGTATGCCGAATTTGCCGTTTTGCTTAAACCAGGTCAAGCTGTCATTGTAATTGTTTATATCCATTTCGTATTGAGGTATAAGAATATAGTTACCGGTCGTGTCGACGATTCCGCAAAGGCCGTTTTCGCAAACCCATGCCTGTCCGTTCTCAAAGTTATAAAACCAGATTAGGGAATTGAAACAGTCAGTGCGTAATCCTGAAGTTGAGATCAGTCTGTCCCATGATAGCCGATTCTCACCCCGGTCTTCAAATCTGGGCTGAATAACGAAATCACCGGTAGTATCAATAAAACCCCATTTGCCGTCTACCAGTATGGCCGCCAGGTTTTCGGAAAATTCTCCATACCAATCGAAAACCGGTTCAACCACAACCTCGAATTGATTTTTATCCGAAGTTTTGCGAACTAATCCCCATTTTCCGTCTTTAATGGTTTGATAATTATCATCAAAAACTCCACCCGAATAAAACCAGTAGCGACCTCCCGGCATGTAAACAGGGTAAAAAAATCTAGACCAGACAGTATGTCCTCCCATGCATATCAAAGGATAAAATACCTCTTGACCGGAATCATTGGTAAATGTTCCTCGATCGTTTTTTACTTCCAGATATACTTTTTGCCTCGGGCAGGCTATGCAAAATATAATTAACAGGAATGTTAATACCGACAATAGTATAGTACTTTTCATGATATTCTCCTGAAGGTTTTTTGAAAGCAATTTTGAAAACTTGTCGACATTTTTTATTCTTCTGATTTCCAAACAATTTCCCCTTTTTGATTGAAATACCCCCACGCGTTGCCTTTTTGGAATTTCGTCAGTTCAAATAATTTAAAATCATCGATGCTATCATACATCGTTTTTTGTACGATACCGCCTTCCATTGAACATAAACCAAATTGGTTCAGTTTTTTCACCCGGATAATCCGGTCAAACACCGTTATTTCCTCATACTCCGGTTTAATGATGATTTTACCATGCGGATCGGTTACTCCGTAAACGCTGTCCTGTTGAATCACTGCAACCCTGCCGGAAGGAATGATTTGATCATAAATCCAGGGCAGTAATTCCTTTCCCTTATTATCAATGAGAGTCCATTTACCGTTGCTGAATTCACAGCAATTCTTTTCTTTACCGCCGCGATTGGCAGCAATCAAATCATTTTGTATGATCAGATAATCGTATTTAGTTTTTATTAAAACCTGTCCGTTGGTATCAATCACACCGTACTGACCTCCGTTCCGCACTCTGGCCATTCCATTATCAAACACTTCGATATCGTCATAAACGCACGGGACAATCTCTTTGCCGGATATATGCAGAACGCCCCATTTCCCGTCTTTGCAGGAATACTGGTTATCAGTACATCCCTTATTAACCAAGATGAGATTGTCCTGATAACCATAGGGATGTTTCATATTGTCATATTCAGGCTTCACGGTCCACTCACCCCGTTTATTTATAATTCCCCATTTACCACCGATATGCTCGTTATCGATCGTGCGTCCACCGATGCAGACGACAGCGTAATCTCCCCTGAAACGGCTGACCAGGCGGATGGAATAAACCGGATGCATGAGATACGCACCGAGCGTATCAATCAGGCCGACTTTACCTTCCGGACAAGCGCCGGTGCTGCAGCCGGTTGTTACCCAGGCTACACCGAATTCAAACCGTCCTGCGCGGTCATAGATAACCGGAATAACGATTTTTCCTTCATTGTTTATATACCCGTACTTGCAATCTGTGCAGGTTCCCGGCAGGAGTTCATCCCCGGGAATCTTTATACCGCCAATCCGTACCAGTATTGGAGTATCCGACGGCCACGGGCCGATCTCATCGAATACGGGTTCTATGATATATTCCCCTTTTGAATTGATAAATCCGTAACGGGAGCGATGAATGGTTTTTTTCTTGCTGTATTTCGTTTTTCCCTGCAATACCGTGTCAGTCCTTATACCGGCGACGGCTATGCCTTCATGAAAACCGCTGACGTAAGAGAAGATTTTGTCGCCAATACGATTGCCGTTTTTATCGATGAGGGTATATTCGTAATTGCCCGGCAACGCGTTTTTAGATTTCTTAACAACCCCAAATTGATCATAATAGACCGTATCACTTGTCGGATAATTGCTAATGTTAATCAGTCCTACCGCTTTGCTTTTCTCTAGTGCCGTTGGAAAATCCAATGTGGGTTCGTGTATTATTTTTCCGTTCCTGTCAACAACACCCCAAAGCCTGCCCAGCCTGAACGGAGCGCCTTTATAATCAAATCGTCCGATCGAATCATATATCGGCGAAACAACCACTCTGCCCAAATGATCCAGCCAGCCCCATTTGCCGTTTTCCTCTATCAAATAAACGGATCCTGATATGCTAAGGGAAACTGTATCGGATGAATGATCCGCTTTCACGGATATGACCGCGGAATGATTTGTATCGGCTGTTGACTGCCGGTCTTTATTATCTACAGTAAAAGTCTCTTTACCGGAAGTACATGAATCCGTTATGCCGGAAGCGATTATAAACAATAATAAAACGAAATCACTTTTTTCCATATACGTTTCCTGATGATAAGTTGTAAATCATAACGCTGTATTATTCAATTCCAGTTTTAATACTATCCATGCATGGCTTTTGTTTAATCCTTAACTAAACGTGCGCTGTAGCCGCAAAAACTGCTGGAACTTTTAAGGCTAACGTTTCCTGAACGGCTGTCGACATCCAGGCACCATGATCCCCCAATATTATTCGGAGTAGAAGACCAAAAGCGCGCACCCGTTTTTACAGATGAAAAATTATTGAATTCGTCAATATAACCGCCAAATAACACATTAAATCCTGATGAACCTCCGCGAATCATTGATTTTAATAAGTTATTGCCGGATGGATTCAAATGAGTTAATAACATTTCATATTCATCTTTACTCGGTAAATGCCACCCCGGAGGCACAAGTCTTTTCGCCGTTTCCCATCTATATAACCTTCCGTACATTTTACAATACGAACTATTATAATCATAGCAGCAACTTCCTGATAAATAAAAATCTTCTCTGTCATAGTCTTGCTGTGTAGCTTCAGGTACCAGCATATAATCCATCAGACAGGGAGTCTCATAATTCAGATTTTCAGCCATCCATATCTGGCTGCCGATTTTAACGGTTCGATAGGGTTTGCCGCTAACTGGATTTATGAAAGGGATATCCGTTATCAAATCATCCTTTTGTTGGTAATCACTATCATCACTCATCAGCGAATCTTCATCCGGGTTTATGTAATCTTTAACTAAACGGACCGCAAAAGCGCTTGTCTTCGTATACTTCTCGATACAAACCGTTTTTGTGGAACTGTAAACAGCCAAATAAAAAGCGATCCGTTCATTGAAGTTTGTGCCTGACCAAAAGCCGGTTTCTTCATCCATGCCTTCATATTTTCCATCATCCGATATATATCCTGAAAACCTCGTATCAAAACCGGAATCACCTTTAAGGATTATTTTTTGAAACAAATCAAGATTATTTCCTATCAAATTTTGTTTTAAGGCTTCAAATTCAGTTATTCTCGGCAGATGCCATCCCGGCGGTGCCATGCGCATGGCGGTTTCCCAGTTATATAAACGCCCGTATTTCTCGCAATTCGAAGAATCGTTATCATAGCACCACGAGCCCTCGCCGGTATCGTAATTGAGATTCTCTGCCATCCACACCTGATTGCCGATCTTTACGGTTCGGTAAGTTTGCCCGTCTCGCGGGTCGGTGAAGGTATTATCGCCGGTTTGGCAACCGTTAACCGTAAGCAACAAGAAAATCGCAAAAAGTAATTTTTTCATTGCTCGACCTCCCGAAAATTTGCTAAATAAGAAAATGCGAAATTAATCCTTAACCAAACGGACTGAACCCTCCTGTTGATTCATGGACGGGCTTTTTGAGTCCGGCTAGCCATAGGCGATTATCTAATAATCCTCTGCATTTGGGATTGTGGAAGAAAAACCGAGTTTGGGTGTAACTGTAGGTCCTTTTTCTGAGACGAAGATTTCTTTTCGGGAGTAACCGGATTCTGCCACGCTGACTCCGATTACCAGGTAAATCAGTAATATTTACAGCCGGAATAAAGAACCGAGAAAGAATCATTATTGCAGATAAACGTTTCGTTCTGTCATCATCATTGATTACAGTAATTATTCCTGGCTTTCTTACGGGTGCAATGGATTGAAGCATGAGTTAACCGTGGAAACTGGCAAAATGGCATTTTACAGGATATAGAATAAATATTATTATCATCCGCAGAACAGAAAACATGTTTATCATGATATTCATCGTTTGTCCCGGGATAATAAATTGGATAGAAATCGTATTTGTTCAAACAAGAAAGACAATCGACGTTAAATCCCAGAACTTCCCATTCATCATGAAAACCGCAGGATCATGTAAAGAGACGGCCGGTAAAGAAACGGGTATGGTATTGTCGCCGCTTTAAATTTTTTCAGTCAGTTCCAGAAAACGTTTGTAAGGAATGGCGATCAGGCTTTCCGCCATGAAAGCGCCGTTGGAGAGGCTGATCATGGATACTTTCGCGGCAGTTTCCTCATCTGGGGCTTCGTAGATGTCGATGAAATCATATCCCCCGAGCAGAGCGTAATGCGAAAGAAATTTAACTTCTGGACATTTTTCTTTTACCTGGTCCAGCCATGCCCGTCCTATTTTTGCGCGGTCTTTCATCTGCTTTGCGACTTCCGGCGAGAGCTTGGTCAGCAAAATAAACGTTTTCATGTTTTCCTCCGTGTATAAGAAATGTCTGAAAGAATCTCACTTCAAGGTACGTGAAAGCCCCGGAAAAGGCAACTGTTTTTTCGGCTTGAATCCTGAGGTTACATCCCACCCGAGCCGATGGTGTCGTCGAGGATATCCTTGCCGGTTACAATCATTTCATAACCTGTGCCGTCGGAAAACATCACCTTGATTTCATGGTATCCCTCCGGGTTGCCCGGCCGGCCGAGCCATAGCGACACGATCCTTCCATCGGCCAGTGTGCAGGGGGAGTTGTCGTTATGAAAATCGTCCGTAATTTTTTCAGGCTGGGTTTCACCGTCTGCGAGTTTCCAGATCTGCTCACCTTCCCAGTCCGCCTCGAAAACGATTCCGCCCGGAATAAAGGCAGGATGGCGCAGTGCATTGGGGGGATTTCCGCCTGTTATCGCATCGTGAGTGACTTTCACGGCAAATCCTGTTCCGTCAGTATTGACGATGCCGATATCCGAACCGTTCTGGGCGTAGATTTCATTGGAATCCATGCTGCAGTCAAAAACAACCATCGTTCCATCGTATGACAGGCTCGGACGTCCGTGATTCCGGTAGGGCGAACCGGCGGTGATTTTGACAGGCAGGCTCCAGAACCCGCTTTTTTTACGGATTGCAAATAAATGCTGCAGACCTGAGTCGGATTCCTGGTAAACGATCAGAGTTCCGTCGGAAGAAATCGTCGCGGGGCCCGTATGGAACAGGTTACCCAGCGAGTCTTCAACCGCGCTCCCTTCCGAAAGATCGCTTTTTACTACCGATAACCCGGCCCATCCCTGGTTACCGAACCGTTCGGTGCTGATTACGAGCCACTCTCCGTTCGGGGACACGTTAACAGATTCATCTGTTCCGCCTGACGGAAGGGGGCTCAGATCATGGAGCCGTTTTGTCAGTGAAACCGGTATGCTGCCCGCTTTCGCATTCACCGCATAATAAGCTGTCCCGGATTGCAACCGGTACACGATCATACCGTCCGGAAATGATAAAGATGTACCCGACCCGTTATCACCTGAACCGCAGGAGGGCATCAACGAAAAAACGATTAAAGCCGTTGTCAATGTCCAGAAAAATTTCATAATCCGTTCCTTGTAATTAGAAGTTTATGTTAAAATGAATAATTCAACGGCTGAATTCAAGATTAATTTTCAGGGTGCTGTGGTATAGGCCTGAAGAAAGAATATCATTGAAATTTTCTTGATTTAATCATGTTATTCTTGTTGATTGAAATGTAACGTGAAAGGAATGAAGATGTCTGTAAGGCACTTAGCTGTGGTGGTAATTATGGCGCTTTTATCGGTCAGCACCATAAATTGTTCAAAAAAGCCGGCTAATGAAGAAGCCGTCTCAAAATCCGGTTCGGCTGATTCAAAATGGGCAGATTCGGTTTCGCTTCTTTTTTTCAGAGAAAGAAACTTTTCCGGATCAGATCTCAAAAAGGGAAAAGTGCTTGATATACAGCCGTTCTATACGCGTTATTACATCACATACAAAAGCGGGGGACTGACCATTTCCGGCATCATGAACGTTCCAAAAGGCAAAGGCCCTTTCCCCGTCCTGATCCTGAATCACGGGTACATCCATCCGAAAATATATACCAACGGACGAGGGCTGAAACGTGAACAGGACTATCTTGCGAAAAAAGGATATGTGGTGATTCATCCGGATTACCGCAATCATGCGGATTCCGACAAAGATACCACGCATCAGTACAGCTTCCGGCAGGGCTATGCGGAAGATGTGATCAATGCGGTCAACGCCGTGAAAAATTCCGGATATGCGTTTCTCGACAAAGAGCGGATCGGCATGCTGGGGCATTCCATGGGCGGCGGTATCGCGCTGAACATTATGGTCACTCAGCCGAAGCTGGTACAAGCGTACGTATTGTTTGGAACCGTCAGCGCGGATGTAAAAGATAATTTCTACCGCTGGTCATCGCACCGTCCCGACGGGGATTCTATCGTAAGAAGGTTTGGCCGGCCGGAGGAAAACCCTGAATTCTGGAAACGGATGTCACCGGTAACGTACCTGTGTTCTGTCGAGTCGCCGGTGTTGATCCATCACGGAACCATGGACGAATCCTGCCCGGTCGAATGGGCGAGGAGGCTGAACGATTCGCTGATCTTTTACAAAAAAAACGTCACCTATCATGAATATCCGTACGGGAAACACGAATTCATCAACGAATGGCCGCTTGTGATGGAAAGGACAGCCGGGTTTTTCGATAAGCATTTGAAGAAATGATTTTTTCATTTTATTTTTTATCTGAATTATCCCGAAGTCCCGATGATCGGAGGCTGCCTTCATGGATTTGCCGTACCGCAGAACGGACGAAAAAACGAGCGTAAAAATATTAAAATAAAAAATTGCGGAATCGCTTTTTTATCTATATATTGCGCCGCTTCTGAAAAATTGCGGGAGCAGGACAGAATTTATACGCACGAGGTTTGATCCATGTATTTAGCCCGGTTAGAGATATACGGTTTCAAGACATTTGCACAGAAAATCGATCTGCATTTTGACGACGGCATCACCAATATCGTCGGGCCCAACGGATGCGGGAAGTCGAATATCGTGGACGCACTGCGGTGGTCGCTCGGGGAGCAGAAAATGAGCGTGCTCCGGAGCGAGAAGCTCGAAAACGTGATTTTCAACGGCACTACCACCCGGAAACCCCTGAATGTCGCCGAGGTGTCGGTTACGGTCCAAAATACCAAGAACATCCTTCCCGTTGAATATTCCGAAGTCAAGATTACGCGCCGCATTTACCGCTCCGGGGAAAGCGAATATTACCTGAACAACCTGCCCTGCCGCCTGAAGGATATCAACGATCTCCTGATGGACACGGGCATGGGCGCCGATGCCTACTCGGTCATCGAGCTGAAAATGGTGGAACAGATCCTTTCGGATAACACCGAAGACAGGCGCAGGATGTTCGAGGAAGCCGCGGGGATCACCAAATACAAGCAGCGCCGGAAACAAACCCTCCGGAAGCTTGATGAAACAAGGAACGACCTGACCCGCGTCAACGATATCATCACTGAAATAGAAAAAAACGTCAACTCACTGAAGCGCCAGACCCAGAAAGCAAAGCGGTGGCAGAAACTCAGCGCGCAGCTGAAATACGAGGAAGTCCGGCTGGCTTCACATGACTACCAGCGTCTCACAGGGCTGGTACAGCCTCTGGAAAGCAAACTGGCAGGACTGGAAGACGAGGCGGAACGGCAGCTGGGAGAGATAGCCGTCAGGGAGGCGGAACATGAGGAACTGAACCGGAAACTTCTCGAAAAAGAACAGGAACTCCGCCAGGTCCAGCTGAAAATGGATTCGCTGACACAGGAAATCGAAACCATTGAGAAGGAAATGCTCGTTTCGCGGGAACGTACAAAAAATCTTGAGGATCTGATCCGCCGGTACTCGGAAGAGAAGGCAAATCTGGAACAGCGCCGTCAGTTATGGCAGGAACAGATTGACGGACTGCAGTCGCAAAACGAAGCGCTGATCGTACAGGTGAAAGATCTTCGGTCCGGGTATGAAACCAGGAAAACCGAACATGGACAGGCGGAGATGGAACTTTCCGGCGAGAAAACGAACCTCGATTCTGTCCGTAAACAGCTGGTTCAGCTCATCGACGACATGGCCAAGTCACGCAACCAGTTCCAACTGTCGAAAAACAATATTCAGAATATCGATCGTAAAATCCAGGAACTCCAGCGGGAGGTGGATTCCTACCACGAAACCACCGGCGATGCCCAAATTATGATTGACGAGCGACAGTATGAACAGCGCCAGATCATGAAAGAAACCGAATCCTGCCAGAAACAAATCAGGGACACGGAATCGGAAATGGAGTCGATGCGCAAGGGTCTCGAGCGTCTGCGGAATGAAAAGCTTCAGGTGGAAACGGACATCAAGTCCCATCACGCACAGATCGCGATCATCCAGAAAGCGATCGAGAGCCATGCCGGATTTCCGGAGAGCGTGCAGTACCTGATGAATGAACAGGTATCCGACATCCGCACCACAGTCGCCGAAGGATTGTCCACGGACGAAACCTACAAGAAGGCCGTGGAATCCGTCCTTGGAGACAGTTTTGCCTATCTGGTCTCGGAATCCGAGGACTCCATAATGACGGCGATTCGGGACTTGTCATCCTCCGATCATGGTCACGCCTCATTCCTGAATGTGGGACTGATTCCCGAACAGCGGGCAGCTGTTAATTCGGTGGACTGGAGCTCAGCTCCGGATAAGGTTATTGGTACGGCTGTCAGCCTGATCCGGTCCGAATCCCCGCGCCTGGTCGAATGGCTTCTCGGCGACGTTCTGATTGTAGACCAGTTTGAGACGGCCAAAAAACTTGCGGCTCATTTCCCCCAATTCCGTTTTGTCACCCTTCAGGGAGAAATCGTTCAGGGACGACACTTTTTCAGGGGCGGAAGCCCGCGCAGGTCAAGTTCCTCGCTCATCGGGCAGCGCGAGACGCTGGGCCGACTCCAGAAACAGCTGTACGGAGATGAAAAAAAATTAATGACCCTGACGGATCAGCTGGCTGATAATGAACAGAAACTGAAAGGACTGCATGCGGCACATCAGCAAATGAAGGAACAGCACCGAGCCTCCGAGCTCAGGCTGCATGACCTCGACAAGGAAATATCGAAATCGCAATATGAACATAAGGTTGCTGCGGATCTGGTCGAAAAAAACAGGGAAGCGATCCGGACGGCTCAGGAAGAACTGGCTCATTTTAAAAATATGGCCGGTGACATCGAACCTCAGATTCGGGATATGGAAGACAAGAGATTAGAACTGGAAACCGAAAACCGCCGTCTCGAACTCCGTATCGCCGATCTGGAAAAACAGGTTCGGGCGAAATCTGATATGCTGAATCAGGTCTCTTCCTCCCTGTACAGACTTGAAAGCGAACAGCAGAACAACGCCAATCAGATCCGGAGCCTGGAACAGCAGATATCAGACGCCGGTGAAACCATGATGCGTCATGACAATGAAAGCAGTGCCGCATCCGATGAAATCAGGAAAATGGGAGTAACCGATCTTGAAAACGAAAAACAGCTGATTTCGCTTTCCAGGCAAAAGGACGGACTTGAAAAAGAGAGGGATTTCGCGGAACAATCCGTATCGGAACAGCGTGAACTGAACCTGAAAGTTGAAAGCGATCTGAAAAAACTCCGTCGGCAACGGGAAGAAGGCCTGAATTCAAGGCATAATCTGGAACAGCAAGCGAATGATTACAGGTATGACATCCGATCGCTGTTCGACCGCATACAGCGGGATTATGATTTTGACCTGTCCAAGGACTCTGTGGATTCTCTCATCCCGGATTCGGAGAACAGGGAAGAGGAAGAAACTTCCGAAATCGCAGGCAGAAATGATCCTCAGGGGAACGAGGGAAATTCCACGGAAACGGAAGAAAAATCCCTGGATGAAGTGCTGATCCAGGATCTTCCGGATGAAGAGTTGTCCGAAAGCCTTTATCACCCGGCAGAAGCTAAAACCCTGATCGATGAGCTGCGCCGAAAGATCAAATTGATCGGCATGGTGAACATGGAGGCTTTCGATGAATATCAGAAAGAAAAAGAGAGGCTGGACATCCTGGTGAAACAAAGGGAAGATCTTCTGGAAGCCGAAAAACAGCTGATGGAAACCATTTCGACGATCAATGCCACCGCACAGAAGCAGTTCATGGAAACCTTTGAGATGATCCGGCAGAATTTTATTAAAATCTTTACTTCCCTGTTTGACGACAGCGAAGCAAACCTTGAAATCGCGAAAGAGGAAGACCCGCTGGAAGCCGCGATCGATATTTATGCACGCCCGACCGGGAAGAAAGTCCAGCATATCTCCCTGCTTTCCGGAGGTGAAAAAACATTGACGGCCATCGCCTTGCTTTTTGCAATTTACCTTGTCAAACCCAGTCCGTTCTGCGTGCTGGACGAGGTGGACGCCCCGCTGGACGACCAGAATATCGATAAATTCACAAAGATTCTGAAAGATTTCTCAAAGGAAACCCAATTTATCGTGGTCACCCATAACAAACGGACCATGGAAACCGCTTCAAATATTTTCGGTATTACCATGCAGGAAAAAGGGGTTTCGAAAGTGGTCGCGGTGAAATTCAGGGACCGGGACGATTCCGGTGATGATATAGTCGATATCATTCAGAAAAACCAGGTTGCGGATCTGACGGAAGACATCAAGGAACCGCCGCCTGCGCCCTCACAAAATATGAATTAATCATCGGGATTACCCATGGGCATGGAAACCCTTGCCGACAAGCAAAAACGCTGCCGGGCCATTATCCGCCGCCTGAAGAAGGCATTTCCCGGGGCGAAGTGCCGGCTGAATTTCCGTTCTCCTTTTGAATTACTGATCAAAACCATTTTATCTGCTCAGTGCACGGACGAAAGAGTGAATCTTGTCGGAGAAAAATTGTTCCTGAAATACCGCCGGCCGGAGGATTTTTTGGACGCTCCCTTGCAGGAAATTGAGGAAGGCATTTTCTCAACCGGGTTTTACAGGAACAAGGCTAGGCTTATCCGGCTGTGCTGCGAAACCCTGGTTCACCGATTTGCCGGCACCATTCCGGAAACAATGGAAGACCTGCTGGCTCTTCCCGGTGTCGGGCGGAAAACGGCGAATGTCATCCTTGCATCCTGTTTCCGTATCCCGGGCATTGTCGTGGATACGCATGTAATCCGGATTTCAGGATTGCTGCGGATGACTGACCGCAGTCAGGCGGACGCAATCGAAAAAGACCTCATGAAAATCGTTCCGGTAGAGGACTGGATCTCATGGTCGCACCTTTTATCCGAACATGGCCGGAAAACCTGTATCGCAAGGAAACCGCGCTGTCAGACTTGCCCGATCCGGACTTTGTGTCCTGCCGGAATGAAAATAAAATAAATATTGATGTAATACCCTTTAATTTGTACATTTTACTGTGGCATCGTACGGATTAAACAATACAGAGATCTGATAGTGCAGAAAAAACTGAAACATTTCGTATCTGATTTCCGTTTTCCGGGGACAATTTCTTTCATTTTTTTAATCTTATTCCTTACCGGGCTGAATCCTTGTCTGAATGCCCAGAAGTTATTTATCAAAAGATACACGGCGGTAAACGGTCTTGCGCAGGATCAGGTATTCTCCGTTTGCCAGGATCATCTAGGATTCATCTGGTTCGGAACGGCCGCCGGCCTGAGTAAATATGACGGACACCGGTTTACGAATTATACCAAGCAACAGGGCCTGCTCAGCAACGTCATTCGAAAAATTTACCAGACCTCGGATCGCCTGCTGTGGCTGGCAACCGATGAAGGCGTCAACCGGTATGATTTATACAACGATACGTTTGTCAGTTACAGTTACAAAAACGGTATTGGGCGGGGTACTGTGTGGGATGTGCTGGAGGATCATGACGGAAACATCTGGTTCGCGACTGGTAACGGTTTGAGCGTTTTAATCAGGGAGGATCAGTCCGTCAAAACTTATACGGTGAATGACGGATTACCTTCCAATGTAATTTACTCGCTTGCGATGGACAACAAACAAACGATATACGCCGGTACATTGCAGGGATTGGCTGCATTGACCTTCAAAAGCAACCGTACCCTCTCTCTTAAAAACATAACCGTAAAGGAAGGACTGATCAATGACCGTATCGTATCCCTGTTATGGGAAAATGACAGGCTATGGGCCGGTACACCTTTCGGTCTTACACTGATCGATAACGGAGTATTTTCCAGTTATACAATGAAGCAGGGTCTTTCCTTTAATTCCATCCGCTGTTTTTACCGGGACAGGCAGGGCGATATCTGGCTGGCCACGGAAGGCGGAATCACCCGGATCACGTACAGGGAAGCCCGGCTGTATTTCGCCAGTTATTACTCGCATCATGGCTTCGGCACCAACCAATTCTATTCGGTGATGCAGGATCGTGAGGATAATTACTGGTTCGGGTCATTTTCGGACGGCGTCTGCAAGCTCATGTCGGAGGAATTTATATCTTATAACATGGAAGACGGACTTCCGAATAAAACCATACTGACAATCAAGCCCTATGGGGAAAGACAGTTCCTGATCGGAACATTTGAAGGGCTGTGCGTGTTTGACGGCCGGTCGTTCCGTACGTACAAGTCGGAGGACGGATTGATCAGTTCGGTCATCTGGGACGTCGGTATTGATTCCAGCGGGCTGATCTGGATTGCGACTTATAACGGAGTGCAGATCCTGATACCGAAAAATTATTTCCAGGAACGTCCCGGGCTGTCCGATACGCAGGTCCGTAAAATCAAACGCCTCATCAGCCAGTCGTTCCGGATGAACGAATTCTACGTTGTAGACCTGTCCTTTATCAGCATAATCCGCAACGTGAGCATGTCCGATGTGTTTATCGATTCCCGTAACCGGGTCTGGCTGGGCAGCCGGGACAACGGGATATTCCGTTTTGAGATGGATGAGACCGGCGACATAATCTGCAGACAATATACCACTGAACAGGGGTTGAAAAGCCCCAGCAGCTGGAGGATCTATGAAGACCGGCAGGGACGCATCTGGAGCGGGCTGATCGGCGGCGGCATCGCTCTTTATCATGAGGCGTCCGACCGGTTCAACTGTTTTACCGTCGACAACGGCCTGACGGACAATCTTGCTCTTTCCATGCAGGAAGACAAAGAGGGTTACTTATGGATCGGTACGGAAATCGGCATGACACGGCTCGATATCCGAAAAATCCCCGTTCAGGCATCTTATGCGAAATTTGACCTCGGCGGACTGATCAAGAACTTTACAAAGACCGACGGCCTGCCGGACAATAATATCAATGCAATCGAAATCGACGCTGATGGGTTTCTGTGGATCGGAACCAATAACGGGCTGGTTCGATTTGATCCGGCACAGCAGAAAATTGAGAATATTTTTAACAGCCGCAGCGGCCTCATTAAGAATGAGATCAGTACCCATAATTCTCTTTGGATCGACGGCCGCAAACGGATCCTGATCGGCACTTCTGCCGGATTATCGGTCATGCCCATGGAGATCAGGAAATCCGAGCGGCCTGACAACTTTCCGGTTTACCTTACGGAAGTGCTGATCGAAAACAAATACCAGAAAGTCACGCGGAAAATAGGCTGGCATCAACTGAACAAATCTTTGGGCAACGGAGAACAGAAAAACGGCGGCAGAAAGGACCACCGGCCGCTGATGGAGTTGTTGTTCGAGGAAAGTATCATTACTTTTGAGTTTGTTTCACCGTCCTACCGCGACGAGTCCGACGTGAAATATAAGTACCGACTGCTGGGTTTTGAAAAAGAATGGTCGGACCCCACCCCGGAGAATAAAATCCGTTATACCAATCTGGATGACGGGGATTACGTGTTTGAGGTTGCAGCGGGCGGAATGAACAGGAAATGGAACGAGGAACCCCTGTCCCTGTATTTCAGAATCCAGACTCCTTTCTGGAAGAGCTGGTGGTTTATCGCATTTGTGCTGATGCTGGTCCTGTTCAGCGCATACACCCTCTACCAGTTCAGGGTCAGCATGGTGGAAAAAAGGAATAAGGCGCTGGAGGAGCACGTACAGGTGCGAACCCGTCAGCTGATGAAGGAAAAAGAAAAGGTCGAAAGCATTCTTCAGGAACTGAAGGAAACACAGACCCAGCTGGTGCATAACGAGAAAATGGCCTCACTCGGGCAGCTGGTCGCAGGTATCGCCCATGAAATCAACAACCCGATCACGTTCATCAAAGGAAACATATACGTTCTGGAGCGGAAAATAGAGGAGATCACGAGGCTGTTTAATTTTCTGAATGACCTGAATACTTACCATGTCCGGATGCAGGACGTAAAGGCGGAGGCGGACGATACCGTCATCCATAAGCTGACGGAAATCAATAAATGGTTCAAAACCAACAACGTGGTTAAATTTGTCGATGACCTTCCGAAAATTATTGTGGAAATGAAGGAAGGCGTGGAACGTACCCGGAAGATCGTCGATAACCTGAAAGAATTTTCGAGGTCGAACGAATCCGATTTCAAGGATGTCACGCTCAATGATAACATTGAAAGCACGCTGAACATACTTAAATCGGAATACAAGAACCGGATCGAGATTCACAGGGACTTTTCAGAGCTTCCCCCGGTATTCTGCAATCCCGGCCACATCAACCAGGTGCTGATGAATCTGCTGACCAATGCTTTTCAGTCGATACCCGATAAGGGAAATGTATGGATCAAGACCACTGCAGGCCAGAATAACATACTCATTTCCATCCGGGATAACGGTTCGGGCATTCCCTACGACGTGCAACACCGAATTTTTGATCCGTTCTTTACTACGAAACCGGTCGGAAAGGGAACAGGACTGGGGCTGTCAATATCCTATAAAATCATCGAGAACCATAAAGGGACGATTTATTTTGAAAGTCATCCGGGTAAAGGGACTGAATTCAAGATTACACTGCCGATCCGGCGCAGGGGTCAGGATGTGGATGCGAAGATCATATAATATGAACCTTCTTGTCATCATGCAGAAACAGGAATAAATTATACGTCCGGGAGGTTATTATTCAAAATGATTAATCCATTCACCATAAGGCTCAGACATGATCAAAAAAGCCACACTGAAGTATGATGAACAGATGTATGAACTGCCTGTCATCAGCGGTACGGAACAGGAGCAGGCGATCGATATCACCCAGTTACGTTCAAAAACGGACCTGGTCAGTTATGATCCTGGATTCGCGAATACCGGGGCATGTACAAGTTCCATAACTTTTATCGACGGCGAGAAGGGCATTTTGCGCTACAGGGGATATGACATCGCTGATCTCTGCGATCATTCCTCTTTTCTTGAAGTCGCATACCTGCTGATCTGGGGCGAACTGCCGGCGGCCGCCCAGCTTGAGCAATTCAGGAAAAGCATAACGCAGCATACGATGGTGCACGAGTCGCTGCGTCAGCTTTACGACGCCTATCCGCGCGACGCCCACCCGATGGGGTTGGTGTCCTCCGTGGTCTGTTCGCTGTCGCCGTTTTACCAGGATTCCATCGATCCGGTGAATCCGAGGCATGTGGAAATCGCCATTCACAGGATGATCGCGAAAATCACGACGATTGCCGCGTATGCCCATAAAAAATCGGTGGGTCAGCCTTTCATGTATCCCTCCAATGCCCTGAGTTACACGGGGAATTTCATGAACATGATGTTTTCCGTCCCGACTGAACCTTACGTTGTGGATCCGGTGATCGAGAAAGCCCTGGATCAGCTGTTCATTCTGCACGCCGATCATGAACAGAACTGTTCCACTTCGACCGTACGCCTGGTGGCGAGCAGCCGGACGAACATTTTTGCGGCGGTATCGGCGGGCATTTGCGCCTTATGGGGTCCGCTTCATGGCGGGGCGAACCAGGAAGTGCTCGAAATGCTCCAGCGGATTCTGGCCGACGGGGGAAACGTGAAAAAATATGTGGAAAAAGCGAAAGACAAATCTACCCAGTTCCGCCTGATGGGTTTTGGACACAGGGTGTATAAGAATTATGATCCCCGTTGCGTAATCGTCAAGAAAACGTGCGATCAGGTCCTGGACAAGCTGAAAATCAAGGACCCTCTCCTCGACATTGCGCAGGAACTCGAAGAAGTCGCGCTGAAAGATCCCTATTTTATTGAGAAAAAGCTTTATCCGAATGTGGATTTCTACAGCGGAATCATTTACCGCTCGATGGGATTTCCTACGGATATGTTCACCGTACTCTTTACGATCGGGCGCATTCCGGGCTGGATCGCGCAGTGGAAAGAAATGATGGAATCACCGGAACTCAGGATCGGCCGTCCCCGCCAGATTTATACCGGAAAGAACAAGCGAGCTTATGTTCCCCTTCATAAAAGGGGCTGATCCTCATCGCCATCGGTTTTCTTGAATGCTTTAATATGAAATGTTCGGCCTGAAGAAGGCGGGCATTGTGCGGAGGCCGTTTGAAAATTGTCATACAAAGGGTAACCGGGGCTAAACTGAGGATTGACGGTAAGGTGGTTGCTTCTATCGGAAACGGCTTAGTCCTGCTGATCGGCATCGGTCAGAAAGACAAATCATCGGATCTGCCCTGGTTTGCAGGGAAATGCGCCCAATTGAGGATTTTTCCTGACGAACTGGGTAAAATGAACAAGTCGGTCGTAGAAACCGGAGGTCAGATTCTTGCAGTATCGCAATTTACTCTGTACGGCGACGCTCGCAGGGGAAACCGGCCGGGTTTCACAGGCGCTGCACCGCCCGAGACAGCCAGAACGCTCTATGAGGAATTTGTCGGACTATTGAGGAATATGAATATCGAAGTGCAGACCGGTGTATTCGGGGCCATGATGGATGTGGAAATCCATAATAACGGTCCCGTCACCATTATTATTGATCATGAAAACTGAAAACCTGATCCGGTAAGAATAAAACGTAATCAGATACCCCTGATGCTCTGGATTATCTTTTCCAGGAGGGGTTCCGCTTCGGTATTTTCAAGATTGTTATAACCGCTGTCAATCATAAAGATCATATTTTTGTATTTTCCGACACCCAGCCGGATATAGGTCTGGATTTCGTTCATCCTCGAAACGCCGTTAGAGAAAATAAACTCGACGTTATTAATTTTTTTCCTCTCATCGCTAAGGAATTCGCTGTTCGCATAGGTGACTTTGAGGTAAGAAAGAACGATTTCAATTTCCGTGTTTTTTTCATTGTCTGCGGTAGTCAGGAAAAAGTACAATTGTTCATCAGGGCTGTAACATTCAATGTAATGCTTTTCCGTGGAATCATTGATCCCGACCTTCCAGTTGTCGGGTGTAATGAACTCAACCGAATAGCTGCTGAACCGGTGCGTTTGCCATTCGGAAGCGCTTTGACTACGGACAGAATCATGAACCGGCAGGTATGACAAAAAAAATAAAAAAATTATTAAATGAAAAAAAAACTTTAAATACCGGGTCATTTCATCTCCTGAAGTACGGCAAAAACCTTTTCGGCATGTCCGGTAACTTTGACTTTTTCAAAAACATGCGCGATGTTTCCTTTCGGATCGATGATAAATGTAGTCCGCAGAATGCCTTCATATTCTTTCCCGTACATTTGTTTCTTTCCCCAGGCTTTGTATGCTTTGGCTGTTTTTCTGGTTTCGTCGGAAAGCAACAGAAAAGGTAACCGGTGTTTTTCAGCAAACAGTTTGTGTTTTTCCGGCGGGTCAGGACTGATTCCAGCGACAGCCGCTTTTTCTTCAATCATTGATTCATGCCTGTCCCTGAACTGGCAGGCCTCATCCGTGCAGCCCGGTGTCATGTCTTTGGGATAAAAGTACAATACAAGTTTTTTCCCTCTGAAATCAGACAGGGAGTGTTCCCTGCCGTCATGTCCCTGCAAATGAAAGTCTGGAGCCGGTTGCCCGGGTTTTAACATAAGGATACCGGTTAATCGTTAATGACTTCTGAACTCCATTCGAGATTGTCAAAACGCGTATCGGCATAACGCTTTTTCACGATTGTAATGGCTAACCGTTTGTAATCTTCTTCCGACATGCTGCCGATGGATTCAAATTCATCATAGCTTCTCCGGATGAAATCCAGATTATTGCTTTTAAATTCTTCAACAATATTATGGTCATTATTGGTTACCCGGATGGTCATGCCAAACTCCTGGATTCGTTTGAAATGGAACATTTTCCTGACAACAAAAAAGTTTACGATTTTTTTTCCTAAAATCAAGATTAATTTTCAGATAGGTTACGGCGTTTTGTTGCTCGCGGTTTATCCGATCTGCTTGTCAGGATTTTCGGGTTTGATGTAATTTATTTAATGCATATTCAAAAATTTTTACCCGTACTGTAAATTCAGTAAGCAGAGAGATAGAAACTGGTCATGAAAAGACATCAATAAAAACTTTAATGCCATAATATTAAAAATAAAATTTGAATATTAAGAAAAAAATAATTAAATATTTAGCTATTAAAAAAGGAAAAAAAATGATTTTTAAACATGTATACACTTTTGCTTTAATTGCGGTCACTGTGCCATTCATGATTTTCCCGCAATCCGGTGATTCCGTGACAACCGGAAAGGATCAGGTTCAGATTCTGAAACTGGGAACAGGTAGATCAGGAAAATCCGATGGATTTGCAAAAAAAGATCCTGCGGTGATGATTCAGGCCGTTAAAGATCACTATGCGAACGCATTAAAATTCTGGTACGTGGAACAGAATGTCGATGCAGCCAGACAGGAATATCATAATGCGATTGACAGCCTGAATGTGCTTGGGGAATGGCTTTCCGAATCCGATAACGGCGACAGCGGCCAGAATGGTACGGACGACTGGATCATTCGGGATGAAACGGACTTCACGGCCGGAGTCGACGAAGAAGTCTCCGATAAAGCCGCATCTGCGGAGGATCAGTGGAACGGTTTGGTTCAGGGCATTGTTGAGCAGTATAAAATCATGATGGAAGCGGCCGGTATGTTCAATGACGATCTTTTTCAGTCGCAGGTCGTGAACCGGCTGGCGTATTTTGATCTCGGCAATACCGCGCTGTTGTCTCACGGGGAAATACACGCGCCGATCGTCAAGGGACACTCTGCCGATTACATACCTTTAAATGCCGATCATGAACGCGTTCAGAAATATACGGAGTATTTCAAAACGAACGGTTTTCCGACGCTTCAGCATTTGTACCGCCGGCTGGGCCGTTACGAGCATATTGTCCGTGCGATAGCGCGTGAGGAAAAGGTTTCTGAGGACGTCATCTATGTCGCTATGATCGAAAGCGGGTTCAGCACATCGGCCAAATCGCGTGCCCGTGCCGTCGGGCCGTGGCAGTTCATGAAAGGCACCGCACAGCGTTACGGCCTCGGTGTGGACTGGTGGGTTGACGAACGCAGGGATATCTACGAATCGACGCGCTCTGCCGTCCGGCACCTGAAAGACCTTTTTTATGAGTACGGCGACTGGTATCTGGCGCTGGCCGCTTATAATGCAGGCGGAGGAAGAGTCAACCGCGCGATCAAAAAGAATAATACCCGCGATTACTGGGAAATGACCAAGCTTCCCAGAGAAACCAGGAAATACGTGCCGTTCTTCATCGCTGCGGCTAAAATCGCAAAAGATCCCGCCTCTTACGGAATTACACTTGAAAAAGATACCGCATGGATTGTGGATACCGTGACCGTTACCGAATGCCTCGATATCCAGATTATTGCCGATTGCGCAGGTTCGACCGCGAATGTCATTCAGGAACTGAATCCTTCTCTTCTGCGCTGGTGCACACCTCCGACCAAACCGAACTTTCTTCTGAAACTTCCTGCAGGAACGAGGCCGGCCTTTCTTTCCGGTTATGCGAAAATTCCAGCAGAAAAAAAACGCACATGGGTCCGTTATCAGATTAAATACGGTGAGACGTTATCGCTGATCGCCCAGAAATTCGGCACCGATATCAAAGCCATTCAGCAGGCCAACGCGCTCAAAAGTTCGACCAACCTGATTACCGGACAGTATCTGCTTATTCCTGTCGCTCCTTCCAGTTTCAAACCGGTCGCTCAGCTTGATGAACGGAAAACCGTGAAACAAACAGCGTCTTCCGGTGGGAATGCAGGCTCCGGCGGTACTTCAGATCAGGTTTCACTGAAAACCGGCGTGACAGGATCGAAAAAAACCGATGAAAAAAAGAAAGACGCCAAAGAAGGAAAAAAGAAAATCACATATACCGTCCAGGCCGGAAATTCACTCGGTGAAATCGCTGAATGGTACAATGTCCTTCCTCAGCATATCCGCGACTGGAACAATATTTATTACGGTGATCCGATTTATCCGGGACAGGCTCTGACGCTCTGGATCGACCCTTATATTCCCGATGAAGGTTACCGGAAATCCACAAAAAAGAAATCAAAGGAAACCGAAGTCATTGAGCCGGGGACGAAAATATATGTCGTTCAGGAAGGCGACAATCTCGCGAGTATCGCTAAATTATTCGGTGTTGAAGTCAGTACGATCAAGCGCTGGAACAAAATGTCATCCAACACGGTTAAGGTCGGCGACAAGTTAAAAATATATCTTGATAAAAATTAGGCCGGACAGATTTTATCATTCCGTTGTATTATTCGGTCGACTTTGAATGAGTCGGTGAGGGTGCCTGGACAATTCAAGGTGAGATATGATTTAGAGGGATCAATCTTGAATGTTCAGCTGGAAGGCGGATTTCTGGGGAGTCAGTATCATTGCAAAAAATAAATTTTCCTTATATCGTGCATGATCTTGACCGGTTTTTCGTATTCGAACAAATGGATTTTCTTACCTCCTGATGCATAGACCGGTTAGATGAAGTACACGGGCTGAAATGCAGATTTTCTAAGATAATAGAACCGCTTATTGTAGCCATGAGTTTCCGTTTTTTGGAATTTTTCTTCAAACGAGGCTTATGTCAGGTTTTTTATTGGATATTAATTATTTTTGAGTTACCTTGTATTATTCATAATAGTTTTTATTGGTGCCCGTCAATGGCAAATAAAAAAAATATCCTGCGGGTCTTGATGATACAGATCTTTTGTTGGATATTTTTATGTTTTGATCAATTTTACATGAGCCCTCAGGGGTTCGTGATAAATTCTGACAGAAATTAAACCGGAGATTCAAATGAAAGCCGTCTCGCCCGTTTGCAGTAGCAAAGAGATAAGACAAGTCGGATTTTTTATCCGTAGCTTATCAATGCTTCTTTCAAAAATCTTCATCATACTGATCTTACTTTTTTCCAGCCTGAACCGGATAACTGCCCAGGAAATCCCTTCCAATCTTGGATTATATTTTGACGGGCTGGATGACCGTGTTACGATCCCTCCCGTTCCTGACCTGAATTTCGGCGGGAGCAGCGCCTTTACGTTTGGGTGCTGGATAAAGCTGAAATCAACTGATTATGAGGGAATTGCCTACAAGCCGCTTGCCGGAAGTTGGGGTGATCTTCAGATCAGTCTTGGAGTTTCCAACGGAAGGGCGATATTTTTTACCGACGACTGGAACATTAACGGCTGGAGCTGGGTCACGACCGATTCGCTGATTTTTCCAAACTGCTGGACCCATCTGGCTTTCGTATGCAACGGAGTCGGTGCAAAGGATATTTATGTGAACGGAATACTTTCGACTGTTCCGGGCGGAGGGACGCCCAATCCTTCCTCTACGGCGCCGAATTCATCCTGGTATCTGGGAAACAGCCTTATGAGCGGCAATATGAACGGACAACTGGATGAAGTCCGCATCTTCAATTATGTCCGAACCCAGCCACAGATTGTATCGGACATGGGAAGCATACTGCCCGGGGACGCGAGGGCCTACTGGAATTTTGAACAGGGAATGAACCAGATTGTCGGCGATGCTTCCGGTAATAATCATGACGGAGCGCTGGGCGCCGACGGTAATCCGGGACCGGATGATCCTCTCTGGACATTTCGTGTTGTCAGTATTCAGGATAATTTTACAGTGGGCACGTTGCGCTGGGCTCTGGATCAAACCAATACTGGCCCCGATACCAACCTGATTGATTTTTCCATACCGGCCAGTCCAGCGACCATTCAGCCGACAAGCAGTTTTTCCGTTTTATATCCGGTCATTATTGACGGCTACACCCAGTATAATTCCGCGCCCGGAGAGAATTCGAAGCCCAATTCCGCGCCGTTCGGCAGTCCGCTGAATTCTGTGCTGAACATCATAATTAACGGGGCTATGGCAGGAAGCAGCCACGCTTTTGATATCAGTTCCAGCGGCAGTGTAATCAAAGGGTTGGTGGTCAACGGCTTTTCAGAAGGGGCTGCGTTCTCATATACGGTTGATGTTACCAACAACAATAATGTGGTCGAAGGCTGCTACGTTGGGACCAACCGCGATGGCACGGATACGCTGAACAATAATATTTCATTTCACCGTAACGGCGGCGGCGGGATGACACAGGGAAACCTGATCGGCGGAAATGATCCTTCAGCTATCAATATCATCGCAAACCGTATGGAATTCAATGCTTGGGCATCGGGTACCATTAAGAACAATTATATCGGCGTCACGCGGGACGGCTCGACTTCCCTGGGTCAGGAAACTTATATTCACGGTTTCTGGCTCGGAGGTTCCGGAATGAATATTCTGAACAATATCATCCGGACAACTAAAGAAGGTATTATTCTTTCCACCAATGTGACCAATATCAATATCAAGGGGAATCAGATTACCGGCAATAACACGCCCGGGTACAACGGTATCAACTTGTTAACGACCTGGATTGATCCTGTATACTACAGGCCTTCGCATATCACTATTGGCGATACATTGCCGGGCTCAGGTAATATTATCCGGAGTTTTTATATTGGTATCCATATGTCTGATGCCGGCGGCGGGATTTCCATGGCACCGCAAAGCATAGGCATAAGCGGAAACAGTATTTATGATAATTTTTATAAGGGTATCAATCTCAACGGTACAGGCAATTTTAATAAAGCTGCGCCGGTCATTACTTCGACTGACCTTTCGCAAATTTCGGGTACCTGCGAAAACGGCGATGTGGTTGAGATTTTCAATGACTCCCCTCAATCAGGTACAACCAACCAGGGCAGGACGTATCTTGGCACCGCCGTAACATCAGGCACGACATGGATCTTTAACGGGATTTTTACTGAAGGAGACCGGATTACGGCCACCGCACGCGACGGCAGCGATAATACATCGGAATTTTCATCCGCGGCTGTCGTGATGAATATACCGGATCCGCTGACAGGACATATTACATCCGATACCACATGGCTGACCGGAATGGTTCAGGTTGGCGGAGATATCGTTATTGATGACGGCGTCACACTGACCATTCAGCCGGGAACGTTTGTCAACTTTCAGGGATGGCATAAGATTGACGTCAAAGGCCGTCTGCTGGCCATCGGAAAGCCCGACAGCGTCATCACTTTCACACGGGCCGATACCTCCGGTTTTTCCAATCTTCTGGATTCAACGTCAGGCGCGTGGAACGGCATCGATTTCAATAACACGCCAAACACCAACGACACATCCATGATTATTTTCTGCAAGCTGGAGTATACAAAAGCCATGGGCGCGAGTGTGAACAGTTACGGGGGCGCGATATATATTGACAATTTTTCAAAAGTTACAATTACCTCCGATACCATTCAGAATAATATTGCGAGTATGGGCGGCGGCATAGCCTGTCTTGGCGGATCTTCTCCTGATATATTTTGGAATACGATACGGTACAATCGAACGTTTAGTTATGGCGGAGGGATCTTTTTTCAAAATTCTTCTTCCAAAGTCCTGGGTAACATGATTCATCATAATACCACCGGAATTTCAGGCGGAGGCATCGTTGCCATTAACAGCGCACTGACGGTTGAGAGGAACTTTATCAGTAATAATTTCTCCGGAGCCGGAGGAGGTATAGCGCTGAATAATTCAAGCGGTAACTTTGATTATAATATTATCACCAACAATTCAACAAACGGCGACGGGGGCAGCGGCATTTATTTCTATAACAATTCCTCCCCGGTTGTGACCAATACCGTTATCGCGAATAATTCCGCGGTTAATTGGGGCGGAGGAATATTGTGCAGTTCTAACTCCTCACCGTCATTCAGAAGCACTATATTATGGGGAAATGACGCGGGCTCCGGGAATCAGGTTAATTTATATTCCTTGGATTGCGACCCTTATTTTCAGTATTCCGACATCCAGGGCGGGGCGGCCGGATTTGCGGGGAGCGGATCGGGACCGAACTATAATATGGCGGGATATACTGACAATATTGAGTATAATCCCCAGTTTGTCTGGCCGTCCATGGGCAGCGGTGCCGGTGTCGATGGATTGAGCGCCAATTGGGAACTCAAGTATTATTCCCCGGCGATAGATATGGGCGATCCTGCGACACTGAAACCGGACAGCGCCGGTCTGCGGATTGATATCGGCGCGCGTGAGTATTACGGAAATTATGTGCTCAGAAATATTACTTCTCCGGGCCAATACCGTTTCGGACGATCGAATGTGGAATTGGATATACTAAGTGAGAATCTCGACAGCCTGGGCGTACAAATGATCAATGCTGCGCATCCGAATCAACAGACGCATATACTGAATAAATATTTTACTCTTCAGCCTTACGGTGTCGGCGCAACAGGAGACGTGCGGCTGGTCTTTACTCCGGCGGATACGGCCGGTAAGGGTTGGGGGAATACTCTGAAGCTGTACCGATGGAACGGCGGCAGTTGGACCGAAATGGGCGATGCCGTTCACGGCGATACGGTAATTGCATACGGCGTTTCTGATCTGACTTCGGATTGGGCACTTGGAACCGATGGGCTTCCCGATGCCCCGCAGCGATTATTCGCAATTGCCCGGAACGGGGCTGTGGATTTGAAATGGAACGCCGGCACATCGGCTTCAGTAAATAAATATCGGATATACATCGGAACGGTACCAAATCCTGACGTTCAGGTAGATTCCACCACCGGCGGAATGAATGACACGACAAAACTGATTACCGGATTGACCAACAATACCTTGTATTACTTCCGGGTAACCGCAGTCAGTGCGGCCGGCATGCAAAGCCTTTATTCCAACGAGGACGCCGCCGTACCGGTGGTGGAAGCGGGAAATGCCGTAAGTCTTGGAGGTGAGGATGAATATGTGTACATGCCGCACCGTACGGAGTATGACGTCGAACGAGTAACCATGGAACTATGGTTCCGGCAAACGGGGAGTGAAGAAGTTCATTTCCTTACGGCAAAAAGCTGGGAACAATTAGAAATTCATCTGGTTACCAGCACCCGGACCATACGATTCATTCCAACGACCGGAGTTTATCTGGATGCGGTGAATGTTTACATGCCGGGCCAATGGACACACTTGGCCTGCATCTATGATCCTTCGCAGTCACTGGCCAGGATGTATGTGAACGGGGCAGAAGTAACGGTAGCCAATAACGGACCGAATCCGCTCACCACGCCGATTATCACTTCCGGTACAGTCTTCCGTTTCGGTATTCGTGTAGATAATTCATTTCCTTTTACCGGGGAAATGGACGAAGTGGCTATCTGGAATGATGTTCGTACTTCAGAGGAAATCGAATCGGACTTTTGCAGGCCCATGCGCGGCGATGAAGATAATCTGATCGGTCTCTGGCATTTCGATGAGCCCATGGGCGGTATTGTGTACGATGCTTCGATTTACGGGTACAATGGGGCTTATTACAACGGTGCCTTTACGGTTTCCTCGGGCGCGATGGCTCCATTCCGGCCAAACGGGCTTACGGCCGTCTATAATCCAAATCAAACGATTGACCTGAACTGGGCACCCAATACGGAACCGGATATGAATTATTACGCGGTATACAGGAGTATGGATACAAATTTTACCGTGGCCGATTCCCTTGGAATAGTCATTTTTCCGGCTAATACTTTTGAGGATGGAACGATCACTGTCGGCAATTTGTATTATTACAAAATTTCCGCTGTTGATTCAGCCGGGCAGATGGGACCTGTGTCTGCTGTTGTTTCAGCCTTCGCGGGAAATCCGTTTATTGTGTATAATACACTGGATGCGGGCATCGGTTCCCTGCGGGCGGCCGTGGATTCAGCAAATGCAAGGCCCGGAGCGGATACGATCAAATTTACTCCGGGTTTGAAAGATTCAGCCATCGCGCTTTTTTCATCAATCACGCTCCAGTCCGGCAACGGAAACGGCACGTTCATCGACGGCGACATCGACGGGAATAATCAGCCGGACATAACAATTGACGGACAACGGTTGCCATTTTCCGGAATTCAGATATTCGGTTCCGGCAATCAGGTTAAAAATCTCAATTTGGTCCGTTGCGGAAATTCCGGAATGCAGGCCGCCGTAAATCTTGAGGGTATCGACGCGTATGGAAATTATGTCACCGGTAATCATATCGGAACAAATTTAACCGGTACCGACACGGCAGGAACGGGAAACATTTGCGGAGTAGCCCTTTACGAAGGCGCCCATGGAAATTATATTGGTCTCTCCGGAAATGAAAACAGGAACATCATCTCCGGAAATGGACAGGGTGTATATGTACAGAGCAGCGATACCAATCATTTTGTAAACAATTTTATCGGAACGAATAAGGACGGATCATCTTCTCTGGGGAATACACAGAATGGTATGTGGGTGGTTTACAGTCATCGGAATGAGATCGGCGATGGCACGGCCGATGGAAGGAATATCATTTCCGGTAATTCATTCGGTTTACGAATTTCCGGATCTGATGAAACCACCGTGCTGAACAATTATTTCGGGCTGAATCAGTCCGGCTCGACGGCCATTCCGAATTCTTCAGCTATTCATCTTGATTTCTGCACACGTACATTGATCGGAAACGGGACAGCCAATGGACGGAATGTTATTTCGGGTAATACAACGGGCATCCAATTCTACAGTTCTTTCATCGATGGCATGACCAGCTATAATCAGGTTTTGGGCAATTATATCGGTACGGATGTTTCCGGCAATAACGCTGTTCCGAACGGATATGGTATGCTTATCAACGACCGCGTCATGTTCAACCGGATCGGCGACGGTACCGCCGGCGGACGTAATATCATATCTGGTAATTCTTCATCTGGTGTTGAGTTCTGGGCAAGTCAGGAACAAGGTCAAAATACTTTCAACGGTAATTATGTAGGAATCAATGTTTCGGGCAACCCTCTTGGAAACGGTAACGGTTTCTCGTTCAGCAACGGCGCATCCAACGACAGTCTGATCGGCAATGTCATCGCTCATAATCTGAATACCGGCGTGCAATGTGACGGAGCCAGTACGGACAGCATCATTATTTTTATGAACTCGATTTACAGCAATGGCGGGAGCGGGATTCTGTTTGGAAACGGAGCGCAGAATAGTATTCCGATCCCCGTTATTTCCGGCATTGCCGCTGATTCATCTGTCAGCGGAAACGCTGCTGCGAATGCGCTGATTCACTTGTATGCCGATTCGGCCGGACAGGGCAGAGTGTTTCTGGATACGACTTACGCGGACGGTTCAGGGGACTGGTCGAAGAAGGTTACCATTCCTCAGGGAATGAACCTTACCGTTTTGCAGGATGCGGCGAATAATACATCGATGTTTTCAAATCCTTACATTATAATAGGTGAAATAGATCTGGGCTTGAAGACGCAGATCAGTTTTGGCAATACGTGCGTCGGTTATCCGAAAACCGACACGGTCACAGTTCGCAACCTTGCCGGCGGAGTTCTGAATTTCACATCCGTCATAATCAAGAACGGCACAACGGGCTTCACGGTCATCGATACGATCCCGGATGCGAACTGGCCGGATCTCTTACCGGGTGATTCGGTGAAGCTGGTTGTACGGTTCTATCCGATGAGCTTCCAGTCATTTACCGATACGTTGATGATCACAAGTAATGATCCCGATGAGCCGGCAGTAAACGTGGCGCTTCAAGGGACCGGGATTGCAGGCGATCTCTTGTCATCAGTAAGCAGTCATGATTTCGGCAATGTGCCGGTGGGAAATGCCGTTCCTCAAATCATTAAGCTGTATTCGTCGGGTGGCGGTGTACAGGTGACGGGCATATTCATGCAGCTGGTCAATGAGTTTACGATTGATTCGACGGTCGGTCCGTCCGTTTTGCTGGATGGAGACACGACGTTTATATACACCAGGTATGTACCCGTGACTTTCGGGACGATAAGCGACACGCTCATGATAAATAATAATTCCATAACGAATCCGCTCAAAATATCTCTGACCGGAACCGGAGTGTCGGGCGGACTTACGACTTCGATTGGCAGTCATGATTTCGGGAATGTGCCGGTATCGCTGAGCGATTCGGTCACGCTGAAGCTGTACGCGACGGGCGGCCCGGTTCAGATCGATTCTCTGGTTCTTCAAAATGGATTGCCTTATTCGTTAACCGGATTGCCCGCACTGCCGCATATCATCGCGATGGGCGATTCGGTTATGATGAAAGTTAACTTCTCACCTGCATCATTCGGCAGTTTCAATGATGTACTTCGGATCGTGAATAATTCAGGTATCTCGCCGGTGACGGTTGATTTATCAGGCACGGGCGCATCCGGCGGACTGATGACTTCGTTTGCGAGTTATGATTTCGGGAATGTGCCGGTGTCGTCGAGCGATACCATTCGGTTGAAGATATTTACCGCCGGCGGCTCGGTTCGGATCGATACGCTTGATTTCGCGAATCCGGGCGGATTTACAATCGATGAATTGCCCGTACTGCCGGGGATCATTGGCCCGAACGACACGCTGTCATTGCGGATACGGTTTACCCCGCCTGCATTCGGCAGTTTCAATGATGTACTTCGGATCGTGAATAATTCAGGTATCTCGCCGGTGACGGTTGATTTATCAGGCACGGGCGCATCCGGCGGACTGATGAC
>CAYPIY010000004.1:0-100917 GCA_964410965.1 uncultured Bacteroidota bacterium | reverse complement strand
TTACCCCGCCTGCATTCGGCAGTTTCAATGATGTACTTCGGATCGTGAATAATTCGGGTATCTCGCCGGTGACGGTTGATTTATCCGGCACGGGCGCATCCGGCGGACTGATGACGTCGTTTACGAGTTATGATTTCGGGAATGTGCCGGTGTCGTCGAGCGATACCATTCGGTTGAAGATATTTACCGCCGGCGGCTCGGTTCGGATCGATACGCTTGATTTCGCGAATCCGGGCGGATTTACAATCGATGAATTGCCCGTACTGCCGGGGATCATTGGCCCGAACGACACGCTGTCATTGCGGATACGGTTTACCCCGCCTGCATTCGGCAGTTTCAATGATGTACTTCGGATCGTGAATAATTCGGGTATCTCGCCGGTGACGGTTGATTTATCCGGCACGGGCGCATCCGGCGGACTGATGACTTCGTTTGCGAGCTATGATTTCGGCGATATTCCGGTATCGATGAGCGATTCTGCGGAGTTGAAGTTGTACGCGAACGGCGGACCGGTTCAGATCGATTCGCTGTACCTGCTGATCGATGCTTCATTCAGCATACAGAATGTTCCGTCTTTACCACATATCATCGGGACGGGCGACTCGATTGCGGTTAACGTAAAATTTACTCCTTCAGCATTCGGCACGTTCAATGATGTACTGCGGATTGTGAATAATTCTCCCGCTTCACTTGTAACGGTTGATCTGAACGGTCATGGTCAGGCCGGTAATCTGAGTCTGTCCTCAAACGACATGAATTATTCGCTGATCCGGATCGGCGATTCGGCCGTAGCGCAGTTTAAAATGTATCCAACGCTCGGCATCGTTCGCGTGGACAGCATCCGCTTAGTATCGCCGAATTACGTGATCGTTCCTGTTACGCTTCCGCAGATCCTTTCGGCGGACAATCATGATACGGTTGCTGTGACGGTGACGTACCGTCCGCAGTCGGCCGGCCATCATACCGATACGGTGTATGTGTACAGCAATGCGGTGGAATACAGTTTACGGACGCTGAAATTAGAAGGCGACGCGTACGCCAATTCGGCTCCTTACACATTTATGCTGAAGAGTATAGGGACCAGTAATCTCACGAACAGCCGCAGACCGATGCTGTCCTGGGAGAATCGCGGGGACCCGGATGGCGATGTGATTCAGTACCGGGTTGATGTTTCGCTTCGGTCCGATTTCATGACGCTGGCCGATACGGCAACGACATATGATTCGGTGTACACGGTGCGGACGGTTCTGGACAGTTCGGCGATTTATTACTGGCGCATAACGGCGAGCGATCCGAAGGGAGCGGCGACGGTCAGTGAGACAGGCTGGTTCCGGGTTGACGCGATGCCTGCGGAACTGACGCTGGGGACGTTCTTCGGGAGCGTACTGAAGCAGTATATATCGGTGGGCGTGATAGCAAACAAGACGATGCAGTCGCTGAACGGGCGTATCGGATTGCGCAGCGCAGAGAATGCGTTACTGGATACGGTATCCCGTCCGTTCGATCTGATTTCAGCGGAGAACCGGTATTATCAAACTCCTTATAAGCTGGCTTCGTCCGGAAAACTGTTTATCACGGTGACCGGTACGGATTCGGCGCAGAACACGGCGACCCTCAGCCGGGAATACACGATCGGCTCGATAGTCAAAGAACAGGCGCTTGCGATGAATCCGGAGGACGGCGGCTGGCAGATCACGGCTGTAAAACACACGTTCGGGGATGACGGATACCTGATGATCAGCAAGCAGAGCCGTGAGGCGAAGACGCTGAAGGACAAGTTGGTGATGACGATGGCGAAGATATCCGGTCAGTGGGCAGACATCGGCGAAGGGCTGAACATACAGGGATCGGTGCCGTTACGCGGGGGACAGGGAATTATGGTTACGATGAAATATGATCACGATGTTGTCGCTGATTTGCAGTCGCGTTACCAGGATTACGACGAGCGGAAGATCGGCATGTACGCGGAGAATAACGGCGAATGGGTTTACACCGGCGGAGAAGGGAAGAACGGGCAGGTTCAGGCGAAAGTGAAGCAGTATGGCATGTACAGACTGATGTATAATCCGGATCATGAGTTCTTGCCGGTGAAAGTTGAACTGGCGCAGAATTATCCGAATCCGTTCAATCCGGCGACGACGATCCGTTTCGGGATACCGCAGGAAGGCAAAGTTAAGCTCGTGATCTACAACGTGCTGGGCCAGAAGGTGAAAGAACTGGTCAATGATTCGCGCAATGCCGGATATTACACGGTGATCTGGAACGGAAGAGGTGATCACGGTCATGCCGTCTCCAGCGGGGTGTACCTGTACCGCATTGAATCCGGCGGAAGTTCGAAAACCATGAAGCTGATACTGGTGAAATAATTTTTCTGATCCAAACATAAACTGCCTGTTTATATCAAACCGGCAGTTTTTTTATTGAGAGAGACCCGGTGTTTTCAGGCCGGATAATGGAATCACATGCATATTTTCGAATGAATTTGCTTGCTCAAAAAAAAATGTTTGCCTATATTTGATTCATGACATCATCCGGTATTCAAATCGGCATTGTCGGAGCCGGAAGTTTCGGTACGGCAATGGCCATTCATCTTTCAAAAAAAGGTTACCCGGTTACCATCTGGTCCTATGAACAGGAGGTGGCGACTGAAATCCGGCAGCTGCGGGAAAATAGAACTTACCTGCCCGGATTCATCCTTGCAAATAATGTGACCGCGACCAACGACCTGAAAACGGCAACCGAAAATAAATCCATCATTCTTCAGGCCAATCCGGCTCAGGTGACCCGGAAAGTGATGGGTGAGGCCATTCCTTATCTTGACCGGGAAGCGATCATCGTAAACTGCACGAAAGGCCTTGAAAATGGAACCCTGCAGACGATGTCCGAGCTTCTCCATGAGATCCTGCCGCCCGCCAACGCAGACCGGCTGGCGTTTCTTTCGGGACCCAGTTTCGCTAGGGAAGTCGCGAGCGGAGTGCCCACTGCGGTGACCATCGCCTCGAAAAATGCCGATGCGGCCAGGATTTGCCAGGGAATATTCAGCAACGACCGTTTCCGCGCGTATACTACGGATGACATCGTGGGCTCGGAACTCGCCAGCGCGCTGAAAAACGTGATCGCGGTCGCCGCCGGCATCAGTGACGGCATGGGTTTCGGCCATAACACGCTCGCGGCGATCATCACCCGCGGCGTCGCAGAAATCCTGAGGCTCGGAAAGAAAATGGGCGCCCAGGAAATGACGTTCCTCGGCCTTTCCGGAATGGGCGACCTGGTGCTGACCTGTACGGGAAATCTCAGCCGGAACCGCTCGGTCGGAATCCAGCTGGGACAGGGGAAAAAAATTGATGATATCCTTCATGACATGAAGATGGTTGCCGAGGGCGTATTCACGGCCAAGGCTGCTTGGGCGCTGGCGCAGAAGCATCAGGTGGATATGCCGATTACCGAACAGGTGTACCGGATTGTCTTTGAGGATAAGGATCCCCGCATCGCCATGGCTGACCTGATGTCAAGGTCTTTCAAGACAGAACAATAATTTGATGAGGTATATATGCCAAACGAAAAAATCAACCGTGAATTCAAGGTCAATTTAGTCAAATCGGTTTTTAATAAAAACGAATTTGACGCGATCATCGGACATTGCAATCCCTATGAACTGGGGGAAGTTCAGGAATTCTTATGGGAAGCACTTCTCTATATCGGGCGGGACGAGCAGGGCAACCCGATCAAACGGGATTCGATCACTTCAAAGATGGAACCCACTGTGGAATACTGGCGTGCACAGCTCTGCGGGGAGCCCGTGGATACCTGCCGCGGCCGTTCGTGCTTCGTGTCCCACCCGGTATGCGCCGGGAAGAAACTGCGCGGACAGATCGAGGTCATCAGGCAGTGTTTCGAGCGCCGCAAACAGCGTTCCGAACAACGGGATGACGCGCTTCTGATGCTGCTCCTGTATCACGTGAACGATCATAATTACGCGGCCGGCGGGATCTATGACCATAACAAGAATCCGGTCACCACGGTCGGTTCCCGCGTGCTCGACGGCGAAACGCTGGCTAAGGTCGTCAACGGGATGAACTGGTCAATGACCAACGCTCCCAAACTGGATGTCTTTGAGGGCGATCTCATCGTCGGAGACGCGAAACTGATCGTGCACAGCCGGCGTATCGTGTTCGACGGACGTGAGGTTTTTCTGACACTGACCACTTCCGAACGGGACGATACCGAAATCCTCGGCAAGGTATTCAAACGGCTGGAAACAGGCGTCATACGCATATTCAGGCGGGAACAGCAATTTGAATAAATCCGCTGTGATCCGGTACTGCGAAGATCCTTTTGTCTACCGCCGCAGGAAGACACGGGTCGTGCAAGCCGGCGATGTGGGCATCGGGGGATCCAATCCGTTGAGAATCCAGTCCATGACGACCTCGCCGACACTCGATACGATATCGACTGTGAGACAGATCATTGAACTGGCAGATGCGGGTTGTGAGATTGTACGTGTCACAGTGCCGTCCATCCGGGAAGCGGAAAATTTAAAAAATATCCGTGAAGAACTGAAAAAACAAAAGGTAAACCTGCCGATCGTTGCTGATATTCATTTTACGCCCAATGCGGCCATGAAAGCGGTCGAATTCGCGGAAAAAATCAGGATCAACCCGGGAAATTTTGCCGACAAAAAACAGTTGACCCACTTTGCCTATACCGATAGAGAGTATCAGCTCGAACTCGAGCGTATCGATGAACTCTTCAGGCCGCTGGTCCTGCGGTGCAAAGAACTTGGGGTTTCCATGCGGATCGGCGTCAATCACGGCTCGTTATCCGACCGCATTATGAGCCGGTTCGGAGATACCCCTGAAGGTATGGTCGAATCGGCGGTCGAGTTTGTCCGCATCGCGGAACGGTACGGTTACGGGGCCCTCGTGCTTTCCATGAAAGCGTCCAATCCGAAAGTCATGATCGGAGCCTACCGGTTAATTGCGGCGCGGTTCATGGAACTGAATATGGACTATCCCTTTCATCTCGGAGTAACCGAAGCGGGCGATGGCGAAGACGGACGCATTAAGTCTTCGGTAGGGATCGGAACCTTGCTGGAAGACGGCATAGGCGATACCATCCGCGTATCGCTGACCGAGGATTCGGTGAATGAGATCCCGGCCGCCAGAGCCGTCGCCGAAAAGTACAGCCATCCGATTCCCGTTTTTTCGGATTCGGCTGTCGATATCACCGAATACAGGAAACCGGTTATTCCGGCCCGCAGAATTACAGATACACTTCGTTTCGGATGCCATACAGTGGGAGGGAATGAGCCTGTGCGGGTTACCGCCGTTGTTTCCGGAGAATGCGATAGCTGGATGCCAAGTTCAGGTCCATCCGGATCCCTTTTCCCGGTTGAAGCGGCATGCCTGGATTATGGTTCCGGAGACGATCAGAAGTTACGGTATATTTCAGGAAAGCTGAAAGAAAGATCAATCACTTCTATTGTCAGATTTCATCCGGCTATAGCATTGTCTCAGGAGTTGATCCGGCATGCAGATGTGATCAGTGCTTTGCCGGATTACCGGTTATCTGAATCATCCTGGAACGACCGATGGGAAAATATTCTCCAAATCACGGGGGAACAAAACAAAACTTTGGAAATCCTGATACAGAGGGATTCGGTTCCTGCTTTTATTCGTGACAAACATCCGGAATGGCCGGAACAGCTGAGATCCTTTCTTGGATTGCTGACCCGTGCAGATGAAAAAGGCAGGACGAAGAATGCCTGTTTTATGGTTCATGACACGGCTTTGATTTACACCGCGCGTTTTGTTGCGGCTTTTCTGGACGAAAGGGGAGACCGTAATCCCATTGGGTTGTATTATTCTTCCCGGCATTATCCTGAACCATGGATCCAGACTTCTTGTCATTCCTCGGTGATGCTGGGATCTTTGCTTTGTGACGGGATCGGTGATCTTGTCTGCGTGGAAGACCCTCATATGGAATTGACCGAAAGCATACGATTATCCTACAATATCCTTCAGGCGTCGAGAGCCAGGATTTCAAAGGCCGAATGGATTTCCTGTCCTTCCTGCGGCCGCACTCAGTTTGATATACAATCTGCGCTGGCACGGATCAAGAGACAGACCGCCCATCTTACAGGGGTAAAAATCGCAGTGATGGGCTGCATCGTCAATGGTCTCGGAGAAATGGCTGACGCGGATTTCGGGTTTGTGGGGGCTCAGGCGGGGAAAGTCAACCTGTATTTCGGCAAAACTCTGGTCAGGCGCAATGTGAACATGGATGAAGCCGACCGGGCACTGATCGATATGATCCGATTGTACGGATACTGGAAAGATCCGTAAAAATTGTATTGAACGGAAATTATTTTTGAGCATATTTAGACGATAGTCAACCACCAAACCAGGAGAAGGGCCGTGCCGGAACTATTATGGGCGCCATGGCGCATGCGATACATCAGGGCCGATGACAAAAGCGAAGGCGAAGGATGTATTTTCTGTTTCAAACCCCAGGCGGATAAAGACAAGGATAACCTGATCGTGTACCGGTCGTCTCGGAATTTCGTGATCTTGAACCTTTATCCTTACAACAACGGGCATCTGATGGTTGTCCCCTACCAGCACGCGCCGGATCTAAACAGCCTGCCCGAAGAGACGCTGCTTGATTTCATGCAGACGACCCAGAAATGCATCACCGTCCTGCGGGAAACCATGAAACCCGACGGATTCAATCTCGGCATTAATCTGGGCCGGGTCGCGGGGGCCGGCATCGATGACCATGTTCATCAGCACATCGTACCGCGATGGAACGGCGATACCAATTTCATGCCTGTGATCGGGGACATCAAGGTTATGCCCGAATATATCTCCGAGACTTACGACCGTCTCTTTGCCGAATTCAGGAAATTTTAATCAGGAACTTCCGACCCATGAACAATAAGCAGAATCACTGGACCAAGGAATATCTCGAAGCGCTCAACAAGAAAATCGCGCAATCCAAGGCAAACACGAAGGTTCCGGCAGAGAAACCCGCGGAACAGCCCGCGGAAAAGAACAACAAAAAGAGTCACCATAAAAAACAGAAATTCCAGAAGCATAAGAAGGGACCGCAGGGACAGGTTTCCAAAAACGGGCAATCGCATGTCCAGGACCAAAAAAAGCAGTCTGAATCCGGCCTGAATAAGCCAGCGAAAACGAAAGATCAGCAGCCTGTCCAGAAGCAAATCCGGCCCGTACGGACCCGTGTCGTCGGCGGGAGCATCTCGCACATTGACGAGCAGTACTATTACGTGATGACCGGAAGCCAGGAATATCCCTGCAAGGCGAGATTCCAGAATCTTTCCGTCAGGGAATTGTATGTCGGAGACCATGTGCACATCGTTCCCGAACCGAACGGAACGGGATGGATCGAAAAAGTTGATCCCCGCCAGAACATGGCAGCCAATCCCCTGCAGAAAAACCAGAAACAGGAAGAGATTATCGCCGTTAACATAAACCAGACCGTGATCGTTGTTTCGGCGAAAGAGCCCGTTTTGCGAACCGACTGGCTCGATCGTCACCTGGTTGTCTTTGAACGGCGCGGATTCAAGCCGATCATCTGCTGCACGAAAAACGACCTTGCCGATGACAATTTGTTTGTCGAACAGCTTGATCTGTACAGAAGGCTCGGTTATCGTCTCATGTACATATCCTCGCTTATTCCTTCAACCATTCTTGAATCGAAACTTCTCTTCAAAAACAAGACGACCCTGCTGACCGGTCACATGGGCGTAGGTAAGACAACGCTTGTCCAGCTCCTTACCCGGAAACAGGACCGGGCACTGACTTTCGACAAAGACCATTTTGAATGGCTGGAGGGTGATGAATATGAGGAAACAAAAAACGTTCAAAGCTACCGGCTTGATATCGGGGGCATGATCATCGATACTCCCGGCATCCGGGATTATGAGCTTGTGGATATTCCGAAAAAAGACCTGAAAAAATATTTCAGGGAATTCCGTACCGTGAATTCGCAATGTTCCTCACCCGGCTGCAACCATGCCGATGAGCCCTTTTGCGCCATCCGTCAGGGCGTCCATGATAATATAATCAGCCAGGACCGTTACGACAGTTATCTGAAGATTCTGGACAGCCTGTCATGACAGATGCCGGAACCGCAGGAGCTGATCACATAAATCATCTGATGCAGCCGTTTTCTTTTGACTCGTGGGAAGTGTATGGGGAAGACCGGGATATGGTACAATCAAGTATTGGCCGGGGTCAGCCGGAGTTATTCCGGAAAGGGTCCAGGTCAGGACTGGCCATACGGGCCGTAAAGGGCGGAAAAAAAGGTTTTGCCGTTACAAATGGTACGGACGATCATTCAATACGGGAATGTGCGCAACATGTGTTGCAGAACATTTCTTTCTGTTCTGAATCCGGGGATTTACCTGAGTTCTGCCGGCAGCTTGAAATTCGTGATAACAGGAAATATTATGATCCCGCGATCGACGATCCGGATTGGCATCGCAACCTGCCGCAATCCGAAGAGATATGGGGCTTACGATCCTGCGCCGGAACTGAAATAACGGATCGATTCTTTAAAGCCGAACGGATTAAGCGTTTCGTAGTCAATACAAATGGTGCGGACATGAACACAGAAGAGACGTTATTTACCGTTGCGGGAAAATGGCGGGTTGATTTTCCGGAAAAGCCCCTTCTTTACGAGGACGATGCCTCTTCGCGTTTTGATCAGTCCCTGAGTCCGGGGTGGTCCGGTCCGCTGTGTGAACTGGTACGTTGCAGGCCTTCACGGAAACCGGAAAACGCAGTCCAATATGCGGTTGACTTGATCTTGTCTCCATCTGCCGGCCGTCTTTTATTTTCATCCGTCTTTTCATCCTGCATGGGGGATCTTTCTTTCCTGGATGATCCGGGGATAAACCGGGTGGTTCAGAACGAACTGACTATGGTGGATGACCGCACAATTCCTGAAGCGCCCGGCAGCGTTATTTTTGACGGCGGGGGTTATCCCGGCAAGAGAACCGTTCTATTTGAGAACGGGGTATTTAATCGCGGGCAGGAGAATTCCGGATCGGAAAGAAAAAAACGGAAATCACATGAAGGAAATACGGACCGGGATGAACAGCTTGTGCCTTGCATCATGCCGGGGAATTTTTACATTCAGAACGGGAATCATCTGCCCGGAAAGCTGATCGAATCCGTGAAATGCGGAATCTGGATTTACAAATTGTTCACGTTCATGCCCGAGTCGGTCTCACACAAAACTTCTTTCGGTTTTGAGGGACTCTGGATTCTGGATGGAGAAACGGGCGCGCCGTGTTCCGGTGTAACTGACTCAATTACTTTACGTCAATGGATCGGTCGGATCAGCGGACTGGGCGATGACCTGATCATCAATAACCGCATATCCGTTCCAACCCTTAAATTTTCTGATATGAAGGTCACGGTTCACTAATATGCAGGATCATCGATGTCCCATTTGCCAGTCCGGTAAAATATCAATCCGACCTCCGTACTATGTTTTTCGCGATCGCCAGTACGATCTTCATGAATGCGGAGACTGCGGGGTTTTTTTTGTCTGGCCCCAGCCTGACGCCGAGACGCTGAAAATCATGTACGGCAAGGAATATTTTGAAAGAGATTTTCATTGCGGACACAGCGGTCATTCGGCTTATGAGCACCGGGAAACGGCACTGCCGGATTGGGTCAAGAAGATCGGACTGAAACCCCCGGCCGAAGTGATGGAAATAGGGTGTGCAACGGGATATCAGCTGAAAGCGTTCCGGGACGCCGGATACGGCTGCACGGGTATAGAAATTTCGGATGACGCCGCGGATTACGCGCGAAGGGAGCACGGCCTGAACGTGGTCACGGCAACCCTGGAGGATGCCGATCCGGGGAACCAGCAGTATGATGCGGTTTATCTGCATGATGTATTTGAGCATCTCAACGATCCGGTCTCAGCCCTGCGGAAAATCAGACAGTGGCTCAACCCGGGAGGATTCGCAGTCATCGTTATCCCGACACAGACAAATACGCTGTTTTCGCGGATCGGAATCCGGCTGTATACAATCCTGAACAAACGCACCCGTGTGATGCTTCCGCCGTATCACGTCTTCGAATACCGCCCGAAAAGTTTCCGAAAGATGCTGAACCGGACCGGCTTCAGGGATGTGCGGTTATATCCGGCAGTCATGAAACCCTCCGAAATCGCCCTCAGGGGACCGTTCATTCAGCGAATGGCGAAAAAAACCCTGCATTTTCCGAATTATTTATTAAGCCGCATTACGGGATGGTATGGTGACCGTCTGACCATGATTGTGAAACGGTAAGAATTTTTTTTCTGATCTTTACTCCTGCTCCCTTGCCGTCATCTCAAACAAAAGGATCTGCGACCGGATTTTTTTCTTTTCTCCCTTTACGCGGATATAAGTGCCATCGGCCTGCAGTTTGCGGGCCTTGACATTATCCGACCACTGCGCCTGGAGGATGTTCCATAAGGTCTGTTGATGCCGGGAATCCCTGACCGGAAAGATGACCTCGATCCGCTGATCAAGGTTCCGGGGCATCCAGTCGGCGCTGGACAGGTAATATTCAGGCTGATCGTGGTTCTGGAAATAGAAAATCCTCGCGTGTTCAAGAAACCGGTCCACAATGCTGATTACCTCGATATTTTCACTTAGTCCTTTGACACCCGCTTTCAGGCAGCAGATGCCCCTCACTATCAGCCTGATTTTAACGCCGGCCTGACTGGCGCGGTACAGTTCGAGAATAATCTGGTGATCCACAAGCGAATTCATTTTGGCGAAGATCATTCCGATCCGGCCTTCTTTAACGTGCTGCACTTCCCGGCGAATTTTTCCGATAAATGTATCCCGCAATTCGGTCGGTGCGATCTTGATCCGGTGGAATTTCGGCGGCGTCGAGTATCCGGTGAGGACGTTGAAAAGGTTCGTGATATCCTCGCCGAATTTCGGATGACTGGTAAAGAGCCCGAGATCACCGTAAATTTTTGATGTGCGCTCGTTATAATTGCCCGTACTGAGATGGCAATAGCGCCTGATTTTTCCTTTTTCATGCCGGACGATGAGGCAGATTTTGCAATGGGTCTTTAATCCGTACATGCCGTATATCACGTGTGCGCCTGCGTTTTCAAGTCTTCGCGCCCATTGGATATTCGCTTCCTCATCAAAACGGGCTTTCAGCTCTACCAGGACGGCAACCTGCTTTCCCCGCTCGGCCGCGAGTTGCAGGGCCATGGCAATCGGCGAATTTGCCGCGATGCGGTATAACGTCATTTTTATAGCCACCACGTTCGGATCTTCTGCGGATTCTCTCAGAAGGCGCGTGACATAATCGAAGTTATGATAAGGATGATGAATCAGCACATCGGTGCGATGAATGACTGTAAACATGTCGTTGCCCTGTTCAAATTCCCGGACCGGATGCGGGGGAAGAACAGGATCTTTCAGCGACGCCAAAGGAATTTCATTGTACAGCGTCATAAGATCGGAAAATCCGATAAACCCTCTCGTCGGGTAAATATCCTCGGGTTCAACTTCGAGTTCACGGATCAGCAGCTGAAGAATATGCGGGGGGAGATTTTCGTCGTACTGAAGCCGTATTGTTTTTCCTTTTCTCCGGTTACGCAATGATTCTGCGATGGTCTTGATCAGATCTTCGGAAGGATCTTCGTCATATTGAAGGTCCGAGTCTCTCGTTACCCTGATGGTATGTGAGCTCAGAATTTCATAACCGTTGAAAAGCTGATCCATACAAAGTCGGATGATATCCTCAAGAAGCATGAATTCATATGCAGCCGGGAGTGAGGGCAATTTCACGAACCGTGGAAGAAGGGGAGTGGATACGGGGAGTATGGCTAACGTAGTCTGTGGCAACGGACTTTGGGATAAGGGCTTCATCTCCGTAACCAGGCATATCATTTTATTGCCGATATGCGGAAAAGGGTGACTGAGATCGATGGCAAGAGGGGTAAGGATGGATAATACCGAATGTTTGAAATATTCATGAACAAAAATCGTCTGTTCATCCGTCAATTCACACGGCCGTATTATTCGGACGCTTTCCTTCCCGAGCGAGGGATGGAGCTGATCAAAAAAATAATCATGCTGTCTGCGGGTGAGTTCATGAATCCGTTCAGACATTTTATGCATAACCTCAGCCGGGACGAAACCGTCAGGCCCGGTAGTATCGACCTCTGCATCAATCTGGCGGCGGATACCCGCGACCCTCACCATAAAAAATTCATCAAGGTTAGAACTGAAAATTGATAGAAATTTTACCTGTTCGAGCAGGGGAACATTGGGGTCCATGGCTTCTTCGAGAACGCGGTAATTAAATTCCAGCCAGCTGAGCTCACGGTTAATGAAATTCTCATGACGGTTGAAATGACGGGAGGCAACGATCACGTTGTCCTTTTGTTCCGATAGCGTTGCTGTGTCTTTGGTCTGAGCGGAAGATGTTGAAGAATCGTACATAGAGTAATACAGTCAGTAAGACTGCGTTAAAACTACACAATATGATTCAAATATGCAAGTTATTGAATTGTTACGATCCGGTAAATTCTCTTCGATCCATTTTCTTTGTTCCGGAAGTGATTTAAAAATTATCATTCACTGATATATCCTTGTTTATGCGGATCAGATTAATTATTTTGTATGGCAGGGGTATACTTAAAGGAGAAATACATGCGTTTGGTTGTGAATACGCTGATGTGCTTATGTATTTATGCAAGTGTGATTTCAGCTCAGAACCGGGACCTTCCCGAGATTTTTGTTCAATTGGGGCACTCTGAAAGGATTACCCAAATCGAATATACTCCAGACGGAAAATATATTGTTTCAGCCGGGGATGATAAAATTCTGAAAATCTGGGATGCGGTTACCGGCAGAGAACTCAGAACTTTGTCGGGACATACCTCGGAAAGCATCCATTTTGCAATTTTACCGGGATTAAAGTCAATCATCTCCGGCGGATTGGAAAACCGGTTATATATCTGGGACTTCGAGAGCGGGATACTGTTGCGCACCATTGATCTTAGACCGAATTCATCATGCGTTTATGATATTTCAGTTTCTCCGGATGGTCAGTTTGCGGCGGTCGCTATCTATGCGCAAGATACGGAGGATAACCGGATCGAGATCTACCATATTCAGACCGGGACAATGACAAGATCGTTATCCGGTTATCAGGATATGATACGTTCTGTAAGGTTCTCTCCCGACGGAAAGTACATTGCCGGCGGTGGCGGAGGATGGGAGAATTTTGAAAATGAGCCAAGCAAGGATAATTCAATATGTATCTGGGATATTAAAAAGGGACACATAACCAGGCAATTCAACGGACACCGCCATCGGGTGAACTCAGTGCGTTTCTCGGACGACGGAAAACGAATCATCAGCGCAAGCCTGGATAGCACCGTACGGATATGGAACATGCAGGCCGGTAAAGCTGAAAAGGAATTTTTTGCCCGGTCAGCGGTCAATGATGCCGCTTTTGCACCCGATGGTAAACATATGATCTGCGCAGGCGACCAGGATGAAATCAGGATCTGGGATTTGATCACTGACCGTGACATCACGGCAGTCAGGGGAGAGGAATCGTTTGATAGCTTTATCTCCTTATCATTTTCAGAGGACGGCAGAAAAATTGCCTTTTGTAAGTCGAATTCCATTACGGTACGCGATTATGGGCTTAACGTCCTTGCTGCGCTTGGCGGCAACGTAGATGTTCCTACGGAAACGATCTTTTCAACCGACCGGATGATTGTGTTTTACGGAAGATCAAGAAACGCTTTCCGTTATGACCGGCTAACGGGACGCCTGTCAGATCAGTTTGTATATGATTCATACGATGAAACCTTTCATTTTGCCGGCGGGCGATTATTTGATAAACGTGATCCGGACCATATCATTGATGTTGCCGATGATTTACCCTGGGGTTTGAAGGTGTCTCCTTATGGGCCTTATGCCGTCAATTCAACTGAAAAGAACATATGTAATGTGGATAATTTCCAGTCCTGCACGAACATCGAAGGTGCTATAAAATCATACTGTGATGAAATCGCGTTCTCACCCGATGGAAAATATTTTGCGGCGGTCATCAGCGATGAAGGATTATCTTTCGCGTTATGGGACGTCAGGAGCGGCAAGCAGATCAGGCAGTTCAACGGACATACCAGCCTGATCATAGGAATGACGTTCACTTCGGACAGTCGATTTATTGTAACCGGCAGCCTTGATAAAACCATCCGTATATGGAATGTTGAAACAGGAGAAATGTTACGAACGCTAGAGGGTCACTCAGAGCCCGTGTATTCGGTCGCCGTTTCCCGGGACAGCCGGTATATTCTTTCTGCCAGTTGGGATCTTACGATACGGCTTTGGGATTTTCAGTCAGGAAAAAACACGAAAACACTTCTCGGCCATAAAAACACAATTACAAGGTTATCCATATCTGCCGATAATTCAATGGCTCTTTCCGGCAGTTATGACGGAACGATGCGGTTGTGGGACCTGCACACAGCTCAGGAACTCGCTCAATTTATCCATTTCAGGGACGGTGAATGGATTATCATTACGCCTGGAGGGGAATACATGTCCTCCGTCAATGGCGACAAATATCTTAACGTCCGTGTCGGAAATCAGGTTTATGGAATCGATCAATACCGTACGGTGTTCTACCGGCCAACGATTATCGAAAACATCATTAAATCAGGACGACCGGCGCTTAACGATGATCCTTCAAAAGGATATGATCTGATAAAATATGAACCTCCATTTATCGTGATGAAGTATCCTGAAGAAGGATCCACAGTCAGTTCGTTGAAGGGTGAATTGTCCGTTTATATCGAAGACCGGAATCAGGCAATTAAGAAAGTGACTGTATATATCAACGGCAGGACGGCGGGGACTGCTGAAACGCGAGGAATGAAAGTCTCGCAGGGAGTGATCGATATTGATGACGGGAAAAAATCAGTCGATCTTAAAATTCCGGTAACGCTGGATCCCGGTGATAATCTGATCCAGGTTGTCGCAACGAATGGTTTCTCCGAAGGGCGGAAATCTATTAAGATACGGGCGGAAGATAAATCAGTGTCCTTGAAATCAGAGTCTATTCTGCCGAATCTGTGGATCTTAGGGATCGGGATTAATCAGTACCAGGATAAGAAACTTCCGTCGCTTTCGTATGCGGTCGCGGACGCTTCTGGAATCATTGAAACGTTTGCATCGCAAAAAGGAAAACTTTTCAGGGATGTTCACAGCATGATGATCAGCGATATCGCCGAGGTGAAGCCCACTTATGAGAACATCATCGATAACCTTCACTATCTAAAAAAGGCCGGAGCGAACGACGTCGCCGTATTGTTTATCGCCGGTCATGGTTTGAATGATGAAGGCGGGGAATTTTATTTTCTTCCCAATGATGCAGTGTTACTTGATGACGGGTCAATCAAGCGTTCGCGGGCCATATCCTGGCGTGAAATCCGGTCAATACTTGATTTTCCCGGAAAGAAGATAGTATTCGTGGACGCTTGTCATTCGGAGGGAGTTTCCGGCAAAAAAACACGGTCAGTGGATACGCACCGGTTTGTCAAGGAACTGCAGGACGCCAACGCCGTGATATTCACGTCCAGCCGCGGGAATCAGTTGTCGCAGGAATCGAAAGAATGGGGACACGGCGCCTTTTCCTATGCGATCATTCAGGGACTCAAAGGCAAGGCGAATCTCATTAAAGACAATAAAATATCCATGAAAGAGCTCGATACCTATGTATCTGAGACGGTGCCCCTGCTCACTAATGGTGCCCAGCACCCGATTACCAGTACGCCCGACGGATATGTGAATTTTCCGGTCGCGATTATTGAATGAATAAATTTTAATATGCGGGTTACGATTCTGTGATATGAATGCCGGTATCATCTTTCAGGGATTTGAAGATAAATATCTTAGCAACGAGGTAACACCTTTAAGATTACGTTTGAATTCAGTTTGATGATGATTTGTCAGTTCAACCGCAATAGCCGGAATCCCCTGTCCGGCGAGCCAGTCCGCGGAAGATCCCGTGACCGGGTAATCGGGAAATTTTATATAGAGCCGATATCCTGAGGCATTGGAATAACATTGAGCCAGTTTCATGGTTAGCGAATCAATCCTGTCGCAACCGCCGGGAAATACCCCCGGATATTGGCTGTGCCAGAAAACGACGCATTGCGGGTTAATTCGAATGAAAAAGGTTTTAAGGATGGTTGTTTCGATTTCTGAAAATGGCGCGGAACCGCCGCTGATTATTTTCTTTCTCCAAAAAGCAACGCTGTCCCACCGGCAATTCCAGTTTCGGTTGAGATCAACGCGGTTACCGTTAAATCTTCCTTTTTCCGTGTTTTTCGGAATATCTTTCCCGGTAAACCTGCCTGATCGGCCAAGCACAGCGGCCAGTCCGTCAGGATTTGCGCAGGGGATGATGTGCAGAGTGACTGAATCCGGAACAAATGTCGGATTATCGGAAAAATGATCGATCATCGCATATGCAAGCAATATCGTATTCCATTCATAACTGCCGTGTATGCCGCCGATGAGAGCGATATGCCGGTGACCTCCGCCGAACCGGTAACATTCTATCGGGTATTGATTCGTTGAATATCCGAGAATGCTATAATAACTGGTATCTGCGGAATCTACGGCAACGGACATAGTTTTCGAAGATACAGAATCCTGTGCTTGTAACGGGTGGTCGATAAAAAGAATCCGAAGTACAAGAAGATTCAAAAAAAGGGACAAAATGAAAGTGAATTTCATATCAGATGGCAGGATCAATTAATAAACCGTTGTTAGCTGTGAACCGTATTTATTTTTTTGGCGAATGCGATTATATGCCCGTCAGGGTCAGCGCAGTATCCGGCAATATCTCCCCAGTCGCGGGGAAGCGCGGGACTGACCGGTTGCGCGCCCGATTTTATTGCATTTGTAATTGATATATCCGGATCGTCAACAAGCAAATACAATTCACAGCGCGGTATTCCGTTACCTATTGACGGATGCGGAGTTTGTTCTCCGAGGATTTTCGCGATCCCTTTTTCCGGCATCAGTCCCAGTTTGCAATAATCGCTTAACTTAAATTCGGTCATTCCCGGAACATGCAGAACCGGCGGCACTTCCAGCACGGATTCATAAAACGCGCGACTTCGTTCCTGATCAGCAACGTACAAAATCAATTCAGTATTCATCTTTCTGTTCCTGCAAATATGTACTCTATCCGTTGTTAACAAAATCATGATTTCAACGCAGCGGTTTCTTTCTTCAGCAACCGGCCGTGAAAAAAAATTCCGATCCCCAGCGCCGCTATGCCCGTGCCTGCCGCCGAAACATAAAACATGACTTCGGGCGAAAAAGTAAACCACAGGAATCCGCCAATCATGCTGGCGAGCATGGTGAAGATACTGCCCAGACTGGTGTAAAATCCTATAGCTGTTGCGGTCTGGTCGTTCGCGCAGATATTGGATATCATCGCTTTGGATATTCCTTCAGTTCCGGCGGCATAAACACCGTACAGAAAAAAGAGAATGAATAATAATTCAATCCCAGTGATATAAGCCATTCCGGCGTAAACGATCATAAATACGGTCATTCCGGAAAGTAAAATTGTTTTCAATCCGATCCGGTCGCCCAAAGCCCCAAGCGGATAGGACAAAACCGCGTAAACCAGGTTGTAAAAAATATATAACCCGATGACCTGCAGATCTGTAAATCCATGATGTTTCATCATCAGGAGAAGAAACGCGTCGGAACTGTTCATCAGGGCGAAAAGCAATAATCCGCTTACCAGCCGGCGGTATGGTTTTGGCGCGGTTTTCCAGTATTTAAGATATTCAAAGAAACCTTGGCGGGTTTTGACCGGATCCGGAATATTCTTATCGCGGAGGAAAAAGGATATACCGACGGAGATGATTCCCGGGATGACGGCGAGGAAAAACAAAATCGCGTATTGTTCAGGATAAAAGTATAGGAAAATCAGGGCCAGCGCCGGCCCGATGGCCGCCCCGAGCGTATCCGCGCCGCGGTGGAATCCGAAGACTTTTCCCTTGTGTTCCGGCATGGTTTCATCCGACAGCATGGCGTCGCGTGCCGATGTGCGGATGCCCTTCCCGAACCGGTCAAGCGTCCGCGCGAAAAACACCCATAGCGGGTAGGTCATCATCACCATCAGCGGCTTGGCAACGGCGCTGAGCGCGTAACCGGTCCGGACAAACGGCGCCCGTTTCCCGCTGAGGTCTGACATTTGCCCGAAATAACCCTTGCTTAATCCTGCAACGGCTTCGGCGATTCCTTCCAGAATGCCGATCAGGAAAACGGAAAAGCCAATCGACTGAAGATAAATGGGAATCACCGGATACAGCATTTCGCTGGCGATGTCTGTGAAAAAACTTATTGCCGACAATAAAAGAACCGTGCGTGTAATTACTTTCATTTCATCAACCGTTTAATTTGGATGGAAATGCCTTGTACTGATAGCTGTCAAGATAGCTAAAAGCATCATCGACAGTAAGCGCAAGAAAATACAAATTCCGGAAAACAGAGTTAGCGAAATTCTGCTGATAGAGGTGTCTGAATAGATCTTCAAGAGGTTCGTAAAAACGATTAATGTTCAGAATCACGACCGGTTTCTGATGAAAGCCGAGTTGTTTTAACGTGATAATTTCGAGCAGTTCTTCCAGCGTTCCAAATCCGCCCGGTAAAGCGATGAACGCGTCGGCCCGTTCCTCCATGACGGATTTTCGGTCACGCAGGGTTTGCGTAATAATCATTTCATCGGCTTCCGGATATGCGACACCGTAACGATGGATGGCTTCCGGGATGACGCCGGTCACTTTTCCCCCGTGCGATTTTAAAGCTTTTGCCAGCGCGCCCATCAGTCCGTTTTTACCGCCGCCGTAGATGAGTTCGATCCGGCGTTCTGCAAGAGCGTTACCCAGGTGCATTGCGCTGTCAAAATACACTTCCCCGATCAATTGACTGGAAGAAGCGAAGACACAAACAGAATTGCAGCGCATAGGTTTACCTTTTCAAATGGGTAAGGATAAAATCATTTGAATTTAAAAACAATATCAATTTTATTGTGATATTTCTTGTATTTTTTCTGTAAATGATTTATAATCCTGCATGTTACGGTTTTGCGCCCGTAGCTCAATGGATAGAGTGTTGGCCTCCGGAGCCAAAGGTTGTGGGTTCGACCCCCGCCGGGCGCACGAATAGGGAAGCGACGTTAGCGCGTCGTTTTTTTTATACCTCCGGAGAAATCTGAATATCGAATAAAGAATATCAAACGCCAAATATCGAAGTAAATGTTCCTTCGATATTCGAAATTCATGTATTCTGTGGTTCGGAATTCATTCTATATGCTTTTATCGCCTCCGGAGTCCCGATTTCGATCGGGATTGTGAGTTCTCAGCCACAGGCTGATCCGCCTTGGCGGAGACCCCCGGCGGGCGCACGTTAGTGAAAACGGAATCTGAATGACAGTATCCGTTTTTTATTTTTTGAGAAGAACTCCGAAGTTATCCAAAATCGAACAACGAAATTTCAAGCCTCTATCTTGTTATCCTGAAATACGCCGTATCCGTGATCATAGAACCGAAAACGCCGATACCGTCGCCTTCTATCTTCATACGCGGCTCATGGAAATTGCCGTCCCATTCCTGAACGTCGTTATAGGTCAGGACAAAGTCGCGGTAATTCCGGTCGCAGGCATATAGCACCGCGCGGTAATTTCCGTAGAACCATAAGCTGAACCACAGGATTTCTTTGTCCGTATATCGGGAAGCATTGGTATCCAGAGGTGTGTTAAACGCGAAATCAGTTGTATATTTAAAATACGGGAGGTCTTTCACGACGTCCTGCGTATCGGCGTCGGCAAAAGGATTTTCCGGTGAATACACAAACGTCGACGAATCGCCGTCTAATGCGGTAAATGAGAACAGGTAAAAATCCGTATTAGGCGAACGGTTGAACCGTATCCGGAAAAACTGAAGAGCTTCGTCGATTTTCATCCGGTACGACATACTATCCAAACGCGATTCAGAATGCCGTATCGAAAATCCTTGCTGTGGAACGGTTGTTACCGAACGGGCGCTGAGCTGGTGACTGTCAATCATCGCGGAGACTTCGATGCGGTATGATTTACCGTATCCGATCTGCAAATCCGTACCGATATATTCATACCAATACTCATCAGGATTGTAAGTTAATGAGTAAAGCGAATCCGTTTGCATGTCTCGTATACGGACGTCGGCGTCGGGAATGACAATCGACGGAAGGGTAATATTAATATTCTGCGATAACGGAACATTGCGCGTGATGTATAATTTTTCAACACGATGCCCGGGATAAATATATCCCTGTACGACAATTTTCGGATCGTAATTGCTTTCTCCGAGATCCACTACACCCTTACCGCATGAGAAAATTATCGTTACAGCAGACAGAAGTATGAAACATTTTTTTGACATATAGTTTAACATATTTTTTTTCCGTTACATTTATTTTAATTTAAAATTCCTTCGTGTCTTTGTGCCTACGTGGCGAAAATTAAAATTTCGCATTGATTCCAAAAGTTGGCAGAAGCGGGAACATGTTGACGGTTTTGGCTTTCTGTTTTATCAGGTTCGGATCATTCACATCCTTCTCCTGATACTGGATGAACCAGACATTTTCCCGGTTACCGATATTGAAAATCTGCACATAAGGCGCGAAAGTCCAGTGTTTGAACCTTCTTTCCCAGGTCAGGCTGACGTCCATGCGGGAGTAGTACGGAAGCCGGTAGGAATTGATTTCGCCGGGATACAACGCGGCGCCCGGGTAACCGTCCGGCGTCGGAGTCATGTAGTACAACGATCCGGGAAGCGTGATCGGCTGTCCGGATGTGTAGATATAATTGATTCCCAGCAGCCATTTGCTCTTATGCGATTTCTGGGAAAGGTTTTTCAGTGAGCGGATTCCGTTCCGGATATCAATATTAATGACGGCGTTCACAGCATTGGTCCGGTCGTGGCGCGGTGTATATGGCTTATGCCCGTTGATCGCCCGGAACCGATATTCGGTTTTGGCTAATGAATATCCCAGCCAGCCGGTAACAGCGCCCTTTTCTTTTTTAATCATCAATTCGACGCCCATGGATTCGCCGTTGCCCTTATGAAAATTTCCTTTCGTGTCCGTGTAAACAGGCGTCCCGTCGGGATCGTAATAATTAGGGCGGACGTCCACCACGAGTTGCTGGTTCAGCGCGTAAATATTGTGATAGCGTTTATAATACGTTTCCAGTTCTAACTGGAACATATCGTTGACGTCCTGCTGGTAGCCCAGAATATAATGTTCCGCACGGGATGCATTCTGATAACGGTCGGAGCTGGTCCATATGCCGACAAAAAAAGGGCGGGGAATGCGGTGAAGATACTGATGATAAATGCCCGCGGCAGCTTTGAGGTTCGTCGTTTCATTCATGCGGAATTTCAGTGTCAGGCGCGGGTCTATATTCTGAAAATTACGTTCGGAACCGAAATAATTATACCGCAGACCGGTTTCGATATCCCATTTTTCAGATGGGCGCCAGTTCGTCTGTCCCCAGGCGGCGTAATGGGTTCTTTTTCCGCCGGCGTCAACTCGGAATCCGGGAAAAGTCTGAATATACTCACCCCGAAGGTTTTTCTGTTCGAATCCGAACCGAACCGTAAATTGCCGGGAATGATAATATTCGAGGTTACCTTTCAAAGTGATATCGGTGATCTTATTCCGTTCCTCGAATTCCGTGCCTTCGTTAAAACCGAAATCGGATGAAAAACGGCTGCCGGTGATCCAGAAATTCGCGAACAGTTGGGGATTGAACACGGTCGTCCAGCGGATACTGCCTGTGCGGTTTCCCCAGGAATAATCGAACCCGGATTTGTCGGCCGATTCCTCGTTGAAAATGAAATTCAGGACGTCGCGTCCGCCGTAACCGCTGATGGTCAGGTTGTTACGATCGTTGATCTCGATAAATGCCTTGATGTTGCCGTCGTAAAAATAATAATCCGGGATTTCGTCGTACGCTTTGCCGATCGTCTGATCGAAATATGTCCGCCGGATGGATCCGGATAACGACCCGAATTTTCCGAGCGGTGCCTGAAGTGTTGTACGCGCGGCCAGCAAACCTACCGAAGCCGTGCCTTCAAATCGTTCGCGGTTCCCGTCTAAGTTGGTCACGCTTAGGATCGATGATAATCGTCCGCCGTATTCCGCGCCAAAACCCCCTTTGGATAAATCAACTTTTTTGATAGCGTCGGTGTTGAACGTTGAAAAAATGCCGAACATGTGGTCGGGATTGTACACGTCAGTTCCGTCGATCAGGTAAAGATTCTGGTCCGGTGTGCCTCCGCGGACGTACAACTCGGAAGAAAAATCGGAGAGCGGCAAAACGCCCGGTAGTGTCTGCAGGGAGCGAAGCAAATCGGATTCTGCAATAAACGGAATCTTACCGATTTCTTTTCCGCTGAGCTCGATTTTTGAGAGCGGTTTCTCGAACAGCTTGACGGCGGTGGAGATGGAATCGGCGGTGATCACGATTTCCTCGCCTTCCAGCGATTCACTCTCAAGACGTATCGTAACGGATTTCTTATCTTTCTCTTTCAGCGTTATTTTTTGCGTGTACGTTTTGTAACCGATATACTGACAGATCAGCGTGTAAGTGCCCGGTGTCATTTTTGGGATCACAAAATATCCGTTCAGGTTCGTGGTGCTTCCGCGGAAATTTTCCCTGATGAATACGTTAGCGCCGATCATCGCCTCGCCGTTGGAAGCGTCATACACAAATCCGCTGACAACAGAAGAAGCAGAACCCTGCGCAAACAAAACGGTAGGGTATATCACCAACAAATAAATAAAACTTTTCATAATTCCTTTCGGAGGGAATAAATTCTTGAATGAGGGTGAATGGAAATTATCCGGTTAATCAATGAGCTGTATTTCAAACGCTTTTCATCAGAAGAACTCCTGAGATGTATCATTTTATTTTTTTTCCGATAAATCCTTTTTTTCCGGCGATCCAGATGTGTTTTGAGCTGCAAGTAACTCGATGAATATCCGGAAAATCATTGCCGCTAGTCCATGAATATCCGTTGTCTGTGGATTCATATAACACCGAACCATCATCGTTGCTATCATCGCCGCTCATGATCCAATGATTGCCGTCGCAATGAACAATACTTCGCAAACGGTTAGTTGTTACCGGTTCAATAATCCAGTGATTACCTCCGTCACGGGTTGTGATGGTTTTGCCGCTGAAGCTCGCGCCGATACCGGTTTGGTCGTCGCTGAAGGCGATATCGCGTATCTGTCCGACGGTTTTTGTCGTATCTTTGAAAAGGTAACGCCATGCGCGGTTATCGGGCTGGAATTCAATTATGAATCCATGTCCCGTGGCAAGTATTTGTTCATTTGGTTTTTCAATATTCAGGACCATGACCGGAATATCGCTCAGAACCGTCACCCAGCAATTTCCGCCGTCAGTGGTATGGAATATTTTTGGAGTAATGTTGCTATTCCTGTCCATGATGCCGCCGGAAACATAACCGGTCAATTCGTTATGAAAAAACATACCGTAGAGCAATAGATTTCCGGAATCAGATCGGACCGGCAGATCGGACCAGGTTCTTCCACCATCGCTAGTTTTAAGTATTGTACCCTTTTCACCGCAAATCCAGCCTGTCGTTGGGTTAATGAATTGAATTTGTTCCAGATATAAGGAATCGGTTTGATGGACCAGGGTCCAGTTTAATCCGGCGTTCTCGGTTCTGTACACATGTCCCGTTCCGTATGAATAGATCACACCTGTGCTATCATTCATAAATTCGATGTCATGAAGGTTTTCATCAATTCCTGCCGGTAAGACGATCCAGTCATTTTGCGAAAAGGATCGGATGCCGGTAATCATAATAAGCATGAATACCGATAGGCAACGTATGAACAACTGATTCATGATCTTTCCTGAAACATCAAAACAATCTAGCCATGCTGAGTCCGTAGTACATCCGCGGACTGCCGAATTTACGCGCGATGTCGAATCTCAGGAGTTCAAATATACCGCTGACGGACACACCGATTTCGTTATGAAATTTGTCTGTATAGACCGGTGCATATTTCAATTCGGCAAATCGCCTGGCGGAGATCCATGTCCGTCCGGAACCTCCGAAAAGGATAAGACTGAGATTCTTCTTTACAAGGAAATTCAGCCCGAGGATTTCAAACGGAACGGTTCTGAAATTATGTTCCCAGAAAAACGACGCATACCGTTCGCCTTCATAGGGATATTTCTGATTCGTCCTCAGCGTGCCGAAAGGCATATACCAGCTTTGGGCAGCCTCGACGATCCCGAACCGCTGAACGGGAAGTTTGCCCGTGAAGGTGCCTGCCGTAACGCGGAGAATCAGCATATTGGACAAGAAGCGCCGCTGGAAGAAAGTCGGGAATGACCACTCAGCGACGGCTCGGTAAGTCGTGAAGTTGAAATCGCTTTTGAATAAACTTTTCGAACTATGCTCGACCTGGACCGAAGCGTATTTTTGGGAGACAACGCCCAGCGGGATATACTCGCCGCCGTAACCGATACTCCAGGTCAGTGAACGGAGAATGCCGTCCTGAATGGCCGGATTCGGCCGCTGAACGATCCGGGTTCCTGTCAGGTTGTAATTGGTGGTCTTCTTCAGCGACCGTTGCTTTTCCTGGACGGCCTGGAGACGGGTCTGGATGTTCAGTTTACGGAAATCGTATCCCGCGCCGAGGGAAAATTTCTCATTCCAGTAATAATCGAAATAATCGTGTTCGCCGAGAAAACTGGCAAGACCGGCTGAGAATTTGGAATGAATTTCAGACAAGTACCGATGTTCAGGGCCCTTGAAATAACCGGCTTTTAAAAATCCCGGTTTACCGTTATAACGAGGCTTCCGGCCCCATATCCACGTCAGATCTGCACCGTACGACCATCGTTTCAAAGGTGTTGTATAGCCGACACGGGGAACGATTTCCAGGTCTTTGGTCAGATCGATCTCATAACCCATGCCCGCGTGTACGCCTTCGACGCGGTTGTACCAGAGATCGGGCGAGACATGGCTGATCATTTTTGAAAAGATTCCGGAACTGTCTTTCTTGTTTCCCCGCCGTTCGTTATTGGAGGATACCTTGGCCATTTTCGCGAGAAATCCCTTCGGTTCAAATGCCTTTTCCATGGTGAGATCGCTGTCGATGGTCTCGTACGCCTTGATTTCAGTGACGGTAAGAGGGATCAGCGCCGTGCTGCTGACGAACATACTGTCCTTGCGGATGGTCAGCGAGTCCACGAATCTTTTCTTCTTGGACTTGTACAGCGAATCGGGTAATTCGGTATTAATGGCATAATCATTTAACCCGGTGATGACCTGGTAATGAAAATGTGGAAATTCCAGCCCGATGATGCCGATCTTGATTTTGCCTTCCTGCCGGTTGTCGACGGGAAGCCAGAACAGTTTTCCGAAATTGCTGAATTGCTGTTTATAGGCCACGTTCCATTCGCGGATCGGCGGCGGGAAAAGGACATGTTCGTGCGGCTTGAGGTTGACGTCAATCATTGCGGAGTCCTCGTCGATGACCGCGATCATACCCGTAAACGAGGGCTGAAGAAGAGATTTCGGCTTGACCGCAACGTCGTACACGGTTTTATCGTCCATGGCCCGTTTTTTAACGATCTTGAAGCGGTAATGATCCAGCGCGTCGGGATGCGTCGGCCCGATGAATTTCGATCCCTGGATATTGATGTCGTCGTCATAAAAATTCACGATGCCCTCTTCTCCGGATGTGACGGAAAAAAGCGAAGCGGTATCCACGTTCGCGGTCTGACGCTTCGATTTGACGATTTCTTTCAGGCCTTTTTTCTTGTCCCAGAAAACATTAGAGACGCTTTCCATCATCATTGCGATCATGGTGTCATTGGACAGCGTCACACGGGAATAAGCGTCGGCCCGGAACGTCTGAAGTTCTTTCCTCCACCGCATCTTCTTCTCAATCACGCCGCGCATCAGTTTCATTCCCGGATCCTCGCCGGTGATCACGATTTCCGATAACGCGACCGGACTGGGATCCAATGAAATGTTCAGTTCGCCAGGAGTTTCTGCCGTGACCATGATTCGTTTGCTGTTATACCCGATGTACCTGACGAGCAGGGTTGAAGGGAGCGATTCGACTTTGATTTCGTATTTTCCCTCGCGGTTGCTTATCGTTCCTTTGTAGGTGCCTTCGATCTGAATATTCGCAAGCGGTAAAAGTTCCTGTGTGGACGCGTCCGATACCGATCCGCGGTAAGTGTGAGACTGGGAAAAACAGGTATGAGTGAAAAGAAACAACAGGCAGACAGGCAGGATGGTTTTCATATGAGGGCAGTATAATTTGTTAGTAATTTTACAGGATGATACGGATGGTACATATTTAAGTTTCTGAAAAATTTCTGTTTTTCATTATAGTTCATTTATGATTTCCGCAACCGCATAGAAAGCGTATTCATTAGCGGGATCAGAGCAGCTATTCGTAAATACCACGCCGGCTTTTTGAATATCCGGAAGAATGATGACAATGGTATAAAATGTTCCGTCCGATCCGTCGTGGATCAGGTAGGGCTGGCCGTTGCCGGAATGGATGCCCGTATCCCAGCCGAACGCGTAGGTTCCCGAAGGCGCTTTATGCAAATATCTGAAAGTCTCTTTCGACAGTAGGGGACAATGTCCTTCAGCCCCGTCGATATGAGCCTTGACGAATTTCAGGTAATTTTCGAGGTTCATGCTGAGGTTCCCTGCCGGGTTAAAGATTACCGGGAACTGCAGGGAACTGTCGGGATTGAAAGGCACGAAATGCTTGTTTTCAAAAGTATGTCCACAGGGTTCATTGCGGCCGTTTTCCGCCGGCCAGTCAAAATAATAACCGGTGATTCCGAGCGGCGCGAATAACCGGTTTTCCATAAGCATTTCCCATGTCTGGCCGGTGACTTTTTCCGCCATAGCTCCGGCGATGGTGTATCCGGCGTTCGAGTAGTCATATTTTCCGATTTTCGATGAATCCGACTGATTGATCACCCATTCTGAGAACGCGACACGCTGTTCATGCAGAGTTCCGGTGAATCCGGGCACGATCTGAAAATCTTCCAGCTCGGTGAATGGCGATATTCCGGCCCGGTGCGTCAGAAGTTGCGTAAGTGTGACGGCTCCGAATTTCACGGGTATTTTCCCGGTCATTTCAGGGAATATGCTGAATATTGTTGAATTCCATTTCAGCAGGCTGTCTTCGACGATTGCCGCGATCATCGTGGAAGTCATCGCCTTGGTCATGGAACCGATGTGATACAGGCTCGATTCGCTGACGGAATCGGTTCCGTCCGCTTTTTTTAATCCGTCGGCGAAGATTTCGGATCTTCCGTTTTTGTAAAGCGCTCCCGCTAAGGAGGGATGCTTCCCGGAATTTTTGTATGAGCGGATTATGCCTTCGAGACTGTTTTTCGCGCCGTCGCTGTCACAGGCGATCAAGGCGGATAAACTGATGATACCCAGGATTAAAAATATTTTTTTCATTCGGTTATTCCGTTTAATTACTTGAACATTAAAATGATTTATTGCTTTTTGAATCCGCCGCCGCCGAAAGATAAGCGGAGGAACGGCCCGGTCAGTCCGATTTTAGGACCTCGTCCGATCCGCTGTTCGTCTAACATCCAGTCCCCGGTCATCGGGGCGAAAGTATATCCCGCGCGGAGGCCGATAACGATTCCGCCCGCTTTTTTATCGTTTTCCCTGAGTATCATCAGGTAATCGGTTCCCAGGCTGAAACTCATCAGGAATCCGCCGGTAAACAAATTGGAGCCGTGTCCCGGATCTTCGATCAGATCGTCAAACGAAGGGGTTGTCCGTTCCCGGATATTCAGCTGGACTCCTCCGAAACCCAGTCCGATCATGGGATAGATCAGCCAGTTGTTTTCCGAATAAACCGAATATCCGATATTGAAAAATCCCGCTCCGCCCATGACCGACGCTCTGTACGTCTGCGATGACGCGTCGGAACCGATATAACCGTGGCCTTCACCGCCGATGAGAAAACGCCGCATGACACCGTATCCTCCACCGCCGATCGTCAGGAAATTTTCGGATAACGATGAGTAATCATGTTCCCGGAAGCGGTTATTCAGCGGTTTGACATTCAGCCTGCTTCCGCCGACCATAAAATATCCGCGGCCTTCGTTTTTCCTGTTTTCTTTTTCCTGTGCGGAAATGTAAGGAACCGTGAAGATCAATGCTGATAAAAGAACGAAACGTATCATGATTACTCTCCATTTTTTAATTTATTTAATCGGCAATGTTAATATAATTTAAGTTCATATACAATGCTCAATCCCGATTTTCCCGAATATTCTTTCTGCAGGGGTGAATCGAATGTGCCTTTAACTTTAAATCCGAATTGATCGTAAAAACCGGTATTGCAATCCTTGTCGCTGTCGAGCGTGACGCGTGAAATATTATTTTTCCGGCAATGCGCGATAAATTCATTCATCAGCATTTTACCGTATCCTTTGCCCTGCGTGTCGGGATCGACGGCGAACAGGTTCACTTCATTTTCTCTTGAAGGCTCAACCTTGAGCCGGTTGTTTTCATGAATCGCGGCAATGTTCAGGTAATACCATTTTTTCTTCAGGCTGACGCCTTTCAGGAAAAACAGTTGAAGAAGGAATTTTATTTTTCCCCATAAACCGCTGTACCCGGTTTTGATAAGTTTTTCATTTCCGCATTTCCCGAACAGGAATCCTTTGACGACATTATGTTCTTCGACCACGACCGCTAAGTTTGAGGCGCTAAGCGATCCGCCGGTATAAAAATCAAGGAACAAATCCGAGAGCGGTTCCGGTTTAAATTTCGTGCTGAAATTCCATATTTTATTGACGATCGCAGCACAGCGCGTCAGGTCGGAATAGGTAAAAGGCCTTATCATGTTTGATCCTAGCGGCACTGTTGACTAATGCGTTAATTTTAATCCGACAATTCCGATAATGATGAATGAGACCGAAACGATTCTCCAGAAATTCGCGGAATCATCGTACAGCATTATCCCCAGGATGAAAGTTCCCGCCGCACCGATACCCGTCCACACCGCGTAGGCTGTGCCGATCGGGATTGTTTTTTGAGCCATCCACAAGAATAATCCGCTCAGGCTCATCGATACAACGGCAATGAGAATACCTATAAATTTATTTGGCATAGTTTGAGACATTTTCAACCCGAGCGGCCAGCCGATTTCAAATAATCCCGCAATAATTAAATAAATCCAGTTCATACAAAACCTCCGGTGATTTAGAGCCATATTATCATAGACTCGTTCAAAATAACGATCAAATGTAATGTTTTTTATAGTCAATATCGTCCGAAAACATGAATTCGGACGTATTGTTATTGATAAAAAAAAATAATTATATTGATTATATTAGTTTTACATCATAAGACAGATTTTTTATATTCAGAAGGGGTTTGGCCTGAATATTTTTTAAATGAAGCGTTAAAGGACGATTTGGAATTAAATCCCGATTCATAAGCGACCGCCAAAAGGGTATATTCCGGTTTTTCCCGGATTAATTTCTTAGCATCCTCGATCCGGTAGCGGTTAACAAAATCAAAAAAATTCTGATTCAATTGTTCGTTAATGATCTGTGAAACGTGCCGGCCCGGGCAGTCGATTTCTTCGGCGAGTTTATCCAGCGTCAGTTCAGGGTCTTTGAATACTTGATCCGCTTCCATCGCCTTGATCATGCGCTGAAGAAAATCCTTTGACTGTTCGGCAGTCAGCTTCGAGCTTTCATATTTTTTTTGCGGCTCGGTTTCGGCCGTCTGGCTGAATAAGGCCGGCTGACGGAGGCCGAAATATCCGATCGTGTAAACGACAATAGAAAAAAGAACAGGCAGCAGGATGATGTCGTCATCGTCGGATAATTCGAAAAACAGCACAAACCAGGCGCACCACAGAACCACGACGATCACCAGCAGCCGTGTCAGCCATTTCAGGTTGATCTTCTCGATGGAAGAAAACTGTTCGCGTATCAAAACGGCGTGTTTTCTCAGGTTCCTGATACTGAGCACAATATAAACGAAAGGCTGTGTACAGAAAAACAGCGCAAGCAGTATCCTTGCCCATAACTCACGCTGGGATTCCGCGCCGTCCATCCTGGCCTGGTAAGCTTTTGTGATTTCTGCGAGTTTCCAGTCCGTGTCCTGGACGAAAAAGGGAATCAGCAGAACCCAGAACAGCAGGGAAGGGATCAGGTGAAGAAGGTGAATCGGTTTGAGCGTGAAATGTTTTTGCGTCAGGGCGAAGACATATAAAAACAATGCCGGGCCGATCAGCCAGTCTAGCGGATCCGTTACAAGGTACAAATTTGGAAACACGAGATAATAACGCGTGTAATCCATGATCACACCGGTCAGATCGACGGAAAGAATGATCAGCAGGAGCGCCAGCAGGATGTTCGCGCGCCGGTTATCGGATCGGTGAAACAACAGAAAAAAGGACAGGAACAATCCCTGGATCACGCCGATAATTCCAATGACGGAAAGTATGTTAAAATGGGGTTGCATATTTATTTGATTATGAAGTCATATTTTAGTAACGTCTTTCATTGCAATATGGATACATTGGTATTATCAATTAGGATATAAAATATAACAAATCTGCAATAAACCCAACGGAAAAATCATGACTGATCATTCATTTGACATTGTATCGAAATATGACGCGCAGGAACTGTCCAACGCCGTTCACCAGGTAACGAAGGAAATACAGACCCGGTTTGATTTCAAGGGAACCAAAAGCACGATTGAACTCGGTAAGGACGACATCACGATTCTTGGCGATGACGATTTCAAAGTCCGTTCGATCCTTGAAATCCTGGAAACAAAAACCGTGAAACGCGGCATATCGCTGAAAGTATTTAAAAAAGGGAAAATTGAAGAAGCGGCCGGGGGAATGGCGCGCATGCATATCAGGCTTCAGCAGGGCATTGAAACGGAAGCCGCGAAAAAGATAGTTGCGCTGATCAAATCGAAAAAACTTAAAGTTCAGGCGGCCATTCAGGGCGACCAGGTGCGCGTCACAGCCAAGAAAATCGACGATCTGCAGACCGTCATCGCGCTGATCAAGGAGCAGGAATACGATTTCGCCGTTCAGTTCGTGAATTACCGGTAGAATTATTGATTCTTTGCAGCGACAGATAATGAAATATTTTCACAGTGAAACGTTCAAAATCACCGCAGTCATGAAAACATTAAACTAATCACCCTTATAAATAATTTCCCCGGGAATTTCAGTTAATATTCAAACGATTGGCGAATTCATATTTGATTTAATACATGATACGGTATATTGGCGGACAAGAACAAATATATCATTAACGGAGGCCATATGGATAATGAAATCAACGGGCAGAGCGGGATGAATCCTTTGCTCAGAACGCTCATGATTATTCACTTCGCGCTGGGCATGGGAGTCATGATGTTTGCCGGCGTGATTGTTGTATTGTCGTTTGAAGCCGCGCCTGTACCCGGGTACGACGCGTCGTTTCATGAATTACTGGCCTTTATCGTATTCGCCGTCGGTATGACACTGACATTCCTGTCGTTCCGGCTTTTTCCGGTACTGGTCAGTAAAAATAAAAGTATTTTTCCCGATGCGCAGGCTAACCGGTACAGGATTTTCCAGCCGTCGCATATTGTACGGATGGCACTGCTCGAAAGCACCGCGTTATTCGGCCTGGTCGCGTTAATGCTGTACGTTCTGAACGCCGGACCTCTGAAAATGACTATGGAAGTGATTCTCCCGGCTATTCCCGTATTGACTTTTTTCGGATTATGGATTTATCATTTTCCTTCTGAACAAAAAATTCTCGATGCGGTAGGCGGACAATAATTCATCGTTACGTTACGCAGCTGATATAGTCAGGGATCTATACTTACAAGTTGATGTAAAAAATCATCATCATTTGAAGTAAGAATATTCATATCTGAATAACACCGCCGGCTTATCATCCGCGTTATAATTGACCTCCTCCATCAGCAATCCGCGATCATTGTAATGGAAGGTGTATCGATAAATTTGCTTATTATCGGCGTCATATAGAAATTCTTCCGATACATTTCCGCGATCATCATAAGTAAAGTGATAACGGCCGTACAAAACGGTATCCGACAGATAAACGAATTCATCGGTCTTTCTGCGCTTCTGATCATACGAGTGTATGGTCTTTTCTATCAACCGGCCGTCGGCTTTCATGCTTTTCATTCCGGTTTCATTTCCGAGGCTGTCATAAGAATAATGTAAACTGACCAGTAAATCGCCGCCGCTTTCATACGTTTGTTCCTCTGATTTCCACCCTTTGTCGTTGTAGATACAAATCCGTTTGTTCCAGAGACTTCCTGTTCTGCCGGCGTTCACGGTTTCCGCAAGCCTGGACAGGCTGTCATATTTCAGGATCAGCCTGTCGGTCTGTGCGCTGCCGCTTTCATAGCGTCGTTTTTCAGCTTCCCGGCCGAGTGCATCATAGAGCCATTCGTATTGGCTGTAAGCCGATCCGTCATCATTGTAAAAGAGTTCCCTGACTTTGTTGCCCGATTTGTCAAATTCGGTTTTTTTAAATATAAAACCTTTTTCAGCCGGTTTTCCTCCGATTACATTAAATTGGTATCGGGTTATGGATTTGATTTTTTCAGCGAGTACTATTTTTTTATCGATTGAAACGGTCTGTCCGTAAATATCAAGAGGAAGGATAATGGATACATAAAGCAAAATGCTCCAGGCGCGCCAACTGAGATTTTTCATCGTCAATCTCCGGAATATTATGATGGTTTTTTATCTTGTTCAGACAAATTAGAAATTTGATATGAAATAATCAACTTTGCCTTTTAACCTCTAAATCATTATATTTCCGTTCGATATTGAATATGAATAAAATGAATCATGACATGACAGGCTGTATACTGGCCGGGGGCAAGAGTTCGCGGTACGGAACCGATAAGGCGCTGATCCGGATCGGGGAACAGACGATTATTGAAAAGCTGGCGAGTGAATTGTCATCGGTTTTTTCACGTATCATGATCATTGCCAATGCGGCCGATACATTCGCATTCCTGAACTATCCGGTACATCCGGACGTCATTCGGAACATCGGGCCGCTGGGCGGCATTCATTCGGCGCTGACACATTCGGAAACAGAAAAAGTATTTTTAATATCCTGCGATCTTCCTTATATGACGGCAGATTTCATACGGTTCATAACGGAACAACCCTCAGAGCGGCCGATTGTTTTACCGGTAACAAACGGAATTATACAGCCATTATGCGGTATCTATTCAAAGACCTGTCTTCCCATCATCATGGAAGTGATCGGCGAAGAGGGCGCTCATGCCGGTTCGGATGAGCCAAAAAAATGGAAGTATTCCCCGCTTGTGCTGATTGAAAAAATGAATGCAGGGCTGATCGATGTTGTTCATGATTATCCGATGTATGATGAAAAAATATTTTATAATATCAATCATCCGGGAGATTATGAGAAAATAAAAAACTAAATTCCTATTGCCACAAAGTCACGAAGACACATATCAGGTATGTTTTTACGGGAATTTTATAAAGCGTTTCACCTTAAACGATTATCCTGATGGATTTGTTTTATGATAATATTCTTTAATTTTTTTGTGTCTTAGTGTCTTAGTGTCTTAGTGGCAAGTTAATAATTGATTAAAGTTGTGTGAATAACATGAATATCATTGAAATCATCATTTACATCGGTCTGACTCAGGGGCTGATGCTGGGTATAGTGTTAAATACAATCAGACGCGGGAATCGAGCGGCTAACCGGATTCTGGGAATCATACTCATTATATTTTCCTCCGGCATGCTTCTACATGTGCTTGGACATTCAGAGCAAGGCGATATTTTCCGGCATCACAGAGAAATGGTCATGCTTTTTTTCCTGATGATACCGGTTTTATTCTTTCATTATGTCCAGCTCTTGTCACGGGTAAATCGGAAATTAACTATCGTTCACTGGATCGGCCCGGGAACCGGCCTGACAGTATTTATTGCTCATTTTTTTCTGAATGAATCGTATGAAAAACTGTCACATGAAATCATAAGCGGAATCGTGATCCTTCTGGTGATGATCTATATTCCCCTGACCTTCCGGGAACTGCAACGGCATAACCGGGCCATTCGCGAATCTTTTTCGTCGATAGAAAAAATTACCCTCAACTGGCTGAGAAATTTGATGATCGCTTTTACCGCCGCATGGATTCTGACCGCCGTAGTCGAGATGGTAAATATCGAACCGATTACCGGTGATCTTATCTGGCTGATCATATCCGTATTTATTTACTGGATCGGATATATGGGACTTGTTCAGCCGGAGATATTCACCGGGGAAATGAAAGACCTCCGGCCGGATGAATTCACTGTAAAAAAGAAGTATGAAAAGTCAACGCTTACCGAAGACAAAGCCGCTGAAATCTGTTCTGATCTGAATGTACTGATGAAAGACCGGAAGCCGTATCTTGACGCTGAGACTACTCTGCCGAAACTCGCGAAGATGCTTAATGTCACTACTCATGAATTATCCCAGATTATCAACGACAAATTCGGGCAGAATTTTTTCGAGTTTATTAATCAATACCGGATCAGTGAATCAAAAAAGCTGATGGATGAACCGAAAAACGATCATTTGAATATCGCGGCGATCGGATACGCGTCCGGATTTAATTCCATATCGGCTTTTAATTCGGCGTTTAAGAAATTTTCGGATATGACGCCGTCTCAATACCGGAACCGTTAGGACAGAAAATAAATATTCTATCAGACAAATAATTAGAACGATTTGAGAATATTTTGAGTTTTGAGCTTAAAATATTATTTTGAAATTCGATTAAATAAAATTATATTGATACAGTAATTAGCACTTGAGATACCGTTCTTATGAACAATCGAATTGACAAAACCCAGATATCCTTCACAACCGCGGCTGAACAGGAAGCAAAAGATAAAAAATACTGGCACAACGCGTCTGTAAAAGAAAAATTTCAAACTATAACCTATCTGAGAGAATGCTTTTATGGGCCTGAAGCAACTACCGGACGACTTCAGAGATTTTATTCAATTATTGAACTTGAATAATGTACGCTATTTATTGATCGGAGGCTGGGCGGTCGGTATTTACGGGTTTCCCAGGGCGACAAAAGATATCGATTTCTTGATTTCAGTTGATGATGATAATTTAAAAAATATTCTTAAATCCTTGGCGGACTTTGGCGCGCCTACAATCGAACCGGAGATTATCAAACACAAGGGAAAAGTTCTGAGAATTGGCCGCTCGCCTATTCAGATCGATATTCTCAACGAAGCCTCAGGAATTCATTTCAGCGAATGTTATGAAAGAAAAATGGTAATAACGATTGAGGGTATTGATATATTTGTTATTTCCAAGAGTGATTTAATTATCAACAAAAGAGCCTCCGGTCGAACAAGAGATCAGGCCGACGCTGAAATGCTTGAAGAAAGTTAAAACCTTAGAATATTTTAGACATCAAAAAATAAATTATTGTGCTTATCGGGTTGTTTGATTTGGGGGAATCCAATGATTAATATTTTCAGCGGTTCTCGATACACTCATTCCTCTTTTCAATAGGGATTCGTTACTATTAAGGAGCCTGAGTCATTTCTCGATCCTTCGCCTAGCTCAGGACAGATACAATCGCTGTTTTAAAATGGATCTTTTGTTCTTATCAAAGAAATTATCTATTGACAATATACTTTCGGCGATTTACTCGAAAAGACTCAGGGACATTAGTGTTAGGCTGTCCTGATTTTAACGGAACGAACGTATCGAGAACTTTTAGTGATATTCTTTGAATACTTTTACCTGTTCAAAAAACACACAACTTTCTAATCCTTTAAAAAACAAATAATCATCTTATAAGTCAGTCGAATAACCCTATCGGATCAGTATATCCGGGCTGATTTTTTTCATATCTTACATGTGTAAATTTGATTTTCTTAAATCAAACAAGGATGTGATGATATGAAATTTAACCTTTTTTCTCTCGGCTGGGGTTTGAATCTGCTGATCGTGCTTGAAATTCTGTTCATGATCAGTCCCTTCGCTTTATATTATTATTCTGGTTACAGCCATTTCCTTAATATGTTACGTGATTCAGAATATACCTTTTGGCTGATCAGTTTTTTTCTTCCCCATTATGATGAATCATCCGTCTGGTTGTTGAACGCGGCGGGTGAGATCGGTGAATGGCTATTCCTGGCCGGGCTGACCATGTTTGTCATCGCTGCCGTGCAGATCTATTACTCAAAATTCAAGAAACGGAACGCGGTTACATCCGGTTTATATCGTCTGACGCGTCATCCGCAGTATATCGCCTTCGCGGTGATGGGACTGGGACTGCTCTTAGTATGGCCAAGATTTCTCGTGCTGATCGCTTATGTGACGATGCTGTTTGTTTATTACCTTCTCGCGAAAAAGGAAGAGCGGGATTGTTCGCTGAAATACGGCGAAGTGTACGATAACTATATCGTGGAAACAAACCGGCAGAGCCGCATCAACAGGATATTTTTCGGAGATTATCCGGCATGGGGTGTAACTCTTATTTATTGTATTACTCTCATTATATCAATTTTTACAGCGTTCGGATTAAGAAATTGGTCGTTGACCACGATTCCGGTTCTATATGCGCGTAATTCAGCAACCATAGCGCTTATGCCGATGAGTGAATCCGAAATGCAGCATATTTTGAATATAACAGCACAAACGAAAGAAATCCGGATGATCAGTAACGATTCGGCGAATTATTATCTGAATTATGTTATTCCCGCCGAATGGCGATTGGCGGACCTGCCCATGGAAGCTTACAACGAAGGAGAAGAAGGCCACATTCGACCTGATGATATTTCGCGAAAGGATTTTAAGGTTCTGTACACAAAGGCGCTGATTCATTCCACAGCAAACATGACGGTACAGGATATCCTGAAACGGTCTTTCGGACGTGAGCCGGTCGTGCTGTTCAAAGTTAATATTGAAAGAAATGAAATCCTTTCAACGGAAAGACCTCCGGCCCACGTGGTTTGGGGCGATATACCTACACCGTTATTTTAAACCATTAATGAAAGTAATGTATTCATGAAAACAACGATTATTTTTTTAATCAGCATTTTCATTACTGTTAAAATGTCGAATGCTCAGGAAATCAATATCACAAAGAAAACCAATCCTTTTACGGGAATTACTGGTAACATGAAAAAGAGCTATACCGGCCGGAATTTACTGTATCATCTCGGCGGTATTGGAGTGACTTATGTTATTGTGAACAGCGGCACCGACGCAAGGATGCTGAGAGCGACGTCCAGGATTAATTCCGGTCTGGCCAACAGATCCGGTTTCGCGGGAATTATGACCGGATATATCGCGCCGGTCGTGATACCGGTAAGTATGTACTTTGCGGGACGGAATGACCATGATCTGCGTAATGCATCCTTCGCGGTTATGCAGTCATTAGGAATCGCCGTATCTGCCAATACTTTACTCAAATCGATTACTGGAAGAACTCCTCCTGATCCGGATCATCCCGATAAAGACAAACTAAGCCGTCAGTTCAGGTTCGGATTCATGAGAGGCGGCGCACATTACGGCTGGCCGTCGGGACACCTGATGACCAACATGGCGATGGTTTCGGCGCTGACATCCTATTATCCGGAAAAAACATGGCTCAGAATGGCGTCGATAGCTTATATCGGAACCATCGCGGCATGCGTGATGATCGATGAACGCGGACGCGCGCACTGGCTGTCCGAAGTCATTGCCGGCGGTCTTATGGGATATGCCATCGGTTCAACGGTGGGTAACGAATTCAATAAGTTTCGTGAACAAAAAGCAGAACAGAAAAGCGAAGCCGGTAATTCTCGCGTAAGCTGGTACCCGTTTATCGGACGTAATGTCAAGGGTCTTACGCTGAATATAAATTTCTAACTATTTAACAAACCATCAAAAAGGAGAAAAAAATGAAACGACGAATTCTTGTGATGACAATGCTGATCATCATAAACGCCGGATTGCATGCGCAAAATCAGGGAATCATCCGCGGAAAAGTGGTTGATAAATCAACCAAGCAGCCTCTATATGGCGCAAATATCACTCTCATCGGGACGACATCAGGGGCCGCGACAGATATTAATGGTTCTTTCATCATTGATAAGGCGCCGGAAAATATCTACAAACTGAAAATATCCTATATGGGATACATCACCTTGATTAAGCCTGATGTCAGGGTTATCAGGAACCGGACGCTCAATCTTGGAGAAATCGAACTTGAGGAAAATTCCATTGAGGGGAATGAAATCGTCATTTCAGCCGGCGCGTTCGAGAGCAATAAACAACAAAATGTATCTTATACTACATACACACGTGAGGAAATCTGGAGAGCGCCGGGAGCCGCGGGAGATTTGTTTCGCGCGGTGGAAGTTCAACCGGGAGTAAGCACGTCAAGTGGTGAATTTTCCGCCTTCTCGGTTCGGGGCGGAAGCCCGGGTGATAATGTCATTCTGATTGATAATATTCCGTTCGATAAAGTCAGTCATTTCCAGGATGACCGGGAAGAAGGCACTCAGCAGGGAGGACGGTTCAGCGTATTCCCGATGGGCATAATTGATAAGGCTTCGTTCCAGGGAGGCGGATTTCCGGCTCAGTTCGGGGGAAAACATTCCTCGGTGCTGGATTTGAAAATCAAGGAAGGAAACCGCGACGATTTCAGCCTGCGCGGTCACTATGATTTATTGGGATGGGAAGCCACCTATGACGGCCCCTTGTATGCGCTGAATAATTCCGGTCTGGTGTTGTCGCTGCGGAATCAGGATTTCAGACGCATCCTGACCATGATGGGCGAAAAATCCGAGGGATATCCGAAATATTTCGACGCGATTATGAATTTCAGTTTCGATCCACATCCTAAGCATAAACTATCGGTTCTTGGACTCTGGGCTCCGGAAAGTTACAGGCGTACCTCGGACAACGTTTTTGCCGGTAAAATTGAAAACGATATGATTGTTAACAAGAAAAATGACCGATGGCTTACGGGTATCAACTGGCGTATGCTGACCGGCGATAAAAGTTACCTGCAGACGACTCTCTATCATACCTATTCGAATGACCGTGAAATTATCGGAAAAGTATATTTAGACAAAATCAATGGTCAGCTTCCGAAAAAGCATACGGCTCCTGTTCGCGACAGTATCTGGGATGACCGCAATACCGAAAAGCTGCGCGGCTTCAAGTCGGATTATCACTGGATTCACGGTAATGGACATGAGTTAAGCGCCGGCATGGATTTTCAGATCATCGATATGACCCTGAACCGGACATTAAACGGGCCGGATACGATGTATGTATTCAGCCGGTATGATTATCGTCCTGATCCCGGGCAAAAGTTTCTCGTGATTGATCCGGCGGAAGCCAGTCAATATTACCGAAGAGAAACCATGAACAGCGCTTTTTATATACAATATCTGCTTCCGGTGACGCGGTCGTTTCATATCACCGGAGGATTGCGGGTTGAACATTCCCGTCTGAACAAACGCACGACCCTGTCGCCGCGATTAAGCGCCGGTTATTCCTTTAACGAAAAAACGAGCGTCCATGGCGCGTTCGGCATTTATTATCAGCATCCGCAGATGATTCTAGTTGCGGCGAATCCGGTAAATTCTAAATTAAAGGATGAACAGTCGGTTCATGTTATTGCCGGACTCGCGCATTTACTGCGTGATGATCTGCGCCTCAACGGGGAGGTGTATTACAAGACTTTTGATGATCTGATCGTCCGTCCGGACCGTGCAAAACTTCAATATACCAATTCTGGCACAGGTTACGCCGCCGGAATGGATCTGAGTCTTGTGAAACGCTTCGATGATAAATTCTACGGACAAGTCAGTTATTCATACTCGATCAGTAAACGTAATGACCACGACGGCGGGGGAGAGTATAATCACGATTTTCATCAGCCGCATATGTTCAATATACTGGCCGGATACCAGTTTAATAAGGAATGGTCCATTTCCGGTAAATGGAAATATGCCACGGGCCGTCCTGCGGATTCCTACATTATTCATCAGGACATATTCAATACTCCTGCCTCACCGAGATATGCCATGGAAATCGTGTCGAACAACACTCGCCGTATGCAGGATGTGCATGTATTAAATCTCCGTATTGATTACCGTAAGCAGTTCGCGAAACGTTTTGCTGTCATCGCGTATCTGGATGTTCTTAATGTTTACGGACGCAAAAACGCCATAGAAGAATCGTTTATCGAATCCACCGGGAAAGTCGAAACCATCGGTTTATCAACCATGCCGCTGCTGGGTGTGAAGATTGAAATATAAGATATTCAAATTAATTTGAAGGGATATAAATATGATCTTATGGAAGAAAATATCATCACAATTTGGACATCCAAGCGGATGGCAGGGATCTCTCGCGGGTTTCATTATGTCGCACAGAAAATCAAATATAGAACGTAATAACTGGGCAATCGATATGCTGAAGTTGATGCCTGAGGATCATGTTTTGGAAATCGGTTTCGGGCCTGGTGTAGCGATTCAGAAAATAGCCGAAATCATAACTGACGGAATGGTCTATGGCATTGATCGATCAAAAGTTATGTACGACCAAGCTATCAAAAGAAATCGACAAGAAATTGCTTCAGGGAAAGTTAAATTATTTTTAGGTGAGGTATCGGAATTACCGTCTTTTGACGTCACTTTAGATAAGGTGCTCGATATTAATTCATTTCAGTTTTGGGATCGAAAGGTCGAAAAACTGATCCGGATAAAAGCAAACATGAAACCGGACGGAATCATAGCGATTGTTCATCAACCCAGGAAACCCGGTTCCAGCGACACGGGAACAATTGAAATTGGCAATACAATTTCAGATAGTCTGCGTCAAGCCGGTTTCAGGGATATTAAGACAGAAATAAAGCATATGAAACCCGTATCCGTTGTTTGCGTAACGGGCGTTAATAGGCAATAATTTAAATGGATTTTATTATTTCTATGTAAGACCCTCGTTATGGTCATGCTTTAAATCCTCTCACCATGCCGCTGCCGGGTGTGAAGATTGAAATATAATCATACTCTGATGCAAAAAAAAAGGTCAATTCGGTGAATTGACCTTTTATTGTTGTTATTGATTCTGCTTGTGTCTGTTTTATCTTCTACTACCGAATCCTGATATTATCTATAAAATAATAATCAGAATGGAATTAATCATTCAGATAAATTTCATTCCTTTCTCTTGCTGATTTTTCGGTAATGCGCATGAAACAAAGAATTGACATTGATCCACATAAAACACTTCATTGATTGCATTGTTTTACTATCTATTGTTTTAATGAACTTCAAAACATCTTTCAATCAACTTAGAGTGTTCTTTTTTGTTTCGGTTAATTTTAAAGCAGACCGCCCGGGCTACCAGGATCAGAATGAATACGTGAACGACGTCATTAACATTTGTTCGCGCAATTGATCGCGGCTGTTGACGTATTCCTGGCCGATGAGATGTGTCGATCCGGATTGTTGTTTTTTGTTGAGGGTGTATATATAAGCCAGGTCGACGGTGAACCGGTCGGTGAAACTACGGCCGACGCCGAGTGTGATATGGTTTTCCACGATTGCGGGAAAAATCGCGAATAGTGTATTACCCGGTACCGGATTTTTTCCGTGAATAAATCCCGCGCGGATATTGGTCTTATCGTCTAAACTGTAATCGGCGCCGAATTTGAAATTATACGCGTCCTTCCATTTCAGCGGGAAATTATAATTGAAAGTGCCGTCAGTTGTTTCGCCGTTGATCATGAGGTTGATGTTCTCGCTCGATCCGTCTTTTAGCTTGATCGGCATTTTCTTGAACGCGGCCGACCAGTTAATCCATTCGAGGTCAAGGGCAAGAATTAGTTTATCCGAAGGTTTGAAACTGACGCCGAGCCCGAGTTTCTGGGGCACACCGAATTCGGCTGTGTTTTTACCGTATTCCGCGGCTACACCCTGGGAAAGATTAATGCCCATATTCGTAAACATTTGTCCGACGGCCGCCTGGGCTTGCTCCAGGGTCGCTGTCGGATTCTGCGCCATGTAACCCTGAACGGCCAGTCCAAACGCCTCGTTAAACTGATCGGTCATATCCATCACGGCTTTTCCCTTGAGAATCATTTTTGCCGGGCTGGTGTAGGCAAGGCCAAGCGTCCAGCGGTCGTTGGGTTTAAAGATCACGCCGAGATTCGCGCCGGCGCCGTAGCCTTTCAGGCCTTTCATATTCGCGTACGCCGTGACTTCTGTATACCCGAATCCGCCCTGGTTTGTCGGGGCGGCAAACATTTGCCCGAAGGTCATGCCCGGGTTATTCACCGGGTGACCCTGAAGATTTGCTACCGGTTCTATAGAAAACGGCATTTTAAAATCCAACATGCCGTAATATAACTGAAATCCTGCGCCTACAGCCCATTGATCGTTAATCCGGTAGGCGAACGACGGCCCGAACGTCATATAGCCGAAGTTGGAAAAATACTTCTGTTCTCCGAGCAGAGCGTGATCCAGCACATATTCCGCTCCCATCCCGCCGACCACATTCAAACCGACTCCCCAGGCCCAGGATGATCCTTCACGCGGATCAGCGTAACCGGAAAACGGCATCGGGTAATATTTCTGATCCGCGACCGTGTTGTCGTTAACCGCGTTTCTGAACTGGACTTTTGGAATCAGCAGGCCGAAACCCAGGCCGATGGATCGTTTATCCAGGAACGCCAATCCGGCCGGATTGGTAAGAATGACCGATAGATTATCCGGACGGGCGATCGTTGTTCCCCCGCGTCCGAAGGATTTCGCGTTATAACCGTTTAATAAATATCCGTTGGTACCCGCGGAAAGCCATTCAGACGACATGGCCGCGAGGATGATCAGAATCGCTAAAGTTCGTTTCATATATTGCTCCGTTTGGTTATTATTTTCAAAAAAGGGTTAATAATTTATGTTCGAATTCACTCCCGATACTAAACAAGATCTATGATGTATCTATGGCATGAAATAAAAAACAGATCATAAAAATACCGGAATATCTTGTAATGTATCAGAAAAAACGTTTAAATCGGTTAAGATCGTATCCTGGTTTTAGGTATAATGTCAATAAATTTGCAGATAATTCTGAATGAGCCGATGGGTAAAAAAAATAATTCCATTACATGTAATCATGGGTATTTGACTGGTCCGTGCAATCGTATTTTCCTATAAATCTTTCCTTTTACCCTTACAGAATCATTTTTTTAAATCATATTATTTTAAAGACGTTTTAATAACTTTATCAAAATACATCGCGAATGACCGGTATAAAAAATGCGTCCATTTTCCGAAAGGAACTATGATAATCGCCCATTGAGCAAGTACCGTCAAATGAAATAAATACATCCAGTAATTATTCTTCAAAATATTAAGGTCGATAAAAAGCCGGACGCCGAAAGCTGACAAGCCCATCAAAAGCAGCCATATGACAAAAAACCAATCGGACGGCTGAGAATGTTTCGCCAGGGCAATTTTCTTTTTTAAACGATCGTTTATAAAATCAACGGTGATGATGAAAATGAACGCGCTTTCAATGTAACCAAGTATGATAATAAAAATATTTTCCGTTTCGAACCAATTTAAGAACACGGTTGTAAACAATAATAAAAGATAGGAGAAAACTAAAACCAAGTGTTCTAACCACCGAAAATAATTATCATCGCAATCCCTGGCGCGTTTTTGTGTAAACATGTGTACGAATAAATCGCCCAAAGCCGTAAAGTAAGTTTTAAACCTTACTTTTATTTTCGGTTTGATTACCGTAAAATACCACATTCGGGATAAGTTTGGAATGAAAATCGAAACAAAGACGGCGGCGATAGCGCTCATTTCAAACCAATGTCCGAAATGCAGCATTTTATCCAAATCAAAACCTACGGAATCGGCAAACACAATGACGCCGGCAAGAATTAGAATCATAGCGGTGATCGTGACCGGTAAATATTTATAAAATAAACCCGATAAACCTGTCCAATCGTATTTGACCGAGAGCCATTTTCTGAGCGTCATCATCAACTCACCCGGATTGGCCTTCCGCGGGCATTCAACGGAACATTCGCCGCAATAATAACATCCCCAGGGTTTTAATGACGCGGATATCTCATCTTCCAGGCCAAGCGAAGAGTATCGGATCATTTCGCGGGGAAAAGAACTTTCGTTGGTTGACAGCGAACATATTGCCGTACAGTTTCCGCAATTAAAACATGCGGTAAAGTCTTCAACGCCGTACTTGGCAAGATCATTTGCGAATTCGGGATTAACTTTGGCCATAGGATTATTTTACTCTGTAATAAAAATATTCTTTTTCGTTTGTTCCGGCCGGCGTAACCACGCCGTATTTATTCATGGTCATTACATGATAGGTAATGATTTCAGGCGGAACTTTCAGAACATCCGTCACTTCGGGGATCGTTTTCTTATCGGTTCCGATCACTTCGAGTATGTTTTTCCATAATTGAGGGTATTCTTTCATTGCCACGGCTTGATTATCTTTATTTTGATCAGCCGAATCGGGAGCGTGCGTTTCGTCGATGACTACTTCAGCGCTGAAGCCGTCAATCATAGACTCAATCTCATGATCGGTATATTTGGCCATTTCAATGGCATTCACGGGGCAAACCGGTGCGCAAATGCCGCAACCCGCGCAAACGCCTTTATTGACTCCGGCGATATGTTTCCCGGCTTCGTCGGTCATTTCTTTAATTGCGGTATAATCGCAGACTTCGGCGCATTTACCGCACCAGGCGCAGGCATCCGCATTGACCCTGGCAATGACCGGATCGCCCAGGACCGTTCCGCTTTTCAGCAACGCCGTTATTTTTGAAGCGCCTGCCAGCGCCGATTGTACGGACTCACTGGCGTTTTTCGGGCCCTGACACGATCCGCCGATATAAACCCCTTTGATGACAGTTTCGACAGGTTTCAGTTTCGGGTGAATCTCGTTGAAGAATTTATCATTCCCGATCGGGATCTTAAAGAATTCGGATATGCTTTTTGAATCTCCGCGCGATACCATTCCTGTGACCAGAACGACCATGTCCGGCTCTATTTCCATTTCTTTTTTTGACGTCAGGTAATCTTTAACTTTGAGTTCAATGGATTGTCCGTTCATTTCAACGGTCGGCGGTTCTTTTTCTTCGTATTTGAAAAACAGATCACCTTGTTTGGACGCTTTTTCATAGAAAATTTCCTGCTTTCCGTAGGTACGAATATCGCGATAGAGATGATAATTCTGAATCCGTCCGTATTTTTCTTTCAACTGATTAGCCGTGTAAATTGTCGACGTACAACACTGCCGGGAGCAGTATTTGTTTTCACCCTTGGTCTGACGGCTTCCCACGCAGTATATAAAGGCGACGCTCCTGATTTCTTTTCCGTTGTAAACCAGTTTATCCGGCGATATTTCCATTAACCGGTTTAACTGGGGCAATGTAATCACATTGGGTATGTTTTTATAGCCGAATTCGCCGTCTTTCGGAATATAATTGTCAAACCCGGTGGTGATGAGGACGGCGCCCGCGTACAAAGAAATCGTTTCTTCCTGTTCGTTGAGATTGATGACCGTTTTGAATTTGTCAATATAATCTTTATGCTCTTTCAGCGCATCCGCATCAACCACCGGTACATCGGGTAGGGCGTGGGGATAATTTTTATAAACAGCTTTACGTTTGGTTAACCCGTCATTAAAATCATTATCCGGGACATACACATCACAGGTTTCCATAGCCTGTCTGACAAGCTCTTTATCGGCTTTTCCATTGATATAGCGGGGTTTGATTTTAATATCCACATGGAAACTACCCAAACTTCCGCTGACTTTTTCAACGGTCGCGCCCGTAAAAACAGTAATGTTAGGATAACTTCGTATTTCATCGTACAGTATTCTAACAATTTCTTTTCCGTTTTGGCCGGTCACAAACAATTTTTCTTTTTGCGTGATGTGCCCTCCGACAAAAAAATCCTTCTCGATCAGATACACCTCGTTGCCTGAACGGGCAAGATCAATGGCGGCTTTCATTCCCGCAATACCCGCTCCGACCACCAGCGCCGATTTCTTGACTTCAATTTCGATATTATCCAGCGCTTCTGAAAAAGCGACGCGGTTGATGCCGGCGCGGATTAAACCCGCGGCCTTGACCGTGGCTTCGCGCGGGTGGTCGCTGTGCGGCCACGAGCATTGTTCGCGTATATTGACCTGGACATAATTATTCGGATTTAAACCGGCGCGAGACGCGACCCCCCGGAAGGTGTACAAATGAAGTTTCGGAGAACAGGAAGCGACGACGATTGCGTCAAGATTGTGTTTTTGAATGTCGTCGATCATCGCTTTTTGATTGGAATCGGCGCATGCGAACATGACGTCTTTGGAAACGACTACGCCGTCTTCCTTTTGGAACATTTTGCCGAGTTCTTCAACTTCCACATAATCTGATATATTTCCGCCGCAATGGCAGATATATACGCCTATTCTTTGTCTCACAGCGGTTCCTTCTGATTTATCGTTCTGCGCGGCATTAGACAGCCGCTTCCTGTAAGGTTTGTAATCGATCGACCGTGCCATCCACGGTAAGTTTTTTCCCGTTCAAATATCCCGCTACTTCCGATGCGGCGCTTCCCGCCGATAAAATAGAATCCGGAATATCTTTCGGACCCGAAGCCGCGCCGGCGACAAAAACGCCATGGATGCTTGTCAAAGCCGGGCTGACAAGTTCGTCGACCTGTTTTACATAGTTAAATTCATCTAATTCCAGAGGCTGCGTTTTGAAAATACCGGACACATCTTTGTTGGGTAAAACACCGACGGAAAGAACGACTAAATCGTGTTTTGATTCTTTGACGATACCTTTTGTTATATCCTCGAAACGCACGATCAAATCGCCGCTGCCGTCTTCCGTTTCCTTGATCTGGGCGACTTTTCCTTTGATGAAGTTAGTTCCCATGGATTTTGCCTGCTGAAAAAACTCCTCGTATCCTTTTCCAAAAGCGCGGATATCCATATAATAAATGGTTATATCGGCCATGGGCAGAGCGCCCATTAACAGTTGTGCCTGTTTGATTGAGTACATACAGCAGATTTGCGAACAAATGGGATTATTGCCGCAATCGGTTCCGCAGCCCCCGTTTTCGATAGCGGAATCTCGGGAACCGGTACAAAGAATGTACGCGATATTGTCCGGTGTTTTCCCGTCGCCGGGGCGCAGAACATTGTTAAACGGGCGGGTCGGCGCAATTAAACGGTCCATCTGCATGGAATCAATTACATTCGCGAATTTTGAATAACCGTATTTTGGCTTTCCTGACGGCGGAAACAATTTATAGCCCGTGGCAACCACAACGGATTTTGCTTTGATTGCTGATTTTTGAGTTCGTTGCGAAAAATCAATCGCGTTGGCGGGGCAAGCGCTCAGGCATTGGTGACATTCACGGCAATTTCCGCAATCCAGGCACCGCTGTGTGCTGGCTTTCATTTCGTCTTCCGTATATGTTTTTTCAACCTCTTCCCAACTGCGCGCGCGTTCGTCTAAGGGGATTTCGGCGTTAGGTATTCGCGGAACTTTGACGCCCTTATATGTGTTTATAACTTTTTTCTTATCGATGGCGGGCAGTTTATCTCCGTCATTGTAATCGTTCATGTCAAGGCCGCGAAGCCATTTATCCATATAGAACGCGGCTTGTTTGCCCTGTCCTGCGGCTTCAATGAGCGTGGTGGATCCGGTGACCGCATCGCCCCCGGCAAAAATGTATTCGACCGACGTCTGAAGCGTTTTGGGATTCGCGGTGATGGTTCCGTTTTTATTCAGGGCGATTTGTCCTTCAAATGCCTGAGTGTCGGCGTTTAGACCGACGGCTTCGATGACATAATCGACATTTTCAAAATATTCGGAACCGGCAATCGGCTCAGGGCTTCTTCGTCCGCTGGAGTCCTTTTCGCCAAGTTTCATTTTGACCAACTGGACTTGTTTTAACCGTCCGTTTTCACCGGTGTATTTTACGGGATTGCGCAGAACGGTGATGTGGACGCCTTCTTTTTCCGCGTCTTCGATCTCGGGGGCAAAGCAGGGCATTTCCTCGCGGCTGCGCCGGTAGATCACGATCACTTTTTCCGCACCCAGCCTCAGGGACGTTCTTGCGGCGTCGATGGCCGTATTCCCGCCCCCGATCACCATGACCGTTTTGCCTTTAAGATCTTCCTTTTGCCCGATGTTCGATTCACGTAAAAATGTTAAACAGTCCACAACGCCTTTTAATTCGGAACCTTCGGCGCGCGATCTCATGGCTTTATGCGTTCCTACGCCTACAAAAACCGCATCGAAACCCTGATCTTTCAGGGATTTCAGGTCGGTGACAGGTCTATTGACTTCTATTTCAACGCCGAGGACTGTAATGTTTTACAGGTCCCGGTCAACCACGTCTTTGGGCGCGCGGTATTCGGGTAAAGCTAATCGGAGCATCCCGCCGGCGCTCGGCGCGGCTTCAAATATTTTTACGGTATGACCTTTTAACGCTAAATGATAGGCGGCTGTAATTCCGGCCGGTCCGGAACCAATAACGGCAATTCTTTTCCCGGTTTTTTCTTTGATGTCAACCGGGGGAGCTTCAGGATATTTTTCATAGTACCAGTCCGAGAAAAACCTTTTGATTTTACGAATATCCACAGGTTCTTCGACCATGGCGCGTGTGCACTCCGTCTGGCAGGGATGATAGCAGGCGCGGCCAAGGCTTCCCGGGAAAGGAATATCTTCCAGGTGCAGTTTCATCGCGTCTTCATATTGCCCGTTACGGGCCAGCGTGATATACCCGTACGCTTTGACCCCGCCGGGACAGGTATTAATGCAGGGCGCGGAATGGTCCTGGCGGTCAATCGTCGCTATGCGGGGATTAGCCAGGCTGAACGGGATATAGGCAACTTTTCTTCCCGCAAGATTAGCGTTATATTCGTCATGTCTGACTTCAGGACATGCGACTTCACATTGCTGGCAGCCGGTACAATTTTCCTGGATAACGTAACGCGGCTTTTGGGTGACATGGATATCAAATTCGTCGCCGGAATTTTTTTGAATGTCGTCAATTTCCGCATTAAGCATCAAAGTAATATTCGGATGACGCGCGGTTTCCGACATTTTCGGCGTGGTAATACAGGCGGCGCAGTCGAGCGTCGGGAATACCTTGCTCAATTGAATCATTTTTCCCCCGATAGAAAGGCCTTTTTCCACCAGCAGCACTTTATAATCCATATCGGCAAGGCTCAACGCGGTTTCCTGCCCGGCAATGCCTCCGCCGATGACTAATACGTCGTAATTATTATCGGTTGTTTTGCTCATATTTCATTTTTTAATAATAATAAATATCATCATACCATGATGAATTAATTTTCCAGACCTTCCAAAATTTTTCCGAAATTTTCCATGTGGCTCGCGAAAGGCTCGGCGCACACGGAGCACAGTGCGGCCATCCGGATGCGTTTTGGATTTATATTTTTCCCGGTCATCAGCTTTTGCGCTTCTACAACGATAGTATTGGTGTGGTCAGCGCAACGTGAGCTATAGGAACATTCGTGTCCGTCGGCGGCGATAAATACCCCGTCAAAGCCTTTTTCGAAGGCGTGGAGTATCCAGCGCGGTTTCACGCCTGAGGAACAGGGCAAACTGATCACATACACCGTCGGGGAATAATGTATTTTCCTTAACCCGGCCTGGTCAATGCCCGGATCGGAAATTTTATCGGTTGAAAAAACCAATATCTTTGGAGATTTTTTATCGTTAGTCATAATTGAAAGAAAAGAAAGGCTCAATTGCTTCTTCTTTTTTAAAGAAACAGCAATCAGAAATAAGGTTAATTGGAATGATTATTCTTTAATTAAGAATAAACGGCTGAAGCTGTCCTCGTCGAAGAAACCGAGGTACTGGTGTCCGACCTTTTCACACCAGCGGGGGATGTCGTTTTTGGTTCCTTCGTCCGCCGAAAGGATTTCCATGATTTCGCCGGATTCAATTTCCCCGATGGATTTTTTTGCCGCTAAGAGGGGACCGGGACATGCTGTTCCGCGGGCATCGACAGAAATGTTTACTTTCAGCGCTTTTAATTCTTCTTTTGTCATAAATTTGATCGCTTAAATGGGTTATATAGGATTAATTAGATTAAATAAAAAGCTGCATGGCGCTTTCGCCGGCGTCAGCGACAAAGGTTGCCGCGCCCGCGTAACTTAAATGCGGATAGTCGATAAATTCTTCTTTTTTGAATCCCATCAGGTCCATGGACATTTCGCATATCACGATCTCAATGCCTAATTCTCCCGCTTTAATAAACATTTCCTGCAGGGACATAACCTTTTTCTTTTTCATGATGCCCCGGATCATGACCGGCCCCATGCCGAGCATGTTTAATTTGGACAATTTCAGCTTATTACGCTTTGGAAGCATGATGCCGAACATTGTGGACATAAAATCCTTGCCTTTTCCCGATTTTTTAGGGTCGCGGAGAGCGGAAAGGGCCCAAAATGAAAAGAAAAGTTTTACTTTGGTATCCATGGCGGCCGCCGCGAGCGAGATAATCATCGTCGCAAGGATTTTGTCCATATCGCCCGACACAACAGCCATGGAGAGCTGATCTTTGCGGGCTTTCTCTAATTTGGACACCTTCTTTTTTAATGCGGTCACTTCGTTATTCAGTTCTTCGTATTGTTTCGAGAAATCGGTTTCCATACTCATAGGTCTTTTTTAATGGTTTATGATGATCGGTATAAGGCTTTTTTTAAATCTATAGAGGCATTCGGTATCAGGATTGATCTAATATGTTAATAACATATTATGCCAGTAACATAATTTATTCTGATGACATTGTCAAGTATTATTTGCTAATGGCATATAAATTATGTATAATCCGATACATTCAGTTAACCAACCTTCTTTACGGATATGTATTACGAACCCATCAGCAGCCTTTTGTATCGTGTGATCGATAAATGCAGGATTTCGGATCAGAAAATCATGGAGCATTTAAAGTTATCGCCGGCGCAATTTCAGTTTTTTATCGTTCTTCCCGGCGACGTTAAAACGATCCAGTGTACGGATGTGGCTTCGTTATTAAAACTCTCCCAATCCAGGTCGAGCCGGGTTATTGACGCCCTCGTCAACGATGGTTTTGTTGAGCGGTATAATGAAATCCAGGACCGCCGCCGCGTTCAGCTTAGACTTACTCCTAAAGGCAGGCAAGCAAAGAAAAGCATTGACGGATATAAAAACAAATGCGAAAAATACATTAAAAACAAATTATCGGACGACAAACTTCAACTCGTCATTAATGGTCTTGATATTTTGAATCAAGCTATTGATCAGAAATAGCGCCGCTTATAGTCACATTATTTTATTCATGTTTCATCATTGTTCACTTCAACGCTTTACGTATGAATGAACTTTACAACTGTTTAACAAACCCTGCCGGCATTCATTTATTGATATCCATTTATTCACGGGCTTAGTTTCATCGATCATAGTTTTGATTTGTGATAATCCTTGCGGTGACAATTTATTTAATCGTATCAGGATCAGACTGTTGTTACCAGGCATGACCCGACGCGATTGAATTACCTGAACATCGTTTTCTTTTCTTTTGCGTTGTTTCTGGTCTTCGGCATCCATGGAATGATTCGTAGTTTAAATTATCATGCGGGTAAACAGGGTGCATTACGACAGGACCGGTTCCGCGGATAGCGGATGGGTAATCCGCCGGGTATGGATAGAGAAAACAGGGGATCCCTTTTTAAAAAAAAATCACCCTCCAAGGGTACTTTTTTTCGTGCTCAGGCCTCTTTATATCAAGGGGAATACATTTTACAGCCTGAAAAAACCCTAAATGAACATTTACAGTCCAAAAAAGTACTTTTTTACAGAGATAATTGTCTTATAGATATGAAAGGACTAAAAACGGGCATTTCAACATGACAACGCTTACTACCGGACGATCAGTTCAATCCAAATCCTGGCGATAGTTAAACGCCTCAGCCGGTTAAAACATTAAAAATCAACGATTACGATAACGCAACCGCCATGACAAAGCATTCTCAACCCGCTCCCGAAAACGTAAATACAATAAAAATCGTTTTTTATCATACTTCCCAAATTTTTTACGGCACGAAGAACGTTATTTGTCATACTTCCCAGATTTTTTATGGCACGAAAAACGTTATTTGTTATACTTCCCAAATTTTTTACGGCACGAAGAACGTTATTCGTCATACTTCCCAAATATTTTATGGCACGAAGAACGTTATTTGCCATGTTTCCCAAATATTTTACGGCATGAAAAACGTTATTCGTCATACTTCCCAAATTTTTTATAGCACGAAAAACGTTTTTTGCCCTGTTCCTTTGCGCCTTGGCGAGAACAATTTAAACCCATAATAAACAATGGAATTCCAAAAAAATGGCATAAAAATGGATAAATTTTCATTTCATTCGTCTATATATTAGAAGGGTAAATAGGCGGGATGATATGCGCAAACATAATTACATGGGAAGAACGAGGGAACCGACGGGGAGTTTCGGTATCTAAAAAACCTGAGAAAAAAACTTGAGAACAAAATTAATAAGGGGGAAAATTATGAAAACTATATTAATGATTATTTTGATATTATTATCAAATAATATTTATGCGCAACGTCAAAATATTGATGTTGATTTATTATCAAACATTATTATCACCAAACAAGATGAACTAAAAAAACGTATTCTAAAGGATTTTATTATCGAACATGTGAGAACATCTAACTATGCAACATTTATATCAGTTTATAATTTAGTGGATATATTATTAACACAAAAAAATAAAACTGTGATGACAAAAGATATCATTACACAAATCGTTTTTTATTCAATTACTTATAAAATATCTGATTACTACGTACGAAATTTATTAAATATTTCTAACCTTCCATATGATAAAGAAAAAAGTATTAAGAGATATGGTATTAATAGTTTATTTGAACCTGTTTTTGATAAAAAAGACACTTTGGCTCGTGATTGTAAAGATATTGGAAATCTTATATTTGATGTGTTTTATTCAAAATTATGTAATTATGACACCATGAAAAATTATGGTTTTTTTCAAGATAGTTATTTTCATAGAAATTTACATGATACCTGTAATTCGAACTATAGTATTATTCATAATAAAAAATACAAAATATTAATTGATGCTTTTAGAAAAGATGTTGGAGAATTTGATAAAATTTTTAAAGAATTTGTTGAATCCGATTCAATCATTAGTACAAAAATTTTAAGCAATATAAATGAATATGACAAAAAAACAATTACTTATTTAATGCATCTTTTTTTTGAAAGTATAAAAACTTATTCTGATTATGCAAACATAGAGAAAGATTTACATCAAAATTATTTTATTGTATATTTAGCGGAAATAATTCAAAGATATACAATCATTGAATTGAGTAAAGATGAGGAAAGCACGAATCCTTTTAAATTTAAAATTGATGTTGAAGCTATTATTCTTTCTTTAGAGGATAAATTTTGTAAATTTTCTTCATTGAAAAATAATTATATAGGCATCGAACCGTTTTTTAGTATTGGTCTCAATAGTGGAATATTTATAAAAAAAAATAATAATTTTAATACTACAAGTTCTAAAACTGACGATATCAATATCATAGGATTAGCGAGTGAAAAGATAGGATTGAAATTCTTATTTTATGACTTCAAATATACACATTCTTTTGATAAAAATGAACCCTTCAAATATAGGGGTACTAATAGAGTATGGCCTAGAAAACCTAAACCAACATTAATTAATAATATTTATGGAATGATTTATATTTCAGGTATTCTTTATAATGTTGTTGATATTAAATCAAATAAAAATTTTAACTATTTATTTACTGGTGCAGGTTTAGGCATGCGATTTTATAATGACCTTGAATTAAATATATCATATTCCTTGCCAATTATTGAAAACGAAAATTTTAAAGGAATGAGGAGAAAATCGTTTATAAATATGAGCTTTGATGTGCCGATCTTTACATATTTAAAAGAGATTAAAAAATAATAATTCAATTTCATGTCGATACTGAAAATAAAAACAAATATGTCAAATCCAATTAATAACAGAAAACACCAGATTAAAAAAGCTCTAATAGAATTACATTCCGAGATCATGAATGAAATTGAAGCCATCAGCAAAATCATCCGTTATGTCACTGAAGGCCGCATTCCTGAATATCATTTTAAGCGGGATGCGGCCGAGGGTTTAATCGCCATGAAAGCCGTTGAATCCATACCGGAATTGAAAAAGATGTTAAATGAAGAACCGCATTATTACACCTATATCGAATTTATTTACGATTCCACACATGGCGGGCCGGAATCCACCGGCGAATATGAATGGCCGAAAGTGGTAAAAGAAACGATTGAAAAACTAGAAAGAACAAAAGAAAGTTTATGAAAATTATTCATTCCTTTGTGTCTTCGTGCCTTCGTGGTGAATTCCCCTTGCCTTCGCCTGTTTTTTTACTTACTTTTCACGTGTCTTTTCTTAGATACAGAAACGAATTAAATAGTATTATGATGGTTCAAACGGATAGAAGCGGGCGGTTAAGCTTAATAAAAAAAATACGTACACGGATGGGCCGGAATCGCCCGAAATCCGCAAATTGCTGTTTGATTAAGCGGGTTTTAGTATTATATTACCCGTATAACTCCCCTGATGGTAATGGCGTAAAACAAATGGATGGATATGAGTATGGAGGATAATAAAGTAATTTAGATAATTATTATAAATAATAGAAGTTATGTGCAATTGACGCCTTAAAAATTAATATTAGGAGAAAAATCATGGCCGCTTTCACTGTCCGCATAATGCTCCACGAAGCAGATTGGAATGACTATGAAAAGTTACACTCCGAAATGGAGAAGCAGGGATTTGATCGAACTATTACTTCTAACGATGGTGTCACTTATCAACTCCCAGATGCGGAATACGACATTTCAGGAGACATTTCTCAATCAGATGTCCTGGCAAAAGCAAAGACGGCAGCCAATCAAACCAAGATGAAATACGCTGTTCTCGTCACTCAATCTGCTGGGCGCATATGGTTTGGTCTAGATAAGGTTTAATCGCATGAGCGGCTTAACCCGGCGCTCAGCCCCATCAATAATACGAGAAATTATATATAAAAAATTCTCAAATTTTGAGAAAAAATGTTATTATTTTAAATGTAAATTGTCTTTATAAAAGAACTACATAAAATAAATATTAAAATGAATAACTTATTAAATATTTAACATTTATGGTGCAAAATGATTTATCTATTTAATTCAGGATATCGTTCTCTCTATATTAGAAATGTTTTAAATACCCTTTTTTTACCTAGTGGTAGTCTAAATGAATATAGATATAGACATAAGGGTACAACCAGTATAAATATTTCATCAAGCTTACACGATAAAATAAGAAAAATAGATAAAGGAGAATTAGTCACAATAATTTTTATAGATAGATTTGGAAATAACGGTTATATATATCATCCAATTAGATCAGGGAAGTTTGAAAGTACATACGAAAAAGATGATTATCTTTATTTTAAAATTATTTTAGAAGATTTCATTTATCCAAGGGATATCAAAATTTTTAATGAAAAAGTCATTTGTGACTTGAAACAACATAATATACCAAAATTAACTAATAATAATCCAATAGAACCAAATGATGGTTATTATGCGGTTATTCATGATAATATATTTTCTTTAAGTGAAAATTATTATAAAAATGATGAGGCATGGACAAATTGTGTTGATAGTATTAGTAAATGTGAGGCATTTAAACATGATAAACAAAATTCTTCTAATCAAATAGAAGAGCATTTATTTATTAGATGTGAAATTTTAAATGAAAAAAATAAAAAAGCGGATAGTTCTTTTATTAATGGAAAAAAATATTTTAATCTCACGAAAGGAATTTTTCATAATCTTCAACTAACATATAGATATCCCGCACAACAGCACAATACGTCAAACACTGGAGTTATTGAAATTGAGACAGGAGATAATATAAAATTATTAGGTTCAAATATTGAAAATATAAACACATTTTCAAATAATTTGAATATTCAAATATCGACTAAAAGATATTTAGAGGATTTTACAGATAAGATATCATTAACTTTTAAATCAAATCAAAAAGATCATGATTTAATTGGGCCAAAAGCTGAGTTATTATTTTCAATTAAAGAACAAAAGACATTTTGGGTAAAAATATTTCTATTATTGGTATTATTTAGTTTATGTAGTGCGTATATTGGTACAGATTTAACATCAATTTCTCCTTTCACTTTAAAAACTGTATTGTTATCTTTATGGGATAAGGTATTAGTGGGCCTTTTACAAGCATTCACATTATTTTGTTTATTCAAACTCATTGGAAAAAAATTCATTTAATGAATTTTAATTTAAAAAAAATTTCTGCTGTGGAAGCTAATAAATTCTATTCACAATATGAACATCTTGGTAATTGTGGTCTTGGTGTTTGGCATTTTGGATTGTTGTTTAATGAAGTTTTATTATCAATTGTATCTTATGGTATTCCTTGTTTTTCATCAAAAAGAGGTTTTATAGGAGAAATTGCTTCTAAATATGGTATTAAAATATATCAATTATGTAGAGGTGCTACAAAAACTAACTCATTCAATAATATACCAAGTCAAACAGTATCAAAAAGTTTATATGAAATCAGAAAACAAAGAGGTGATTCATTAGTAATTGCATATTCAGATACTTTTTATAATGAAATTGGAACAATTTATCAGGCTACAAACGCCTTATATTTAGGGCTAACAAATCCTAAAGGACAATCAAATTATTGGATTAATGGGAAAAAATATTCTGGTTGGATAATAAGAAAAAGATTTGGTACAAGAGATATGAATTTATTAAAAAAAAATATATTTAGAATAAAAAAGGAGCCACTAAAACCTAAGCACAGATATTTATTTATAAATACTAATAAATTTCTAAAAGTAAAAATATATAATGATTTTATACCTTTTATTAAAGATTATCCGAAACGGGATTTATTAGCAATTGGTAGTATGAAAGAAATTTTCCCATACAATAATGATAATATTTATAAAACTTAAATTCTCAAATTTTGAAATATATCTCTCCTATTAATTATTATTATGTTTTTATCAAATATTACCATAATTTAAACCATTAAAGTTTGATATTAATCTATCATTTACATAGATTCAGAAAAATTATTAAATAATAAAAATGCTCCACACCCTCATACACAACAAAGTCCATCAATGGATCACATCTGATCGTTGCACCGTTAAGCCGCTTTTTGATTATATTTATAAAAATGGTAATCTTCGTGAAGCTCAGATTCAGGCTCTGCTGGTTTATTTATATTTAAAAATCGAGGGAGAAAACAAACCGCTTTCAAATTTATTTTGTGAAGGCTTATTTGGCCATAGTGAAGATTTATCAGCTTTAAATATTAATCAAAATGCTCGGACAGTATTTGAAAACGACATAGCGGCAAAATCATTATTTGAACTTTCCCGGACACCTATTATAAATAATGGAAATGTAAAGAATAATCAGAAGACCTTGTTTCCTGATTTAGAGAAATATTTAATACAAAATACTTTATCCGTTGATTATCATGCGTTCAGCAAAAAATTATTTTATAATGTTGAATATCCTGATTACCTGTTCAGCCTTCCGATGGGAGCCGGTAAAACGTTCTTAATGGCTGCGATAATATATTTAGATTTGTATTTTGCTCTGAATGAACCTGAAAACACAAAATTTGCTCATAACTTTTTGATTTTAGTTCCTTCCGGTTTAAAAAGCTCTATCGTTCCGAGCTTAAAAACGATTGAACGGTTTGATCCCTCATGGATATTGCCGGAACCGGCGGCAAGTAACATTAAACGAATGATTAAATTTGAAGTTTTAGATCAGCCGAAATCCGCAAAAAAAAGTAATAAAGCCCGTAATCCGAATGCGCAGAAAATATCCGGTTATCAACCTTATGATTCCCTTATGGGTCTTGTTATGGTAGTTAATGCTGAAAAAGTTATTCTTGATAGGCTTGACCTTACCGCACAGGGAGAACTTTTTGAGCATAATGATGATGATAGAGATCGACTGGCAAATGAATTACGTAACATAATCGGTAAAATACCCAATCTGCAGATTCATATTGATGAAGTCCATCACGCCGCTACGAATGATATAAAACTCAGACAAGTCGTCAATAAATGGAGTAAAGGCGGTACAATCAATTCAGTGTTAGGCTTTTCAGGCACGCCTTATCTTGGTTCCGGTGAAACGATAAAAGTATCGGATGAACTGCGATTAAGTTTCACGCAAATCACCAATACGGTATTTTATTATCCCTTAACAACGGCTGTAAAAAAGTTCTTAAAAAAGCCGCGTGTTGAACAAACCAGCGGTTTAGATTCAATACAAATTATTGAAAAAGGGATAAATGATTTTCTAAAAAATTACGGTAATACGGTTTACTCAAATGGAAGTATTGCGAAAATTGCCGTTTATTGCGGTACTATTGAACGCCTTGAAGCGGAAATCTATCCTCATCTCATTGGAAAAATGAAAATCAGACCCGAAGAAATATTAAAATATCATAAAGGAAATAAATATTATAAAATCACTAAAGAAGCTGAGACAGAATTCAATTCTCTTGATACATCAATATCTAAGAAAAAAATTATCCTTTTAGTGCAGATAGGTAAAGAGGGATGGGATTGCCGGAGTCTTACAAGCGTTATTCTTTCTCAAAAAGGCGATTGTCCTACCAACATGGTTTTGCAGACTTCTTGCCGTTGTTTAAGACAAGTAGATAAAGGTAAAAATGAAACAGCCCTGATATGGCTTAATGAGGACAACGCTAAAACACTCGATAAACAGCTTAAAGATGAACAGCACACCAGTATTCAGGAATTAACCAATCTTGGTAAAGACGGATCGCCGGCTATGGTTGAGCGATTCTCCCGCATGGAATATCTTAAATTACCTAAAATAGATTTTTATCAGCTCAACGTGGAATATGAAACGATTATTACTGAAACAGAAGCGAATCCGGATCAATCAATTTCTAATATTGATGTAAAAAATCATTTTGACATAGCTATGGTTGTGGAGCGGGGTTTATCACCAAAAGATTTACAAACAAAAGCCCTTATTGAAACCATACAGGGCGATGAAGCCGATTTTGATATGTGGATTTTCAATATAGCCCGTGAGAGTATGGGAACTCTTTTTTCAAATGATTTATACAAATATGAAGAATCCCTTTCTGTAATTTTTAAAGCTATTACATTTACAAAAAATAACCATCTGTTCTACAATAACCTTTTTCGATTAGATGAGATAAAAACCCGCATCCGCATTGCATTTCACCGTCATCGTGATCTTTCATCCAAAACAGAAATTATTCCAAAAAACGCAAGTCTTTTGGTGATTGATAACCTTAATCCTATCGAAGGTCACAACAAACTTTATCCGTCTGTTGACGATACAAAAGAAATTCTGTTAGCAGATAAAACCGGAAAAGATATAGCGACATTGCAAAAAGAAGTGGAAGAAGCGCAGAAAAAACTGAATGATTTTATCGCTTCTCAGCCCAATCCGGATTTATTTTCAATGGCTGGTTTTAACGTCCCCGCTTCAAAATCCTTTTCGAAAGCCGTGATATCCAAAAACAAAACATTTCATTATCTGCCCTATAATTTTTATCAGAGTTTGTTTGAGCTTAAATTCCTGGATGAATTAATAAGTTTTTCCTCTTTTATAGATTCAGGCTTGGAAGTATATTACAACGGCGACAGAAGTATGACAGAATTTAGAATTATTTGTTATAAAGAAGTACAAAATACCTGGCATAAAGTCGGAAAATATACACCCGATTTCCTAGTTATTAAACGCAAGGATTTGTCTATCCATAAAATTCTGATAATCGAAACGAAAGGTTCAGGTTACGAAGATCAACTAAAATTTCTAGCTAAACGGAAATTTATGGAATCAGAATTTCTTAAAATCAATAATGAAAAATTTGGTTATAATCGATTTGAATACCTTTATCTGCCGGATAGCAATTCGATGGACGAAAATCTTGGTATATTCAAATCTAAGATCGATACTTTTTTTAAGGAGAATTAATACATGCCTGTTAAATATATTCCATATCTGCCGGATACCGTTGAAGGGCAGGCAATATTAAACAACATTACCCGTACTCGAAGGGTTTTGCGTTATCGCGATAATGGTCTTGTATACGAGCGTATAAAACGCGGTATGCCTTATTATGAACTTGAAAAAATTGAAACAGTCGGCGCAGAGAACAATAACATGCTCATTCGCGGAGAATGTCTATCGGCATGTGCATTTTTGAAAGATCAAGGAATTAAGGTAGATTTGGTCTATACCGATCCGCCGTTTGCAAGCGGAGCCGATTATGCAAAGAAAATATTTTTACGAAGGAATCCAAAAGCCGCCGAAGAATTGGCCAAGGCAGAAGAAGCATTAGATTTAGACGAACTAAGATCTTTTGAAGAAAAAATGTACGGTGATATTTGGAATAAAGAAGATTATCTTAATTGGATGTATGAAAATTTACAGGCTATTAAATCAATCATGAGCGATACTGCAAGTATTTATGTGCATCTTGATTGGCATATTGGTCATTATGTTAAAATATTATTAGATGAAATATTTGGGGAGGATAATTTTCAGAGAGAAATTATTTGGAGTTTAAGCGGTGTATCAGGCTACAAAAGTTTAGTAAATAATTTTGTTCGTGGTCATGATACAATTTATTATTATTCTAAATGTGAAGATGTTATTTTTAATAAACAATACTTGCCTTATAATGACGCTCAATTAAAGCGATTTTCAGTAGATGAAAATGGAAGAAAATTCAAATCAATAACAAAAGATAAAGTTATATATCTTGACAATACTAAGGGTGTTCCTTTATCAGATGTTTGGGATGATATAGCAAGTTTTCAGACTATTGTAAATTCACCCGAAATTCAAGATTATGCCACTCAAAAACCCGAAGCCATTCTGAGAAGAATTCTATGTGCTTCTTCAAATGAGGGAATGGTAATAGCCGATTTCTTTGGTGGTTCCGGCGTCACAGCAAAAGTGTCTCATGATCTTAATCGTAAATTCATACATGTTGATGTAGGTCTGAACAGCATTCAAACCACACGTGACCGTTTAATATCCGCTGGCGCGAATTTTACGATTTATGATGTAAAAGATGGAGTCTCACTCTTCCGCAATCCGGTTCAAACGATGGATAAATTGAAAAGTTTAATAATCGGGATGAAAAATGAAGACGCTCTCGACAGCTTCTGGGAAGGCTCTATAAACGATAGCAAGCTCGGTTCAATACCCGTTTACATTCCAAATTTACTCGATCATAGTACCAAATTATTAGATAGGCCTCTTATTAATCGGGTTATTAATGAAGCCATGCCCGACTTACCGGATGGCACTAAAAAAGTAATAGTCTATTATGTGGATATTGAGAACGAATCAGATATTAAAAAATTTATTGCTGAGAATAATGTTACGGGGATTGAAATCGAGCTCCGTGACCTCAAAGCAATTCTTGATGATGTGGTCATCAATGATGAAGTGATTTATAAAATGAAAGAAACAAAAAAAGCTTTTGAAATCGAGATCAAATCATTTAAAAGCGACCGTTTAATCCAAAAAATAAATGAGTACAATCAGAAAAAGTCTTTAAATGGTTCACAGACAAGCATAACGGAAGAAAACGGCGATAACGGAGAAGAAGAAAACAACTATGGCAATGGAAACGGAAATGGCAAAAAGATTTTTGTTCCCATAACCATCAGCAAACAAGGTCTTGAACTGATAGAACTCATCAGTCTTGACTGTACAAATAAAGATGGTATCTGGAAAAGTGACGTCGAAATTAAAATCGACAAAAAAGGCTATGTCATATTTAACGGAGAAAAAACAAAAAATTTCTGGGATGCAAAAATCACTTCTTCACAAAAACCGCTTCGAATGAAAATAAGAAACATCGCTGGAGATGAGTCCATAATAATACTATAAAATTATGTATATAATTTATTTCCAATATTTATTATTCTTTAAACCAAATTGTAATACAATACCCCCAAAGGAGGTGATGGCTATGCGCCCGGATATTGTCAAAAAGAAGACCAACCCCGTGAAGCGGTTCTAACCCGTTCCACAGAAATTGGTCTTGGGAGTCAAGGATCAAGTTGTCTGGACCCAATCCTTGATCCGTACTGAAATTGAACCGGCTCTTCAAAAAACGCATTCCACGGGAGAAGTTTATGAATAAAACATCGATCAGGAGCGCCGCGCAATGAAGCCGCGGGAAACATTCCGTCCGCGTTTTACGATCACGAACAGGATCACCGGCGGCCTGACGCGCATCGAACGGGCGCGCGGTTTCCTGGAAGCGGCCGCCCTTTCCGAGGATTGGCTTCTCGGGATGGAAAAACGCGCGCTGATGCTGGAAGCGCATCATACCACACACATCGAAGGCACCCGCCTGACGCTCCCGCAAGCCGAACGCTTGCTCGAAGGCAAAACAGTCCCCGGCGCCGACCCCGATGACGCGCGGGAACTGCTCAATTACCGTTCGGCGTTCGAACTGGTATCGTCCTACCTGCAAACGAAAGGCCCCGTCACCGAAGGACTGATCCGTGAAATTCATAAACATTTGGTGGAAGGCGTACGCGGCAATACGGCGGCCCCGGGCGCATACAGGAAGATACAGAATTACGTGGTCAATTCCCAAACCGGGCAAGTGATCTATACGCCTCCGCCGGCCCACGACGTCCCTGTCCTGATGGCTCAACTGACGGACTGGCTGAATCATCCGCAGGATATCCATCCGGCGCTCGTCAGCGGGATCGCCCAGTTTCAATTGGTTCACATCCACCCGTTCTTAGACGGGAACGGACGCGTGTCGCGCCTGCTGTCAACGCTCTGCCTGTACCGCGCCGGATATGATTTCAAACGCCTCTTCACGCTGAGCGAATACTACGACCGCAACCGTCCCGCGTTTTACGGGGCCCTGCAGGGCGTCCGCGATAGCGGCATGGATATGACCGGATGGATTGAGTTTTTCATAGAAGGACTGGCCGAACAACTCGCCGAAGTGCGGCTCCGGGGAGAACGGGTCATCCGCCGCGATGTGCTGGCGGATAAATATAAGCTGACAGACCGGCAGACGAAGGCGCTGGCGTTTATTCTCGAAAACGGCGGGCTGAATATTCAGGAATACCAGTCGCTCTGTCCCGATACCAACCGCCGGTCTCTGCAAAGGGATCTGCGGATGATGGTGGACAAAAAAATATTGAAAACTTTTGGCGCGACGAATAAACTTGTTTACCGGCTCAGGGAGGCCGGTTCAACTCGCGACAAACTTGCGACATGACTTGCGACAAGCTTACGACATGATTTATAACAAACGCGAGGAGTAAATGACGGCACGGGTATCAAACCCCGGGCGTATGACCTGAAAAAAGAAAATCATCTTTGCCCTGGCCAAAACGGAAAGGATTATGAAAGAAATTGATAAAATTGCGATTGAATGATGAACAATTAACAATGAGCCCTTCGATGCGCTCTACTTCGATAAACTCAGTACAGGCGCTTACTCAGGGCAGGCAATGAACCCCTCGATTCCGCTCACTTCGATACGTCCGCCTATGGCGAACTACTCAGTGCAAGTCGCTACACTCGGGGCAAGCAATGAGCAATTATTTCCAAATTCAGAAAAAATGCTAATAACCGTTAACCAAAACGACTTCCAAAGGGGGTGATGGCTATGCGCCCGGATATTGTCAAAAAGAAGACCAACCCCGTGAAGCGGTTCTAACCCGTTCCACAGAAATTGGTCTTGGGAGTCAAGGATCAAGTTGTCTGGACCCAATCCTTGACTCCAATATATTAAAACAAACCCGAATAAACAACTGTTTTAAACATTGGAGTACCGCCATGAATAACGAAACCTGGCATTATCTCATCAATACCTTCGACGTCGCCACACAAAACAGCCGCAAACTCATGACTATCGTCGCCGCGGATCACCTCGCGAAACTCTCCGCCATGAAAAGCGATCCGGACATCGCCCGCCTGTACGACCGGTTCGCGCCCGTCAACCAGTCGTTCAGCGATACGTTCGCCGCCTGGCTCTCCGCCAAAGGACTCTATAAAGGCGAAACCAGCCGCGTGCAGGTCATGCTCGACGAGCTTTCCTCCGTCAAACTCAAACAATGGAACATCAAAGTCCAGAGTCAATACCTCGAAGGCACGCCGGATTATACCGCGATACTGCCCGGCGGACGCACCGCGTTCCAGACCGGCGCGAAAGACACGCGCATCACCGAACTCAAAGGCCTCCGCGACCGGCTGAATAAATATCCGAAGCTTGAAGAACTGAAGAACGAAGTCGAAACGTTTATGCAATCCCTGGAAGACGCGCGCAACCGCCAGCAGGAAACCGAACAATCCGTGGATCAGCTGTCGCTCCAGCTGGAACAGGCGCGCAAAGACACCGCGCTCATGCTCTACCGCAATCTCGGCGTGCTGATGGATAAATTCGGCCACGATACGCGAAAGATTCTCGCGTTGTTTGAAGTGGAACAGCTCCGTACCGGCGCGTCGGGTGAAACCGAGCCTTTCACCGGCGTCATCGCGCCCGGCGCCGCCGTCACGATCATCGATAAAGGCATTACCGACGATACGGAGTTCTTTATATCCAATACCGGTAAATCGGTTCTCAAATTCTGGACGGCGACATCGCTTCAAACCGGCGACGTCACGGAAGGCATCGAACTCGCGCCCGGCGCCGAGAAAACCGTAACCGCCACCGATATCGGCAAGCCCGGCGGTACCATGCTCTTCGCGAAGAATCTGGATGAGAAGACGGAAGGAAGCTACGCGGTGGTTTAGTGCTTTATAACCTCCGAGGTTTTACAGAAGATGTATTGTATCGAACAACGAAGATAAGTTCGATATAAAAATATTTACGTGTAAACCTCGGAGGTTTGACGTGCTTCAAACAATGTTGTAAAGACAAAGCCGGGCTTCGAAAGCGATCCGGCTTTTGTTTAATTATCAATAAATTCCCGATCTTTTTAATTCTATACCCCTGACCGGCTCAAAAATTAAATTTGCATTATGAATATTATCTTTGAAAATAATCATTTTGTTGATTACTATATTAACGACGCTCATATTTCCGATTACCCTGAAAAGGTGATTCATGAGTACAATCTTTCCGGTTCATTATCTTCAGCTTTTCATCTTGTATTTTCAATTACGCCTTTCTGATTTTCGTTTTTATTTTCGATCAGGCTGCGCCGTTGTCTGTTATATACTATTTATAAATGAGCGCTCGGTCTTAGCGCAAGGCGGCAACCCGATCATTCAAAACTTCAAGTCATCCGAATACAGGGCTCACGCTCAGAACTGGGACATTCTACAGGATGAACGGGGCATGTTGTACGTAGCGAATACATCAGGCATCCTCGAATATGACGGCAAAGACTGGAACCTGATACGCACCACAAACCAGTCCACCGTGCGCTCGTTCGCCATGGACAGTAATGGTACTATTTATGTCGGGGCGATCGGCGATATGGGTTATCTGGCCGCCGACTCTGCAGGACAATTAATTTATATTTCACTGGTCGGCCAACTCCCGGAATCGGAAAGATCATTTAATGATATTTGGAAAGTCTATGCCACTTCACGCGGCGTCTATTTTATCTCCGCTTCCAAGGTTTACCGTTACGTCAATCATCAGTTTCAGATCTTCATAGCCAATATCAAATCCATCCGCGGATTCAAAATAAATGATGAAATTTATGTGTTCCAGAAAGATATCGGCATCTGCAGGATCATGGACACCGTTTTAGCGCCGCTTCCCGGGACAAAACTATTTGGGGACGATCTCGGTCGAATGGTCATGATGCCGTATCTGAGAAATTCATTGCTCATTTGTACCGATAAAAAGGGACTGTTTACCTATAACCTTGACGCTGTCCCCGGAACCAACGACCAAAAATCAGCGCCGGATAACCTTTTACGAAAATTTGTGACGGAGGCCGACGATTATATTTCGTATTATGGATTTTATTCCTGCCTGAAATTAGATGATAACCGTTTTGCGCTCGGAACGTTCGGCGGAGGCATTGTATTAATCGATTCCAACGGACGTATAAACCGGGTCATTAATAAAAACCGCGGCCTCAATCATGATATCGTCATTAACCTGCAAACAGACCGTCAACATAATCTTTGGGCTTGCTTACTCGAAGGCTTGTCCCGAATCGAAATTAACTCACCGATCACCAACTTTACCGAATCTTCCGGTTTAGCGGGCGGTATCCAGGCGTCCCGACATTATAACGGAATCATGTATGTCGCCGCATTGTCCGGATTATATTATCTTCCCGAATACCGGTTACAAATTGAAAACGATAATCATATTTTTATACCGATGACCCGGCAAAAGTTTAACTGCTGGGATATATTATCAACATCCCACGGTCTGTACAGTTCAGGTTCCGATGGTGTTCTGGGTATCGAGGGAACGAATGTCAAAAAGCTGTCGAACTCCAGCGTTATTTATTGTCTGGGAACGTCGCCTACGTTTCCGTCAGGTTTTTTCACGGGACTCATTGACGGCTTCACCTATTATGAGATGGACACCGCTTTTCACAAAAGCCAAAAAGATTACAGGGTCAAGAACGTTTTTCATTTCCCGGATATCACTGAACCGATCAGGCATATTCAACCCGATGAAAAAGGCGATTTGTGGCTTACATCGCATTATAACGGTCTGCTTCATGTTCAGTTCACTAACTCAAGAATCGACCGATATACTATAAAGCGATATACCACGTCTCACGGACTCCCACAAAATAAATGGAATTACGCGTATTATATCAACAACCGGCTGGTCATAGCCACAATGAACGGTTTGTACACCTCGACGTCCATCGCGGGCAACAGAGATTCACTTCGATTTATAAAAGATTCCTCGTTCGGCGACTATTTTCTGCGAGATACCAATCAGGTATTGCAGATAACACCGTATGACTCGAACACCTATGCGGTTTCGACCGCCTATGGATTCGGATTGTTAAAGCGATCCGGTGAAAACGATTATTCATGGGATCCTAAACCTTTTAAAATTCTTCCTGAAGGATATATGCATTATGATACGGAAGGATCTGTGATATGGTTTTCCACGACCAACGGTTTGTATTGTTATAATCCGGCTATTCATAAGGATTTCCTTTATCCATTCAATGTTCTGATACGCCGGGTCACGGGCGGTAAAAATATTACGCTGTTTCACGGAACCTATTCAGCACAGGACGCGAACGGCGAATATAGTTCAACACGATTCAGTTTATTACAACCTGTCACATCAAAACCCACGCTGGAATACGGCCAAAACGCCTTAAATTTCTTTTTCAGCGGATTGTTTTATGAACTCGGCAGGCCGATGGAATACACCTACCAGCTGGAAGGTTTCAATAAAGAATGGTCGGATTGGTCAACCGAAACCAAAGTCGCTTATACCAATCTCCCGGCCGGGGAATATCATTTTAAAGTCAAAGCCCGTAACGGTTACGAAACGGTGAGTTCCGCAGCTGTTTATGATTTTACGATCCTGCCTCCATGGTATCAGACCTGGTGGGCGTACATGCTTTTTTTTCTTATCGGATTCGGACTCATACATACGATTATACGATGGCGTCTGCATGCCATTGAACTTGAGAAGCATGAACTGGAGCGATTAATCCAGGAACGTACGGGACAAATCCGGGAACAAAAAAACCAACTGGAACAGATCAATACTATCGTTAAAGCCATTAATACCGAGTACCAGTCCCTGAACCTGTTACAGTCCATTCTGGAACAAACCCGCGTGATACACGGCGTGGAGCGTTGCGCCGCAATGATCGCCGATCATGAAACCGGTTTATATAAAATCGTCGCCAGTTACGGTTGGGAAAATAAGAATCTGGAAACCATATCGCTGACTCTTCCTGAAATAGAAGAACGTTACCTCCGTGATACCGAGATGATCGATCAGGAAATTTATATTGCCAAACACATCAAAGGCAGGGAACTGGAAGATAAATTCATCCAATTCGGCTTACCTCAATCCATGATGGTTATGCTCATCCGGATTGAGGATAGTATCAAAGGTTTGCTGATATTTGATAATTACCAGCGTGTTGACGCTTTTGATGAGCAGGATTTACTCCTTCTTAAAAATTTACGGGAACATATCCGTTCAGCCTATATTAAGACGCAAATGCTGGAGGAGTTGAAACGACTCAATGAAAAGAAAAATGAATTTCTCGGCATCGCCGCCCATGATCTGCGTAATCCGCTGAATGCCATCATGGGCTATATCGAGCTCATCCTGATAAGCCTGAAAGATGGTTCTTTTAATAAGGCCGAAAGTATGGAGGATATGGAGACGATTTTGCAGGTCTCCCGCCAGATGAACCATTTAGTAGCGGAACTCCTGGATATTTCGGCGATTGAATCAGGGAAAATACGGCTCGATCTTCATCAGGAGAATCTGCAAATCATTATCGATGAGTGTGAAAAGCTTCATAATCGTCATGCCAACCAGAAAAACATTCAACTCGTGGTTGATAAGAATTACATGTTGCCGCCGGTCCTGGTTGACCGGTCACGTATCATGGAAGTCATCGATAATTTACTGAGCAATGCCATTAAATACACCCAACCCGGCGGAAAGGTGCGGCTGTATTGTTTTCATGAAGATAGCCATGTATCGGCGCATATTCAGGATACAGGTCAAGGATTAACCGAGGATGATATTTCCAAAGTATTTATCGGTTTTAAAAAATTGAGCGCCCGGCCCACCGGCGGCGAGACCAGCACCGGACTTGGTTTAGCGATCGTCAAGAAAATCGTCGAACTGCATGGAGGAAAGGTATGGGTCAACAGCCGTTACGGAGAAGGAACGACATTTAGTTTCTCGTTACCGGTTTACGATCAGCAACCACAATAAAAAACTCGTAAAAAATGATTTAGTACAATTCAGTTAATATTTACTTTTTAAACTATAATGAGCATATCCTAATATAGGACAATGAAATTCACATCAAAAGGACACACGATGATGTTAAAGTCGATCGCACTTACACTGGCCATGTTCTTAGGTTTTCAGCAATCCCTTGACGCCTGCACCACGATTATCATTTCCGGCAAGCACACGCCCGACGGACGGCCCATAATCTGGAAAAACCGCGATACAGACAGTCTGCAGAATATCGTCGAATATTTCAGCGACGGTAAATACGACTATATCGCCTTGGTTGACGCCTTCGACCGTGAACGAAAGAATGTCTGGGCCGGCTGTAACAGCGCGGGATTCGTGATCATGAATTCGCATTCGTATAATCTGAACATCGGCGACACCAGCGGCATCAAGGACAGGGAAGGCATTCTGATGAAAAAAGCGCTACAGGTTTGCGCGTCAATCGAGGATTTTGAAAAACTGCTAAAGGAACTTCCTAAACCGATGGGCGTATCCGCGAATTTCGGCGTGATTGACGCGAACGGGGGAGCCGCTTTTTTTGAGACGGGCAATTTCAAATATGTAAAACTTGACGCGAACGATCCCGTCCAGGCGCCGATGGGATATATCATTCATACGAATTTTTCTTATACAGGAAAACCCGAACGGGGCAAAGGTTATATCCGGTACTTTACGGCGGAAGAACTTTTTCATGAGGCGAAAATTACAAACCGGCTGACCCCGCGTTTCATACTGCAGGATGCGGCGCGCAGTTTAAGACATTCATTGACAAGAACGGACCTGCGTACGTTAAGCGGATCGGTATGGGATAACGCGCTTTATGTCCCTTACCAGGATTACATTTCACGTTATTATACATCGGCGTCGGTGGTGATCCAGGGCGTTAAGCCGGGAATGCCCGCCGACATGGTCACGATGTGGACGGTGCTCGGTTTTCCCCTGACCTCAGTCGTTGTTCCGGTATGGGTCGCCGGAGGTAAAGAATTACCCAAAATGATATCAGCGGATAAGGATTCGACCGCGCCTTTATGCAGGAAAGCGCTGACTCTTAAAGAACAAGTCATCCCGGCCCAGGACGAATATCAGGACCGATATTTGAATGTCAAACTCATATACAACGCGCAGGGAAACGGTTTTATGCAAAAACTCAAACCGCTGGACGATATGATATTCGACGAAGCAGACAAACGGTTTGACGGTTGGAAGGACAGCCGTACAAGAAAAGATGAAATTAAAAAATTCTATCAATGGATGGATGAAACGGTCGCAAAAGAATATTTACGCTTGTTTGGTTTATAGCCGTAGTCACTAACCCATATTTTATGCGTCAATGTATGAAATGCTCAACTCTCAATTTTATATTTATGATAAGTTTTTTAATTAAATCCTGCAAAAGCCCCGAATTCCGCTATGAACAAAAACCGATTGCCGTTATGCAGTATTACGAAGGCGGCTGGATCGGCGGTCACGCGAATTGGTGGTGGAATGTTTACATCAACGGAAAAAAACTGAAACTCAAGGATGGCACGGCTGATTTTTCAGAACTGGATCTCGGGCGAGCGACGGATCCGCCGAACCTGATCGTCAAATCCGGAAAGGAAAAGTATCTTATACGCGTTCTGGATAACAAGCCGGATATCATGCTGATACCCGAAAATATGCGCGGCCCGTACTCGTGGACCAGCGACGGATCTGGATTGGTCACCCGCCGTGCGATGCTGGATATCAAATCAGGAGAAATCTCCCCGTTGCCGGAATTCAAAGGAGATTTTCTGGGATTTTCACCCGATAATAAACATATCATTTCCATTGAATTTAACGGAACCATGCTACTACTGCGGCAGACAGAACGGATAACCGGTGAAATGCGGCAGAATGAATATCCCATTAAGGAATACAAATGGCTGAACAACTGGACTCATTTCCAGAAACCTCATTACGCCCCGAATGTATGGATATTTAACAATATCCGCTGGAATAAGAATGATAAGAATGAATATGACATGTTTATTCCCAAAGATTCAGAAATTGGGAAATGATTCATGAGCGTCATATATATTGATGACTCGATAAGATCAATCTGCCCGGATTTGGCGATCGGACTCATTGAATATGAAGCCGCCGTCATCGCCCATCATTCCGAACTGTGGGAAAAGATCGAACATGAATGCGCCGTGATTATGGAAAAATTTAAAATTGAGCAACTTGCCGAATTGCCCGAAATCGCGGACTGCAGAAAGTTTTACAAACAATGCGGTAAGGACCCAAGCCGGTACCGCGTATCGTCGGAAGCATTGATCAGAAGAATATTACAGGGCAAGGGTCTTTATAAAGTCAACAGCATCGTGGATTTCAATAATCTTGTTTCGATAAGGTCGCTGTTTTCAGTATGTTCTTACGATAGGGAACAATTATCCGGCGATATCACTTTCAGGATAGGACAGCCAGGCGAGTCGTTTAAAGGCATCCGGAAAGAAATGATCAACCTCGAAGGATTACCTGTATTTTCTGATGATTTCGGACCATTCGGAAGTCCCACTCACGATTCGGAGCGAACGATGATCACGGAAAAAAGCAGACATATCATGACGAAAATCATGTCGTTTTCCGGCAATAAGCTGTTACAGCCGGTCATGGATTATTCGGCCGGTATTTTACGTGATATTTTACAGATTTCAGTTTTTTCAATCCATATCATAACGTTCAACAAGAATGAAAATCAGTAAAACGAACGCCGGTCACTATAATTGGGGACAAAACTGCGAAGGCTGGCACTTAGTGAAAACGGATGATATGAGCGTCATTCACGAAAGAATGCCGGCTCATACGTCTGAAATCCGGCATTATCATTCAAAAAGCAGTCAATTCTTTTTTATATTGTCAGGTGAAGCGGTCATGGAGCTTGAAGGAGAGCGGATTATGCTGAATCGGCACGAAGGACTTGAAATTAAGCCGGGCCATTCTCACCGGATGAATAATTGTACAGACGGAGAAATAGAATTCATCGTCATATCTTCGCCGCCGAGTCACGGCGACCGTTTCAATACCTGAAACCTAATTGTATCTGCAATCCTTGATTACATTTTTTTCAGTTCATCCAATTTAGATTGAATGTTGTCATTGAGGAATTTCCGGTAATCATCCGTGACGGTTGAATCTTTCGCCAGAATGTCCTTTGCCTGATTGTAACATTTAATCGATTCATCTTTATTTCCGGCCAGCATATAGGCTTCACCCATACTGTCGTAACTGTTGGCGTCATTAGGGAAAAGCCTTATATTGATTTTAAACGAGGCGATCGCGTCATCGAAATTTCGTTCCTGTATAAAACGGTATCCGAGGCGTGTAACAGGCGCAGGCGTAACGATATTATAGGCGACGCGGATACTGTCGAGATTGTCATTGAAATACGCGAATCCTTTCTGATTCACCAGTCGGAGTAATCGCGCTTCCATATAGACGCCTCGAATGTTAGGATTGGAAGGATGCTTTGAAAAATAATATTCGATATACGGCATTCCCGCGTCATAATCCCTGTCGATATAATAATTAAAAATGAACAGTTCATAGGCGGCCGCTTCCCTGAGAAATGATCCATGACTGTAAACCCTGTTCAGGTAATCCATTGCGGTGGCTTTGTCTTTCATCAATCCCCACTGCCAGGCCGCGGGCTTCAGGTACCAGGCGATTTGCTGTGACGTAAAATAATATATAAATCCCAGATCATGATACGCGTCGGCGAAAGACGGATTTTCCTCGATGACGTCTTTGAGATAGCTTTTTGTCTTCAATGCCGACCAAAAGGCTTTAATCCATGAACGGTTCATGGCGTGAACACGCGTCAGGTATCCGTAAGCGGAACCAATATAGAATTTATTCTCCGTTTTGTTTTCATTTTTCATCGCCAGATCGATCGTGCGCACCGAGGATTCGTACAACAATTGTTTAAGGGAATCGCGATTGACATTGCCTGCACTGAAATACCTTCCGGCGAGGAACATCGTAGCTTTGAGAAAATGATTTTTAGGTTCAGACGGATTTGCTGCAATAGCCTGATTAATCAGATTCTCAGCGCTGTCTAACCGGGCACTGTAAATAAGGGAAAGCGCGGCCTGGTCATTTTCCGTCAGCGGCCGTATCGCTGTATCCGCAGACTGACGCGAACAGGATGAAACCCCTATGAACAGTAAACCGGTGACCGTGAAGATAAAAATTCTGTAAGTAATCATAAATCCTCCGTTTATTTTGGTTTAGGATAAGATATTCTGTCCTGTTGCCTTCCGAAATATTAATCGATCGTTCCAAGTTTTCCTTTTTCAGGTTTTTCTCAGGATGTGAAATGAACAACGCTCATTCACTTTTTCTATGATCAAATCTGTTTTTAGAAGATTGGCCATTTCGCTGACAAATTCAGGAGTCAGCATGTTAAAGGCGTTCCCGTCTTTACAGACAAGACGGCCGGGTTTGGTACGGGCATAATCGATTTCAGCGATCAAACCGTTCCTTGATTTGATTTCATGCCATGCAAGATGATCGTCCCAGTAATTACCGGAATATACGGAAAGGATGATTTCGCCGTTTTTCCTGGCGACTCTCAGGAATTCCCTGATAATGCGGACGGGATCGGACTTGAATACGGAAAGGCTGTTCTGTATGCAGATGACCTTATTGAAAAAGCAGTCCGCATAGGACATCGTATCGGCGTTCATTTCAAGAAGAAGGCAGTTGTGGATTTTCTTCAGCCATTCGCGACCGTACCTGATATTGTCACGGACGGGATCGATTCCCATGACGAATTTTGCCGAACGGGCCAGTTCCGGTAAGATTCTCCCGTAACCGCATCCAGCTACAAGCGTCACATCCGACGGGAGGAGGCGCTTGAGAACAACGGCAACCTCTTCGTGCATATCATACAGGAATGCTGGCTGAGCCATGTCGTAGCATTTGCAAAGCCGTTCCGCATGGGAATGAGGAATGATTCCTTTCAGCGGGCGTTGAGGGACAGATAACTGGGTTGTCATGAGGATTCTCCGGCTGTATTCATTTGTTAAGATCGTGTACGTCGTTTCCGGCGGAATGTTTCTGAAACCTTAACAGAAGGCGTTCTCCGGGCACATGTAATATAGGAGATACAAACGTACGATGGCAATCAATTATCGGTAAAATGCTTTTAACATGGTTAAGCGGTCGAATACGGCGGTAAAAGGCATACTGTCGGATACTGAATGCGGGTCCGTTTTTAGGAAGGTTCAAAAATAAAATTACCTGCTCAATTATCGGTTGGCAAATGACGGAAATATGAATACATTTATAGAAACAAAGTATGCGAGGAAGAATATGCTGCCTACCCGTGAAGAAATGTATCATGCCTTATTGAATAAGGACAGTTCGTATGAAGGCATCTTTTTTGCCGGGATTACCACTACGGGAATATTCTGCCGTCCCGTCTGTCATGCGAGGAAACCTAAAGTGGAACACGTTCAGTATTTCTCATCCGTCCGGGAAGCTCTGCTCGCGGGTTACCGGCCATGCAAAAAATGCAGGCCGCTGGAAGCCTCGGCGAAAGCGCCGCCCGAATTACAGCAATTGCTCGAAGACATCGAGACCCATGAATTGTACCGTCTAAAGGACCAGGATTTGCGAAACCGGGGACTTGATCCTTCGGGAGTTAGACGATGGTTTAATAAAAATCACGGCATGACGTTTCAGGCGTTTCTCCGTTCCCTTCGGGTCGGCAAGGCGTTTGGACGATTGAGGGACGGCGATACCATAATGCAAACGGCATATCATTCGGGATATGAATCCGTAAGCGGGTTTACAGAGGCGTTTAAGAAACATATGAATATCAATCCATCGGATACCGGAAAACAGAATATTATTCTGATCCGGAACCTGTCAACGCCCGTGGGACCCATGATTGCAGGTGCGACAGATAAAGGAATTTGTCTGCTGGAGTTTCTCGACCGCCGTATGCTGGAAACGGAAAGTTCGCAGATCCGCAAATTATACAGGGCCGAACTCGTTCAGGGAACCCATCAGTTTATTGCGGCCCTGGAAAAAGAAATGCATTTGTATTTTTCCGGAAAGCTCAGGATTTTCACGGTTCCGCTGGATATGCGGGGAACTGATTTTCAGCTCGGAGTCTGGAGGCAATTAATGACCATACCTTACGGTCATACGCGGTCGTACGGGGAACAGGCCAAAGCCGTAGGCGATATGAAGGCTGTCCGCGCGGTGGCACGGGCCAATGGTGATAACCGCATCGCCGTTATCATACCGTGCCACAGGGTAATCGGAGCCGACGGGCAACTGACAGGTTACGGCGGGGGACTCTGGAGAAAAAAATATTTGCTGGATCTTGAATCGGGACATTTATAGATCCTGCGAATACGTACATCAGCTGGTGTCTGAAATATTTTATCTTAAAAAAGTATTGCCCTTTTTTTGCCATTTGATTAGATTAACAGGACATTTCGTGTTTTCTATAAAACAATAGAGGTTCAGATATGGGCATTTCATCTTCGCTTTTCAGGAAAACCATTACGATCATTCTGGCCGGTGGCCAGGGTGAACGACTTTATCCGCTTACTAAAGACCGGTCGAAGCCTGCGGTGCCGTTCGGCGGCAAATACCGTATTATTGATTTCACTCTTTCCAACGTCCTGAATTCAGGTTTCCGGAAAGTTTACCTCATTACCCAGTATAAATCGCACTCTCTGGATACCCATGTCCGGGAGGGCTGGAGTTTCCTGAACGGGGAAATGGGTGAATTTATCTATTGCATGCCTCCGCAGTTCCGTACGGCCAATCACTGGTATCAGGGCACGGCGGATGCGGTTTTCCAGAACCTGCACCTCCTTCAGGATGAAAGCCCCGAATATGTGGTCATCTTGTCCGGCGATCACATATACAAAATGGATTACCTGCAAATGCTTCAGTATCATATCGAACGCAAAGCGGACCTCACCGTATCCGGCATTGAAATCGAAAAGGACCTTGCCCATCAGTTCGGTGTGATGGCAGTGGATCATGAAAACCGGATCATTGAGTTCCAGGAAAAACCCAAAGATCCAAAAACGATTCCAAATCGGCCGGATGCGTGTTATGTCAACATGGGGATATATATTTTCAATGCCAATACAATGGCCCATGTGCTGATCGACGACGCGAAAAAGAAAGATTCCCAGCATGACTTCGGAAAAAACGTGATACCGGACATGCTGAAGACCCGAAGGGTTTTTGCCTATAATTTTGAGGATCTGAACAAGAAAGACAAGCCCTACTGGCGCGATATCGGGACGCTGGAAAGTTATTACGATACCAGCATGGACCTGGTCAATGTTTCACCGGTATTCAACCTTTATGATTTTGACTGGCCGATCCATACAGACCAGGGACAGTACCCGCCTGCGAAAACCGTGTTCAGCGATTTTCAGGGCAGCGGGCGCGCGGGCGTTTGCCTTGACTCCGTCGTTTCCGGCGGATGCATCATCAGCGGCGGAAAGGTGATCCGTTCGATCCTGTCTCCGAATGTGCATGTGCACAGTTATTCGGTCGTCGAGGAATCCATTTTGTTCAATAATGTGAGTATCGGCCGTCGCGCGAAAATCCGAAAGGCGATTATTGACAAGAATGTCGACATCCCGGAAGACTTTGAAATAGGATACGACGCAGAAAAAGATAAAAGAATGTTTACGGTGACACCCAGCGGAATTGTTGTGGTCGCGAAAAACACAAGACTGAAGTGACAGGAATAAAACCTGATGCGTGAAAAGCAGCCGTAAGGCTGCTTTTTTGATTTAAGGGAGCTTATCAAGCATGACTATAGCCTGTGCGACAGCGCCCTCGCCCTTACCCGTGAATCCGAGCCCCTCTGATGTTGTCGCCTTCACCGATATGCGGTCGGCCGAGATCTCGAGGGTGTCCGCGATGTTCGTTCTCATGGCCTGTATATATGGGGCAATCTTGGGTCGTTCAAGGACCAGCATGACATCGATGTTGACGACAACATAACCTAGATCTGAGACCAGCCGGTGCACATGCCCGAGCAGACTCAGGCTAGAAATATTCTTATAGCGGTTGTCGGTGTCGGGGAAATGTTTTCCGATATCGCCAAGAGCCAGCGCTCCCAGAAGGGCGTCGCAAACAGCATGCAGGAGGACGTCGGCGTCGGAATGCCCAAGCAGGCCTTTCTCCGATGGAATTTCCACGCCTCCCAGCACCAGCTTCCGGCCTTCCGTCAGCCGGTGCACATCAAAACCGAATCCGATCCGGCTTGTTTCTTTCATAAAGTTACCTCTTATCTGGGTAAAAAATCAGGTGACGCTCCAGCGAACGGAAAGAAGAATGGCGCATGTCCACGGTCTTCAGGCGGCCGGAGGTCCATAACTGAAACTGGTCGAAATAAAACGGGCTCATGGCCTGCCCGCTCTGGCCTGCCGGGATGGCGCTGTAAGAGGTCTGTATGTCTTTCAGATCTACAATTCGCCTGAAGGTGGAACTTACTGTGGTGACGAAGTCAGCGGAAGCGAAATCGTATTCCGTTTTATTGACGGTTGTGGCATTTCCTGAGACCGGGAATGGGCCCTTGTTGAAATAATGGTTCAACGGAAATATGGAACCAAACGGATGGGTGAATTTGATGGAATGAAATTCTTTCCAGGACACGGCTGCCGCTGTTTTTCCTGACCGGCGTATCAGTCCGTCCACCGCTTCAAGAAAAGAATCCCGGATGATGTAGTCCCGGGTTTCAGTATATCCGGGCGTGCGGAGGTTATCCCACCATTCGGATTTTCCGTTTTCGATAATGGACTGGGCAGCGCGGATGGGAATATTCGTCAGCCTGACGAATGACCGGAATAACGAATCGCCCATTTCGTCATGAAAAGTTTTTTTAATCAGAATGCTCATGAAGTTGTTAAAAATAACGGCCGGACGGCTTTCAGCGGACATCTCTCCGTTCCAGTGTTTCAGCAGCAGGTAAGCTTCCTGATAGATGTTTAAAGATTTTGGTTCAGGGTGAGCAGGATTGATCTGCGAGTCTGTTGAGCAGGCTTTGAGTAAATACGGAAGAAAATCGGTGGCATGGATAGAGATGCAGTCAAGCTGAAAGTCCCTGCAATCGTCCATGGAAATCCGGTTTTTTGATTCGATGAGTTGCTGAATCCGCCTGATTCTTGAATCCGGTTCCCAGTAAGCCGAAAGGTAAGTTCCCCTCTGTTCGCCGACAATTGGATTATTTGCCGTAGCTATAAAACCGTTGTCCGGATTGTACAGAAATGGCATTTCATCGGGATTAATATATCCTTTCCAGTCATATTGTCCGGTAACACCGTTTAAAAGAGTAAAATAATCGCCTTTCCGTCTGATGGGAACAGAGCCGAGGCAAAGGTATCCGATATTTCCTTCGACGTCGGCGTAAAGGGTGTTCTGGCCGGGAAGCCGGTAAAATGTGGCCGCATAACGGAAATCGTTCCATGATTTCGCCCGGTTGATCAGGCTGAAGGTCCTGAACTCGTCGCTGAAATCCAGGCCGATCCATTTTATGGAAATTCCTTCATTCGGATTTCCGGAAGCATCAACGAGATCGCTGATGACGGGTCCCCTGTGGGTTGAGTAAATGTTCAGGCTGACCGTATCTGAATCGAGAACCGCAATTTGTTCTGTGATTTTTTTCAGCGGTTTCCATAATCCGTTGAACAGGTATTTCTTATCCTTGATGATTTCTCCGTAGAGGTCCGTCTCATCCAGCATTCCGTTCGTGAATCCCCATGCGATGTTCCGGTTGTTGCCGATGATCACAAAAGGAAGACCGGGAATTCCGAATCCGGAAACATCAAATTCTCCTCCGGAAAGGTGGATTTCATACCACAGCGACGGCAGCATGACTGCCAGATGGGGGTCGTTTGCGATCAGAGGTTTGCCATGGATAGTTCTTCGGCCATGGATGACCCAATTGTTGCTGCCCGAGGAAAGATGAGCGAAACCGAATGTTTCAAAAAAAATATCCGGAAGCTGCGTTAATCCGGTGACAGCTTTTACAGCGGACATTGTCTGTAAAGAATATTGGTTTATACCTGTATCCGGGATATCATATAAGGAACGGTTTTTGAATTTCCATCCCGGAACGATCGCCGGTGTTCCCGAGGAGCGGTCCGGAAAAATTTCACGCGCCTTGCGGTATCCCACGCTGTCGATGATCCCGTCGTAGGTAAGGTCGACGTACCAGGCCATGTTGAGCATCCACGCCACCATTCGTGATATGGCGATGCAGTGTTCAGCTTCCCAGTGCCGGGGCGTGTACCCGCTTAACACAAACTCATCCGGCAGGTTGTCGGCATGAGTGAACTGGAAATGATTGATACCGTCGCAATACGACTGAAGAAGGGACAGGGTCGGGCGGTCCATCGAATCGGCGATCATGGCGGCTGAACGATGAATTCCGATAGTGCGCATGATTTTATCAAGGGGCAGTGTGCGCGATCCGAAGACTTCGGATAATTGCCCGGTTGCCGCGCGCCGGAAAAAATCCATCTGCCATAACCGATCCTGGGCGTGGATATAGCCTTCGATGAACATCAGGTCATGTTCGTTATCCGCGGTAATATGGGCAACGCCGTAATCGTCGCGGAATACTTCAGCCGGCGCCCGTATGCCCTCCGCCATGATTTCGCCGGAAAGTTCGGGCAGCGATTTAACCAGTATCATTCTGCCGATCCAGCACGTCAGGATCACAGAAAGCAAAACCAGGAATACGAATCCTGCAACCCAGCGCTTCCATCGAAAAAACAAAATCATTTCACATTGCCGGTTTCATTGGCGGTATCAGTTCTTTTTTTGTTTCCTGTAGAAAGTTATCCCGGCCAGGGACAGCATCAGACCCGTGACGCCGAAAAATGTGATCGTGCTGACCCACTGACCCAGGTAAAACTCTGCGGGTTCGAACCGGAATTCAACCGTATGTTTGCCCTTTGGTACGCAGACCGATCGCAGGATATAATTGGTTTTATAGATCTGAGTTTCGTTTCCGTCCACAAAGGCTTTCCATCCGTGCGGGTAATAAATTTCACTCAGAACTAGCAGGGAAGGCTGATCCGTCTCAGCGTCAATTGTAATGACATTTGTTTTCCAGGAAGTGACCGCTGCCCTGGCCGAATCGAACGGGATGATGTCCGCTTCAGGTTTGGTTTCGAGAATAGCCGATTCGGCAGGGTTAAAATCGGGCGAGTTCAGCCTGTACAATACGTCTTTTTTGTCGGACAGGACATCCGCCCGTTTTACAAAGAAAGCGCGGGGCAGGCGGCCGGTGTTCTCATAGACCAGCAGTTTGGCGGCCTGGTCGATATGGGCGATCTTGAATTCCTCCCTTGCCGGTAACTGTCCATTCGCGATCATGTATTTGACGTTCAGCATGTTGACGATATTCATGTTAATCGGAAAGGCCTTGTCCGGACCCTTGTAAAACGAAAAATCGATGATGTCCTGATAAATCCGCATTTTGGTAGGGCTGTAACCGCCGATGTTTTCCAGGTTGTAATTGGACCATACCGGCGAGCCCTGCTGGATATGTTCATGCACCGGGAATATTCGGAACAGCGTGGTGTCTTTTCTTATGAACTGCATGGCAGCGTTGTCCCTCAGGTCTCCGGCAACCGCGGTTTTAGGCTGCGGACGCAGTCCGGGCTTGTTGATCAGGACCATATCCACGGTCAGGACTGCGAGCAGCAGGGGCAGGACAAGCGCTGCGGACAGTTTATCTTTCATTTTAAAATACAACAGCGCGAGGATGATCCCCAGCAATACGCTGAATTTGATGAGCCCTCCGGCAAGGATGTCAAGCCGCATGCGCTTCAGCTGATCCAGCTGCTGGGCGTTGTATCGTTTATCGTCACCGTCGGCAAGCAGAGAAAAGAAGGACATCAGGCTGTCCTTAAACAAAAGCACAACAACCAGCAGCACGCCGGCGCCGACAAGAGTGTATAACAGTCCTTTCTGGATTTTTTGATGGATTTTCCGGTCTTCCTCCTTTTCGCTGAAGAGGAAATCCAGTCCGTAGCATGCCAGCAGAGAGAAGGCGAACATAAAAAGAGAAAGAATCATCGACGGAACCCTGAATTTATCGAAGAACGGCAAAACGGACAACATCAGCTTGAAAAACGGCTCGAAAAAACGCCCGAATGAGATCAGCCAGGCGATGATTGCGAGGGTAATCAGAAACCATGTGAACCGGTTCCGGCGGTACAGGATCGCGAAAATGGCGGCGATCATGGTCAGTAAACCGGTATAAAACGCGGAGGAAGTAAACGTCATCCATCCCCAGTAATACGGGCTTTCAAGGCCGAAAAAGGCCGGTACGAAAAAGGTGACCGATTCCAGCGGGTGGAATGACCAGTTGGTGATGTAATCAAAGGTCATTCCGCTTCCGGCCGCTACTTCCCCGGCTTCGGCAAATGCAGGCGCTACTGCCCGCATGGTCACATCGGAATAAACATACTGGGAAAAATAACTCAGCGCTCCGAATCCCAGCCCTGCGGCCATGGCCAGAAACAGCCCGGTTCCGTTCAGTACAATGATTTTTTTATCGGTTTTCCAGTTATCAAATATCATGAAAATGAAATAAACCCCCAGCATAAGAAAAGCGTAGTACACGACCTGCGTATGTCCGGGATTGATGAAAAAAGACCCGAATACGAATCCCATAACGGACCAGTTCAGAAGGTTTCTTTCCCTGTAAAAGCGAAGAACGCTCCAAAGTACAAGCGGGATATAAGCCATGGTCAGCGATTTGCCGCCATGCCCCGCAGCTACGGACGCAACCATAAAATTATTCAGCATATACGCTACGGATGCGCACAGAGAAATCAGCTGACTGAAACCGAGCGAACGCGCGAGAACAAACATGAATAATCCCGCGAAAAAGAAAATGGCAACCTCCCACGAATGTTCCCTGTACAGGAACAGCACATTGGCCGCCTGGCTCAGGTAATACATCGGATTGAAATATTTCTGTAATCTGATCATGGGAATATCATCCGCGGGACCGTACATCCCGCTCGCGAAAGAAGGCATTCCCGAAAATATATAAGGAAACCAGAGAGGAAATTGATCTTCCTTTTCCGTTAGTGTTTTTCCGGCCGCACTCACGGCTTTACTGGTCGATACGTCCCCGCCGGTAGTGAACACTTTGTTCTGGAATACGAATTCACTGAATAAAAACAATACTACGACGTATATAAACAATACCGACAGAGCGTCCTTTTGCCATGATTTCATGCCGGTCTTGTCTTTGTTTCTAAGTGTGGTGGATTTGATTTTTTTTAAATTGTCTTTCTTTTGATTTTCCCTGGACATAAGTTTCCTCAGGTATTGGTAAATACTGATCAGAAGTTAAATTTGCTGTAACTATAATAAAAATAAAAATAGAATCAAAATTTTTTTTCGTTGTTTTTTTTCTTTTCATAATTGAATATTTAAATTGAACTTAATAATATCAAAAAATAAGTTTTACTTGACAAATATCTTTTAATTGCTTATTTTTACTTATTATAAGTGAATTAATAACCTTACGCGAGTTTGTTCATGAAAACCATGACGAAAAAAGATGTATCAAAGAGAGTTGCTGACAAGGTAAATGATAAAGTACAGAATGTAGAGCACCTTGTGGATATAGTTTTTGATTCCATCCGGGAAATCCTTTCTGAGGCCGATCCTGATGTACGGATCGAGATCAGGGATTTCGGCGTGTTTGAGGTGAAAACAACCAAAGCCAAGCCCAAAGCGCGAAATCCCAAGACGGGAGAAATCATTTTTGTGCCGCCCAGAAGGAAAACACATTTCAAACCCGGTAAACTGCTCAAGGAAGTCTTAAAAAAACCATTGCCCGCGGATGCAGAACAGGGCGGCACCAATTAATTAATTCCCGGACCATCTTTGAAAACAAAGATGGTTTTTTTTATGCCCAGGGGAAGAATACTCGCGATCGATTACGGAGAGCGGCGCATCGGACTTGCGATGAGTGACCCGGAGAGGATCATAGCCAGCGGGTTGTCAACACTGACAATCAACAATGACCGTGCAGGGATCGACGAGATTAAAAAAATTATCCGTGATTACGAGGTCAGTCTCGTGGTGATCGGTATTCCTTTCCGTCCCGACGGCTCGGTTTCGGCGAAAGGAATCAGGATTCAAACTTTCGGCGATACGCTGAAATCGGAGACGGAGGTTCCTGTTACAGAATGGGACGAGAGCTTTAGTTCCGTTTCGGCAAAAGAATTGCTGATCCAGGCCGAAACAAAAAAGAAACGGCGTAAAAAAGAAAAAATAGACGAGTTGGCAGCCGTCGTCATTTTAAGGGATTACATGGATCAGCATACGGAATAAAAAAGCCTAAGAAGATAATCGTTTCTCAAGTTTGGCTTTTACAAGTTCCTGCGCTTTTTTTCCGTCTGCTTTGCCTTTGATTTTTGGCATCAGCGCGGACATTACTTTACCCATATCTTTGGGCGACAGGGGATTAACCGCATTCAGGGTTTCTTCAATGATCAGAGATAATTCATCGTCCGTAATCTGTTTGGGCATGTATTCACTTATGATCACGAGTTCTTTTGATTCCTTATCTGCAAGTTCCTGACGGCCTCCTTTGATGAACTGTTCGATCGCCTCTTTCCGGCGCTTGGTTTCAACCTGAAAAAAAGTTAATTCATCGTCCGGTGTGATTTTATCCTGTTTTTCTATTAAAATTTTTTGCCATCCTGCCTTCAGCATTCTGACTGTATCCAGCCTGAATTTATCCCCGGACTTCATCGCTTTTTTGATATCTTCATTCAAACGATTTAATAATGCGTTATCAATCATGGTATTTTTCCGTTTTTAGTGTAAGTTAATGTTTTTAATGGAAATAAAAAAGGGAGAAAGTGACTTGCTACGAAAATCAAAACTTACTTTCTCCCACTTTACCCTACCTTGCGTAAGTAAGATAAGTGAAACCGTTGCACTTCGCTGTGATGTATGTCACACATATCGCTATTTTTTTATACATTGACTTTCCTCAAAAAAAGTAATGCGAATGGCTAATAACGATCATCCCGTGGTTTGATAGGTAACTCAATTGTGAATTCGGTCCATTCATCTACTTTGCTCTGACAATAAATCGCGCCGGTATGTTTTTCAATAATTCCGTATGTGATGGATAAACCCAGTCCCGTACCCTGGCCTACAGGTTTGGTCGTAAAAAACGGATCAAATATTTTTGATATGTTTTCTTCCCTGATACCGCAGCCGTTATCCCTGATTTTTACAATGATGCCATCGGAAGAATCCGCAGTGCTGATCAGGATTTCACCCAGTATTTTACCGTTGGATTTCTGTGACTGGATTTTTTCCTCGATCGCGTGAGCGGCGTTGACCAGAAGATTGAGCAAAACCTGGTTGATCTGATTGACATAGCAGTTAATCTTCCGGGAAGCCCTGAAATCCTTTTTGATGGTCAGTATCTGTTTGAACTGATTCATGAACAGCTTGACTGTCGTATCGATGCAGTCGTTGATCAGGACCTCGATCAGTTCGGCCTCATCCAGTCTGGAAAAATTTCTCAGGTCAAGCACAATATGCCGGATGCGTTCCGCGGCGTTTTTAATACTGGAAATTAGCACGTCCAGATCGGATACAATAAAGTCATAATCGTTGGTATCTTTGTAAGTTCGGATGGCGCTGTTTTGTTCTTCGCTGAGACCGGCCGATTCGTACTGCTGAATGAGGCCTTTGATGATTTTGAGATAATCATCGATGTAATTTACGTTTCCGGCAAGAATGGATGTCGGGTTATTTATTTCATGCGCTACTCCGGCCACAAGCTGCCCGAGAGAAGCCATTTTTTCTGACTGCAGAAGCTGGGTATGTGTTTGTTTCAGCTGGATGAACAGGGCTTCCAGTTCTTCCTTTTGTTTGGAGATTTCGGAAGTGCGGTCACGGATTTTGCTTTCAAGTTCAAGGTTCAGCCTGTGGATTTTATCAAGTTTTTTATGAACCCGGTATTTGTATGTTTTGTAGATTCCGAACAGGAGCAGCAGGGTAGATCCGGCAAGGATAAACGGATTCATCCACAGCGGGGTCCTGACCTCAAACTCAAACCGGTCGACGAACTGTCCTGTTTCACCCCGGGCGTTCTTCATCCGCAGTAGAAAAGCGTAACGTCCCGGACGAAGGTTCGTATAACGGACGTCGGTCTGGCGCGTGAATTCCGACCATTCATCGTCAAATTCCTCCAGCATATACTGAAATGAATTATCTTTTTCATTAATATAGGATAACCCGGCGAATTCGAAAATGACAGAGTTCCCTTTGATCATTTTTTCAAGCGGGGAGGGATTAAAGGTGTGGGGCTTGATCCATGTGATTTCCGGCGATGTCATTTTTTGTATGACGGCACGGGGATTGGAGGAGGGCAGCCTTGGATGGTTGCGGATAAAATGCGTCAGCCCCCCGAACGTACCGATCCACATATTGCCGGCCTGATCGAACATAAGGCTGTTATTGGTGGTGGCCTCATTGGCGTTCAGGCCGCGGGTTTTGTTGAGGACGGATTTCAATACCAGAACCGTATCCCTGATCTCAAACTGTCCGAACATGGTACTTCCGATCCACAGGGACTGGGTTGCAGAATCGATTTCCAAGACCGGTACCACATTATCGCCAAGACCCAGTTTTTTGGGTTTGTAATTATAGAACCGGTTTCCGTCAAATCTCGCAAATCCGTCGTCCGTACCGATCCAGTATATGCCGCCGGGGTCCTGCCGTATGACATTGACGGTGTTGTTGGGAAGACCGTGGGCCGTATTCCACGACTGAAAAACGACATTTCCCGTGGAAGGATTCCTGATCGCCCTGATGAGACCGTTGTTCGAGCCGAGCCAGATGTGGTGTTGGCGATCCTCATACACACACCATATCTGAATTCCCGGCAACCCGTCGTTTAATGTGAATTTCTGGTAACCTTTTCCGTCATAGTAGGTGAGCCCGTGATGCGACCCGATCCATACGTGACCGTTGTGATCGATTTCAATGTCAAGAACGGAAGCGTCCTCAGCCTGATATAGGGATTTATGGTCAATGATCTTTTGATTTTTGTATTCAAAGAGATGATTTTCGGTTCCGATCCACAGGCTACCCGACGGAGATGTCTTCACGACCCAAACGGCATCACCCGATTCATGCCAGTTTCCGCCCAGCGGTTTAAGATTTTTTCCGTCCCATATTTCAACACCGTTATCCGTGGCGATATAAAGGTTATTCATTGAGTCCATGGTAACCGCGTTGACGACATTTGACGGGAGCCCGTCCTTGGCCGTAAAATTGATAATGTCCTGATACGGAATTTTTATGCATCCTCCGCCGTTAGTGCCGATCCAAATTACGCCTTCCCGGTCTTCAATGACGCATTGAAGGCTGTTGGCGGAAAGCTGTTCATCGATCAGATGATTGCTGAACCCGTTCTTCTGATAGCGGCTAAGTCCATGGTCGGTTGCGATCCAGTACGACGAGTCTAGGGTCATGACCGCACTGTTTACATACGTATGAATCAGGCCTTCTTTCGGTGTAAGTCGCGTTATGCAATCACGGATTTGCCCGTTATCCCTGATGTAATTCTGCTTGTTAAAAAAGATCAGCCCGTTAACGGAACAAAAAAGAATATGCCCTTCCGGGCTTTGATAAATATCATTGATTTGGCCCAAAGGACCTGCGTCAGACGAGGATATCGTCCGGAAATCTGATTCGTAGGTGCCGTTTTGAAAGCGGAGCCAGAGAACGCCGTCTTTGCATCCGAACCACAGGTCGCCGTCGGAGTCCATCATGCAGGAAAAATACTCTCGGCAGGAACCTGTTACCGAGTCCGGGATCGAAAAGAATGTACCACGGTCCAGAACATGAATTCCGCAATGTCGGGAAGGGAACCAGTACCGGCCTGTTCGGTCTTTGAGCATATCCCATAATGAACTTGGATTGTTATGATCGGGAAGAGCGAAATCGGAAAACCGTTTTCCGTCGAATATACTGACCCCGTCATCCGAAGGAATCCAGATCAGGCCGTTATCGTCCTCAAAAATGTTTCTCGCGTTGCCGACGAAACCCGCTTCTTTCCCATAAAAAGTATATTGCGCGCCGTCATACACCGCAAGCCCTCCGCCGGTCGCGAACCACATCATACCGTTCTTGTCCTGGAAGATCTTCCAGACCTGCGCGTGCGGAAACCCCTCGTTCAGCGTATAGTATTTGTAGAAAGGCTGTTGCGAAACCGAAAATTGAATCGGGAATGAAACTAAAAACATCAAAAATAAAAATCGGAACGGGCGCATCATCGGGAGAATAATTGAAAGATGAAGAAATGTCGGATCATTTGTTTTCTGTACAGCTGGCGCAAAGGATCATTTATCGGAACTCCTGACGCTGGTCAGGGATACGCTGGCCTCGGCGAAATCGTCTTTGGATCCGGACAAAACAGATTCTTTGAAGGATTTCAGAATTGATTTGGTGTCCTTTTTAATCAGGAACAAACCGTTTTCCAGTTCGTCCATCTCGGTCAGATCCATATCGGGAATCGGCTTGGTGCTCGCAAACGCCTTGATCAGTTCGGTGCCGAACGGGGGGCCGATTTCAAATTTAAATCGCGCTGTCTCTTCATCACCGCCGATTGAATAGACGGTATTAGCTTTGATCTGAATGTTTTTATCGCTGTGTTTATTGGGGAATATGAGAATGTTATTTCCGCCCGCATCGTGATAAACTAATTTTATGTAGCAATCGGCGTTGGATTTCAGATATACGATCATGCGTTCCTTATCGCGGTAAACTCCGCCGTCTCCTTTGTCCGTCCAGACGACGATTTTTAACTTGTCATTGCTCGTGTTGTCCTGCAGGAGGGCGAGGTCAGTCTGGATCTGGGAGAAGTTGTCGGGCTTGAAGGAAATCGATTCAGGAATGTACGATTTCGGGATTTTGATGTTCGCGCTTCCGAGAGCCTGCCCGGTTCCGCGGGCGATAATCTGGGTTTTGATTTCCATGTCCTTGTCCATGTCCCAGTAATTTCCCGTGATCGTTGCGTCTGCGTTGGCAATGGCCGCAAGGCCCTGTGCCGTACCGTCAAATTTGATTCCGTGGGAATTCAGGTAGGTGGAAATGTCCTTGCTCCCGATCACTTTCATGTTGGTGATCTTGCCCATTTCGTTTTCTATTTTTTCTTTCAGGTACGCGGTAAATTCGCTGGACATTTTCGTGTTTTTGTAGTTGAAATGACCGATCACGACGCTGGAAGCCCCGTAAGATTCCGCAAATTTGCTGTATAGCTTGTAGGTAAGCACGGCGGCGGCGACGTCAAGGCTTCCGTCTTCTGTATCCCTGCCGATCTGGTCGATGATTTCAGTGATGCTGGTTTCTTCGCTGATCTTGGAAATACCCGGATCCGCTTCGTAATCCGGCAGAACCACGCGCAGTTTTTTCAGCTGGCGGTCGATCATCCGGAGTTCGGATATGCAGGTCATCAGTTTTTCAATGGTTTCGGAATAGCTTTTCTGCTTGTGAAGAATCCGGGCCTGTTCGAGGTATTTCTTAAAACGGGCGTCCCGGTCGGAGATGTCCATCTGCATGGCTTTTCCCGCGACCTGCCGGTCAAGGACAGCCAGGGCATAATAACGGTTTTTCTTTTTGTCAAAGTCCGTATCCTCGATCCGGAGCCCCTGCAGTTCAAGGCTGACGAGTGCCTGCGATTGTTCCTCGACATTGGAAAAAACTTCGCCCTTATTGCCTTTGATATTCTCCACGCTTTTGTAGGATTGTTGCCCCGTGATTTTCACCTCGATGTTTTTCGCAAGATTCAGCAGCGCAACGTTTTTCGCTTCTTCCTCACTTTCGCCTGTGCCTACCGCCTGCATGAATTGTTTATCCGGAAACTGGCTGCTTTTGTTGTTTTTTACCCAGTCTTTTTTCTGGGCATGCAGGGTAAAGAAAGATACGGCAACCAGCACAAAAAAAACAGTCATGAATCTGAACATAGTTTTATCCTTTTCAAGATAATGAATTTACAAATATAGTTTCTTTTTCGGGCAAAAGCAAAAAAAAAGGTGCATGATAATTCTTGTTTTAAATTAAAAAAATATATACTTTTTACCCCGGAAAATGGTCTGCCGATAAATATCTTTTTTCTCAAACAAGTAAAGAGGTAACGCCCATGGAAAATGTCATTAAATTCATCGACTCTAATAAAAACCGCTATGTCGAAGAATTAAAGGAATTCCTGAAAATTCCCAGTATCAGCAACAATCCGAGTAACAAAAAAGACGTGGAACGATGCGCCGCCTATTTAGCCGAGCACATGAAATCGATCGGCCTGAACAATGTAAAAACATACCCGACAGAGGGTCACCCCGTAGTATACGGTGAGTGGCTTGGCGCGCCGGGCAAACCTACCGTTCTTTTTTACGGGCATTATGACGTTCAGCCTACCGATCCGCTTGAATTGTGGAACAGTCCGCCTTTCGAACCGATCATCAAAAACGGTTACATTTACGCCCGGGGCTCATCGGATGATAAAGGCCAGATTTTCCTGAATCTCAAGAGTTTTGAAGCGCACATGAAAGTGAACGGAAAACTTCCGGTCAACGTAAAATATCTCATCGAGGGCGAGGAAGAAGCCGGCAGCAGTAACCTGGAAGATTTTATCATGGGCAACAAAGCGCTTCTGAAATCGGACATGACGCTGATCTCGGACACGTCGATGTTCGGGGATAATATGCCCTCGCTGTGCTACGGCCTGCGCGGTCTGTGTTATATGGAAATAGAGCTGACCGGCCCTAACAAGGATCTTCATTCGGGAACCTACGGCGGTGCGGTCGGCAATCCGATCAATGAACTCTGCAACCTGATCGCCAAACTGAAAGACAAGAACGGCAAGATCACAATTCCGAATTTCTATAAAAAAGTCAAGAACCTGACGAAACAGGAACGCGCGGCGTTTAAAAAACTGCCGTTCAGCAAAAAAGAATACTTCAAAGAACTTGAGATAAACGATACGTTCGGCGAGAAAGGGTATTCGATTCTTGAACAGACCAGCGCCCGGCCTACGCTTGACGTTAACGGTATTTTCGGCGGGTATCAGGGCGAGGGAGCGAAAACCGTGCTTCCGTCCAAAGCCGGAGCGAAAATCAGCATGCGGCTCGTGCCGAATCAGGATTACCACGAAATCGCCAAACTGTTCACCGCGTACGTGAAAAAACTCTGCCCGAAAACGATGAAGATCAAAGTCACCGAACTGCACGGCGGAACACCCGCGATGACCGATATCAATACAAAGGAAATCAAGGCTGCAACCGTCGCGCTGAAAAAAGTATTCAAGAAAGAACCCTATTACACGCGCGAAGGCGGTTCCATTCCCATTGTCGCCGCGTTCGAGAAAATTCTCGGGAACAAATCGGTACTGATGGGCTTCGGCCTTGACAGCGACGCCATTCATTCGCCCAATGAAAGGTTCAGCCTGTCCAATTTCCATAACGGTATTCTCGCTTCCGCTTATTTTTACGATGAACTGTCGAAAATGAGCAAATAATTTTTAATCTAACTCGGGAAAAGAGCGGTATGAAGATCCCGCTCTTTTTTTTGTATGATGAAATCATTTATAAACGGTTTTTCCTATCCGTTCCGCGGTTTCAGGTTTATTTTTCAGCACCCGTCGCTTATCAAATTTATCGTGATTCCGTTTGCGATCAACGCGGCCGTTTTCACGTCAGGATTCATTTTTTTTCTCACCAAACTCGACCGGTTGCTGACCATTGTTCCGAAAAATGACAACTGGTATTTCGGCGTTTTGTATTATGCTCTGGCAACCGTTCTCATTGTGAGTTTTCTCGTTATCGCATTTTATGTGTTTACGGTGATCGGAAATATTATCGCCTCGCCCTTCAACGCCGCTTTATCGGAAAAGACGGAAGAATTGCTCATCGGGCCGTCGCCATCCTCGCCTTCGGGCGTGAAAGTCATCATGAAAGATATCGTTCATTCCGTCGGCAATGAAATCAAGCGGCTCTTGTTTTTTATCATGTGGTTCATTCCGATATTCTTAATTAATTTTATACCGGGCATCGGACAAATCATTTATTTTCTGCTGATGATTTTTTATACCTGCTACGCGCTGACGTTTTCGTTTATGGATTACAGTCTTGACCGCCGGTATAAATCGTTCCGGGAAAAAAACAGGATCATTTTTTCATGTAAACCCAGGATGCTGGGTTTCGGACTGGTATGTTTTATCATGGGACTGATTCCTTTTCTTAACCTTTTCCTCATTCCGGTTTGCGTGATTGCCGCGACCATGATGTATATCAATGAGCCATACCGCCGCGAAACAACAAAGCCATGATTCGATTAATTTTCTGAAAGAGAACCTATGAAGCCTTTTTTAATAGACGGAAAATGTTTGACAGCAGAATCGGTGCGCAGAATACTGGATGAAAAAACACCTGTCGGCATAACTGATGAATCTCGCGCAGCCGTGGAAAAATCACGAGCGGTGATAGAATCCATTATCCATTCCGGAAAAACGGTGTACGGGGTTAATACGGGATTCGGGAAATTCAGCGATGTCCGGATCAGTGATGAGCAGATCGAACTGCTTCAGCAGAATATTGTACGGAGTCATGCAGCCGGCGTGGGAGAACCGCTTCCGGAGACAGTTGTCAGAATTGTTTTGTTGCTGAAAGCGAACGGTCTGGCGAAAGGATATTCCGGCGTCAGACCGGAGATTATCGAAACACTGCTTCGAATGTTCATTCAGGATGTTTTGCCGGTGATTCCATCGCAGGGTTCGGTCGGCGCGAGCGGTGATCTGGCGCCGCTGTCGCATCTGGCGCTGGTTATGATCGGCGAAGGCGAAGCGTTTTTCCGCGGACAGCGGCTGCTCGGAGGTGATGCGATGCGACAGGCCGGCATTCCTACCGTGCAGTTGAAATCCAAGGAAGGCCTTGCCATTCTCAACGGTACCCAGGTCATGACGGGTATCGCTGTTTACAACCTTTTACACGCGATGAATATAATTGAAACCGCTGAAATCGCCGGGGCCATGACCACGGAGGCGCTGTTCTGCACCGATACCGCGTTTGACGAAAGAATCCACGACGCGCGGAATCAGACCGGCCAGATTCAATCCGCGGAAAAGCTCAGGACATTGGTTAAGGACAGCCCGATGATAAAGGCGCACAGGGATTGCAGCAATGTACAGGACGCTTACAGCGTGCGCTGTATGCCGCAGGTTCACGGCGCGAGCAGGGACGCGGTCAGGTACGTGAAGGAAATTGTCGAGCGTGAAATGAACGCCGCGACCGATAATCCGCTTATTTTTACCGAAGAAGAAGATGTTCTTTCCGGCGGGAATTTTCACGGACAGCCTGTCGCGCTGGCGATGGATTTTCTCAGCATGGCCATGAGTGAGATCGGCGGTATTTCTGAAAGGCGCATCGCGTGGATGATGGATCCGCACCTGAATTACGGGCTTCCGGCGTTTCTCGCGAAAGAGGGCGGCATCAATTCAGGTTACATGATCGCGCAATATACCGCCGCGGCGCTCGCATCAGAAAATAAATCGCTGTGCCATCCGGCGTGTGTCGATTCCATACCAACCTCTGCGAACAAAGAGGATCATGTAAGTATGGGAACGATCGGGGCGCGAAAATGCATGCAGATCATCAGTAACGTACAGAATATTCTTGCCATTGAATGGCTGTGCGCAGCCCAGGCCGCGGATTTCAGGCGTCCCCATGAACTGGCACCAATGACAAATAAAGCGTACCTTCTGCTTCGTTCCGAAATCCCTTTTCTCAAAAAAGACGGGCTTACTCATGTTCTCATCGAAAAAGCGTGCAGGCTCATCCGGGATGGATCAATAAATAGAACGGTCTGGGACTTGTAATCAGTCAACATTTTCCGGAGTCAAGCAGGTGTTTGAAGTTCACATTTTGATTGACGTTTGACTGAACGATGTGATTTTTTATTGTTTTTACGGCGTCTTATTATTAACTTAAAGACAGCGAAAAGGAAGAAAAATGACAAAAAGTATCAAATGCGTAATTCCTGTTGTCCAGGTTTTTCTTTTTGTTCAAATGATTCACGCGCAAAGCGGGGAGGCATCCATGAAAATCCAGATCCGGAGTTCCGTCTTTTCTGAAGGAGAAATGATTCCGGCGAAATATACATGCGATGGCGATAATATTTCGCCTTCCTTATCGTGGGATACGGTTCCCCCCGGAACGGAAAGTTTTGCTCTTATTTGCGATGATCCGGACGCCCCGGCCGGAACCTGGGTTCATTGGGTGGTTTATGAGTTGCCGGCTCTGACCCGCTTTTTGCCGGAAGGAATTTCGACTGATGGCGATCTGGAAGATGGAACGAAACAGGGGGTCACTGATTTCAAGCGTACAGGATACGGCGGTCCTTGCCCTCCCGGAGGGACACACAGGTATTTTTTTAAACTATACGCACTCGACAAAAAGCTGAATATAAAATCCGGCATAACCAAACATCAGCTCATCAGGGAGATGGAGGGGCATATTCTCGGTGAGGGTGCAATCATGGGAAAATACAAACGCATGAAAAAATAAGGAAATCAAGTGACAGCGGACTCAAATCTGATTTTGGTTGTCGAAGATGAACCGGCCATTCTTTCCCTGTTAACGGATATCCTGAGCCATCGCGCAGGATATCCGGTCATAACCGCCATGTGCGGAAATGAGGCGGTCGAAATATACGGGAAACGGGCCACGGAAATTTCACTGGTTATCCTGGACATGAATATGCCCGGCATGAACGGCATTGAAACGTTTTATGAATTAATGAAAATGAATCCCTCGGTTCGCGTACTTATTTCGACAGGTTATACTCGTAACGAAAAGATAAAACAGCTTTTGCAGGACGGCGTAAAGGGATTTGTGCAGAAACCTTACCATATCGGTGAACTTCTGAAACTGGTCCAGGATGTTATCCGTCCCGGGCAGGATGACTGATTTTGATTTTCCGTTTCATGTTCTTTTCGATGGATTTTAATTTAATTGTTCGGCTTTTCGTTTTCCTCTCCTTATTTTTCCTGTCATATCAAGATTTATTTTGTCTGGATCCGCGAAAAGAAAACACGCAATATTTGCTGAAAAACTGGCAGGCGGATCAGAATTTCCCCTATCAGGGAGTGACCGCCCTTGCACAATCCGGTGACGGGTATCTCTGGATCGGCACACCGGACGGTCTTTTATGCTTTGACGGATTCGATTTTCAGCTGTTCAGCATGGATAACGTTCCGGCATTCAGGAATAATTTCGTTTCCACTTTCATCAGTGACCGGCAAAACCGATTATGGCTGATCATCGACGGGAGACAACTGGTGATGTTTGACAGGGAAAAATGGTATGATTTCAAAAACCCCGCGGTATTCATAAAAAATAAAAAAATCTATCCGACTCCTGACATGAACGTGTTGTTTCAGGACCGGATTGGTACGCTCTGGATCGGTACAGAAGGCGGGGGGCTGCTGAAATTTCATAATAATCAGATTAAAAATTATAATGCGGATGACGGACTGACCAATGAAAGAATCACCTGCATCGCCGAGGATTCCGAAGGGCACATTTGGTTTGGCACCCGGGGCGGCGGACTGGGCTTCATCCGCCATGATACGGTTTACAATCTGAGCCGGCAGAACGGTCTGTCATCTGATTATATCATGCACATTTGCTTCAGTCATGACGGAAGCCTGTGGATCGGTTCCAATGAAAGCGGAATCGGCCATTATCAGAATGGCCGGTTCAGGAATTACGGACATCCAAAACATTTATCGGCGAATTCTGCGGTCTTTCTGCTGGAGGATGCCCATCATAATGTTTGGGTCGGAACCGTAGGCGGCGGGCTGAACCGATTGTCCGGAGGAAAATTTTCATTGTTTGATTCCCGGAAAGGTTTTCCCGGGGATGTGATATCATGTTTACTGGAGGATCGTGACCGGAATCTGTGGATAGGAACTTCCGGCGCGGGTTTAGTTCAGCTCAGGGATGGCCGCGTGAAATCTCTGACGATCAAAGAAGGACTGGCGGCTCAAAATATCTGTCCTATATTCCAGTCAGCCGACAGCACGATATATATCGGTACATTCGGCGGCGGTTTCACCACGATCAGCAATCATACGATGCGTCATTTCAATCACCGTCAGGGCATCAATAATAATATCCTTTCGTTCGCCGAAGACCATAAAAAAAGAATATGGGTCGGAAGTTACGGAGGGGGAGTATATGTTCTGGAAGGAAACCTCCGGAGAAATTATAACCGTAAAAACGGCCTGAGTACGAATCTGGTAAAGGCATTAAGCGTGGACCGGGATGGTAAAATCTGGGTCGGAACGGACGGAGGGGGGATCAATATCATCGGTGAACATGACATTGTCCATCTCACGAAACAAGACGGATTACCGGGTGATAATATCAATTTCATCCATCAGATGAGAAACGGGGAATTCTGGATCGGAACCGACATGGCGGGCCTGTGCATTTATGACGGTCGGCAATTCAAAACATATACGTCCCGTGACGGATTATCTGCCAATACATTTTTTTCGGTCCAGGAAGATCCTGACGGACATATCTGGCTCGCCTCGTATAAAGGGATTACGCACTATCATCCGGATTTGGGCTTTACAGCAATCACGGCAAAGCAGGGATTATTCGATTACAGTACATCCAGGATTCTGGAAGACGACGATCATTTTCTTTGGCTGCTGACGTCCAAGGGTCTTGTCTATACAGAAAAAAAGCGGCTTCTGGAATTTGTCAAAAGCAAGGATCCAGTGCATGTGATCTGGAAATCACTCGGGCAGAGCGATGGAATGGTAACCGAGGTCGGCTCCGAATACTGTCATCCGGCGGGCTGGAAAATGCATAACGGTGAGTTATGGTTTGCAACGGTAAAAGGCGTTGTGATTGTCGAACCGGGGGTTGCAAAGGCAAAGCCCGCTTTTCCTGATGTCCGTATCCGGCGCCTGACGGCGGATCAGCATATGATGGACCTGAAGGAGCCGGTTCTTATGTCTTCTGACGTGGACCATATTGAGATTGAGTATACAGCTCTGCAAATGGCGCTTTCCGGAAAGATACATTTTAAGTATCGGTTGGACGGATTTGACAGGAACTGGATTGAAGCGAAACAGCGGCGCGTTGCATTTTATAATAATCTTTCCTGCGGATCGTATCGGTTTGTCGTCAGATCGGGTAATACGGACGGAGACTGGAACGAAAATGAAGTGTCCTTGTTGATCACGATTGAACCCCGTTATTATGAAACTCCTCTGTTTTATTTGCTGATGGCGCTGTTCGTGCTGGGGCTCATTTTTACAGCCTACCGCCTGCGTGTCCGCCATCTAAGGCAAAGAGAACTGATGCTTCAGAGCCTGGTAAATGAAAAAACAGCTGAAGTCAACCGGCAGAAAAGCCAGCTGGAGATGACCCTGGGAGAGCTGCAGAAAACCCAGCTCCAGTTGATTCAGTCCGAGAAAATGTCATCTCTGGGCCAGCTGACCGCAGGTATGGCGCATGAAATCAACAACCCTCTGTCTTTTGTCCAGGGCAACCTGGAATATCTTTCTGACATTATCCTGAAACAAGAGAATGCAGTGCCGGATAACATCCCGTCCGGCAAAGAACTAGCGAACGCGCTGCAGTCATCCCTGTATGGCGTAAAGCGGATATCGGATGTCCTTCAGAATCTTAAGAATTTCTCCAAAATCGAGCAATCCGTATTTTCTGAAATCTACATTAACGAAGACCTGGATTCGATCCTTGGCCTATTTTTCGCGCATATCCGTGACGTGCGGTTTGTCAGAAAATATGATTCCGGTCTGGCTGAAAAATCATTGCCCTGTTTTGCCGGTGAAATCAATCTTGCCCTCAAGAATATTCTGATGAACGCACTCTACGCGATTCGTGATGCCGAACAACAAAAGATCATACCCTTACAAAGCGGTCAGATTATTATTGAAACAAAGTTACAATCCGGATGGGGTGCGGAGATATTGATTACAGACAACGGGATCGGGATTCCGGAAGAAAATCTTCCGAAAATATTTGATCCTTTTTTTACAACTCGTCCGGTTGGTTCAGGGAAGGGTCTGGGCCTTTCGGAAGCCTATGGTATTATTCAGAAACATGGGGGAACAATTGACGTCCGCAGTGTTTTTATGTCGGGCACTACCTTCACAATCAGGCTCAAAACTCAAATCCCAAATAAGGAATGAACATCGGTTGTATCTGAATTTATTGGCCGAGCGAAAAAGGTTCTTGATTCAATCTGAATAAATCCTTATAACCCGCTCTGTAGATTTTGAATCATGACCGGAATAAACAGGTGAATATTTAGTTCAATTGAAATGAAAGATTTATTAATACAATACACCGGAGGTTTTTGATATGGAACAGGCAACTTTAACTCAGCCCACTGTACAGGATTTTACTATTACGGATAAGGCCGCAACTGAATTATCCGCCATCATGAAAGAACAGCAAATCGGAGATCAATTTTATCTGAGGATCGGCATACAGGGCGGAGGATGTTCGGGATTCGGTTATGCCCTCGCGTTTGACGATCAGATCAGCGAAACGGATCATACTTTTTTATTTGGTTCCATCAGGGTAGCGGTTGATTATAAGAGCATGCTGTATCTCAAGGGTGCAACGATGGATTATTACGACGGAGCTCAGGGTAAGGGATTCGCGTTTGAGAATCCGAATGCCGTGCGCACATGCGGATGCGGAAGTTCTTGTTCATAATTTATCCGGGGCAGGAATAAAAGCGCCCTACCGGCGCTTTTTTTTTACAGGAAGGCCTTGCAGGACGGGCATTTGGGTTTAGAATCAGATTTTTTTATCAGCGAGGATGAAAAGACCTTACGGCAGTTGCCGCAAATGATTCTGTGCTCATAACATATATTTTTACCGGTTTTAACACAGGTAAAAGCATGTTCCGCGCAAAGTGTTTTTTCACAAACAGTGCATTTTTTCCGGCATTCGTCGCATATCCATTCGTTTCCGATCGAACATAAATCGGAATGACTGTCACAGGCAGGCTTATTGCAGTCGTGACAGAAAATCACGCACTCGGGGCACAGGACTACGTCGCACTGATGGCATCTGGAGGCCCGCTGGATGTCGCCTTTTACTTTCCCGCATTTGTTGCATGTATAGGAGCAATGCTGACAGGCTGCTTCCATCCGGCTTGTGATTACGATTTTTTCCATCGAGGCCTGGCAAACGGGGCATAAACCGTAATCCAGCTCACCCGTATAGGTATCGAAGATCATCTGGTAAGGACGTTCCGTGAGGGATTGCCCGTCTGAGAACCGGATATGTACCTCAATTTCAGAACGTTCGACAGCCTGCATATTGATCAGTTTGATAATGATTCTGAGTCTATGATTGGCGATTTCCTCTTCAAGTTTGTGCAGGTATTCCCTTTCGATTGAAATCCTTTTCTCCTCATAGGACGGTTGATTGGCATGCAATTCCTCAATCTGAGCGGTGTAATAACCTTTGATACGGGATACATTACGGTGAAGCCTTTTCAGGATGTCATTCTGTATGGATTTGGAATGGGTTCTTGACTGTTCGGACACGGCTTTCAGGCAATCCCTGAAATGCGATTCGATTGTTTTCCTGGAAATATCAAGGGGGCCGAGCTGGCTGAGCGATGTCATGTCGCTTTTCATCTGTTCATCCTTGTAATACAGGTCGGCCTGGAAAATAACACCATGGCGATCAACGCCGGTTCTGTAGATAACTTCTGACTTTTCATCGGATAAATAGGAAACCTTGAAATTGAAAATCAGGTCCACCGTCCGGACTTTTTTCAATTTAATCTGTGTCACCTCGCCGTTCTCAATCTGAACCATTTTTCGGATTTCCTCCGGCAAAGGTTTAAACCGGTCGCTGAGTCGTGACACGGTTTTCAAGCCATGTTCCTGAAGGTACTGATGGATGGTATTCAGGACATAACTTCCGTGGCAAACCAGTTCAGTGTCCTCGCTGACATTATGAGGATCAAATACCAGCCGAAGGGAAGGCAAACGGAAAATCTCTTTCAGGTTATCTGAAAGCTCTACGTTCAGGACACCGTTTTCCTCGTGACAGTTCGAGTTCGTGATTTTGAAAAAATCTATAATAAAAGGTTTTATCATCAATAAAAAAAGAGAATACATCCGTATTCTCTTTTGTTGATGTCGGATGATTACGGCTGACTTTGGGCTCCGGGCTCTTTCTTCCGGTATAATATGGCGAGGGGGATGATGATCAGATAACCGATGGAAAGGAGGATGGGTGAAGCCGTGAGGGAAACTGCGCCGTTCACATCGCCCGCGGCCATGCAAATATACCCTAGAAAAATCGTAGCGAGGCCGGAAAAGAAAAGGATATAATTTTCCTTCGTAAAAGGAAGATTGCTTTTTTTGGACTGAACTTTCTTTACCTGGGATTTAGCTGCGGCAGGATTCTTTTTTTGAATGGATGACATAGGGTTCCGTATACTGATGGTATGATTTCTTTTCCGTAATATAAAATCTGGGCCTGCGAATGTCAAGCACAAAAAAAAGTCCCGCTGGAGCGGGACTTTTTGTAAATGGAGCTGATATTATTTGATCAGCAGCATCTTGCGTACTTGCCTGAAAGATCCTGCTTCAAGGGTATAGATATAAACGCCGCTTGAGACTGGTTGTCCGTAACGGTTAAGACCGTTCCAGATCAGCGTCTGATAACCGGCGTTCTGTTCACCATGAATCAGTGTTCTGATTTCCTGTCCCAGCATATTGTAAACTCTGACGACCACTCTGGCTTTTTCGGGCAGAGCGTAACGGATGGAAGTCGTCGGATTGAAAGGGTTGGGATAGTTCTGGAACAGGGCAAATGCCGAAGGCAGACCGGACAAGTCCGGGTCGATTCCGATGATAAGAGGCACGTAAAATCCGAGAGTGTCTGAACTGCTGATGCTGATAACGCCGTCAGACACTAAGACGTGCCACTGATAGGCCGCGTTTTTCGTTAGGCGGTTGAAATCGCTGAAACTAAACGCCGTATCCGTGAGTCCTGTGAAAACGGTATCCAGAGATGGCCCGGATATAAACAGGCTGTACACAAGCGGGTCTGCGTCCGCATCGGAGGATGTATTCCAAAGGAACTGGATCGGTGAAACCTGATCATGAATGGTATCTCCGTCTGCCGGCTCGAGCAGAGAGAAAACGGACGGTACATCATTGACAGGCGAAACGGTCAGGGTGAAAGTGTCATTAACCGTATATTCGCCGTCGCTTGCGGATACGAAAACCTGGACGGGACCGCTGAAGTTGAGGGAACTGCTGACGTAGAGAGTGTCGCCGGAGATGTCAGCGCTAACACCCGCTCCGGAAGAGGAGGCGCCGAATGTCAGCGAAGGATTGTCGATATCGTCGAACACCGTATTCA
>CAYPIY010000003.1:0-553791 GCA_964410965.1 uncultured Bacteroidota bacterium | reverse complement strand
CGATTGACAATGAAGCGCCGGTGAACGTCAGCGGGTTCAGCAATGAAGAAGAAGTATACGTCGGACCGGTGCCGGAAATCACCGTGGTTCCTGATTCTCTCTTCTTCAGCCAAATCACGGGTGATATTGATACCACGTATTACCACATTTACAATACCGGCGGGGACACGCTGGTGATTACGGGAATTGAATCCGAAGAAATCACCACAGGTGAATTTGTTCCGACCTGGACGCAGCCCCAAAAATACACGCCAGATTATCCTAAGGGCGCAGTTGAACCGACGTTTGGCCGTGTAACCGAAGGTTCCGGCGGACCGGATCCGTACGGGTATCGTTGGAAAGATTCGGATGAACCGGGCGGACCGGGTTTGAATTTCATTGATATTTCTGCAAGCGGCACCCAGATCACTTTCAGCAGCCAGGATGACGCTTACACAGCGGTTCCTCTTCCGTTCCCGGTGAAATTCTACGGAACGACTTATACCGGGAATATTACGGTCGGAACTAACGGCTGGGTTGGATTTGACGCTTATACCGGCAGTTATCTGACGAACGCAGCGATACCGGGTTCAGCCTTACCGAATAACATTGTTGCCCTGATGTGGGATGATTTACACGGAGGCACCAACGGAAAAGTATATTATGGGACGGTTGGGAACAAATTCATCATTCAGTATAAAAACTGGATGCGGTATCCCTCTACGTCAGGCGGCGATTTGAATTTTGAGGTGATTTTCACTCAGAATTCGGACAAGGTCGAACTGCAGTACGGAACAATGAATTTTGGTACCGGTACGCTCAACAACTACACGATTGGTATTGAGAATGCCGGGGGCACCATGGGTCTGCAATGTGTTTACAATGCGGCCTATATTCATAATAATATGGCGATCGTTTTCAGCAAGGGCGTGAACTGGCTGACGCTATCCCCGACGGCCGGCGTTGTCGCGCCCGGCGATTCGCTTGCCATCATGACGATTGTCAATTCCGCAGGAATGATCGGCGGCAATTATTACGGCAAAGCCCTGACTGACCATAACATTCCGCTGGAACCGATCCATCAGAAACCTTTGTTCAGTCTGACCGTAACGGGCGTTCCCAATATTACGGTCACTCCGGGTACGTTGAATTACGGGCAGCAGTACATAACCTATCCGGAAACGCTGACGGTGAATGTCGGTAATAACGGAACGGATGTCCTGCATGTCACTGACATGACCACTACCCTCTCTGAATTTACGGTTGTGAGCCCGACCAGTTTTGATGTTCCCGTGAACGGAACACATGCGGTGGAGGTTATATTTACCCCGACCGCTCTGGTCCCGTACCTGGATTCATTGCTGATCGTAAGTGATGACGATGACATGTATGTCTATCTGACCGGCGAAGGCATCAACTTCCCGCAGATGGGCGTAAATCCGGATTCATTTTATGTCAGTATTCTTGAAGGTGAATCCTTTGTCGATTCGTTCCTGGTTTCGAATACGGGAACAGGCGTCCTAATGTATGATGCGGTTGCGATGCCGGATCTGGCCGGATCGGAATCGTACGAGATGTTCTCGGACGGTTCAAATTATACCGGCGGACCGCGCCTGCGCAGTTCCGTATTCCTTGCCGCAAGCAACAAGTCGGTAACGGAAATCAAGATTGGCCTGAACATCACTACTGCGAACACCAATGTTGAATTCTATGTGTTTGAAAGCAACACCTCGGGCGGACCTTACAATAAGGTTTTCTCGGTTGTGAAGCAGTTCGGCGTTACCGGAGGATTTACCCTTCTTTCTTCCGGTTCCATCAGTGTTCCAATGATAGCGGGTAAATATTATGATATCGGCGCATGTTGGGATATATCGGCCGGATACCGCGGATTAGGCACCACTCCGGCTCCCACAATGAGCTGGGGATCCTATGTCGGTTATCATTCGGCAAGCGCTTATCCTTCCGCAACGACCTATACCTTTACTCCTTCTTCCAGCGCGGGTTATTATATGGGTCTTTCGGTCGGGAACCCGTTTGATTTCCAGATCATCGCAGGTGAATCGGATACTTTGTTGACTGGCGAAAACACCTACGTGAAATTCCAGGGTAATTCCACCGGATTGCTCGGCGGGGATTATTTCAATAAAGTGAGGATTAACAGCAATGACGCGGAAAATCCCGTTCTTGATGTGCCTGTTACTGTGCACGTGACCGGTATTCCGGATATCGCTGTTTCCCCGGCTCTTCTTGATTTCGGTACGATCTTTACAGGGGTTTCCGATACGATGGACATCACGGTTTCCAACGAGGGAACGGATGTTCTGACGGTCAACGGACTGGCCCTGAAACACGCTATGGCCGAATACAGCATCGTGACGGCGGTTCCTTTTGATATACCGATTGACGGAGATGCGGTGGTTCGTGTGGTTTTTGAAGCTGCGACCGCGGCAACTTTCGCTGATACGGTTGAGATCGCCAGCAACGACGCAGACGAACCGGTTGTGGAAGTGGCGCTGACGGGCACGACAATTAATCCTCCGATCATTGCGCTGTCGGATACAGTCATGTATGGAGGCATACTGAATATCGGCGGGGAAGACAGTTCTTCATACTGGATTTATAATGACGGATACAGCAATCTGACATTTGATATTATGGAAGGTCAGGATGTATTTACGTATCTGACTAAAGTCAATGGCTCATCTGTCCGTATAAACAATAATAAAGTTTATACTCAAACGGCTGGAACTTCACAAAGCGACATCAGTTCCAATATCCTCATCTCTGATATTTCGAATTCAATCAAAACATCTGAAGCTATGGGCGACATCTTAGGTTCCATTCCGGCTGAAATTTCAACCGGAGCGGTCGGATGTCTCGGTGTCGGCTATCACGGAGGGCATGTTTGGGTAACCGGACGATTAGCCGATGGCACGACCAAGATGTTGTATGAGCTCGATATGGCGGGGACATTGCTGAACACCTATTCTCAGACAGGTATTACAAGTGCCTGGGGATTGCGGGATATGGCCTCCGATGGCGCATTTCTGTATGCCGGTGATGATAATGGATTCTACCAGATCAATCCGGCTACGGGTGCGATCACGAATTTAGGCGCTTTTGCCTCTGTTCGTACTGCAGTAGGCGGTGTAATCCGCGCGTTAGCGTATGATCCCGCGACCGATCATTTCTGGACTGGAAATTTCGGAAACGGCATTTGTGAATTCGACAGAAGCGGAAATGTAATTCATAGTTATAGTAATCCCTCCGCGTCGGGTGTATACGGAATGGCTTGGGATATGTGGAGTGCAGAAGGTCCATTTCTGTGGGCATTCAGCCAGAGCGGAACGGATACACTTGAATTCTTACAGATCAATCCCGCAACCGGAACCAGAACAGCGGTCGGATTTACCGGAACAGGCGGACCAGCTGGATCTGAGGGTATTGCGGGTGGTTGCGAATTTATACCTGACTTTGTAGCCGGTAAAGCCGGTTTAGCCGGTATGCACCAGGCTTCCCCGGACGTTATTTATGTCTATGATGCTGACGTTGCGACCGGATTACCGTGGGTTGATGTCAATCCGATTTCCGGCGTGATTGTGCCCGGAGATTCGGCTCAAATCATGGTTTACTGGCACGGAACGGAACCGCAGGAAAACATTCACCGTATGAACGGGTATTTAGGAATCGAATCGAACGATCCTGTGAATCCGATGAGCAATATCCGGGTATATGTGGACATTGAGGACGGCATCGATGTGCCTGATGTCACAGCGGTTCCGAAGACTTATGCTCTGCACCAGAACTATCCCAACCCGTTCAACCCGACCACCACCATCAAGTACGATCTAAAAGACGCCGGCAAGGTGACCTTAAAGATCTACAACATCCTGGGACAGGAAGTGCGCTCACTCGTGAACAAGAACGAGACGGCGGGCTTCAAGTCGGTTGTATGGGACGGCAAGGATAACGCGGGACGGATGGTTTCCAGCGGACTTTACATTTACCGCATTGAGGCGGGCAGGTTCGTGAAGAGCCACAAGATGATGTTCCTGAAGTAATCCGCGAAAGGAAGTTGACCGCGAATAAAGCGAATTTTCGCTAAAGGAAGTTAACCACGAATGAAGCGAATGGACGCGAAGACGGTTAACCGCGAGATACTTCGAATCAGTATGAAAACGCCGGTCTGTGATGAACAGGCCGGCGTTTGTTTTTAGAAAAACTGAAGTCATGAAAAAATCGGGAAACAATACCTGATTGCTTCAAAATGAACAGCCCGCTCATCTATGCAGCAGATGCTTTATAAAAACTAAATGGAATGTTTTTCAGCGTAATCTGGCCTAAAGGGATTCGTCCGCTTTACCGGATCAGGATCATTTTCCGGCTCAACGATTCGCTATGGTTTATGCGGAGCTGATAAATGTATATTCCGCTCGCGGTGTTATGCATCCGGTCGTCGTCGCCATTCCAGTACAGCCGGTGTTCTCCCGGCAGAAGCGTTCCGGAGTACAGAGTTCTTACCCTTTGTCCCAGCGCGTTGAAAATCACCAGCCGGGCGTGCGCTTTTTCCTGTAAAGAAAAACGAATTGTTGTACCCGGGTTGAAAGGATTCGGATAGTTGGAATGGAGGATAAACCGTTTTTTCTCTTCCTTGCGGTCTTCTACGGAAACCGAATGCTTGTCGTAATGCAGTATCCGCCCGTTCGCGCCCGAAAACCAGCCCCGGTCCGGACTGACGAACGAGTTGTCATACCATGTCCACCGCGTAAGCGTATCGGTCTGCAGTTCCCACAGCTGAACGGCAGGGCTGACTTTGTATATTTTTCCGTAACCGCAGACCCAGGCATGATCGGCGTCCATGAACGATATGGCCGTCAGTGGCGACGGTACCGAATCCGTAACGGATTGTCTCAGCCAGGTTTTACCTCCGTCAAAAGTCTGATATGCAAGGGATCCGAAAAAGTCATGGTCTCCGCCGACAGTAATCCCGAAATATTTATTCAGGAAAACGACATCGAACATGATTTCCAGATCCACGGACTGCGGGCTCGACCAGTTCCGGCCTCCGTCCTCTGAGTAATTCACGAATCCTAACCAGTCAAAACGGCCTCCGCTTGAATAACCGGTCAGTGAATCGATGAACATGACGGAATTGATCGGAAAACCCACCCGCTTGACCGTGTCCCAAACTGCCCCTCCGTTCGTAGTATACAGGTATACAGGGTTTCCGGTGAGCGTTACACCCCACCCGCGCCGCTCGTTCAGAAAAAACAAAGAGCTGATGTCCAGGGTTGTTTTTGAATTCTGATACGACCAGCTCATTCCTCCGTCGGTTGTTATATAAATGATTCCCTGATTACCGCCGATCCAGCCTGTATCCCTGTTAAGAAAGCACAGTGAACTAACGGGCTGAAGCGTAGGGGAGTTAAGCCGGGTCCAGTTCATTCCCCCGTCGGTTGTCTTGATTATTACGCCCGAATCTCCCGCGGAGTAACCGGTTGTGTCGTCGACAAAATCAACGGTAAAAAGATGACTAGTGACGCCGCTGTTCTGCAGGGTCCATTGGTTCGCGCGCAGGGATTCATTTACCGGAAACAGCGTGAATAAGCTGAATATGACGACTGTACGTTTGAATGGTATCATCAGCATAGAAAAAAAAGGTTGACCTTACATAAAATTATAATTACTATTCGTTTTGATGAATGTCCTGCCATTATTACGATTATTCTTGCACAAAGGCAATTCCATTTACCATATTTTTTCATTAACCCCCCCAAAGGAGTGCGTATGACAGCCAAGAAGTGTGTTTTTCTTGTCATGCTGTTTTCCGCGTTGAGTTATAGCGTAACCGCGCAGGAAACGGCCGTCAGGGTGCAGTTTGACGTGGACGATCTGGACAACCAGGTTTCCCAGTCCGTGATATCATCCGTGGCGCTGAAAATGAACATTGAGATCCGGTCCGGGATCATCAACAAAAATGTTACCGATAACGCAACGGCTCAGAACGAGGCGGCCATCGCGGTGAATCCCGTTAACGGGAACAATATCGTGATCGCGATGAACGATTACGGCGCAGGCAACAACGGTCTGTCGGGACAATCCGTTGCTTTTACGATGGACGGAGGCGCCACCTGGACGATGAGAACCATCCCGGTCGTATCCGGAGACTTGCACGCGATTGATCCTTCCGTCGTGTTCGACATGAACGGGAAGCTGTACATGAGTTATTCCGCGGTCCGCATGGTGAACAAATTCACCGTCGGATCCGCCATTTTCCTGGTGACTTCCGAAAACGGGGGCTCGGCGTGGTCGGCTCCGGTGGCCGTCGTGGACGGGCTGAATAATGCCCTCGCGGTTCACACCCGTCCTTACTTGGCGATCAATCCGCTGACGAACGAACTGGCTATCGGCTGGGTGAAGAACGAAGGGGCGCAGAACCGCGCTACTGCTTTTACCGTACGCTCGTCCGGCGGAACCTCATTCAGCGAAGCGATTGCGGTCAATGACTCTCCCGCGCGCGCGCGTAACATTTCGGTCACTTACAATCTCCGCGGTGATTTATTCGCCGCATGGTACGATTTCACGTCCGCTACGGCCCGGATCAGCAAAATCACGGGGACATCCGTGCAGGAACTGGCGCAATTTGCCGTGAACCCGATCGGATCCGCGGACGGAACCAGCCGTATCATCAAAAACACGTTAAAAGTCAACAGCTATCCGGTTCTTGCCGTGGACCAAAGCTCAGCGAAAACATCGGGAACGATTTATGTCGTATGGGCGGACCAGGCATCAGGATCACCGGACATCGTGATGGCTTCTTCGAAAAACAACGGCGCGACCTGGTCAGCCGTGTCGGCCATCAGCCAGAACACAGGCAACGACCAGTTCTTCCCTTCCCTCAGCGTGGACTCAAAAACCGGAACGGTCAATGTGCTGTACTATGACAGCCGGAACGACGCCGGCAACCAGCTGATCGACGCTTATCTTTCCCAGTCGGTCGACGGAGGCCGTTCATTCGTCGATGTCCGCTTATCAAACGCTTCTTTTGATCCTGCCGCGGGACCGTTCGCCGGAAAAGTCATCGGCGATTACATTGCCGTCGCTTCCGTCAACAATGCCGTATTCACGGCGTGGGCCGATACCCGCAAGGGCGACGATCAGGATATTTATTTCACTCAATACCGAAAATCCGGAACGGACAACACGGCCAAGGAATTTGTGCTGAACCAGAATTATCCGAATCCGTTCAATCCGGTCACGGAAATCACCTATGAACTGAACAGTGAAACGCATGTGACTCTGGCCGTCTATAATTCACTGGGCCAGTGGGTCAGGACACTTGTGAACGAACGCAAGAGCGAAGGCGTGCATACCCTGAACTTCAACGCGTCGGATCTCGCGAGCGGAATATACTTTTACCGCCTGCAGGCCGGCGACGCAGTCAGCGTGAAGAAAATGCTGTTGGTCAAATAATTCAGTCTGATACAGATAATGGAAATTCTCAAACCTTACAATCAAGGAGAATGCATGATTTCGCGATTCATATGGTTTATTACGCTTTTCTGTCTGCTCTGGACGGTGACGGATACCCATGCTCAGACGGATAAAATTTGGAGTAAAAAGTTCAGTAAGGTAAAAACGGATCCGAACGCGAAAGCGGCTTCCGGAACCGTGAAAACGGTGCATTACGGCAGCATGATTTACCGCAAGAACGCCGCGCCGATCAACGCACCGGATATAGCCATCATCAATGCGACCAATACCACGCAATCGGAAAATTCGATCATCATGGATCCGAATAACCCGAATGTCCTGCTGAATTCGAATAACTCAACCAGCTGGAACGGCAGCTCTGTCGGGACGCTGTATGGCACCAGCGGATTTATGTCGACAAACGGCGGATTGACGTGGTTCGGCAGCGTGAACGGTACGGGCGGTGATAATAGCGGCGATCCGGCCGTGGGTATTGCCCGGAACGGCCGGTATTACGTAGGCTACATCGCCGCCGACGGCGGTCAGGGCGTAGCCTGGTCCACGAATCAGGGTACGAACTGGACTCACGTTCAGGTTGGTGTTTTTCCGGGAAGCGGAGGATTGCTCGATAAAAATCATTTATGGGTTGATATGAATCCTGCCAGCCCGTATGTAAACAACGTATACAGCATCTGGACTAATTTCGGCGGGACCAATGATAACCAGATTGAAGTTGTCCGTTCAACGAACGGCGGATTGAACTGGTCTTCGGCGCTGAATATCAGCAGCGCGGTTTCAGCGGGAAGTCACAATCAGGGCGTAAATATACAAACCGGTCCAAACGGCGAAGTGTATGCGGTCTGGGCCATTTATGACGGATGGCCGCAGGATGAGCCCCGTATGGGTTTTGCCAAATCCACGAACGGCGGAGCCTCCTGGTTAACAGCTCAGCGAATCGGGCCGACGATCAAAGGCATCCGGAATTCAGGACTTTTGGGCGGAAAAGAAATGCGGAACGCCAGTTTCCCCTCCATGACCGTCAATCAGCAGAACGGACATCTTTATGTCACATGGGTTAATATCGGCGTTCCCGGTGTAAATACAGGCACAGAACGCGATATCTACATGATGAAATCCACGGACGGCGGAAATACATGGCTGACGCCGGTACGCGTAAACCAGGATACACCCAACAACGGCAAAGATCAGTGGTTTCCGTGGATTGCCTGCGATCCTTCAACCGGTACCCTGGCCTGCGTGTTTTATGATTCCAGGGATTTCACTGCTAACGACGGCGCGAACACCTATGTCGCTGTTTCCAACGACGGCGGTACGACATGGGAAGATTTCAGAGTGAGCGATGTCGGTTGGGATTGTACTGCTATCCCGGGACTGGCCGGAGGTTATGCCGGCGATTATATAGGAATTTCGATGCTGAACGGAAAAGTGGTTCCGGTGTGGACGGACAACCGCGGCGGAAATCATTTAACATATGTATCACCGTTTACTCTTTCCGATCCCAGTGATCCCAAACCGGTTACCGCCGCATCGGCCTACAGCGACTATACTTCGCCGTCCTCCATGGACATCGTCTGGACGGACCCCACCGAATTTTCCAACGGAGATCCGATCGATACGTTTGTCGTCGATATTTACCGTGCCGATACGCTTCGCGGAACCGTTCCAAAAGGGACAGAATTCTTTACTGAAAACGGTTTGATTGACGGAACGCAATGGACTTACAAACTGAAAGTCCGGCACTATCCGACGGACAGCCTCAGTATCACGACCGAAACCGCGCCATGGTACGTGGGCGGGCATCCGGTCCCCAACGGAGCGACAAACCTTCAGGTCACGAGCGATGTTTCATCCGCTTACCTGAAATGGCACAATCCGACCACGAACCTGGATGGTACGCCGATCGACGATCTGGATTCCATCCGCATTTTCAGGAACGGCGTTCATATCGCAAATGTCGAATATACCGATGTTGCGGATTCCACGTACACGGATGTGATTTACACGCTGGACGGAGCCTATTATACGTATAAAGTCCAGGTCATAGATAATGAAACGCCCGTCAATGCCGGCGCATTCAGCAATGAAGCGCAGGTGTATGTAGGGCCGGTACCGGCAATCGCGGTTCACCCCGAAACGGTTTCTTTCAGCGTGGTAACCGGTGAAATCGACACCAATTCCTACTGGATTTACAACACGGGCGCCGATACGCTGAAAATAAGCGGAATCCGGGCGGAAGAACTGACGACGGAAACGTTTGTGCCGAAATGGACTCAGGAACAGAAATACACCTCTGAGTATCCTAAAGGCTCGAAAGAACCGACGTTCGGACGAGTGACAGAGGGTTCCGGCGGTCCCGATCCTTTCGGATACAAATGGAAAGATTCCGACGCTCCGGGCGGGCCTTCGTTCGACTGGTTTGATATCAGCGGTCTGGGGACGGCACTGACCTTCTCCAGTGCGGATGACGGTTATGCCGATCTCACGATTCCGTTCAACTTCAAGTATTACGGCGCTACCTATACCCAGGCGCGTGTACGGACGAACGGATGGCTCGGATTTAACATGAGTTCCACTTCGACGGCGTACAGCAATGCAGCCATACCCGCAGTTGCAGATCCGAATCTGGCGCTTTATCCGTTCTGGGATGATATGGACCTGGATGACGGCGGTACGGTTTATTATTATCATGACAGCGGCAACGGTCGCTTCATAATCCAGTTTCACGGAGTGTCCCACTATGGCGGCGGCGGAACCTACACCTACCAGGTGCTGCTGTATCCGTCCGGAAGGATCGTTTTTCAGTACCTGACCATGACCGGCACATTAAACTCCGCAACCATCGGCATGGAAAATTCAGACGGAACTATGGGTCTCCAGTGCGTGTACAACGCTGATTATGTTCATGACAACATGGCGATTGTATTCCAGAAAGGCGTGGAATGGCTGGTCCAGACTCCGATGTCAGGCGATGTCGCTCCGGGTGATTCCATGGAAGTGACGGCGATTGTCAACGCGACGGGATTAGTCGGCGCTACTTATAACGCCCAGGTTTATATTGATCACAACATACCGCTCCAGCCTCCATATGAGCATCCGTTGGTTTCCATGCTGGTAACCGGGGCGACAGATATCGGCGTTACTCCCGATACGCTGGACTTCGGAACGAATTATGTTACCATACCGGATACCCTGGAGTTTACAGTGCTGAATACCGGCACCGATACCCTGCATGTAAGCGGAATGACAAACGACAGCAGCCAGTTCACGATCGCCGGCAATAACGCGTTTGATGTTCCGGTCGGCGAATCGATAAACGTGAAAGTGGTTTTCATGTCCGCAGTTGCGGGTATGTATGAAGATATCGTCGTCATTACCAGTGACGGCACAAGCGGAACCAAATATGTTCATCTGTTCGGGGAAGCCGTGGAAATGCCGGAACTGACACTGATTCCGGATTCACTTTATTTTATTGTTGATCCCGCGATGACCGACAGCGCTTATCTGGGCTTATTCAACACCGGACTGGGCACCATGGAAGTTACGGGAATAGAAATTGAGGAAATCACCACGGAAGGTTTATCCTCGTTTGTTCAGGAGCAAAAGTACACGCCGGATTATCCGAAGGGTGCCGAAGAGCCCACTTTTGGCGCTCAGACTGAAGGTTCCGGAGGACCGGATCCGTACGGATACAAATGGAAGGACTCAGACGCTCCTGGCGGTCCGGGTTTGAATTTCATTGACATTTCAGGCACGGGCACGCAAATTACCTTCAGCAGCAACGATGACGCGTATGCGACGATTCCGCTTCCTTTCCCGGTGAAGTTCTACGGGAACACTTATAGCGGTAACCTGACGGTCAGCACGAACGGCTGGGTAGGATTTGATTCCTATACATCCAGCTATTTAACGAATGCGGCGATTCCCGCAACGGTGGTACCGAACAATATCATTGCTCTTTTCTGGGATGACCTGAACGGCAACAATGGCGGCAGTAAAGTGGTGTACCAGGCCGTTGGCAATAAGTTCATCGTTCAGTGGGTGAACTGGAACCGTTACGGAAATACTGGAGGTGACCTTAACTTCCAGGTAATCTTGACGCAGAATTCAGATAAGGTGGAACTGCAGTATGCCACGATGACGCAGGGTACAGGGACGACCAGCAGCCACACAATCGGTATTGAGAACGCGGGCGGGACCATGGGCCTGCAGTGCGTGTACAACGCAGCGTATGTGCACGGTAACCTGGCCATTGTGTTCAGCAAAGGCGTGGACTGGCTGACAGTCAGTCCGTTAACCGGCACGGTTGTTCCCGGTGATTCCATGATGGTCAAAGCGGTTGTCAATTCCACCGGATTATCCGGCGGGACATACCTGGCGCGTCTCACGATAATCAGCAATGATCCGGTGACTCCGACTCATTTCGCAAAAGTAACGCTGAATGTAGGATCCATTGACGTTGATCCGGACGCGGTCGCCGGGCCGAAATCCTACGCGCTGCACCAGAACTATCCCAACCCGTTCAACCCGACCACCACCATCAAGTACGATCTAAAAGACGCCGGCAAGGTGACTTTGAAGGTTTATAATATTCTGGGACAGGAAGTCCGGACACTCGTGAACAAGAACGAGACGGCGGGCTTCAAGTCGGTGGTGTGGGACGGCAAGGATAACGCGGGACGCATGGTTTCCAGCGGACTTTACATTTACCGCATCGAGGCGGGCAAGTTCGTGAAGAGCCACAAGATGATGTTCCTGAAGTAATCCGCGAAGACGGTTAACCGCAAATAAAGCGAATAAGCGCTAAAGGAAGTTAACCACGAATGAAGCGAATGGACGTGAAGGGTGATTAACCGCGAATAAAGCGAATGGACGCGAAGGGCAGTTAACTGCAATTTACTTCGAATCAGAATGAAAGCGCCGGTCTGTGATGAACAGGCCGGCCTTTTTTTTCCGGGTTGATTACCGGTATGCCCGTTTGTCAATCGGATTCTGTTTTCCGCAGGTCACGAAACCATATGAGTTGATTTCGGAACAGTACCCGTCGAGCCGTGTTATAAAAAAGCCGGTCCGTGAATCACGAACCGGCATATCAGGGAGAGTTTCTTTTATTTTGCCAGCCAGAGCCGGTTGAATTTTCGTATGGAACTGGAATGAAGCTGGAAACCGCGCACATAGTCGCGCATTGGAACAACGCTCATGGCGTGAGCGATAACAAACCAGGGCAAGTCCTGGTTGAATACCTCGCAGGCTTTCTTGTAAACGTGGCTCCGTTCCAAGGGATCAAAGGTTTCTTTTCCTTTGGTGATCAGGTCATGCATTTCCTGGCTTCGGTAGAACGCTGCATTCGTGGAAGGCTTTTTCTCCGCGATGAGCTTGTCGAGAAGAGGATTGAAAAAGAAATGCGGATCGGGCGCGTCCCCGACCCAGCCGGAGATGCTCAGGTCGTGTTCGCCCATGCCGCGCCGTTTCAGGAAATCCGACCAGGTTGGCGCGACAATTTCCGTTTCAACTCCGATCACTTTCAGGTCGTTCTGGATCATCCGGGCGGCTTTCATTCCGTCGGGCATGTAATCGCGGACGATAGTCATGGTCCAAAGCGAGGTTTTGAAACCATTGGGCAGCCCGGCTTCCGCGAGCAGTTGTTTTGATCGGTCGGGATCATAGGGAGTGAAACGGATTTCATCATTATAACCCAGAAGAAGCGGCGGGATGGGGTTCTTAGCGGGTCGTCCCATATCGCCGTACACTTCCTTCACGAGCTTTTCGCGGTTGATCGCATAAACGACCGCCTGCCGGACTTTCAGATTATCGAAGGGTTTTTTGAGGGTATTCATCGCAAGATAGCCCACGTTGACGCCCGGCTGACGGGCCAGTACCACGCCTTTGGTGGTGTCCATTTCAGCGATGTCCGACTGATTGGGAGAGCCCATCATGTCGATCTGTCCGTCACGCAGCATTTCCCAGCGTGTACGCGCGTCCGGAACGGGTTTCAGCACAAGCGTATCAATAAAGGGCCGTCCGTTCCAGTAATTTTCGTTCGCCTCGCAGATAACGGTTCCGTCCTCTTCCCACCGGATGAACTTGAACGGCCCTGTACCGACGGGATTCCTCTCAAAATCCTTTCCAAATTTTTTCTTGGCAGCCGGGCTGATAATGTCCATGAACGCAAGCGATAATATGTTAATGAAAGTTGCGTCCGGATTGATCAGGGTGACCTCAAAAGTGGAATCATCCACGGCCCGCATGGTCCTGATGACATCATTCAGGTTGAAATTCTTCCAGTACTCATAGGATCGTTCTTTATCATGATAGGGATGTTTCGGATTCCATTGCCTCTCAAAATTGAAGAGAACCGATTCGGCATTAAACGGCGTTCCGTCATGGAAGGTAACGCTGGTCCTGAGATGAAAAGTATAGATTTTTCCGTCCGCGGAGATGTTCCAAGATTTCGCAAGGCCCGGGTCAAAGGAGACTCTTCCCGCGCGCTGTTCCACGAGCCCGTCAAAAATATTACCCGTAATCAGGGACGATTCCGTTTCACGCGTAAAAGCGGGATCCAGCGTGATCGGCGGGCCGTTTTTCCCGTAGATCAGGGTTCCGCCGTATTTGGGTTTGGATTCGTCTGCCTTGACGGTTTCAGTTTTCTTTGAGCGGCCGCAGCCGAAGAACACCAGGCACAACAAAAATGCAGTTGCATACGTTCGGAGTTTCATTGTGGAATCCTTTGCGAAATAAAAAAATACTCACTTGACTGCGGGATCGATCCAGACCCTGTTGAACCGGCGGGCATAACTTGCGTAAGGCTGAAAATTCTGGACGCGCTTGTGCATGGGCACGGTCACCACGGAATGCGCGATGACAAACCATGGAAGATCCTGATTAAACAGCGAGCAGGCTTCTTTATAAATCCGGCTGCGTTCCATCTGGTTGGTCGTGGTTTTTCCTGTTCGAATCAGTTTATACATTTCATCGCTTCTGTAGAAAGCGATGTTGTTGGATTGCTTCTGATCGGCGACGGTTTTATCGAGCATGAAAAAGAAATTGTCGGGATCAGGGATATCGGCGATCCATCCCATCAGCGCAAGGTCGTGTTCGCCCGCGTAAAGCCGGTCGAGATACTCATTCCATTCGTAACTCACGATATCGGTTACAATGCCGATTTTCTTCAGATCGTTCTGTATGATCTGCGCCGCTTTCATGCCGTCCGGCATATATTCACGTATGATCGGCAAAGCCCAGAGCGTGCACCGGAAACCGTCCGGATAGCCCGCTTCGGCCAGAAGCCTTTTTGAGGCGGCCGGATCATAGGCGGTGGGCCTGATTTCATCGTTGTATCCGAGCAGCATGGGGGGAATGGGATTCTTCGCGGGCCGCCCGAAATCACCGAAAACTTCTTTCACCAGTTTTTCACGGTCAATACCGTATACCACGGCTTGCCGCACTTTCAGATCCTTAAAATACTTTTTGTTCATATTCATGGCGAGGTAACCGACATTCACTCCGGGCTGGCGGAAAAAGTGAACGGAGGGATCTTTCGCCAGGGTCTTTATATGATCGGGATTGCCGCATTCGATCATGTCGATCTGGCCCTGGATAAGCTGGGACACCCTTTCCTCCTCTTTTTTACCGGTTTTAAAAATCAGTTTGTCGATGTAAGGCCGTCCGTCCCAGTAGTGATCGTTCGACGTTAAAGTCAGCGTACCGTCTGAGGACCAGGAGGACATCATGAAAGGGCCTGTTCCGGCCGGGTTCTTCCAGAAATCATTTTCGTATTTTTTCATGGAGGCCGGACTGATGATATTGAGAAATTGCATACTCAGGATATATAAGAAAGTGGCGTTGGGTTCGTACAAACGGAATACAACCGTAGAATCATTGAGAGCCTGGATTTCCTTAATGATTTTATCCATGGAAAGGGATTTCCAGTATTCAAATTCATCGCCGGTTCCGTGGTACGGATGCTGGGGATAGCGCTGGCGGTCGAAACTGAACAAAACCGCTTCGGCGTTGAACGGAGTCCCGTCATGAAATCGAACGCCCGGACGGAGATAAAAAGTGTAAACCAGTCCGTCTCCGGAAATGTCCCATGAATGGGCCAGCCCCGGCGCTGTTCCGGTTGTGCCGATTTTCAGCTGTACCAGCCCGTCATAGATATTGTCGCAGGGGATGGTGGATTCCGTTTCCGTGGTTTTTGCCGGATCCAGCGTTACGGGCGGATTGTTCTTGACGTAAATCAGCGTGCCCCCGAACTTTGGCTGAAGGGCGGTGGTGGAATCCTGATTGTTTTTTGAAGGTCCGCAGGACAGGAAAACACAACCCCAGAAAGCCGCAATCATGCATTCGTACAACCACCTGTATGTCATTGAATAACCCTCCTGCGTTCTAAAGACGGAATCCTTTACCGGTCAGTTTAGTGCCTGATTTCATAAGGTTCCAGTTGTTTGGACATATCGAATTTGATCCTCGCGTAATCCAGCAGTTCGGCATTCTCAATCGCCTGTTCCTTGAGGCCATCGGCTGCGATGACGTATTTATTGGTGTCCAGAGCCTCTTTAATGAACGTCAGCGACGTGAATGTCTCGGCGATGATGCTGTTCAGAGTGATCAGATAAAAGATCCGGTACAGGGCTTTTTTGTCCAGGTTCATGATTTCCTCCCGGGCGGGGATCAGGTATTCCGGGAATTTGCCCGGAACGATCGTATAGGTTTTTTCAGCTTCCTCCCCGGTTTCCGGATCGATCAGCGGCTTGCCGTCCTTTGCTTTCTTAATGACCTTGACGTCAATTTTGCCGTATTTTCCCTCAAAGCAATCGGTGCAGATGGAATCCAGGGGAAGCGGCGCGCGGCCGACGGTGTGCCCCAGATCCGATTTCAGCCTTTCGACGAGCTGCCGTATGCCCAGTTCCACTTTCAGTTCCTGATTCCGGAGCTTGGTGGATATATAGCTGAGCAGTGCGACGGCGTCATCCGAGAGGTGATGGACAGCCTTGATCGTATAGACTTCCGTCTTGCTTGCCTGATTCACAAATCCGAGAAGTTCCTCGCGCGCTTCGGTTTGTTTTCTAAGGGATGATACGTCGATATTTTCCCGGGCTTCCTTGTATTCGTACTGTTCCATGATCATGTTGCGCTCAATATTCTTGATGCTCCGGAGCAGTTCGTTCTGCGTCATGCGGATCATCGGGCGCTTGCCTTTCCGCTTGAGTTCATACACTTCCATGTCCCAGCCTGACGCCATGAACTGGGCGATCATGATGCTGCGGATCTTCTCGTATTTACCGTAATAGGCCGCGGGAAATACGCCCTGGTTTTCCAGCGCCCGTTTTTCGCTTTCCTCCTGATCGGTGAACAGATCCAGAAATTTGTCGTCGATGATATTATAGACTTTTCCGCGGAGTTCCATCCGGGCGGTCAGGAGGTCCTGTTCATGGTCCTTCCGGGAAAGGATATAGTCGAACAGGACTTCTTCGTCAATGAGGCGCAAGGCCCACTGCAGTTCGCGGTTGTTGATGATATGATAGAGAATGATCCATTGTTCGTCGATGCTGCGGTCTTTCAGGGGCGTATGAAGTTCCCGGTCGGAGGGTTTTTTCTCCTGCCGGTCGAATCCGTTGTAGTAGACGGTTTCCCGTCCTTCATGCGTTCCGTCGTACTCATACCGGAGCTTTTTCAGTTCCTTGAACAGGCTGAACCTGCGGGTAAAGCTGTACGTCAGCGACAGCCGGCCGGCAAGGATCTTCAGGATCTGGTCGGGTACGATGTCGCCCAGTTCCTCCTTGAGAAGAGCGGCGATATAAAAGGACATCAGCGCCGAAGCGTGCCGCTTTTCTGCGGCGCGCTCGATGAAAATCTCATGGATCAGCGGAAGCTGGCTTTGTTCGACCATATATTCCCGGAACCGGCTCTGCACAGACTCGAAACCATCCAGTGTGGTCGTATTGGTCATGATGCGGTTCAGGAAAAACCGGATTTCAAGATCGGGAATTTTATGCCGGTACATGGCCGGCAGGTTATCCAGAACCTCCTGGCTGTATATGGTGTCGATGTTTTTTTTCAGTTCCCCGCAAAACATCTCGATCAGCGAATCGGAAAGTTTTACGGTGGTTTCCGGGGCCTGCAGGAGTTTGCCGAATGCGTACAGTGTGAAATGGATGGTTTTTGGCGGATACGTCCGGATCGTGTTGAGAAACTTCGCCCGGAACGAAAGCGTTTTCGTCTTTTCCATGATCCGGACCAGTTTCTTGTCGTCAAAATAGAAATACAGAGCGCCCTCCAGCATTTCAAAAGCCGGCTGGCTTTTCAGGATCATGGATTTCGGGATGTCGGGCTTTCCGTCTTCCTTCACAGGCACTTCCCGGAGGGATTCCTCATAAGCTTTGATCAGACGCCGGTCCAGTCCGATAATGGTATCCCTTAGGCCTGTATCCTGGCGCATACTGTCGGTCCATTCATAAAACTCCGGAAGTACCGTTTCGGATTCACCCACTTCCTTAAGGCGGTCATACAGAATATCGGTGACGGTGGGTGACAGTTCGAACACCCCGGTTTCCCTGAGCAGTATCCGCCTGAAAAACATGGGATAGACGTCGTTATCGAGATCAAGCTTCCCTCCCCATCCGTCGTTAAGTTTCCTGTATCCGGAGGGATACAGTTCGTCGCAGAAATCCGCGAACATGCGGATAAACTGGATCCATGCGAGAATATCCTTTTTGCCTTTCAAAAAGGCGGCGTATTGGTCCACGACTTTTGAGAACCGGTCGACGTCGTCGTCGGCGTCCAGGAACGGCTTGAATATTCCGAACACGGCATCGGCCTGGAGGCGGAAATGCTCGATAAATTGTTCCGGGGACTGAACATTCAGCGGCTTGAGGCTGAAGATGAAATCATCGATGTCGCTTCCGCTGTGGTTTTCCGCCGATAAAAAATCATAAATCCGCATATACATCAGCCGCAGGGTGATGCCGAAAGAGAGCGCGTCCGGTTTTGTCTCTCTGTGTTGCGGTGTTTCTTCCAGGCTGAGGAGTATGTTCATCATGGAGCGCAGGGCCTTTTTGGAAGGCTGTCCGGTCCGGTTGAGGACATCTTCCAGGTGACTGATGTACTCATCATAAATAGTTTTCACTTCCGGCTGAACGCCGGCCGTAAGGATTTGTCTTGTTTCTATCATGGCGGAATGAACCGTTTTATGAAATGAATATTCTTTAAGTAAAAAGTTAAAAAAAAATAATTATAAATGCAAAGATAAACATCATTCAGGGCGGTATGAGAGTGTTTGAATCCGGCGAAATAAGGCTTATGAAATGCGGGGGTCCCGGGCGTCTCTCAGTCCGTCCCCGAGAAGATTGACCAGGATGACCGTGATAACCAGCGCCAGGCCGGGAAACGAGGAAATCCACCAGGCATCGGTGAGATAGGCGCGTCCGTCCTGGATCATATTGCCCCAGCTCGGCACGGGCGGCTGTATCCCCAGGCCCAGGAAACTCAGACCCGCTTCGATGATGATGACGGTCCCGATGCGCAGGGGAACCGCCACCATGACCGGCGTCATTGCGTTCGGAAGGATATGCCGGAAAAGGATCCGCATCCGTCCAAATCCAAGCGCTCTCGCAGCGAGGATGTATTCTTTTTCCCGGACGGAAAGCGTCTCCCCGCGGACCAGCCTCGCGATGCCCATCCAGCCGCTCAGCCCGATAACCGCGATCAGTATTCCCGGCGACGGCCCCCATAATCCCATAATCAGGAGGATCAGGAAAATCACAGGAAAAGCGAGCATCATGTCCACAAAACGCATCAGCAGGGCGTCGGTCTTTCTGCCGGAGTATCCCGCAACCGCGCCGATGAAAATCCCGATCAGTACCGATAACATAACCGACAATAAACTGACTGCAAATGAAATCCGTGCGCCAGCAACCAGGCGGCTCAGTACGTCACGGCCGAAATGATCCCGGCCCATCCATGCACGGATCATCCGCACCGACGACTCCGGATGCTGTCCATGAAGTCCGCTGAAATGTATTTTCCCCGGCTGGTTGCCCTGCCGGTAAAGTACGGTGTCATCCCTGATCATGACGTTGTCCGCGTAAATCCGGTATAGTCCTGGATTCAGCAGCTTTCGCTGAATTCGCAGGAAACATCCGGTTCTCGTATCCCCGTGTATGTCATCGGGTCCCGGAGGCTCCTTTTTCTGAATGACGAAAAGAGGGTGAAACGGCGGTGAGAGGCGCGTGACCGTCAGGTCATGCTGGGCCAGCGGATCTTCCGGAATGATCAGAGGACAAAGCAGCATCGCCAGAATCATCCCGGCCAGCCCCCGGAAAGCCCATCTCTGAGCCGGGTCCCGCATCAGACGCCTGAAAATGTCATGGGTACGGGAATGCTTATTTTCCGAACCGGCCGCCGCGCGAAAGAGAAATATCCACGACAAGCCCGTCCAGCCCAGGAGTGTGAGCGCGGCAACCCAGTGAAGTACAAGCCCGGACTGAAATACGGTGAATGCAGTTTCACGGTCCGAAACCAGAAGCGCGTGCCAGAGGAACATCGACCAAAAAATATCCGTGACAGGTCCCCATTTCCAAAAAATCACCAGTAAGGGGAAAACGCAAATAGCAACGGAATGAAAGCCCCGTAAGGGCTGACCGTTACGAAAATAAAAATAACCTGGAATGAATAGGTCTTTTCCGGAAGTCATGTTACGGGTCTGATTCCACTTTTCCGGGACTGTTGAATAAATCAATCCAGTCCCTGATTTCTGACCGGCTCAGCTGGGGATCGCCTTTTTTGCCCAGATCATCTCCGGTATCGGTTACCTTTTTTTCCGAGAGAAGCTGATAGAATTGTTCGGATGACAACAGCCTGCAGCCGGACGCCTTTGCGTAATGAAGGACGGCCATATCTGAGCTGACGACCGTTAGATCGGTTTTATTCGGACACTCGTCGACCAGGCGCTTGATCAGGTCATCGGCTTTCCCCGGGGCTTTTGAAAACCGGATCTTCATCTGTCCTGGCTCGTGCCGGGAGGCTCCCGGGGACTGTTCGCCGTCGAAAACCACAGTGATCTCGGGCCGGTGTCTTGCCTGAAAGGGTGAAATACGGCTGATCAGCGCCGTACGTCCTTTTTCAAGGCTCTGTACAAGTTGAATCCGAAGCGCTTCGATCCTGTGAATGACATTGTATCCGTCGATAATGTAGTGCATTTTATGCCCTGTCGGCGTGGTTCTCAGTCCGGCCGTATTTTTCCGGATTCAGGAACTCCTGAATCGCGCCGGTTAATTGTTCCATATCTTCCGGGGAATTATAACCATGCGGCGATACGCGGATATAACCTTCCCTGTACGCGGTGATGATTTTTCTTTCTGTCAGGAAATCAAACAGGTTTTTCGTCCTGGCGGAGGAAGGATCATTATGAAGCCGGAAGGTAACGATTCCGGAACGGTGTGCCGGTTCAGGGGATGAAAGGATATCCAGATGGAGTTCCCCGGATTTCCGGAAAAGGATATCCGTCAGGCTCAGGACATGTTTTTCAATGTTGCCGATGCCGGTTTCAAGCAGCAGGGAAAGCGACTCGCGGAATCCGTACACGCCGGGCCAGTTTTCGGTGCCGGCCTCGAACCTGCGCGCCCCGTTTTCCCATTCCAGCCTGTAATCAAAAAAATTCCAGGCGTCCTTGACCGAAAGCCATCCGACCTGCGTCATCACAATCTGTTCAAGCAGGTCCGGCCGGACATAAACAAATCCTGTTCCCTGCGGTCCCATCAGCCATTTGTGAGCGGCCGCGGCGAGAAAACCGATCCGGCATTCCTGTACGTCCAGTTCCAGCGCTCCCAGTCCCTGTATGCCGTCCACGCAAAACAGGATATTGTTCCCGGCGCAGAGATCACCGATGGCCTTCAGGTCATTCCGGAACCCGGTTAAAAACTCGACGAAGCTGATGGAAAGGAGCCGGGTGCGCGGTTGAATCAGTTTCTCTATGTCTTCAGTCAGAATTCTCCCGTTTCTCTGCGACCGGCTTTTAACGAAATCGATCTCCGCTCCGTGACGCCGGCAATTCAGGAATGGATAAATATTTGACGGAAATTCCTGATCGATAAGGATAATCCGGTCCCCGGCTTTCCAATCCAGTCCTGATGCCAGCAGGCTAAGCCCCAGCGAGGTGTTTTTCGTGATCGCGATGTTGTCCGGTTCCGTGCGGACAAGCAATCCCAGTTTTTTACGAAGCTCTTCCCTGACAGCAATATTTTTCGGGTAATCCTCAGTCAGTTCGCCTGCGGATTCACTGACGTAATCGTCGATGGCTTTCCTTACGCGATCCGAATAGGGCGAGCAACCCGCATGGTTCAGATACCTTTTGAACCGAACCGATGAAAACTGATCCCGAAAACGACGGAGTACTGGGGAAAAAGAAGGAATCGGCATAAATATTCAGATTAAGATGTTGATTATATTCATATTACGTATGATGTTTGTTTCATGAAAGTATAGTGACTTATAATTTAAAATCAATTAATGATTTACTTAAAAAATCAATTGACTTTTCACATTATTTTTATTATATTTGCGCCTCTTTGCGAAAGGTTGCTTTTTTTCATCAACGACTGAGGAACCATGAAATTATCGGATTTTAAATTCAAATTGCCAGATAAATATATCGCCCAGTATCCGGTGGATCCGCGGGACACTTCCAAACTGATGGTCGTAAACCGGAAAACGGGGCTTCTGGAGGACAAGGTTTTCAGGGAAATCACCGAATATATCACGAAAAATGACTGTTTGGTCATCAACGAGACCCGTGTTTTTCCCGCTCGCATCATTGCCCGAAAGGAAAAAACCAACGCTCGGGTAGAAGTGTTCCTGCTCCGCGAACTGGAGAATAACCTGTGGGAAGTGCTGGTAAAACCCGCGCGCAAGGTGCGTATCGGCAACCGTTTAGTGGTGGACGGAGTGTTCTGCGACGTCATCGACAACACGGTTTCCGGGGGACGAGTGGTCCGTTTCGAATACGGCAACGATTTCCATCATTTCATCGAAAAAGTCGGGCAGTGTCCGCTGCCGCCGTATATCAAACGCATCGCTGAGGAATCGGACAAGGACGATTACCAGACGGTGTTCGCCCGCGTACGCGGATCCGTGGCGGCTCCCACGGCGGGATTGCATTTTACTAAAGAACTCATGACTCGTCTCAAACGCAAGGGCGTCAAAGTGGTTCCGTTGATCCTGCATGTCGGTCTCGGCACGTTCCGCAAAGTCCAGGTCGAGGACCTCGGCCGGCATAAAATGGATTCCGAATATTTTGAAATTCCTGAAATCACTTCCCGTGCGATCAACCAGACCAAGGACTCCGGAGGAAAGGTCATCGCCGTCGGCTCCACCGTGGTACGGGCCATCGAAAGCTGCATCACCGCCCTGAACCGTGTCAAGCCGCACCGCGGATGGACCGATAAATTCATTTACCCTCCCTACGAATTCAAGATCATCGACAAGATGATCACTAATTTCCATATGCCGGAATCCACTCTTCTCATGCTGGCCAGCGCTTTCGCCGACCGCGATCTCATCATGAAAGCCTATAAAAAAGCGATCAAGGACAGTTATAGGTTCTATTCTTACGGGGATGCCATGCTGATCCAGTAAAATCCGGATTTATGAACATTCAGAGCCGTTGAACTCCTCAACGGCTCTTTTTTTTGGCTTTTGTGAAACGAAATTTTTCCGTACGGCAGATGCGGCTCCGAATGGATAAAGATTTTAAAAATCTTGTTTGCTGTTACCGGTTTCCTTATATTGCGCCATTGTATGGTTTGACCGTCCAAAAACACTGAATAAGTTGATGGAACTTCAATTTATTGCGGAGGACAAAATGATCCGTTTCATTGCAGGTTTATCATGGATGCTTGTTGCGTTTTCCGGAATCCAGGGTACGTCACAGGCCCAGAACGCAAAGGAGTTTCATGCAGTCGTCGGCGACGTCGCCAGATTGCTGCTGGAATCCAATAAAACCGGACGTCCCCAGCGGCTTGCCGTCATCACGTTCATCTCCACACGGGATAAAAACGAGAAAGCAAAAAACGAATTCGGCGATTACATCACCGAATCCCTCATCACCGCGCTGAGCAAAAACCCGAAGGCTTTCAAATTGTTCGAGCGCAGCCGTCTGGACATCGTGTTGCGGGAAAACGATCTGATGCTCAGCGACCTGATGGACCAGAACCAGGCGAAAAAGGCCGGTGAACTTCTGCCGATTGACGTGATCTTTTCCGGAACATACACCAAACTGAAAAACTATATTGACGTCAACAGCCGGCTGATTGATGTAGTGACCGGAGAGATCGCCGTCAGTTTTTCCGGACGGATCCTGATGACCGACGACCTGGCCAGCCTGTTCGGGGAAGAGGAAAAGAAAGATGATACGAAAAAAGTCAACAGGGACGAAACAACCCGCTGCCAGGACCAGATCGAGACGATCCGGACACTGCTGAATGACCTGACTTCACGGGACAAAATCGACGGTATCGCGAAACAGACCATGAAAATTCCCTTCGACCTTGAGTGCGGACGGGCCCATTTCGACGTCATGGCGCGGTTTGGCAGATATAAAATTGAGCACGATCCGTACAGGCGGTTTCTCATGAAAACGCTCGATACGATCCGGTATCCCGTGAACGATGACCGCGCGACGGAGATCATCCGCTTTCTTGCCTCTGACAGCGTCATTGACGAAGAGGAATGGCGGATCGGGCTGCAGACGGTGAAAAAAATGAACCATTACCGGCTCCGTTACTGCCTGTCCGCTATGCTCAGGATTTTACCGCTTCCGGATGAACTCAGCCTGAATTTCAGAAGGATCGATGAGTATTTCGATGAAGCACGGGCTGGAAAGGTCGGGTTGCCGGTCGCCCTTTCGTTCACGGACGCTTTTTTCTACATGACCGAGGCGGTGAACTCGGAATCTGACAACCGGCTCGCTAAATACTGTTATGACCGGTATGGCTCCTCAGTGGAACTGGATAAAACCACAAACAAAAAACTCAGCGAACTTCTCGCCAGCGTGTATGAAAATGAAAAAGACCGGAACGAAAAAACACGTACGCTGAAATGGCTTGCCGATTATTACAACCGCTCAGAATCAAATGACGTTACCGCGGAACTGATGTATGCTTTTGTCAATTTCTTCGACTGGAATCCCGGTTCAAATTTTCTCAGGATTAAAAAATCAAAAGACCGCTTTCCGCTGGAAGACCTGGAATCGTTCTCCGGGTTATGCAGGGATAAACTGAGCGAATACGCGGTACTGACCAAAGCGGGAAATGTACGGGATGACCGGATCGAATTTTGTGTGATGTACAATGTGCCGGTTCCGGGCATTATCCCGACCATGGAGGAGGCGCGGGATATACTGGCCGGAATGGACATAAAAGAACAGCTCCGGATTCTTCCGTTGCTGGAAAAAATGAGGTCCCGTCCCGCCGTGCTTGAAAAGGAATTGGTCGCGCTTCTGGGCCGGAAAAGCCTTGAGCGGCAGAAAGAAATGAAGAAAATCCATACATCGGCTTTGATCGTGCTGAGCCATGCGGGCACAAAAAACGAGAAAGCGATTGAATGTATGGTGGAATCGCTGACGGACGATGTGTATATGACTTCGGACAAGGCCGTCGACGCAATCGCAGGAGTCGGAGAATCGGCCGTACCGTTCCTGGTAAGAAAACTGAATTCGAAAATGGAGTACGCCAGGATCAAGCAGCGTGCGATCCTGACGGCCATATCCAGGCTCGGTAAAAAAGCATCTTCGGCCAGAAACGATCTTCAGCGGATGCTGAACAACACGGCGGACACTGACCTGAAATACGCCATCGAAGCGGCTCTGCAGTCGATGGAAAAATGATACCGGGTGCGCATTCATGACTTTACTTTTCATTCTTCTTATGACTATCGCCGGCAGTATCGGCTCCGTGGCGGTTGGCGGGATATTCCTTTTTTTTAAAGACAGCTTCCGGAAACGGCTGCTCCCTTGCCTGGTGAGTTTCGCGACGGGAACACTGCTGGGAGCGGCGTTTCTTGGTATGATTCCCAAAGCGCTGCATCATCTGGAACCGACGCGCGTGTTTCAGGTTTTGCTTCTGGGCATCCTGGTCTTTTTTGTTCTCGAAAAAATCATGATCTGGCGGCACTGCCATCATGAGGACTGTAAGGTTCATAAATCGGAGGGCGGGCTCATTCTCATCGGCGACGCGCTGCATAATTTTATCGACGGGGTGATCATCGCCGCGGCGTTTCTTGTTTCGGCGCCGTTCGGTTTTCTGACCGCGCTGACCGTCATATCCCATGAAATTCCCCAGGAAGCGGGCGACTTCGCGATTCTTCTGAACAGCGGTTATTCACGTAAAAAAGCGATTTTGTATAATTTATTATCATCGGCCACGTCTCTCCTGGGCGCACTGCTTGGTTATTTTTTTCTGAAAGACATGATGGAGTTCATTCCTTATATAATGGTTCTTTCCGCCAGCAGTTTTATTTATATCGCCATCGCCGATCTCGTGCCGGGACTTCATCAATATCCTTCCTTACGCAGCGGGATCATGCAGTTCGTTCTGATCCTCGCCGGCATCGCCACCATCGCGCTGATGAGCCATGCGCATTAAAAAAATATCCAAAATCATACAATAACATATCAACGATGTTGATAAAGGTTAAACTTCTTAAAGAAGTTTAACTTTTACGTGCTGGTTTTTTTTCTTGACATTCTTATTCATACTTCTTATTATTAGCATATGCCAATAACAAACGAAAGCGTTTTCCGTGCCAAGACCTTTTAAATGCCGCCGGGTGCGATTCGCGCCGGATGTCCTCACGTTCAAGCCGGCCGGCATTCCCGGTTATCAGCTGGAAGAAGTGATTCTAACACTGGACGAACTTGAAGCCGTCCGTCTGGCCGATCTGCAGGGACTGTATCAGGAGGAAGCGGCGCAGAAAATGGATGTGTCACGGCAAACGTTCGGGAATATCATCAGTTCCGCGCATCACAAGATCGCGGATGCGCTGATCAACGGTAAGAACCTGCGGATCGAAGGAGGTCACGTGAACGAATTAAAAGAACGGTGTTTTATCTGCGAGGACTGCGGCCACGAATGGGCGGAACCGTTCGGTACGGGACGGCCGGAAGCATGCCCGAAATGCGAAAGCAATAATATTTTTCGCAAAGACAAAGGAACCAGCGGAAACATGAAAGGCCGAAAACGCATGCGCTGCGGAAGGAAACAATAAACTTGCCATAAATCCCGACTGGTCGGGACAGGAACACTAAGGAACGAAGGAATATAATGAATACCTTTAGCCCGCGAAATCAGCGAGTCAAACGAGAAGAAAACCTAAAAAACCTCTTTGAGTTCTCTGTGCCCTCTGTGGTTAAAACATTCGCGTGATTCGCAGGGAAAATGAAAAAGTTACAACGCCACGAAGAAACGAACAATTTTAATGCACTTGGTGTCTTCGTATCTTAGTGGCAAAAAAAGGAGATACTATGCCACGATTTGATGGAACAGGGCCGCTGGGTCAGGGATCAAAAACCGGCCGCGGTCTGGGATACTGTAATCCTGCAAACACTGATGAAAACCTAATCTACGGCGTCGGCCGGGGAGGAATTCCTTACGGCGGCGGGCAAGGACGCATGTTCGGCGGCGGACGAAACCGGTTCAACCGATTCGGCCGCCGTTTCTTTCAGGGACAAAACAGCGCAGACATTGAAAACAGCGAAATAAGCGCACTGAGAGAACAACTTCGCAAACTGGAAAATAAAATTGCCGAACTGGAAAAACGCGAGACGAAATAAGGTGTGATGATATTAACCACAGAGAACACAGAGTGAAAAAACCTTTGCAATCTGTGAATCTGTGGCAATCTAAAATGACACAGGAAAAACAACTGCAGACAATGACCATTGCGTTCGCGAGCGGAAAGGGAGGTACCGGTAAAACCTCCCTCTCCGTTAATTTAGCCGTATATCTGTCCCATTCACGGGAAGTCCTGCTGGCTGACCTCGATGTGGACGAGCCCGACGCGGCGCTGTTTCTGCCCGATGCGGAAAAGATAAAATGCGATCCGCAAACGGTGCCCATCGCGGACATCGACACACGAAAATGCACGAAGTGCGGAAAATGCGTGCCGGTTTGCAATTACAACGCGATCGTCGTCAGCCCGCTGTACGTGAAGATCTTTTCGGAATTATGCAAAAGCTGTTACCGGTGCCGCCGCCATTGTCCCGAAGATGCGATCGTATTCCGCGAAAACCCCATCGGGGAAATCAACCTGTACCGGAAAAACAGCCTGACTCTGGTTGAGGGAAAACTGAGGCAGGGCGACATTCACACGAAGCATCTGATTCATCTGGCAAAAAAAGAGATTCAGAAAAACCAAACCGCGCTGAGGATATACGATTGTCCGCCGGGGACGACCTGTCCGATGGTGGAATCCGTGAAAGACGCCGATTATGCGGTACTGGTTACCGAGCCGACCCCGTTCGGCCTGCACGACCTGATGCTGGCGGTTGAAGTGGTTCGTTCCATGAATATCCCGTTCGGCGTCGTGATCAATAAATCGGACGAGTATGACCGCCAGATTGAAACGCGTTGCGCGGCAGACGGTATTCCGGTCATCGCAAAGTTTCCATTCTCTATGGAAGTCTTTGAAAAAGCCGGCAACGGCCGGCTGGTGTATGATATCAGCGGATATGCGGAGAATCTGGATCTTATTTTTCCCCGCATTCAGGAGGCGCTATCATGAAAACGGTCGCGTTCGCCAGCGGGAAAGGCGGGGCGGGAAAAACGTCGCTCTCCATGTCATTTTATTATTACCTGCGTGAGCAATCGGTGTTCGCGGACTGCGACGTGGACGCGTCCGACGCGTTCCTGATGATTGAAAAAGAAACGATGATCAGGGAATCTTTTGAGTCGGGTTATAAATACGCCATAGATGCCGGCCGGTGTTCCGCCTGCGGAGCCTGCGCGCCTGCCTGCGCTTTTGACGCCATCCGTTCCGGGAATCATGATTACGCGATTGACACGCTTTCCTGCGAAGGCTGCGGCGCCTGTGAGGATGTATGTCCGGATGGGGCGATTTTTCGCAGGACGAACCGTTGCGGCGAACTTTTGGTCAGCCGCTCGGTGTATGATACGCCTCTGGTATACGCGCGCCTGAAGCCGGGCGAGGATAATTCGGGGAAACTCGTTCATAAAGTGCGCCAGACCGCCGCCGATGAAGCCATCCGCAACCAGAAGCTGCTCATCGTCATCGACGCGCCGCCCGGAATCGGCTGTCCGGTCATTGCCGCCCTGACCGGCGTGAATCTGCTCGTTTTGGTCATCGAATGCACGCGGTCCGGATTTCACGACGCCTGCCGGCTCATCCATGTGGCGGATCAATTGCAGTTAAGCAAAATCGCGGTCATCAACAAAAGCGGCGTTCATCCTGAACTGGAGCGACAGATCACGGATTACCTGAACGAACAAAACATCCCGCTGGCCGGCGTCATTCCGTTCAGCAAGACGTTCAGCGACGCGCTCAATAAAAAGAACCTCATCATCCGATCGAACGATGCCGGCCTGACGAAGAACCTGACCGGAATCTTTCAAATCATTCATGAAACGTTGGAGGGGAAAAAATATGTACCAGCGTAACGAGCGCATATATTTTGAGGATATCGATTCCTATGGTATTATTCATCATCCGCGGGTGCTTTATTTTTTTGAGCGCACAAGGACGGTGTTCCTTAAAGAGCACGGGTTTGATGTTCATGCCCTGTCCTACGGGCTTTTCCTGCGGCAAATATCGATCCGTTTCAAACATCCCCTTAGAATGCACGACGAAGTGATTATTCGGCAAGCCGTTAAAAAATCAGAAAAATATTATTTTACCCTGTCGTATGATATTCTCTGCGACAGATGCAAGGCGGTTCACGCTGAAATTGATTTTGTCACGGTCGATTTTCAGACAAAAAAAATGATGCCTGTTCCGGATCAGTTAAGAAATATTTTATCAAACGATTTAACCCAATAAGGATAAACGACATGAAAATCACCATTCCCACCAATGACCGCAAAACCATCTATGACCAGTTCGGCCGCGCGCAGTATTTCGCCGTGTACGACTCGGTCGCTAAAACGTACACGTATATCGACAATTCCAAGAATCATAACGCCGCGCAGGGCGCTGGGATTCAGGCGGCGACGGATATTGTCAATCAGGGAACCAAAGTGCTGATTACCTCGCATCTCGGACCCAAGGCGTTTGAAGTCATCCGCTCAGCCGGCATTAAAGTATACAGCTACAAAAAACAATTTGTCCAGCTCGACAGCGTAGTGGACGACTTTCTGAAAAACACGTTAACCGAATTGACCGGCCCCAACCGGTAACTTTCCGGAAAAAGGAGCGGGATTATGGAAATCACAACCCTGGTCGATAATGTTGTCTACGGGAATAATCTGTCCGGAGAACACGGATTTTCGGTGTTCATCCGGACCGGCGACCACCGTATTCTTTTCGACACAGGCCAGTCCGATATTTTCCTGAAAAACGCCTTATCGCTGGGCATCGACCTGAAATCCGCCGATACCGCGGTCATCAGTCACGGTCATTACGATCATACGGGCGGTTTGCATCATTTCTGCAAAATCAACTCCACAGCAAAAATTTATATCAAACCGCAGGCCCGCGGACTGAAATACAAAAACAAAAGCAGTCATATCGGCATACCGTTTCACAGTCATTTATTTGAAAACCGATTGACTGAAATTGACAGTCCCGCGGCTTTGTCCGGGCGAATTCATATCATGCCTCAAACCGATATTCATCATTCGGAAGATACGCACTTCAAAGGCATGTACATTAAGTCCGGCGATTCATGGGAAGACGACGATTTCCGGGATGAGCAGTTTTTCGTCATGATCCACAACCAATCGCTGGTCATTGTCAGCGGCTGTTAGCACAGGGGAATTACGAATATCATCGAAACGGCCATGCAATTTTTCAAGTTGCCCGTTCACGCGGTTTTCGGAGGATTCCATCTCAAAGATGAAACGCCCGAAACGGTAGGTTTTATCATTGAAAAACTGCGGTCGTACAAGATTCCGCTCATTGGAGTTTCCCACTGCACCGGCGTTGAAGCATACGCGCGCATGAAGAACGAGTTGCCGGACAGCCGGGTATTTTACAATTACACTGGGCTGAAAACGTTGCTGGAATAAATAACTCATTTAATCATTACACCATCATAAAGGATCAAATTATGGAAAAGAAAAAAGAACGGGTCGCTATTCCTGTGGACGACGGATATTTAAGCGCTCATTTCGGCCATGCCGGGAAGTTCGCGATCTATGAAGTTGAACAAAACACGGTGAAGAATGTCCAGGAACTGATTCCTCCCCCGCACGAACCGGGATCCATTCCCCGGTGGCTTCAGTCCCTTGGCGTCAATACCATTATTACCGGCGGTATCGGACAGAAAGCCATCCAGTTTTTCAGCGAATACGGTATATGCGTCTGTTCCGGTGCTCCTGTTTTGCCGCACGGTGACATTATAAAGAAATACCTTGCGGACGATATCGTCTTCACCGGGTCCACCTGCAGTCATGATCACGGACACAGCTGTAACCATTGATAGTTCTGAACTATTTTCATTAACATCAACCCAAGGAGAAACGAAATGGAACAAGTCAATCCGGTCATTCCGATGCCGCGAATCGGAGATAAAGCGCCGTCTTTCAAGGCTGTAACGACACAGGGTGAAATCAATTTCCCGGATCAGTACGCCGGTCAATGGGTTATTTTATTCAGCCATCCCGCCGACTTTACGCCGGTTTGTACCTCCGAGTTTATGACGTTCGCCAACATGGAAAAACAGTTCGCTGAGGCCAATTGTAAACTGGTCGGCCTTTCCGTGGACGGTCTGTACAGCCATATCGCCTGGCTGAGAACGATCAAGGAAAAAATCGAGTACAAGGGAATGAAAAACGTCGAAGTGACCTTTCCCCTGATCGAAGACATCACGATGGACGTGGCGAAAAAATACGGCATGATCCAGCCCGGCGAGAGCAGCACCAAGGCTGTTCGCGCGGTGTTTTACGTTGACCCGAAAGGCGTTATACGCGCAATCATTTATTATCCGCTGAGTCTCGGCCGCAATTTTGATGAACTGTACCGCGCGCTGATCGCGATGCAGGCCGCCGATGAATTTTCCATCGCGACGCCCGCCGACTGGCGCCCGGGAGACGACGTGATCGTTCCTCCGGCCGGGTCCTGCGGCACCGCCAAAGAACGCATGGAAATCCCGAAGGACATGAAATGCTACGACTGGTTCTTCTGCACCAAACCGATCGATAAGGACACGGTGATGAACAAGATTCTTAAAAAGAAATAAAACAAGCAATTGATTTTGCATTTATTATTTCTTGAAAAATATTACGGGGTATAAGCATTAACGTTTTTACCCCGATCCTTTTAAACGAGATTACATGACATGATTTTTATTTCATTGTATAACATTGGCTATATTTAGCTTTATACATTATGACAACCGGATAAAAAAATCATGACGATTATTACAACCACATATTTGTATGAAAAAGAAAATCATACTGATATAATTAACGATTACCAAATTAATGACCATGTTATTAAATATTAATTTGGGAATGTATTATTTTAATTACAAATGAAAGACTTTTTATGAACCAATCATTTAGCTGGAAAAGTTTTATCAGTTTTGGTTTATTCCTGTCCTTCTTCATTATTCTCATATCCGGACTCGTTCTGTATATCGCGCCTGCGGGGCGTATTTCTAAATGGTCGGTCTGGATATTTGCCGGTTTCTCCAAAGAACAATGGCAGGCGGTTCATACGTTGTTCTCTTTTACGTTTGCCATTCTTTCCGTATTTCATATTTTTACGATAAACTGGACCGCATTTTGGTTTTACATTAAAACAAAAACACAAAAAGGATTAAATAAAAAAAGAGAATTTTATTTATCGGTTTTACTGACCGGATTAATATTTACCGGAACAATATTTGAAATTCACCCCTTTAAAGCCATGATGGATCTGGGCACATGGGCAAAGGACAGCTGGAGTACCGACAAGACCGAACCGCCTGTTCCGCATGCTGAAGAGTTGACGTTAAACCAGATCTCCGAACGACTGATTAAATTATCGCCTGATTCGATCATAATTAAAATACGATCAAAAGGATATCAAGCCGACAGCGCTCAGCAAACCATTGAAACGATCAGTCTGATGAATAAAGTTGCACCGGCTGAAATATACAATATAATAACATCGAATGAGGTGATAACAGCAGATAGTGTAAGCTCAACTTCTTACCCAAGCGGATTAGGGCGTAAGACCCTGTTACAAGTATCGGAAGAAATGAACACCGATGTGACGGTATTAATTCAGACCCTTAGGATTAAAGGTATCGAAGCTGGACCAAATGATAAAATAAAAACAATAGCCGACCATGCAGAGATGACCCCATCACAAATTTATGACATCATAAAACAGAAGTAACATAAATATTTATATATTAGAATAATGATGGTCGTATAAGTATGATAAATTATTAAGGAACGATAACAATAATAGTATTTATGCGGATAAAATATTATATTTTTAAATTTGACTTATGAATCATTTAACTTTATTAAGACAAATAAATGGGAACTAGCAACTCCGACAAGATTCCCGTCATCGATACGGTTTTATGTACACACTGCGGTAAATGCATTGCCGTTTGTCCGCAGGGTGCGATTGAAAAAACCACCAGCATCACCTGCGCGAAATGCATCAAATACTGCATGAGTATGGATGTGCCCTGCAATCCGGAGTATTACATGTTTGTGTATGAGAAATGCGATGCCTGCGGCATTTGCGTCGAAGAATGCCCTCATCAGGCGATTTACTGGTTTGAACCAAAATAGTCATTTTCAGATCAGGGCGCAAATGGAAAGGTGTTTTCCTTTATGATTCACGTATACACCGGTAACGGCAAGGGTAAGACCACGGCGGCGTTCGGGCTTGCCTTAAGGGCCGCAGGCGCCGGAAAAACAATATTCATCGCGCAATTCGTCAAAGGAATGCCCTACGCTGAGATCGAAGCCGTGATAAAATTTTTACCGATGATAACGATCCGCCAATACGGTCTGGACTGTTTTATCGTGAATAAACCCACACCAAAAGATATTGACGCCGCGCGGAACGGACTGGAAGAGGTCAGACAAATCATCCAGTCCGGCGCATACGACATGATCGTGCTGGACGAGGCCAATATAGCGATTTATTACAAACTGTTTAGTCTGGAAGAACTGATTAGTGTGATTCAGTTACGGCCTGACCAAACAGAAATCATTATCACGGGCCGTTACGCGCCGAGGGAACTGATTGATATTGCCGATGTGGTCACCGAAATGAAAGAAGTCAAGCATTATTTTACTTCGGGCGTACAAGCGAGAAAAGGGATTGAGTTTTAAATAAGATATCCTATTTTATATCGAAAGCCGATTACAACAACCATCACAGGATTTGATTATGTCTGAATATGTTTACATCAACGCCCGTTCAGTCAAAGGAAAAATATACATTTTCATGGTCACGGTTCTTGCGCTGGTAGTCATCGGTATTCTGGTCATGAAGAATACGATGCGGTTTGACGAGACGGGCGGAACCATGCTGAACATTCTTCTGGCGATGGTCGCCGTACAGCTTGTTATTCTTTTTTATCACGGTTTCCTGAAAAAAGTCGCTGTCCGTCCGGAAGGCCTGAGTTTTCAATCGCCGCTTTCAACTTACACATTACCCTGGAATTCAATTCAGTCTATAGGCGCTTACAAATCTATGAAAAACGGCGCTGAACCCATACCGTTTAAGGATCTGGATGAAACGATCATATTCGGAACAGCGTGGATTTATTGTTCTGTTCTTCCGCATCGGCAGGTGATTTACCGCAATAAAAAGGACACAACGATCGTATTTCCCTACCGCAAAGAAATTCTTGAAGAAATAAATAAATATATCGCCTCAGAAAAATACACCAAGTAACAAAAGGGGCTTTCAACGCTCATGAAATACATGATTATCAACGGCAGTCCCAGACAAAACGGGAACACTTCGTTTCAGCTCAGACATATCGCACAAGTCTTATCCCGTCTGAATGTTGAGACCTCTAGAATTGAACTCTACGCGAAAAACATATCACCCTGCGATGATTGCCGGCAATGTAAAAAAGAACCGTTCATCTGTCCCGTCGAGGACGACATGCAAGACATCTACACCGGGCTCGATTCATCCGACGGCATTGTCTTCGGAAGCCCTATTTACTGGTACTCGGTAACCGCACCCATGAAAGCTCTCATAGACCGCCTTCGTCCGTACTACGTCAATAAGAAACTGGCCCGCAAAAACGCAATCGTCGTGTTATCCGCCGGTTCCGGTGAAGGTGACTGCGACCTCACAATTGAGATGTTCGAACGTATTTTCAAGACGCTCGGGATGAACTTGCTGGGTCATATTACCGCGGAAGCCTACGACGAGGGCGATGTCCGGAAGGACAGCGACTGCATCGGCGACATTGACCGGTTATTGAACAGTCATTTCAGCGCCGTATAGTTTTTTTATTACCATCGTATAATTTTTCTCATTCACCGTTATTGAATTTGTCCGGTTGTTTATCAAACCATCCGTATATCGCAGGTATAAACAGAAGCGTCAGAATGGTTGAAGTAAACAAACCTCCGACGACAACCACGGCCAGCGGTTTTTGATAAGGCCCACTGACAAACACGTAAATATCCAACGCTAGTTTTTTCTGGAACATGATCTTGATCCCTGGGTTTGAGTACAGTCACGGCTAACTTATTCAATGCTACTTAACTTCTCAAGATGGTTTCGTCATTATGAACCAAAAATTAATAAATATTTCTTGCTTTTATATCAATAACTAGTTTATATTATCGAATATGAAACGATTTCGGTTTATATGGATTCACACTATACTTATTTAGGATAAATGTATTATTTTATAATAAAACAATCATTTATATTTTCTCAGGATAATTAATATTTTAGTTTTTACAGATTATAAGCCCGGTAACATGAAATAAATTAACAAAAAGTGAATAAAGTATAATATTTTTTCACCAAAAAACGACTGCAATACGATTTTATTCTAATATACCGAATCTTCATTCACAAGAAATTAAAAATTATAAAACAATAAAATTTTTTCAGCATGGATTGACGAAATATTTTCAAGGACAACTTCACAATGATTAAAGATCTATTATGAAATTTTTAATAATACCAATATTATTCTTAGTTTTCATCTCATCTATATTTCCTCAGGAAAAACGTGAGGGTAAAATTGGAGTTGGTCTTGACGGAGTAAATACATCTAATATGATTCTTAAATATTTTAACAGTGATGAAGTCGCTTACGAACTGATTCTCGGAATGGACTTTTATAAAATCGGATCAGATTCTGCCGAAAAACAACATAATGAAAAGGGAAAAGAATTTACAAGCGGGGTTGCTGTTTTGTATCATTTCAGTGAAAGCGCTTTCTCACCCCTTTTCGGTCTGGAAGGGTTATATCATTTTAGGGATCAAATCTTCAATTATGACAATAAGGAAAGCGCTAAGCATTCATTCAAATGCGGTGTCATATTAGGCGGAGAGTATTTTATGGCAAAACAATTTAGTATAGGAATTAAAGAAAAAATATATTTTGGATTCGGACTGCCGGACAGCAAAAGTGAAGGCAGTGATCTGAGATGTAAAGCAACCTCATGTGTTACAGTACGATTTTACTTTAACTAAATATAATATATGGATTTTATATAATGCAGTTCAAAAATATTTCGAGTTTACAGATTAAGCCTTTACTCGGTAAAATTATAAATGCCGGAAATGCTACTTCATTTATACATTACTTTAAAAGAATTATTATTGTATTGTCCATTTATCTGCTACATACCATTCTATATAATTTCGTCAGTATTCATCATGTTAATGATAATTATCACCTTTTAACCGATTTAGATACTATTTTTCCTTTTGTGCCGGAGATGGTTTATATCTATATGTCATTTTACGTGGTCATCCTGATATCCGTTTTCTTTTTAAAAACCGACGGGGCATTTTATCGAATTATTTTATCGATTATTGGAACATTATTAATCACATACCCTTTGTTCTATTTGTTCCCGGCATATTATCCTGCTCCATCTTTTGAAACAGACACTTTTACAACACAATTTCTAAAATGGTGTCATGAAGCCGATGTTCCAAATAACACTTTTCCGAGTTTACATGTCAGTTTGTCCTTTACTATAGCATTGGGCATTAATCATTATCGAAAAACAATAGGGAAAGTATACATAATCTGGGCTATCATGATTGGCTTGTCAACGATCATGATACGTAAACATTTTCTGATCGATGCGTTAGGCGGTATTGTGATCGCCGGTTTTTGTTATAATGTATTCGTATTAGGCAGGACCGCTCAACAATTGATCGATACAAAAAACAAACTAAAAACGAGTGTAGCATATTTTATTGAAAATAATTTACCGGTTAAGAGATTTAAACCGAATTTTATTACACTCGTTTTAATATTTCTAAAAATCAAAGAATGATACGGAAATAATTAACCGGATATGATTCTATGAAGCACAATAAACTTAAAAACACAGCCATCGTTTGCGCCTTTAATGAGGAAAAAACCGTCGGTAATATCGTGGAAGTTTTATTGAATTCTCCGGCGCTTCATGAAATTATAATTATCAATGACGGCTCTAAGGATGGAACCTTAACCGTAATAAATAAATTCAGGCTATATTCTCATATCCGAATTATCGATCTGCCCGACAATATGGGAAAAGGATATGCTATGTTTACCGGCGTAGTAAACACCCATTCAGATATTTTGGTTTTTGTGGATGCCGATTTAATGAATTTTAATGCAAAATATATAATTCAACTCATTCAGCCTTTGATTGATGGAAAAGCGGACATGGTTATCGGGCAACCAACAGAAGACTTTACCGATTTTCATCTAAATCCTTTTAGACCCTTGGCCGGTGAGCGCGCGCTATTCAGACAAGACATCCTTCCATTATTAGATAAAATGAAGGATTCCCGTTTTGGCGTCGAAACATTAATCAATCTGCATTATAAAGCTAACAACATGAAAACGATTTATGTGAGTCTTCAAGGATTACAACATCCGACTAAACTGCAAAAATATCCTTTGACCATCTCCATACAAGAATACGGTTCCGTCGCTAAACAAATCGCACAAACGGTTATGATCAATTTTACTTTCGTCACAACGATCATCCGGAATATTTTTATTCGATGAATATCAATCATTGATATTATAAGATATAATAAATTTTTTATAGTAAATACCGATAAGGATGAAAAATGACGCATAAAATAAAAATATTGTTTTTACATCATTCTGCGCGTTGCAGCGGTTCAGTCCGTCAACTCATGAATATATTTGAGAATCTGAATCGTAATATATTTGAACCTATATTAGTTATTCAGCGATCGGATAAAGTATTCAACAAAGCGCTGCTGCTACAGCCTAATGTTTATGTGCTGAATGATACAAAGGCCGGAAAATTTTCCATGATTCGCAACTTTATCAGTCTGGTACGGCAAATTCAACCCGATTGTATTCAAACATTCAATCGGCGCAGTAACTGGTTGGGCTATGTCAGTTCGTGTTTTTATAAGTCACCGCCCATTATTAGTTCAATGAGAAATTCAAATATCAAGTATCGTTATATTTTTGTTGAAATGTTTTTTAAAAGTTGTTTTCGTTTTATGGTGGTCAATTCAAAGGCCATATATGACGAATTAAGGCGTCGGGCTTTTATTCCTGACAAAAAATTAAAGATAATTCCAAACGGATTAAATACTGAACTATTTAAGGCATATCCGAAAGAACGAATTGACGCCGTCCGAAATGATTTATTTTTTTCAAAAAAATCAACCGTTTTACTTTCAGCCGGCCGAATACACCGACAGAAAAATATTTTATGTGCTTTGCGAGCAATAAAAGAACTAAAATCATTAAGGCCGCAATCGAAATTTCATTTTATTCATGTTGGTCCGGAAATTGATCGAAAATATTTTCTGATCTTAGAACAATATATAGAGAGTAACAACTTACGAGACATTTGTTTGTTCGAAAATGAGACTGACCGAATGACCGATTACTATAATGCCGCTGATGCCGTTATTCTTTCCTCCTCTTGGGAGGGACTACCGAATGTACTCATTGAAGCGATGGCTTGTAACAAACCCTGCCTGGTTGCTTCTTCTGCGGATAACGATCATATAATCGAAACAGGAAAGAACGGCTTCATATTTCAGAATAATGATCATATGGAATTGGCCGGATTAATCAATAACTTCTGCGATCTATCAGGTGATGTAAAGAAACAAATCGGACTAAACGCCAGACTTACGGTAGAATCACGCTTTTCTATGCAATCAATGATTTCACATTTTGAAGCGCTATATAAGCAAACGACCGAGAACACAAGAAAGAATTAACAAACAATATTTATAATATTATTTACAGTAATAAATAGCCATGGCAAACAGTTTAGTCAGAAAATCATTTAGAATTCTTCTTGGAAGGGGAATTGTTTCTGTCTTTACATTGCTGTTTACCATATATTTTGCTTACGAGCTCCCGAAGTCAATATTTGCTTTAATAGCGCTTTATGATATAGTGGTCAGTTTATCTAAAGTTATTTCAGACGTCGGTTTACATTATTTCGTTCTTAGGGAAGCTCCTCCATTATATTATTCCGATAAAAAAAATCAGGCTATAGAAAAAATCATTCTTCCATCTATCATTATTCGGCTTGTGGCTTCGATATTTGTGTGTTTGCTTTACTGGTTATTGATTTTTTCTTATGGAGGATATTTATACACTGAATTCCCGGACCTTAATATAAATTATATAGCATTTATTACCGTATTTCACCTTCTAATAGAAAACATACAAAGTATTTTGATTCCGGTATTTGCTGTACAACAACGATTTGGTACAAACTCTTTTTTAGAATCTTCAACAATATTAATTGAAAATTTTTTAGCCCTAAGTTTATATATAATGTTCGGGATGAACCAATATTTCTTGGGCTTATTGATCGGACAGTTTATCATACTCGTCATTCGTCTTTTTTATATTAAAGAAATATTCCGGGTAAAGAGAGATTTCTTGGCTTCATGGAAGGACATGTTAACAATTATCAGAGATTATTTGCCCTTTTATATACGAAAATTTTTCAGAATCGGGTTTATCCAGGGCGAACAAATGATAATCGCTGCGTTGCTTCCGCTGGCGCAATTGGCGAATTATAATCTGGCTAAGAAATGTTCAAGCTTTTTAAAGGATTACCAGTCCGCTTTTATCGATCCGTTAACTATAAAACTGGCAAAAACGGGAAATCTCGGCTTCAGGCAACAATATATAAAAACATATCTTTGGTTTACCCTGCCTCTCCCCCTGGTTTTGGCGGTTGCTAGTCCCTGGATTATGCCCATAGTTGGCGGTAGTAAATACGCGGATAGCTGGTTAATACTCTGTATACTATATCTGTCCTATATTTTTTTGGCATTGTCATCCCTTCAATTAACCATATTAACCATTTTCGGGAAAAAAACCGATGCGCTAATGCGAGATGCAACGGGCGGAACCATAGGACTCGCAGTAACCCTGCTGCTTGTATATACTTTTAAAGAATACGGCATTGCCTGGGGACAGATGGTCTCCTATATGATATTAGCCTTTTTGGGTTACAAACTATCACGAAAATATCTTCATCAAGATGTTGATGCAAAATGAACAACTAAAACATAAATCCTATGTAATTCTTAATGATGAAATTTCAATAGCTCAATGAAAATATTATCGGTTTAATAAATATGATAAAGAATAAAAAAGTAATATTGTTTATTTGTCAATCCATCGAAGACGATGATGACGCGCAACATTTATATAATATTTTATCTTATATTGATCAGGAGCGATACATTCCTATAGCTTATTTGCCGGCTGAAAAAGGAAGTTTAAGTTCAAGGCTGAGGGATGAAAATATTTGTAAAGTTATCCTAGAAAAGCACCTGCATCCCTATCGTAAATTCAAACGAATACCGGGTAATCCCTTATTAATAACAAATTTCATCCAACGAACAGTATTGATTACAAAAAAACTTACCGGACTTATTTATTTATCACTATTTAAACTTCCATATATAATACAAAAAGAAAAAACAGATGTCCTTTACAGTTATAAAACTACAGTTTTTTTTATGACTTTCGTAGCCGGTTTAATAACTTTGACAGAAGTCGTTCATCATGTAAAAATATTGCCCGGAAAATTTTCCCGGTATCCTTTGAAAATGGTGACCGCGACTCCTGTGATTAAAAAAATAATTTGTGCATCAAAATACGCAATGGATCACTACCCGGTGAACCCCAATAAAGCAACGGTTATTTACGATGGTATAGATACAACCGAATTCAGGAAATCCTCAATAAATGGACAATTACGAAATGCTCATCACATTCCCAAAGAAGCAATTGTTGTGGGAGTTGCAGGATCAGTAATGTGCGAACAAGGATTCATACATTTTTTAAGAGCGGGAAAAATAGCAATTGAAGCATGCCAGGACTATGATTTACGTTTAGTAATGATGGTCTGGTTAACGGATTCTGATGAAATGAAGCCTCTGAATGATTTGAAATACTTAGCAAAAGAAATGAATATAAATCAAAAGGTAATACTTATCGTTTCTAATACCGATTTAAATATCTACTATGTTGATCTGGATATCCTCGTGATACCAGCCCTCTGGCCTGATTCTTCGTCAAAAATTCTTCTTGAAGGAATGGCTTTGTCATTGCCCGTAATAGCTTACGGTACAGGAAGTATACCTGAAATCGTAGATAATAATTATACCGGACTGTTATATAAACCCGGCGATTATGTTAATCTTGGAAAAGGGATGATACAATTTATTAAACACAAATATATAAGGACTCTGATGGGAGCCGCAGGAAGGGATAGAGTTGAAAAATGTTATGATGCATATATGAAAACCTGGGAAATCGAGGATGTTTTATGATAAGGAAAGAAAGATATATCATGGAAATCACAACTAGCCATAGAAGTCGTGAAAGAACAATTCAAATATTTTTTTATAAAAAAGGAAAAACTATTATGTCCATTCAAATCAAGTACTCGGAGAATTATTCTTACATTGAACTAAAACATATTGAATCCGTGCGTAAAAGTGAATTGGATGATGCTTTTTCTGTTGTTATTCTTTTTATGAATAAAAGCGGCATTGATAAACTTCTTGTCGATTGTAATACCATGAAAAGTAAAACCTATATGACTGATATTGTGGAATTAATATCACATCTTAAAGATATCAAGTGTTTTCCATCAATCAAAAGCGCTTTAGTCTTGTCCTTAAATCAAATTGACGCGGAGAATGTAAAATTCTATGAAGCTGCCGGAATAAACGGGTTTAATATCAAATTATTTAACGATCGCAAAAATGCGGTTTTATGGCTAAAGGAATAAAAGAATTTAAAAACATAGAAATAACATTTTCACATTATAATTAGAATATTTGATAAAACAGTGATGAAGCCTTCCTCTTTCATGATAACCCGGGATCCTATTATTCTAGAAAGAAACCTTATTGAAGACTAACTCATAGGCTATATTTTTATATAATCACCATTAGTTATAAGCTGTTTGTTTTTGCATACGATATATCAGAATTCTACTGAGTTACTTAAACCGGTATCCTTATAATGAAAACAGATTTAAACAAACTGGCCATGCAACCCTATAGCCGTCCAGGGCCATTTATTACAAATTACCTCCGCGAATCAGGCGAGTACCCGGAAAAGAAAACCACCATGAAAATGAATGCTCAAACGGATTCAGTTAACACAAGTACAATAAAAACCGTTTTTTATCCCATTCTTTGCTTAATGATCGGTATAAAAACTGTTTTTTACCCTATTCCTGGCTTGATGAATGCAATGAAAATTGATTTTTATCCTATTCCTGGCTTGATGACTACCATAAAAATTGATTTTTATTTCATTCCTTACCGGATGAACAGCATTAAAATCGTTTTTTATCCTATTCCCTGCTTAATGAAAGTCATAAAAACCGATTATTGTCCTATTACTTATTTATCAAACATAATAAAAATTGATTTTTATCCAATTTTGGCATTACCTGTTAAAATTCAAACATTAAAACATAAGATAGTAAATTTAAATAAATCATTTTTATAAAATAAATACTGAAGGTGTAAGGCTCAACAAACTAAAATAAGGAGTATTTTATGAACAACGAAAATTGGCATTTTCTGGTCAACACATTCGATGTAGCATCGCAGAAAAGCCGCAAGCTGATGACTATTGTCGCAGCGGATCATCTCGCTAAGCTGTCCGCGATGAAAAACGAACCTGACATAACGCGTTTATATGAACGATTCGCGCCGGTATATCAGTCTTTTAGCGACACCTATGCGGCCTGGTTGTCGGCCAAGGGATTGTATAAGGGCGAAACGGAGCGTGTCCAGAACCTGTTGGATGAACTTACTTCCGTTAAACTGAAGCAATGGAATATTAGAATCCAGAGCGTTTATATGGAAGGCACTCCCGACTATACGGCTATATTGCCAGGAGGCCGTTCGGCTTTCATCGTCGGACCCAAAGAATCAAGGATCACTGAACTAAAAGGTTTACGCGATCGGCTTTCTAAATATCCCGATCTTGAAGCACTTAAAAAAGAGGTCGAAATTTTCATGCAAATGCTGGAAGGATCGCGCAACCGCCAGCAGGAGTCTGAACAAGCCGTCGACCGTTTATCTTTACAGCTTGAACAAGCCCGAAAAGACGTCGCTGTCATGTTGTACCGCAATCTCGGAGCACTAATGGATAAATTCGGAAATGATCCTAAGCAAATACTAACTTTCTATGAAGTTGAGCAAGTACGCGCCGGCTCGCAAACCGATGAGGAACCCGTGATCGGCGTCATCGCTCCCGGCGTAAGCGTTACCGTATTCGATAAAGGAATCAACGACAATACGGAATTCTTCATCTCCAATACCGGTAAAGCCGCCTTGAAATTCTGGACCGCTTCCTCCACAGGTACCGCCGACATACCCGCCGGCATAGAAATCGCGCCCGGCGCTGAGAAAACCGTTACCGCTTCCGAAATAGGCAAACCCGGCTGTACGATGCTTTTGGCCATGAATTTGGATGCGAAGATAGAGGGAAGTTACGCGGTGGTTTAATATTCAATAAGCATGAGTATTAATTAATGATAAATGAAATGCCATACCTTCTCCTCCTAACAGCGAAGTCTATCCGAAAGAATTTCATGCGGATGGCTTCGCTGGGTATTATTTTAAATGACCATGAATTATAACTTTTGAATAGTTAATATGTGTGAATAAGGATTTTAATGAAAAGTATGAGTTTAGGAAATGTTTTGACAAGAAAGATTTCGATAAACTATGATTATTTCATACAACACACTTTTGGAGAATTCACATGGTGCTCTTTTTTACTCTCGCTGGTTTAATACTTGGTCTCATAGGATCAATAGGTCTTGCACGAAGCCTCAATAAAGTGGTCCAAGAATTAAGATTTGCAATGCTCGCTCATGATACAACAATTCAACAACTTACTAGTTCAGCTGGTGACATCCCGGTGTTTACCGGACTCGACAGACTTTTAGATCAGGGACACACACGATCAAGCAGGCACACAATTACCGGAATTGCTATGATTGCACTATCATTTGCATTTCAGTTAGCCGCTGTTCTTCTGTCTTTACTATAACAATCTTTGTTGCAATGCGCTACATTACATAATTATTGTGTAACTATTCGTTCGCGCGCTAAAAGATTTTACGCAAAGAATAAAGAATAAATATAAATGAATTATTAAAAAATAGAATAATACAGACGAAATCAAACAAAGCGCGCATGGAATGTTATACGAAATTTTGTATTTGTATTTTATTGTCATAAGGATTAACTTAAAAAGGAGACTAACATGGCTATTGAAATTACGGGAAATTGGGCTAAAGGCTATGCACTTGATCTGCATACTACAGGCAGTGAATATCTCGGCGATGATCAGTATGGTCATCCGCAATTTAATACAACACGTTCAGAAATCGGACAGCTGTTGTATGATTTGAAATATAAAGGCAAAAAAAATGTTATTCCTAAAATAATCATTAAAATAAAAGAATGTATAACCGGAATAGAAAAGTTTGATTATATTGTTTCAATTCCGCCTTCAAATACCGATCGTCCATTTCAACCGGTCGAATTAATAGGCCAAGCTTTATCTTCAGAATATAAAATCCCTTTTTTAAATGACGCAATAATAAAAATGAGAAGTACCGAAGAATTAAAAAATGTTTCAGATATTTCCAAAAGAAAAGAAATTCTGGAAGATACATTATCTTTCAATACAAAACATGATTTAAAAGGAAAAAATGTTCTTATCATTGACGATCTATATCGTTCAGGTTCAACTTTAGCCGTTGTAACGGATTTACTATATAAACATGGACATGCTGCATGTGTTAATGTCATCGTTTTGACAAAAACGAGGAGCAACAGATGAATTCAGTTTTCATCAGCGGCTCTATTGAAATCACAACTCTTTCTCAACCGGTTCAGGAAGCGTTGAATAATATAATTAATAAAAACTTAAAGGTTTTAATTGGGGACGCCCGCGGCGTTGATGAGGCGGCCCAGAAATACTTGTTTAAGCATCATTACACAAATGTCGAAGTTTTCTCTATTAAAAACCCGCCGCGGATTTGTATTTCTAAAGACTTTACTATCCGGATCGTGGATTACCAGAAAAAACACGAATATTTGATTCTCGACGATAAAGAAAAAAATATAATTAAATTTAGCGAGCGTAAAAAACAAACATTCAAAGACATCGAAATGTCAAAAATAGCCGATTATTTTCTTATCGTTTGGGATAATAAAAGCAAAGGCACCAAAGATAATATACTTCGTGGGATACAATATAATAAAAAGATTAAACTGATTATAGGCGACAAGATCATACCGCCTGAAAACATTAAAACCGATTTCATTCATGATCAATATGAGAATGCGAACGGGATTGGTATTAAAGATTTACGGGAAAGACTCAATCAAGAATTAGGTGAAGAAAATATACCGTCCAAAGATTTATTGAAAAAATCAAAAGTATTGCGGTCATTATACCCGTCTTCAACCAAAACATTTTTACTTGATTCCGATAATTATTCGGAATATAAAATTATTACTAATTTTAAAGGAATAGAAAACATTAAATTTAAGCCAAATATTGTCAAATTACTTAAAAATGAGATATTGAAGTATAAAAATATTACACAGAACGATAACTTAAATTTCCAGTTTTATGATGAAGAATGAACATTTTGAGATAAACAAATGATTAGCGGATTGAATATATTTATGATGAAGAACAGTATAAGTTAATGGTAAGTATAATATTTATGTTTTTCATGATAAAGGAAATATAAAATGAACACACAACGAAACTGTCTCTATATACAATCAGAAGGACCAAATAAAGCGGCTTTAGCGCGAGCTTTCAAATGGTTGTTTGATTTAAATAATTCCGGATTTAATATTAATGCTTTGATAGCGACTCCTGTCAATGCAAATTTAGATGGAATAGTTAAAGAATTATTAGGTGAAGATATTATTAAGACTTTAATTCGCAATGAAACCGTGCGTTTATCAGATAAACTTACTCTTCAAGCAATAACACAAAAAGATAAATTTTATCAGTGGGATGGTTATATTATAGCAATTTATCCGACAAAAGAACTTTTAGATAAAATTGACGGATTAAATGCCTCTCATGTTCTGGTTGTACCATGGTTATTAACAGAAGTTGATTTTTGGATAAAAATGTGGAATGCACAGAATATTGATGATATAAATAAAAAAAGAGAGGCGCCTGAAATGATTGAACCTATTATGGAAATAGCTTTAAATCATCTGAACGAAATGGTTAATGTATCAACCGGTATATCGCATCCTTCAGATCATGCAGCAACCGCACAATTATTTGAGATACTTCTTGCAAATGGAATTAAATACGACACTGAACAAATCAGAAGTTACTTAATAGCAAATTTAGGTTGGAAACCCAAGCATGCGGATGATGTTGTTGTAATCGCTGATAAAATATTATCTGGAAGAAAAGTAAGATATCATAGAAAAATATGGCGGGAAGATATTTTTAATGTGTGGTTAGAGGAATTAAAAAAGAAATAATTGAATATACGTTAAATAAGTTGTCCCGTTTTAAAGTGCTTATTTATGAAAAAACATTACAATACCTATAATAGGTTATAAATCTTTAAAATTATTCCAATAATAAATATTAGGAAAACAAATATGGAACCCAATGAATTTGAAAAATATTTATCTGAGCGGTATAAATCAGAAGTAGATTGGTACGATAAAAAATCAGCCTTTTATAAAAATTGGTACCGTAATTTTCAATTTATTCTCATCATTCTTTCATCAATAACGCCTGTATTGATAGGTCTTAACCAAAAAGAAAATACGGAATTTAATCTGTTTTTTTGGTCAGCAATCATAATATCATTATTGGTAGCCGTTATTACATCATTAATGAAAGTGTTCAAATTCCAGGAAAACTGGATCAACTACCGTACTACATGTGAAACCCTGAAAAAAGAAATTTATTTATACAATGCCGGCATACAGGAATATGCCCGCACAAAAGATAAACCGGCTTTGTTTGTTGAACGGGTTGAAAGCCTGATATCCAGGGAAAACACACTTTGGCTTATGACACATAGAGAAGAAAAAATAGATAAATAAACTTAAAATAAGGGAGAACTAATGAAAAAGGCATTTGTTTCATTCAATTTTAAAAATAAAAACATTGTTTTTAATTTTATGAATACAATAATTAATGTTCAAGGAGATGTAATTCTTATTGATCTGTGCTTTGTCAAGAATGATGTATCCATGCTGGGCGAATCGATGATTGATAAAGAAATTAAAAGCGTTATGACAGATTGTGAGTGGGCAATATTTTTAATTGGCAATGATAATCATAATAGTCCATGGATTAAGAGAGAAGCGGAACTTGCTGCTTCTATGAATATAAAACGAATTGCAATCAGGTTACCCAACACTACCGGTGGTTTACCCGATGAATTGAGAAATGTCAAATTAATCAATTGGAACCGATCAGAAATAAAAATAGCTTTATTTTAAATGTTCAGAGTTAAAAGAAGCGATACGACTATTGGTACAATTGAAGATACCTATAAGATAAATTTAAATGCCCGCCGGGATATGTTCTTAGGTAATTTATTGAAAGAAAGAGGTTTTGAATCTTTGTCTCAGTTATTAAAAGCTTATTATGGTAAATTAAATTATCATCCAAAGCGGAGACGTACTTTTTTAAGCTTTCATGCCGAAGACCTTAAGCAAGTCCAGGGTTTTCGGCTGATGGCCAGCAATGATAAAGTAGCTGTAGATGTTTATGATTCAGGAGTGAGAGTGGCTATTAACAGCGAAAACAGCTCTTACATTAAAAGTGTAATAAAAAATAAAATTTACCGTTCTTCCGTATTAATCTGCTTAATTGGAAATGGGACAGCCTGGCGTGATTGGGTGGATTGGGAGATCAATACTGCAATTGAATTGCATAAAGGTATTTGTGGAATACGGTTAAAAGGTTCTCGCGGGCGAACTCCACCGTCGTTGATCGACTTCCAAGCCCCCATAGCCAGATGGGATATTAATGAAATAATAGCGGCCATAGAATGCGCAGCGGCAAAAAGAAGTTGATGCTTTACTTTTACATACGTATCGAATGAATAACAAAGAATTAGAAACATTAACATACTATGAAAAACAAATTAATAATTTTAAACTGATTATTAATTTTAACAAAGGTCTGAGATTAATTGGTCTGGGAAGCTTGGAAATAGCCAAAATGGAACACCAATTAATGGAAATGGAATCGCAATTAAATGATTTAAAAACAATACCGGTAAAATTTAATTCATATTTCTCAAATCGTGGTTGGATTTCTTATGATTCTATTGATATGGACTTTATGAAAAACATTATTCAAATATTCGAGACAAAAGGGATTGATGAAGCAGAAAAACATTTATATGATTATTATAAACCAGATAAATTAAAATTCGAGCTAATTCGATTAAGGGGCGCACCTCAAATTTTCAAAAGAAATAAGTTAATAGAATATGCATTTGAAGATTATAAATGCGAACGTTATTATTCTGTAGTACCAATATTATTGATGGTAATAGACGGAGCAGTTAATGAGGTATTAGGAAAAGGATTTCATGCGGAAAGCGCCGACCTTAATGTCTGGGATTCAATAACAAACTTGGATGGTGGAATTAATAAAATAAAAGACATATTTAGAACAGGAAGAAATAAAATCAGAGATGAAATTATTGATATGCCGTATCGTAATGGTATAATGCACGGAAATGAATTAGGATATGATAACTTTAAAGTGGCTGCAAAAAGTTGGCATTTTCTATTTGTAATACGCGATTGGATCATATCAAAACGTACGGAACCAAACAGATTAGAAAAATATTTAAAGGATATTAGTCCGCCATCAATAATAGAATCATTAAATTCAATAGCAAAAATTGAAAAAGAAAAATATGAAATAAGAAAATGGGAACCCAGAATCATAGCAAATGAATACTTGAATGAAATATCTGCAAATAATATTAAAGATGAATCATTACCCGAAATAACGCTTATTAAATTTATCGAATTATGGAGAAATAAAAATTATGGATATATGGCAAACAAATATTGGTCAATGTTTTTCTCAAATGGCAAACCAAATATTAGTGATGTCAGAAATATGTTTAAGAATGATAATATAATTAATTATAAAATAACAAATATTACTGATGAAGCACCCGCTATAAGTAATATTGAATTTAAAGCGGAAATAAACGATGAAATCAAAAATTATAATGCAAGGTTAATATTTGAAGGTGAAGATAATCAACCCCATTCAAGAAATAGCGTAAAGGGTCAATGGAAAATTGTTTTTATTCAATTGAAAGAATTATAACATTAAACGCAATTTTACATCAAGGGTACCATGAAAACATTCAGTCGATTTCTCTACGCTTCGGCGCTCATTATCTTAAGTCAGACTTCGGTCATTTGCCAGTCCCTTGTAACCGGTTTTGCCGCCATCGATGGTAGAAAGGTCTACTATGAAGTCAAAGGCCAAGGACCTTCGATTGTCCTCATTCATGGTTTCAGTTTAGACATGCGCATGTGGGACCCACAATTCGATGCTTTTTCTCAACACTATCGGGTTATTCGATACGACATCAGTGGATATGGTCGGTCTACAGTCCCCGATACTTTGATTTCTTCCAGTAACGAGCTTGCTGCGCTGCTTAAAGCACTTGGCATCCACAAGGCAACGGTTGTCGGTATGTCTATGGGTGGCGGAGTTGCCATCAACTTCACGCTTGAATATCCAGAAATGGTTGAAGCGCTTATTACTGTCGGTTCAACACTTGGAGGCTATAACATGCGAGAACCGAGAGCCTCGCGAACACAACACGTGTTTTCACTCGCGCGTGATTCTGGATTAGCAATCGCGAAAGAGACTTGGTTGCATGATCCGTTTCTGACACCGGTAGTCGACACTTCGGCTATCCGGGCAAAAATACGCCGGATCATTACCGATTGGTCTGGTTTCCAACTGATAAATCCGGCGATGGCGCGCTTCCTGCCAACTCATCCATTGGCCATAGCAAGGCTCGAAGAAATCAGAGTTCCGACGCTGATCATTGTCGGCGAACTCGACGATCCAAACCCGCTAGCTGTTGCCGACATAATTGCAACCCGGGTTCCTGGAGCTATGAAAGTCACGATCAATGGAAGTGGTCATCTTCTTAACCTTGAACGTCCGGCCGAATTTAACAAGCTCGTTCTAGATTTCCTTGGGCGGAATTTGAAACATTAACAGCAAAACAGCGGTTAATTGATGTGAATGAGTTCATTCATGAACCATAAAAACAACGTTTATCATTTGTATAATTAAGTGAGATGGTAAACAACTTCATAGGAGGTTAGCATGCGGTTCTTTTCCCGTTTTTCGATATTCCTAATCACTATCATTATAATCGACAATCGTTCATACACACAAAACGTCGAAGTGGATATATCGGCCTGCCGAGCCATATTCGACGTCTTCTCAGTTATGAAAAGCGGCGCGTCTAAAGAGCAGGTTTCGTCCATTCTCGACTCCATTCTTCAAACGAAACCCTACCGCGTTATGTTCAAACATTATAACCGTACCTGGCGGCCTAATCATCTCCCTGTTACCGTCTTTAAAAATATGATCATGAGTCTTCAATACGAAGGCTACTATATAAAAGGAAGCAATCAAAGGGCTGATAAAATGCTTCCTTTCTGGAAACAGTATTATGATAATTCCTCCCTGTTCCGTCAGAACCTTGATCAACTGGAAAACGCGGATTTGAAAACATTGATTGACAGCGCAGTTGCTAACGCCAAAGGCTGGCTCCCGCCCGATTGGCAAATCCATGATTTCTACATGCCGATTCACCCCAACGGGGGTAGCCCGGCTTTTGCGATAGATACGGCTCAGGGTTACGACTTTTTCCAACTCCCGCGTGATTCATCTGGTCGTATCCGGTTGACCCAACTCTTTGCGACAATATCCCATGAATCGCATCATCTCGGAATGAAGACGATCTATCCAACATCAATGACCTCAACGGATTCAATTGCATACAGTTTTCTATCGATTTTCGCCGGAGAAGGAACTGCTATCAAATTCAACAATAACTATCCGGGCGGTTGCGTTCCGGTCATAGACAGATCAAGGGATTCCTCGTTTGATAATGATGATGTCGCCAAATGGTGGCTTAAATATACGGCTGAAGAAGACGATCTATTCAAACGTCTCACAAAGACATTTGAACAAGCCTATTCCGGTATCATGTCACGTCAGGAGCTACAAACAGAAATCTCGCAGTTTTGGCTCAGCGGTTATGTTTCACCCGTTTACTTTATCGGTTCAGAACTGTTCGGCGCGGTTTATCATGGCCATGGGAAGCAAGGCGCTTTCACCGCTATGCGCGATCTAAGAAAATTATTCTCGCTTTACAACGAAGCCGTTAAGTCCTGCCCCGGTGTCCTAGGCAGATGCTATGTGATCCCGGACTCAACCGTGCAACATGCATTTAATATTGGCAAATTAAAGCGGTGAAAATAATCTATTCTTATATAAAAGAATGAAACTAATGGTCTTTATATGTTCTATTTAAACTATGTCTTAAACAATATAAATGCGCGATGTGAACGTTTATGCTCTAAAGGAAAAATACTATGTCAATTACAAAAAGTCAGACAGAAAAAATCGGCTCAATCTTCAGTGGAAATCGATTTTTAATTCCTACCTATCAACGCAAATATAGCTGGACAGATCATGAAAGAAAAGCTTTATGGCAAGATATAGAAGAAAGCCTTAAAGATAACATGAGTCATTTTCTTGGGACACTATCTTTTAAAGAAAATTCAACAATTGGTCTTTCAACAGATACTACTTATGAAGTAATTGATGGTCAGCAAAGAATTACATCTCTCTATATTTTGTTAAGTGTTTTAATTGACAAACTTCAAGATGAAAATATCCAAACAGAACTTCGTAATGCTTTTATAGGACCAAATAACAATCTGAAATTATATCCATTAGGAGAAGATGGAGAATTTTTACAAAAAGTACTTTTTAATTTTAAAAACATTGATTCTACAAAAATCAAAAGAAGAAGCCAAATACTATTGTACGCATCCAGAAAGGAGTTTGAAGCGTTTGTAAGTCCCTTAAAACCTCAAGAAGTTGAAAAACGAATAATTTTCATCAGAGACAAAATTGAGGTTTTAGTTTTTAATGTTAACAGCCAAGCTCAGGCTGTAAAAATGTTTTCAATAATTAACGACAGAGGACTTCCATTAAGAATACTTGATAAAACAAAAAGCATCCTAATGCTTTATTCGACTATTCATTTGAAAGAAAAATTAAACGAATTAATAAATAATGGTTTTGAAAAAATATTTAACGCTTATGACGACATCCTTGTCTGGAAAGATAAACTGGAAATACTAGGTCGATTTGAAGAGAATACAATCTTTACTCATCATTATTATTCATCAAGAAAATTGTTTCCTGGACTATGGAATATTCGAGATAGTGCGGAAACAGTGTTTGATAACTTGAAATATCGTTGTGAAGAAATAAAAGACACTCCGAATGATTTAAGTGATTTTATTAATGCATATATAGATGATTTTAGTGGTTTTGTAGTTAATTATGCTAACATTATATCAGATATTGAAAATAAAACTCTATATCAAAAACCGTTTAGGTATCTTCAATTTACCGCTACGCTTTTTCCATTGATAGTAAGACTGTATATGCAAAACAAATTGGAACCCTTGTTAGAAATACTTGAGTCCCTTGAAATCAGAGTTTATAAACTTGGAACAAAACCTATTGCTGATATTTACAATTTGAGTTCAACAATTTCGGAATCTGATATTACAATTGATCAAATTAAAAAATCAATCATTGCAATCAACGAAAGATTCATGAACGACTATAATTTTCGAAACTATTTATCGACCAACATTTATGAAAATGGTGCGGTTAAATATATTCTTTATGAATATGGAAGAGAAAATCATAATATCGAGATGTACAATAATTTTCAGGTTGAACATATATTTAGCGAAAAACCAGATTTTATCACAACACATTATGGCTTTGAACAAGATTATGATTATGAAAAGCATAAAATTGGAAATTTAACGCTATTAGAAGAAGGTTTAAATAAGGGGTTGAGCAATGCCGCGCCAATTAACAAAGTATCTGGTTATTTATCTTCTCAAATATCGCATACAAGAGATTTGGGGGGAGAAATTCAACAGGGCAATTATACAAAGGACAATATTGATAAGCGAAAAGAAAAGATAATTAATTTTTGTATTGATAGATTTAAAATTAAATGATGTAGTAATAAAATGTATATAAATAATTATTTTTAACATCAAATAGAATTATTAATAACAAATTATCAAAAATAAGTTTACATAAAAACGGAATTATGTCACTTTACAAACTGCTAGTGGTTTGCCTACCGATAGAATGATTAGCACAAGTGGAACATAAAATAATATACTTATGAGAAAATTATCTCTTTGGGATCAATTGAAGGTTGTCTTCATTAAGGACAAATTAATATTTAAAGGTGTTTTTTTACCTGCTGATGTACATATCTGTATGCCGTTCGGTTTAAAATCTGGCTTTATTGATTTTCATCTAACTAGAGAAGCTTACCATTCATCATTGAATGCTCCATGGATCAGAATAAATCATGACGAACTGCCTCAGATACTTGACATTATATTAAAAAGGTTTTTCAAAAATATTATTTCAATTCAAGAACTTAATCCTGATTGGTATAACGATTCTGATTGCTTTTTTTCACTATTTCCATTAGATACAACAAATGAATCAGAACAATTAGAGAATGAAATAAGATCTTCTTTTGATGAAATAATAATAAAAAAAGGCGGGAAAAAAGAGGATTTTTATATAGAGCCACCACCAGGTACAATAGAAAGAATTATCAATGACAAACTAATCGATAATAAATATTCGTTCTTGAATGAATGGTTAAATAAAAACACATTTCCCATTAGACATATTAACTTTTTAGGTAAAATCATTGGTATTGTTAGCCATAAAAATGAAATATATGGATTAATAAGGTTGCCAAGAGGCAATAAAAAATTTATAAACTTAATTTTTACACATGATATAAATATAGAAAATATTAATGATCTTGGCCGAATATTGTTTGACAAACAATTATTTGATCAGATAATGGATAAATTTCGAAGTAACTTAAAAGCATTGAATCTTATTGAAAAACCGATTCATATCGTTGTTAACAAAAAATAATTTTGTGCCACTTTTATGTGCTATTAAAATACTACACAAAACCAGACATGAAAAAATACTTGTGAAAGGTATTAATCATATGTTGATTTTTCAACAAACAAACTGCAAAGTAATTGATTAATAATGAAAAATGAATTTACCTTTTTTATTTCGGTGATCATCAGGTTATTTACCTATTTAATTGTATGGGTGCATAACTTCCAAGTAAAAAGCGTTAACAAGTTTAATTCATTATGTTTTATATTATTACTAATATTTCTTAGTCCAATGTTATTCGGGCAGGACTCCATCGTACGCCCGAAAGTCGGTTTGGCGCTGAGCGGCGGCGGAGCGAAAGGATTTGCCCACATCGGCGTTCTGAAAGTACTCGAAGAAATTGATTTCCCGGTGGATTATATTTCAGGGACGAGCATGGGCAGTATTGTCGGCGGAATGTACGCGATCGGATACAGCGCGGACGAGATCGAGAATATTGTATTGTCGTCGGACTGGGAAGATCTGTTTGACGACCGGGTCGAACGGCGTTACATGCCGATGGAAGATAAGATCCGCGACGGGCGGTACCTTGTTTCGGTCGATATTCTCAAGAGGATACCACAATTGCCGTCTGGAATGATATCGGGTCAGAAAATTTCAGCATTTTTATCACGGTTAACATGGCCGGTTCAGCATATACGGCGTTTTTCTGATTTTTCCATCCCTTTTGTTTGTGTAGCAACAGATATACAGACCGGGGAAGCGGTCGTTTTAGACAGCGGTGATCTTGCCGAGGCCATCCGCGCAAGCATGGCCCTCCCTACGATTTTCACACCGGTGGATATAAACGATCATTTACTGGTAGATGGAGGCGTCGCGCGTAATCTTCCCGCCGAGGACTTGAAAAAGCTTGGAGCGGATATTATTATCGGCGTTGACGTAAGCTCAGGATTAAAATCCGCCGATGAACTTCAGTCGATGATAGCCATTATGGACCAGGCCATGAGTTTTCAAATGGTGCTCTCAACGGCCATTCAACGACAGTTGTGTGACATACTGATTGATCCGGAATTCGGAGACCTTTCTTTTTCGGATTTTAAGTCGGCTAAAACAATAATCGGACTTGGCGAAGCGGCGGCAAGACAAAAACTCCCGCAACTCATCGCTTTACGTGATTCCTTAAACCGGATTCAACGTGTAAACAAGCAAATTCATAAACACGCACTTGCCGATTCCATACTCATCACGAAAATCAGCATTGATGGGGCCAATTATACGTCCAAAAGACTTATCCGTACCCATTTGGGAATCAGAGCGCCGATAATACTTACGGCAGCGGAACTGGACGAAGGCATACTGCGAATTTACGGAACGGGTTTATTCAAGAGAGTGACTTATCATCTTGAACCTGTCCAAAATGGTACACGTTTAAGGATTATGGTTATGGAACGGCCGGAACACCAGTTTCAGTTCAGCTTCCGGTACGATACTTACGAGAAAGCAACCGTCTTACTGAACACGACTGTTAGAAATGTATTACGGCGGGGCTCGGTATTAAGGGCCGATATGAAACTGAGTACGGATTTCTCGTTGAATGCCTCGTACACTGTTTTAACAGAAATCCCGCCACGACTGGGAATGAGTATCACGGCCGATTATGAAAATTTCAGGATGAATCTTTACCGGTCAGGAAATCCTGTGTCAAATCTGAGGATAAATGTTGTACGAAATGAAATGCTGATCGGCACTGTTTTTTCAAGACAAATGGTTTCGGGCGTCGGAATAAGCCAGCAATGGTATAACGCTGATAAAATAGTCGGTCAGCCGTTAGCGTACCCGGATAGAAAAATCTTCCATTCGTTGTTTGGACTTTTCTTGATCGATACTCAGGATAAAACTTATTTCCCGACACGAGGACTTACCTGGTTAAACCGATTTGATATAACCGGTAGGGACATTCGCAGTAAAATATCATTCCGCAGATTTGAAACAAATTTATCCTGGCATATCCCGGTCCATCCGCATTGGACTATTAACCATACGATCCGATATACCGGCATGAGCGGCAATGAACTGGTTCCGACGTTATTGGGTCATCTCGGTGGTCATGACCTGTTTATTGGATTGCACCCGTATGAATACACGGATCGATATATGAAGATGATTCGGGCGGAGGTCCAATGCGAGTGGATGCCGCACCGTTACTTAACCGCTACCTGGAATATGGGAAAGACGGATAATCATTATACGCAGCCCTATCGTTTTAATAAACCCATTCACGGCGCAGGATTAACTCTTGGAATGGAAACATTTATCGGACCCGTCGAATTAAGCGGAATGACCAGTGATGAACACTCTTTTCTGACGTATCTGAATATAGGATATAAATTTTGAGTAAATTGGACGGGAAGTGAAAGCGTATCATGATAGCCTGAAGTCGAAATTATTTTAATGGAGTATATATATGGATGTTATCAATTTTAACCAAGTACAAAGATACTTTGATGATGAATCCCATCAGCCGCTTCAACTTTGTTTCGATAATCACACAATTGAAGTAGAGGGAATTCAAGTATTTCTTGAAGGTATTCCTGTTCTAAAGAATGAAATTAACGGGAAATTATTCTATCCGGATCGAACAAAGTATATGATTAAATATTTTGTTGAAAACTCCATAAAGAAAAATGAAAAACATATCAATATTTCCCGCTCTGATCGGTACAACGCACGTTACTCTTTTGCTGAAAAGTTTAATTTTTTGTATTCGGACGTGGATTATGAATACATTCCAGGTCTGACACGTCCTTGGGAAAAAGGATATCTGACGCCGGTTTTTTTCAGTATGGCTGTATTAAATAAATATATTCAGCACCCAGAATATCATCTCGATCTGTTTGCACAAACCTATGGCGATATTTGGTTCGATAATAAATGGTATATAAGTTTTGGAATAAACAGAAACAAAAAGGTTATCATGTGGTTAGGAGATATAGCAAAGTTACCCGAATCGGAAATTTATTATCTTCGGTCTGAAAATTGTGAATCGGATCATGATATACATTCAGAGTTTTATAACGCTCAAATTGAAACTGAATTTGCCGACTTATCACCCCTTCATAGTTTAATCTCTCAACGCAAAGCCCTAAATGAAAAGATATTCAAAACCTATGGCTGGTATCTTTTTAAGCTGGAAGGTGAAATAAGTAAAATTATTGAAAACCTTCATAGACCGGTTTTTTGGGAGGATAAACATGTCGGACCGGCTATTGAATCGCTCAATATGATTTTTGTTGAGAGCCTGAATATTGCAGATATTAAGAATGATTTACGAAATATTAATACTAAACTTGATACGAAGTCTTTAGGTTCTCTTAAGACATTCGAACATTGGATAAGAGAACGGCTTAAGATTATTAATAATTCCGATCATTTATGTCCATTTTTTGTTTTGTACGATTACAGGATCCTTACTTGTCACTTAATACCAGATGAGAAAAGAAAGATAACTCTTGAATCTATAAATTCACGTTTATCCTTGTGCAGCACAAATGAAAACAATGAAGTGATATTTGATACATTAATTACTGAACTACTTAATCAGGTTAATTTTTTATTAGACCTGTAAAGCTAAATATATTAAACGTATCATACTATTTGTCCTGAAATTTTTTAACTAAATCCAGAAGATCAAATACATATAATTATTGACCGGCTTACATATTTCATATAAAAAAACACTTTTTTATTAAAAATATATGTTAAAAATATGTACTACTTCATTAATGGAACATGGATTTTAATTATTATAACATATTATTAATATATGGTTTATTGTTATAATTTAAAAATATTAAAAATATTTCTTGCTTTTTCAATGATTCAGGATTATATTCTCGAATAGAAAACGATTTTAGTCTAATAAAAAAGAATCTGATATGAACCTTCAAAATAATAAAGACGATCTAATAAAAGAAATTATTCTCAAATCAGCCCGTGAACTTTTTCAGAAATGGGGTATGAGTAAAACAACGATGGAGGATATCGCGAAGGCGAGCTGTAAAGGTAAAAGTACGTTGTATTATTACTACAAAAGCAAGGAAGATATCTATGAAGCGGTCGCCTTGAACGAAATGCGGGAAATTAATAAAATAGTTATTGATACAATTAATCGGGAACCAACTGCCGAAGGTAAGTTAAAAGCCTATGTCATGACTTCACTGATTGAAGCTCATAAACGGATAACGGTATATGATGTTGTAAAACAAGAAATCGCTGCCAACGATCATATTATCAGGAAAATCAGAACAATCTATGACTCGCAGGAAGTCCGAATAGTGTATGATATTCTGGCATTCGGTATTCGGAACGATGAGTTTAACCTTTTTAATGAAAAAGAACTGAATTTGTTGTCCTATATGATAGTGGTTAGTTTGAGAGGTATTGAAATAAATTTGTTCTTAGAGGATAATGTTTTTACAGAGGGTGACAAATTAGATGCTCTTACCAATATTTTGACAAAGGGATTAAAAAAATAAAAAATTTTTACTTAATTTTCGACCGATATACGATTATAGTTTAAACAAGCAAAGGATAATAATATGGACACTAAATTGAATTGGACGGGATTTCTCGCCATGACCTGCATGACGATATCGCTAATCGGTTGTGGGCAGGAATCGAAAGGATCGGATGGTGTAAGAAACGCAATTAATGTTGAAATATATGAAACTCGACTAATTTCGCAAGGACAGGAATTTGCTTACAGCGGAACAATCGAGGAATCAGTATCCATACCGCTGAATTTCACCGTTATGGGTACAGTCACAAAAGTCCTAGTTTCGGAGGGTGATCAGGTCCAAAAAGGACAATTATTAGCCGTTGTCAATGACGCCAGTTATCGAAACAGCTACGAGATGGCTTTAGCTACGGAGAAACAGGCCGAAGACGGGTACAAACGATTGGAAAATATGTATAAAAACGGCAATCTCCCCGAAATTAAAATGATTGAAATTGAAACCCAACTGCAACAAGCTAAATCCGCCGCGGCTATCGCAAAAAAAAATCTGGATGACTGCAGCCTGTATTCTCCGGTTGACGGTGTGGTCGGCAAACGTTCCATAGAACCCGGGATGTCTACGATGTCCGGTCTTTCGGCGATTACCATTGTCAAAATTGAAACAGTATATGCCAAAGTGCCCGTTTCGGAAAATGAAATCGCGGTAATTCAAAAAGGACAAAAGGCTGCCGTTAAGATACCCGCATTGGGGGATGAAAAAACCTTATATGGGATTGTGGATGAAATCGGAGTTATTGCGGATGTGCTCGCGCATACCTACAAAGTAAAGATCCGCATTGATAATAAAGCGGCTAAGATAAAACCCGGTATGATCTGCAATGTTACGATTGCGAAAAACGGCGAAGGGAAAGCATTGATCGTCCCAAACAGCGCTATTCTTATCGACGATCAGGGAAAAAACTTTGTCTATGGTGTGGAGGAAAATGTAGCCATAAGAAAATTTGTTAAAATCGGGAAACTACTGTCTAATGGTATTGAAATTATCGATGGCCTGAATGAAGGCGAAAAAATCGTAATCGCAGGTCATCAAAAATTAGTCAATCATTCATCGGTACATGTTGTCAACCGATAATTACAGGAATCACAGAATATGAGAAAGAAAAGAACATTAATTGAAGCGATTATTTGTCACAAACAATTTATTATAGTTGTATCCTTTCTTTTAGTAATGGTCGGAATCATCGCGTTAACCCAGATGCCCAGAGATGAATTTCCGGAATTTAAAGTTCGACAGGGTCTGATTATTGGGATATACCCCGGCGCGACTTCAGAACAAGTGGAGGAACAACTGACTAAAAAGGTTGAGACTTATTTATTTCAATATGAAGAGATCGATAAAAAGAAAACACGTTCCATATCCAAAGAAAACGTCATGGTCATTTATGTCGAGGTCAGGAAGAAAGAGAATAATCCCAAACCTTTCTGGCTCAAACTCCGGCATGGACTTAATGAATTAAAGTCAGAATTACCGGCAGGAGTCCAGTCTTTGACAGCAAACGATGATTTCGGAAATACCTCCGCGGTATTGATGGCGGTGGAATCGGAGACTAAAACCTATAAAGAACTTGAAAAGTATATTGAAAAATTTGAGGATGCTGTCCGGAAAATACCGGCGACGTCAAGAGTTAAACATTTCGGATTGCAAAAAGAAGAAATTAACATTTATATCGATGACGCGCGATTAACCCAATACGGTATAAAACCCATAACAGTCTTAACCGCTTTAAAACCGCAGGGTACGGTTAATTACTCCGGGGAAATTGACGACGGAAAATTCATAAGACCAATCCATATTCCATCAGGTTATAAAACAGAAAGCGACATCGCCAATCAAATTATCTATGCCGATCCGGCGGGCAATGTAATCCGGGTCAAAGATGTGGCGAAAGTGGTAAGGGAATACCCGGAGCCGGATTCCTACATACGTCTGAACGGAAAAAAATGCCTGATCGTTTCTCTTGAAATGATGCCGGGTAATAATATCGTTCAATTCGGGGATGAAGTAAAAAAGGAGATAGAGAAATTTACCGCAGAGATACCGCCGGACGTCCATGTCGGGATTATTTCCGATATGCCGGATTTTGTGGAGCGTTCCATTTACAATTTTCTTAAAGAATTCGGGATTGCCATTTTTGCTGTTATTATGGTAACCGTTCTTTTATTGCCAAAAAGAGTAGCGCTTGTAGCCGCCTCCGCTATTCCTATTTCCGTTTTTATTACACTCGGTATCATGTGGGTGACCGGTATGGATCTCCAGACCGTGTCCTTAGCCGGACTGATTATTGTGCTGGGAATGGTTGTGGACAACGCGATTGTCATCATCGATAATTATGTTGAAAAACTGGATAATAATATAACTCCGCACGATGCCGCCTCACAGAGCGTAGAAGACTTATTTGGCTCTGTTTTCTCAGCAACATTAATACTCATTTTTTCTTTTGCCCCTATGGCTTTGTTTATGATCGGACTTGCGGGCGATTTCATCAAATCATTACCGGTGACCATTGCCATCGCATTGTTCATATCACTCCTGGTTTCCTCGGTACTGGTTCCGTTAATGAATTATATGTTTATTAAACAGGGTATTAAAGGAGAAAATAATAAAGGTAAAAAAGTGACTTTTTTAAACGGGTTGCAGTCTCTTTATGATAAGTTTTTAGAAGGATCGTTTAATAAGAAAAAAACAGTCGTTATTATCGGGGCCGGATCATTTTTGCTTGGGTTGTTACTATTGTTGGTTACTCCTCAACAACCCTTTCCGGCATTTGACCGAAATCAATTTACCGTAGAAATATTTCTTCCGGTCGGCAGCTCCTTACAGCAAACCGATTCGGTGATGATCGAAATAGAAGATTTGTTAAAGAAAGACAACAGGGTCAAAGAAGTGGCGGCTTTTATAGGAACGAGTTCGCCGAGGTTCAACACACTGTATGCTCCAAATTTCCCGGCAAAACATTTCGGACAGTTATTGGTCATCACGGAATCCAGTGAATCGACTCTAAAAATATTAGACGAATACAGCAGACAATACACCCATTCAAACCCGAATGCATACATTAAATGGCAACAACTTGAAATGGCCAACTTTAAGTCTCCGATTGAAATACGGATTTCCGGAGATAGTATAAGCGTGATTAAACAAGTCGCCGCTCAAGTAACGGATATAATCCGCGAAATCAAAGGTATTCAATATGTCAGAACTGATTATGGAGAGCCCTACCAGGCTGTCAGACTGGATTTAAAACAGGATGAAGTCAGCCGTCTCGGTTATTCTAAAACAATATTAGATTACTCGTTGATGGTCGGGACAAAGGGTTTTCCTGTTTCTACGATATGGGAGAATGATTACCCCGTTAACGTGAACTTAAAGGTTGATAAAAAGACGAAAACAAACGTTGATGATATAATGAACCAATATGTAACCTCGCCATTTTTAGTTTCATCGGTACAAGTCAGGCAATTAACGGACGCGCTGCCGGAATGGACAGAAGGCGAAATCGTAAGGCGCAACGGTATTCGAACCATTACGGTAAGCGCGGATATTCAAAGAGGAGTATCGGCGGCGATCACATTTAATAAAATAAAACCTCTCATCAGTAAAATGGAATTACCTGAAGGCGTGTCGATCGGTTATGGCGGCGAATATGAAATGGGCGTTGAGGAAATAACTCCACTGTATTATGCAATGGCGGTAACGGTTGCTATAATATTCATCATATTATTATTCCAGTTTAGAAATATTAAAACCTCGCTCCTGATTATGATGACCATGCCGTTAAGTATATTCGGCGGCGCTTTAGGAGTTTATTTAACCGGATATCCGTTTGGGATTACCGCTTTAGTCGGGATTATAAGCCTGATGGGTATCGTTGTCCGAAACGGGATTATCTACATTTCCTACGCTGAGGAATTGCGGCACGAACACGGGCATACGCTGGAGGAAGCGGCGATCACCTCGGCGAAACGGAGGATGCGCCCGATATTTCTCACGGCAGCGGCGGCGGCGGTCGGCGTGGTCCCGATGATACTGAGCCGTTCACCCTTGTGGGGTCCGCTGGGTTCTGTAATTTGTTTTGGTTTAATCTTTGCGATGATCCTGTCGCTTATCGTCCTTCCGGTGCTCTATTATCTGTTCCATAGAAAAGATTTTGAAAAACTTACCGAGAGTGAATTGTTATGATAAAAATTAATTATTTTATATCTCTAATCACACTGTTCCATGCTTTGCCGCTCTGTTCTCAGACCACTTTATCCCTTGAGGAAAGCAAAGCGTACGCTTTAAAGAATAATATCAAGTATTCGAACAGCCGTTTGGATATCGAAGCCTCAAATCAGGTGAAGAAAGCGGCATTCACCAATTATTTTCCAAAGATTAGCTCCGGATTATTAGCGTTTCGTGCGAAGGACAATCTTTTTGAAATGTCCGTAGGGGGCGGCACGATGGGGGCATTAAAAAGCGGTAATATAGGATACATCAATGTTGTACAACCCGTGTTTGCCGGGGGAAGAATTATTGCTGGAAATAAACTCTCGGCATTGGGCGAAGAAATAAACCAATATCGCTGCAAACTCACTGAAAATGAAATTCTGTTAAAAACCGAAGAACAATACTGGCAGATTGTATCGATTAACGAAAAAATGAAAACGTTACAGGCGTATGAAGAACTGTTGAACAGCCTTACGAAACAAGTTGATAACGCCTATCGGTCAGGCATGACCATGAAAAACGATCTGCTCAAAGTAAAAGTCAAACAAAGCGAAATCCGTTTGAACAAATCTAAACTTGAGAATGGCAGGCAATTAGCGTTAATGGCATTTTGTCAGCATATCGGAATGGCTTACGATTCCACATTAAAACTAACCGATACTTTAAAGATCGATACCTCGCCAAATGAAATTTATACCGAGAACGAAAACGCTATATATAACCGATCAGAGTATTTACTGCTGAAAGATGTAGTAAAAGCCGAACAATTACAGACAAAACTAAAACGAGGAGAATACCTGCCGGAAGTAGGCGTCGGCGTTAGCGGGCAATATCTTAAGTTCGATGAGAATAAGGGTAGTTACAAAGGATTAATTTTCGGCACATTGCAGATCCCAATTTCTAACTGGTGGGAAGCCTCGCATACACTTAAAGAAAGGAGCATCAGGGAAAAAATCGCGAAAAACAATCTCAGCGAGAATACGGAATTGCTTTTACTCCAAATGAACAAAGCATGGCGTGATCTTTCGGACGCATACCTGGAAGTGTCCATCTGTGAGGAATCAAAAAAACAGGCTGAAGAAAACATGAAAATCAATCAGGACAGTTATCAAAACGGTTTGTCGAATTTGTCCGATCTGCTCGAAGCTCAAGCCATATTATTACAAGTAAATAATCAGTTGACCGAAGCAAAAGCAAATTACAGGATAAAAATGATAACCTATCTGCAGGTAACGGGGAGGTAAACAAATATCATTACCGACAACGGTCTATTACCATAATACACCTATTAACAAATCGGTTACAAAGAAGAGCCCGATCCTACAAAGACGTATCGGACGAGTTTCTTCTATTTCATATTAGTGGCGGTTTGGGTTACAAGCGTTTTTTCATGTGACACGCAATTTGAGATTTTTGTAAAAAACTCTTCAATTCGTTTTTTCGATTAGCATAATACATATTTTTTATCAATCCCCGTTATTTAATGTGCCCGGTTGTTTCTCAAACCATCCATATATCGATGGTATAAACAGCAGCGTCAGAATCGTTGATGTGAACAATCCCCCGACAACAACCACCGCCAGCGGTTTTTGTATCTCGGATCCGGTTCCGGTGGCAAATATCATCGGCACAAGGCTGAAGATCGCGATCGTCGCCGTCATCATCACCGGCCGCAAACGGTTCATACATCCCTGACTGACAGCATCGGCCAGGTCCATACCCTCAGATCTGAGTTGCGATATCCTTGAAACCAGCACCATTCCATTCAAAACAGCGACACCGAATAAAACAATAAATCCGACCGACGCGGGTATGGACAAATACAACCCTGAAAGATAAAGAGAGATCACTCCGCCAATTAACGCAAAAGGAAGATTGAGCAATACCAGCAAAGACAGCCTGATGGATCTGAATGTCAGGTAGAGCAGTAAAAGAATAATAGCCGCAACGGCGGGACCAATGATCAATAATTTATTCAGGGCGCGTTGCTGGTTCTCGAACTGCCCTCCCCAGGCAAGATGATAACCGTCGGGTAATGACACGCTTTTCCTGATACGCTGCTTTGCCTCACGGACAAACGATCCGATATCTCTGCCTTGGATGTTCATTTCGATGCCGATTCGCCTCATGCCCTCCTCACGGCTTATCTGCAGCGGTCCTTCAGTCATCTCTATGTCCGCTAGCTGGCCGAGCGGAATCTGAAGTCCGTCCGGAGCGGTGATCAGAAGATTTCCGAGCGCCTCAGGGGTACTTCGTTTTTCTTCCGGAATCCGCATGACAATATCGTAGTTTCTGTTATCTTCATAAAACCGGGAAACCTTTTTTCCGGCTACCGCCATATCGATAACATTTTGAACATCCGATACGCTGATACCGTATCGCGCGATATGGTGCCGGTTGATGGAGATCGTTAAATACGGCTGTCCGGTGATGGTTTCAACCAGCAAGTCCTCTATGCCGTCCATGGAAGATAAAGCGGCTCCGATCTCATCCGCTTTGGTTTTCAGAATCTCGAGATCGTCGCCGAACAATTTGATGATCAGTTGAGCGCGCGTCCCCGCAACGATTTCGTCGATACGGCACTGAATCGGCTGACTGAACCCGATACTGATTCCCGGAATATCCGATAATTCATCCCGCATTTCATCAGCCAGTTCTTCCCGGATTAATTGACGCTTGCGTTCATGCTTCGGTTTGAGTACACCGACGTACCCTGTTTTATCAACTCCGCGCGTGTCCAAGGCCACGCCTGTTTGCCCGATTCGGGCTACCGCGATATCCAGTTCATCAAATTGTTTTAATTTTTCACCGATCAGCTGATTGACCTCGACCGCCTTACTTAAAGAGATTCCGGGAAGAAGCTGAACGTCCATATCAAAAGCGTCCTCGTCCATAATAGGAATAAATTCGGTGCCGAGAGACGGAATTATGATGAAAGCCATGATTAAAAGCGAAGATACGGCGACGATGACGGCGGATTTTTTCTTCATCACGAAACGGAGTAACGGCAGGTAAAAGATCTTTACGCCTTTCAGAATAAAACTTTCTTTCTCCGGTTCCCTCCGGAGAAAAACCGAACAAAATGCGGGGATAACAAAAATTGAAAGAAACAATGACACGAACAGCGCTATGGCGACCGTATACGCAAGGGGCGAGAACATTTTTCCTTCGATTCCCTCTAAGGTTAAAATGGGAATGAAGGTGAGCGCGATAATAAGTTCCCCGAAGATGCTCGGATTCCTGACTTCCATAACCGCCCTGAGCACGGTTTTTGTCCTGGATACCTCCTTCCCGGATTCGCTTAAATGCCGCTGAACATTCTCAACCTGGATAATCGTCGCGTCGATGATCATACCGATGGAAATCGCCAGCCCGCCGAGCGACATCAGGTTAGCGCTCAATCCGGTTAGTTTCATAACGATGAACGTGACCAGAAGGGATAAAGGCAGCGCGGCAAGAACAACAAAACTCCCCCTGAAACTCCGCAGAAAAAAATACAAAACCAGCAGAACCAGCACAATTCCCTCCAGAAGAGCCCGGCTAACCGTTCCGACGCTGTCGTTCACAATTTCTGTGCGGTCGTAAAAAGGAACGATTTTGATACCGCCGGGAAGAAGCTTACTGCTGTTGATTTCATCGACTTTCTGTTTTACACGGCTGACAACGTCGCGGCTGTTTTCCCCCCTAAGCATCATCACAATTCCGCCGACGCATTCCTGACCACCGTTCTTCAACGCCGCTCCCTGCCTTACCGCCTGCCCCACCTTAATAACAGCCACATCTCTCAGGTACACAGGCGTTCCCTGAATGGTTTTTACCGCGATAGCTCCGATATCAGCGGTCTCGGTTATCAGACCGGTACTGCGGATAATCGACTGTTCAGAGTTCCGTTCCAGCGTATTACCGCCGGTATTGCGGTTATTATTCTGAATCGCGCGGCTTATATCATCGTACGTGACGCCGAATTTCACCAGCTTGTCCGGTTCAACCGTCACTTGATATTGTCTGAAATACCCGCCGAAAGAATTAATTTCATTTACTCCTGTGACATTTTTAAGAAGCGGACTAACGGTCCATTCCTGAAGTGATCTCAACTCGGTAAGATAATTAACTTTTCCGGTTGAATCCTCAGGCATGTTACCTTCAAGGGTGTACTGGTAAATTTCACCCATCACTGTGGCGACAGGGCCTAATGAGATTTCAACATGTTCCGGTACATTCTCTTTCGCTTCGGTCAGCCGCTCAAACACCAGCTGACGGGCAAAATAGATATCAACATCATCATCGAAAATGATTGAGACAATCGATAATCCGAATTTGGTTACCGAACGCATGAGTTTCACTTTAGGAAGTCCCCGCATTGACGTCTCAATGGGAAAAGTCACAAACTTTTCAATTTCGAGCGCGGACAATCCGTCGGCGTAACTGATGATCTCAACCTGATTATTGGTCACGTCCGGAAAAGCGTCAATGGGTAAGGTTACAAAACTGTAAATGCCAAGAGCGGTAACCAGAAGCGAAGCAAAGATCACCGTTTGTTTTTTCCGAAGCGCGGCAAGGATCATTTTTTCAAGCATGTTATTCTTCCTCCCCGAATTGGGACTTCATCATTTCCGATTTGAGATAAAACGCGCCCTTAACGATGACCCAATCTCCTTCGTTCAGGCCATCCGTAATTTCAACTTCATTTCCCTCTGTTATTCCCCTGGCAACCGGGCGTTGTACAAAGAGCGTATCGGCGGTTTGGACAAATACATAATCTTTCTGATCGATTTTTACGATCGCTTCGGCGGGGACAACCAACGCCGTATTATTCCGTGCAGTCGGAATAATTAACTCACCGAACATCTGCGGTTTAAGTTTATAATCCGGGTTATCAAATTCACAACGGATCAGAATCGTACGGGTTTTCTCATCAATAACCTGACCGATGTAAATCATCCTGCCCTTGAAACTTTCATTCGGAAATGACGCGCATGTAAAACTTACCGGCGTCTTGGATAAATAGTTACCCGCGTCTTTTTCGTAAATCTGCCCGTCAATCCAAACCGTTCGTATATTCATGATTTTCAGCGCCGTACCTGAGACATCCACCATCTGGCCGACAACGACATTTCTTTCCACCACCATGCCGCTGATGGGCGATTTAACCGGGAGTGTACCCGCAACATGATCCTGCATCGTCATCATGGCCGATAATTCCTCATCGCCGAATCCGACGGAGTGAATTTTCTCATCGGCGGCTTTAAATTCGGCCTTTGATTTTTCGTATTCAGATTGCGCCTCAAGAAAAGTTTTTTTTGAGCCGATGTTCTCGTCCAGAAGTTCCTTCTGGCGTTTAAAATTGTTTTCGGCGTATTCCATCGCGGCTTTGGTCTTGTAATATTCCGCCTTTATCTCTCCGATCTCAAGTCCTTCGATAATCATAACGGTTTGTCCGGCTTTGACGTAATCTCCGGTATTAACGAGTACTTTCTGTACTTTTCCGGGAACTAGCGAACCGACATAAGCTTCATAATCCTGGTTTACGGTAACTTTCGCGGTTATGGACCGGTGTCCTGTAAACAGTTTCAGAACGGCTCTATCCGCTTTGAGCCCAATATCGCGAACGGCCTGTGCCGTAAGCTTGATGGATCCCGATTGCGTTTCCATGGGCTCAGTCTGTTCAATCTGCTTTTGTTCTTTTGTGCATCCCATAATGCAGAAAACGAGCACGGCTTTCATCAATAAAATATTTACTTTGTAAAGCATAGGATACTTTCTAAAGGTTTAACGGTTATCGCCGCATCCAACAGCCTGCTCCAGAGATATCAACGCGAGATGATAATCGAGCAAAGCCTGAATATGACTGTTTTTGGCGTTCAGTAATGTTTGTTTGGATTGCAGATATTCTATGTAAGATAATTCCCCTGTTTCATAACTTCTGAAAGCGATCCGGTATATTTCTTCGGCCTGGGGCAGAATGTCATGGCGGTAAAGCAAAAGTTGTTTTTCAGCGTTCTGAAAGTCGCTGAACGCCTGATTGATCTTCAGGTTTACCGATTGAATCGCTGATGTGAGGTCAGCCGCGGCGATATTATGGTTAGCTCCGGCTTCGTAAATCCGTCCGCGTTGATCAAACATGAACCACAACGGAAGCTGTATTCCGAATGTCATTCCGTAAAATCCCTTGTTTTGTGCTATACTCTGTCTGAAATAGCCAACAGTAAAATCCGGAAATAATGAAGACACCGAAAGCTTTTTATTCAGGGATTGAATTTCAACCTCGCGGCGGCGAATCTCAATAAGCGGATTGGACTGAAGCGCTTTTTCATAGGATTTATCGACTGAAAAATTCAACGGTACATAATTCATGGTATCCGTCAGTCTGTACGATAACTGATTTTTTTCATGTCCGAAACCCAGGGTGAAATTTAATGCGGCATATGCATTTTTTACCTGTTTCCTTAAAACTTCAAGATTGTTCCGGGCTTCGGCCAGTTGTACTTTGGCCGTCAGCGATTCAAGCTGCGTTCCTTCTCCGACACGGTAACGTGTCTCGGCTTTTTTATAAAACTCATCAGCAACCGAAAGGTTTTCCTCGGCAATTTTTGTGAATTGTTCTTTCGCAAGAACGCTATAATAATCGTTTTTTACCTGAGCGATGACGGCCTTTTTAACACTTTGAGCCTCTGCCAGGGCGGCATCCTCTCCCCGGGCTCTTAAATATCCTCGCAATAAATATTTTGTCGGAAACTCAAAATTCTGACTTAATCCGATGGTCCGTTCACTAAATCGCTTCAGACCTTTACCTGCCGGAACAAATTCATAATCCAAAGTAAACTCCGGCATGGATGGGGAAATGTCCTGCCAGAATTTTCCTTTCTCGGCTTTAATTTTTTCGGCAGCATGGATAACGTTATAGTTTCGCTCCAGGCTGATCTCTATCGCTTTTTTTAACGACAATCCATCATCAGAATTTTGTCCGGGACAATCGGCTGTTGTAAAAAGGATTATAATGATCAAATAAACAAGTCGGTTCATTTCATTCTCCATGAAATATAAGTGATTGACTCATTCCGGCTGTAGAATGAGTTATTTCATAATCAAATGGAGCGAAACGATCTAAATACGGAGGATCCGCAACTTAATATAAGATTTAGTTTGAGAGGATGAGGTTAATTCGTAAAATAAAAAATCGCCATCCGCCTTGCCTTCGGATTCGGCGTTCAATGGGAAGAATGCGGCTGTGCTGTTTAGCAAAGACCGAAACTGCTGCAGGTATTGATGACCGTGATGAGTTGAATTCTGAACGGTAATATCGTTTACAATCAGACAAAAATCATGGGCATGGTGATCACCCTCGTCATGCGGAATTAAGCCCAGTTCGGAATGAAAGAAAAGGAATCCGATGGCCAGCAGAAGAAACAGGGATAAATTATTAATATAGGCCGCTTTAATCATAATTGGTAAAAAGTAATGATTTTGACCTCATATTCAAGAAATATTTTTTACTACGTTCCGAATTCGTTTGACAAAGATATTAGTTCGCCGGCTGCAACAAATTGCCGGTTTGCACGTCATATCTTATAATGGCGTTATTACTCTTACATTGAAATTTGTGTAAGAGAGTTATCAATTTTTACAATGACGGAGTAAAATCACATGCAGCTCTCCATCCAAAATCTCACTAAAACATACTCCAATGGCGTAAAAGCCCTGGATAACGTATCTCTGACGGTAACCACCGGCATGTTCGGACTCCTCGGACCCAACGGCGCTGGCAAAACGACGCTGATGAGGACGATCGCCACACTGCAGGAAGCGGATCAGGGAACGATCCGGTTCGGCGATATTGATATTAAAACCCAGAAAATGGACCTGAAAAAAACACTCGGCTATCTTCCGCAGGATTTCGGATTCTATCCCAAAGACAGCGCGTATGATTTACTGGATCATTTCACGTCACTGAAAGGCGTGGCTGATAAGAAATCCCGTAAAATCACCGTTGAGGAGCTTCTGAAGCGTGTGAATCTGTGGGACGTCCGCAAACAAAAGATCGGGACGTTTTCAGGCGGTATGAAACAGCGCTTCGGTATCGCGCTGGCATTGCTGGGCAATCCCAAACTCATCATCGTGGATGAGCCCACCGCCGGACTCGATCCCGCGGAAAGACTGAGATTTCACAACCTGCTCAGTGAAATCGGTCAGGACGTGGTGGTCATACTGTCCACGCATATCGTGGATGACGTCAGCGACCTGTGCCCGAACATGGCAATCATCAATAAAGGCAGGATCATCATCCAGAGCAATACGCTCGTTGCGATCGCGAAAATCAACGGAAAGATCTGGGAAAAGGAAATCCTCAAACCGGAAATTTCCGATTACGAAAAAAAGTACAAATTGCTTTCCTCCCGGCTGTTCGCCGGAAAAATATTTATACGCATCCATCATGAATCGGACCCGGGAAACGGTTTCTCTGCCGTACCGTCGACCCTCGAGGATGTATATTTTTTCCATCTGAACAATTAGGAGAGCGTTATGTTCTGGAATATATTTAAACCGGAATTGATCCGGAATTTTAAGAGCCCCGCTCTATATGTTTTTACCGCCATTCTTTTTTTTACGACATTCATGTTCCTCAAAAACACTCAGCCGGGACATTCAATGCTTTATGTCACGATCACGAAAGAATGGCATAACGCGCCCATCATTATCGCACGGCTGATGGCGGGATTTTCATTAATCGGTGTATTAATCACCATGGTCTTAATCGGCAGGACGGTGGCACGGGACTTTCCGGTCAAAATCCATGATTTTTATTTCACCTCACCGCTCAGTAAATCCGTTTATTTATTGGGCCGTTTCTTCGGTGGTTATGCGGCCAACCTGCTCATTTTCACCGGAATCATTTTAGGATCCCTCTTGGCAACGTTGGCGCTTGATCCCCAGTACGTCGGCCCATTCAGGCTTTCATCGTATGTGTTGCCCCTCATAGTCATCGTGCTGCCCAATGTGTTTTTCGCGGGATCGGTGTTCTTCGCGACAGCGACATTAACGCGCAATATGGTGATGACGTATATTTCCGGGGTGGCGTTCTTTATGATTTACGCGCTGGCGTCTATCAGCGTCGCTAAGATGGATAACGAATTCCTGCAGATCATGATGGATCCGTTCGGCATCGCCGCCATGAACACGCTGACAAAGTACTGGACCACCGCCGATTTGAATCATAATCTCATGCCTCTGGATTCATATTTCCTGCTGAACCGCGCATTATGGCTGATGATCAGCGCAGGGCTGATGGTTTTTACGATGAAAAAATTCGGGTTTGTCTCGGTTCTTGAGAAAAAGAGTAAAAAAAGTCAATCGGTACTCACGAATGGGGAACACCGCATCATTCATGTCCTTGAACCGTTACGCATTCCGTCCCTGTCTTTTGCCTGGTTCAGCCGGCTGCGGAATTTCTTCCGGCTGACGGGCGTAGAAAGCAAAAGGATCTTATGGCATCCGGCGTTCCTGATCCTGACCTTTATGGCGGTCGCGGAAATGATTACGAATTTTCTGGGCAATATCGCTGAAGAAGGGTTTGAAATTTATCCCTTCACGTACAAATTTCTTTCCTACAGTGAGCATATATGGTTTTACATGATCCCGCTGGCGATACTTTTCACCGGGGCATTAGTCTGGCGCGAACGCGATCACAACACCCATGAAATCTGCGATACGCTCCCCGTTCCGGAATGGATGAGTTATTTATCGAAACTTGCGGCAATGATCGGGGTTCAGTTCATTTATATTCTGCTTGCGGTCATCGCGGGAATTCTTATTCAGATTACCGTGTTTGATTTTACAACTATCGAGCCCTCGCTTTATGTGAAAGGCATGTTTGGAATTCTTTTCATGAATTTCTTTTTCCTGACGGTTTTGTTTGTATTCATCCAGAGCCTGGTGCCTAATAAGTATCTTGGCTTCTTTATCGCGGCGGCGTATTTCCTGGGTGATTTGTTTATATTCGATACGTTCAAGTCTGATCAGATGCTCCTCCGGTACGGTTATCTTCCGCCTTATATCTATTCGGATCTTAACGGATACGGCCATTACGCTCCGGTGATTATCTGGTATACCGTGTATTGGATATTAGGAGCGTTGTTCCTGATCATGCTCACGTCGCTCATCTGGCGGCGGGGCAATGAGATTCATCTTAAATACCGTTTGAAATGGGCGTCACGGAAAATCCGCGCGACTCAGGGCGCTTTGCTCGGACTTATACTGATCGCGTTTTTATCCACGGGCTTTTATATTCATTACAACCGTTCGGTGATCAATCCTTTTATTTCCAAGGACGACCTGAAAGCGATGAAGGCCTCGTATGAAAAAAAATTCGGCGTCTATGAAAACAAACCGCAGCCGGGAACGGTTCATGTAGGATTAAATGTGGATTTGTATCCGGAGGATCGGAAAATCAACATCAACGGTCATTACCTGCTGAAAAATCAAACCAGTAATGAAATCCCCGAAATTTATCTTAACCTGTCGGATCTGTACATCACCGATGTCCGCCGTCTTGAATTAACGCCGAAAGCGGAACTCGTTTCCAAAGCGGATGAATTCGGATTCCGTATTTACCGTCTGGGAAAACCCATGAATCCCGGCGACACGATTCGACTGGATTTCGATCTGGAAGCCCGCGCGGAGGGATTTACGGATAATATGTCGAAGGATGAAATCGCGCAAAACGGAACTTGCGTCATTTTTTCGGCTTCCGAGAATTACAAATACTTTCCCGGCGTAGGATTTTTGCGTGAGATTCTATTATCGAAAGATCAGGAGCGCCTTGAACACGGATTACAGCCGCGCCCGAAATCACCGCCCGCGGATAAAGCTGACCGGTCGGTTCCGATATTCAGGACAAACCTGATTACCTATGACGGCGTCATCAGCACGTCCAGCGACCAGGTTATCGTGTCGAACGGGGAATTGGTCAGAGAATGGACAGAGAACAACAGGCGCTATTTCCATTTCAGGCCCGATACGTTAATCCATGACGAACTGATCATCGCCTCCGGGAAATATGTTACCACAAAGGACAAACATACCGGCGTGGATATCGAGGTTTATTATGATCAAAAACATGATTTCAATATTAACCGGATCATCGGAGGCGTGAAGAGCGGTCTTGATTTCTGCGGGAATGCTTTTTCAACTTATCCCTACAAGATTCTCCGCGTCGTTGAAGTTCCGGCTTATATGAAGGAAGGCGGCGCGCGTTCCCAGCCGACCGTATTTATCTGGAATGAGGGCGCCGGATTTATCAGGGATCTTCGGGATTCAACCCGGGTAGACGATGTGTTCGGAATCGCCGCGCACGAACTGGGGCATCAGTGGTGGGCCTATATCGTTAACGCCGTCAACGCGGAAGGTTCCGAAGTTCTTTCCGAGACGATTTGTCAGTATATCTGGCTCATGTGCCTGGAAAAAGAATACGGCGCCGCCATGACACGCAAATACCTGAAAAGAGAAATGGATCATTACCTTCGCGCCCGCAAACGCGACGTGATCGGCGAGCGCCCGTTAGTCAACGGTTATTTCGGCCAGTCGTATCTGGCGTATCAGAAGAGCTCCGTCGTGATGTACGCCCTGCAGGATTACATCGGCGCGGATAACGTCAACAAGGCGTTGAAAAAGATACAGGAAAAGTACGCCTGGCGACGAGATACGTTTGCCACGGCCGCGGAACTGGTTACTGAAATCAAATCCGTTACGCCGGACAGCATGAAATACTTAGTCACTGATATGTTTGAAAAAATCACCTTATACGACAATAAAATAAATTCGGCGACATGCAACGCGTTTCCCGGTGACCAGTATATGGTGACGATGAAAGTGGTTACCGAAAAATTCTACGCCGACAGCGCGGGGAATCTGACGGACGCCCCGTTGAACGATTACGTTTACATCGGCGTAATCGGAGAGAATGAAAAAATTCTTTACCTGAAAAAACATAAAATCACCGGCCGCGAAACTGAAATTACGGTCATTGTTGATGAAAAACCGAATAAAGCCGGCATCGATCCGTTCCTGATCCTGATCGACCGGAACCGGGATGATAATATGATGAGTATTGGAAAAATTTTATGAATTTCACAGCAGCAGAACCGTGAAGAATACATACGATTGTTATTCAGGCCCGAAAAAGGTATCTTCCTCTAAACACAACTCACACGATTTTGGAATTCATCCTGCGATTGATATCACCGGTAATAAAGAAAAACCAGTCCCATTTCCGTTGCACTGAAAACTGTATCTACCTCAGTACCAGCGGAAATTCATCGTAATATCTCTTTTCATCAAATCCCCATTGAATCTGCATTTTCCAGTAACCGGGCTGTAATAAACCAAGATCAATGCGTTGAATTGAACCGGAATCAGGTTTGACCGGGAATACCTTGTCCAATTTTTTATCGGATGGACGGAATAACGTAATATCACCCTTTAGTTTTTCATGAGGAAATGACGCGGGAAAATAAACGGTCACAATCCTGTTTTCGGTTTTGATGGTTACCGGTTCCGTCAATAATTTCGAATTCCGTAATTCGGCTATCCGGTCTTCATACCGTATTTCCTTTTCATAGTAATCCGGCGACACCAGGTCAACGTTGTTATGTTCGGCGATTACGATTGTAATAACGCGGATCAGTACGAATCCGATATAAACCACGGCAATAGCGATTCCCCAATGCCACTTAAAACGCATAACAGGCTTTCATTTTTTCTGCATGCCCAGGTTAATTTCCATAAACTGGGTCGATACCGTTTCTATCGTTTCATTATCATGAATAACATATACCTTAATTTTTCTATGCGGACGTGTCGGTACGGACGGCTTCAGCTGGATGACCAGACTCGTTTCCGAAATACCCTGCGGAGGTAGGGTGATGCTGTCGCGGCCGGGAAGTATAATGCGGCCCGGTTCTTCTCCAATTGAAAAACGGAGCGAAATTTCCATGAAAGTTTTATTCATTATTTTTGTCGTATAAACATTGGCGATCATTCCATCGTCCGTTGGTTGCGCGAGTGAACCGGACGCCCTGAGCAGCGTCATTTCCACGTCCGAGCGGGCTGCCATGAGGTACGCGACCAGTGACAACAACAGAACCAGCACGGCAGAGTATAAAATTATTCTTGGAGAAAAACGGAATGGCCGTCCCTCGGCGATCTGTTCCATTGAGGCGTAACGAATCAAGCCCTTAGGTCTTTTTATTTTTTGCATCACTCCGTTGCACGCGTCGATACAGGCTGTACAGTTCACGCATTCCAGCTGAATACCGTTGCGTATGTCAATGCCCGTCGGGCATACCAAATTGCATAACCTGCAATCAACGCAATCGCCGTATGCGGCATTACCCGTTCTTTGCCCAAGAGGCGCCCGTGTTTCACCCCGTTTGTGGTCGTAAGCGACGACAACCGTGTTTTTGTCGATCAGAACGGACTGCAGACGTCCGTAGGGACAAAGGAATATGCAGGCGTTTTCACGGAATCTCGAAAAAATGAAATAAAAAATCCCGCTGAATGCGAGAACAGAAAGCAGGTATCCGGTTGAATCAGAAAAACCCGATTCATAAATGTAAAACACCTGTTCCGTTCCAATGATCCAGAAACTCAGAACCGTTGAAACCGTAAAGGCAATCAAAAGGAAAAGGGTGTGTTTTGAAAAGCGCTTGACCATCTTCGCCGCCGATAACGGAGCATCATTCAGTTTCTTCTGCTGCGGCCCGTCTCCTTCAATAAGATACTCGATCTTCCGGAAAACCATTTCCAGAAAGATCGTCTGCGGACATAACCATCCGCAGAATATGCGCCCGTAGACCGCCGTGAACAAAACAATGAAAATCACCAGCGAAAGGAAGGATAATGCGAGAATAAAAAAATCCTGAGTCCAGAACGCCAAACCGAACAGGATGAATTTCCTTTCAATGAAATTAAAAAGGAAAAGCGGATGACCGTTAATCTGTATAAATGGCATACCGGTCAGCACACCAAACAGCATCAGAGTAACCAGTACGCGGAAACGGTGAAGGGTACCGGACGGTTTTTTCGGAAACAACCAGATTCGTTTTCCTTTTTGGTCAATAACCTGACTGCGGTCGCGGAACTGATCGGATTCTGGCGATAAACCTGAAGAAGGGGCCGTTTGCATCATACTCATTACAAGCCTGATTGTTTAGGAACGATAGTAATTAAAAAATATATTGCATAGAAATTCAAATTATTTTTTTTCTTCCTTAACCAGATCGCCCTGCGGGGCTTTGGGGTTCGGAGGATTAGTCCCCTTCAGCGATACTACATAACTGGATACTTGCTGTATTTCTTTTTCCTTGAGAATCGGTCCCCAGGCCAGCATACCTTTTGCAGTTACACCGTAAAAAATCGTTGTACCGATATTATTGATCCCCGCGCCGTGTATCCAGTAATCGTCGGTCAGGTTCGGGCCGATACCGCCCTGTCCGAACTCACCATGACAGGCGACGCAGTTTTTAATAAATAATTCTTTCCCGATTGCCAAACCCGGAGCGTCCGAAATCAAATCATAAGTTTTGAGAGCTTTGACCACGGCCGCGGATGTTATTTTCCCTCCACCGGCGGCAAGAACGCGCATTCTCGGCGTCAGGTCCTGAGCGGCCAGGAAATGATACGGTTTCTGATACGAAGGAAGAAATTCCGCAGGCTGATATCCGGGATCCTTGGTTTTGGTCCATTGAGGATCATATTCTTTCTTGTATTCGTCCACCGAGCGATCGCCGATTTCCGTAACATGGTAATAAATAAGATAGACAACGGCCCAGATCACAGTAATATAAAACAGATTAAGCCACCAGGGCGGCATGGGATTGTCGAATTCCTTTATACCGTCAAAATCATGATCCAGCAGTTGATCACGTTCTTTTTCCATAACAGTCTTCCTTTTTTTAATCCGGCTTATCCACTTCAAGGGGCAACCGGCTGAATTTGTCTGTTTTCCGCTTATCCAGCCGGATAACCTTCACCAGTATAAACACAAACAAAATGAAAAAAACCAGTAACGCGGCGACCGCGAGAAACTGAATCCCTGTGATATGAGAAAAATATTCCTTCATTGTAATCGCTTTTTTATTTCATGGGCAGTTGATGAACGGGAGTGCCCTTAATATCAATTCCCAGTCTCTGCAGATACGCGATGAGAGCGATAAGCTGCCGGTCAGCGGAAATTTTCGCTCCCGATTGATTCAGATCCTGCGCTATCTGCTCAGCCTGGATGTTCATGGTCCGGACCGCCATGGCGATTTCGTCATCCGTATAGGGAACGCCGATGCTTTTCATAGCCTTCAGTTTCGCCGTGATCGCAGTTGAATCGTATGTGCGGTCAGCCAGCCACGGAAACATCGGCATGATGGAACCCGGCGACATACTTTCGGGCTCGATCATATGAAAGTAATGCCACGCGTTGGGATATTTGCCTCCTTCGCGGTGAAGATCCGGCCCGGTGCGTTTGGATCCCCATAGGAACGGATGGTCATAAACGAATTCGCCGGCCTTGGAATACTCACCGTACCGTTCAGTCTCCGAACGGAACGGCCGTATCATCTGCGAATGGCAGGTATTGCATCCCTCGCTGATGTAAATATCCCGTCCTTCCAGTTCCAGCGGTGTGTACGGTTTCACGCTGGCGATCGTCGGCGTATTGGATTTGACCACAATCGTCGGTACGATTTCGACAATGCCGCCGATAAGAATCGCCACAGCCGTCAGGGCGATGAACGGGAACGGCTTGCTCTCCAGCCACCGATGAAGATGCGTCTTGAATGGATTACCGTGTGAGACTGCCTTCATCAACGGAGCCGCCTGAGCTTCTTCCTGCGCGAGGAACGAACCCTTCCGTACGGTAAGGATAAGATTGACCACCATCAGGATCGCGCCGAAAAGATACATCGCCCCGCCGATGGAGCGGATGATATACATCGGGATAATCTGTAAAACCGTTTCAAGGAAATTCGGATACTGCAGCATGCCGTCGGCCGTAAACTGTTTCCACATCAGCCCCTGCGTAATACCGGCCCAGTAAATCGGCACGACCCAGAATATGATTCCCAGAAAACCGATCCAGAAATGCGCGTTAGCGAGTTTTTTGGAATAGATCGGCGTGCGGTAAAGCCTCGGGATAATCCAGTACAGCATACCGAAGGTCAGGAAGCCGTTCCAGCCAAGCGTTCCCACATGAACATGCGAAACCGTCCAGTCGGTAAAATGGGACAGAGCGTTGACGCTTTTGATGGCCAGCATCGGCCCCTCGAAAGTGGCCATGCCGTAAGCTGTGACGGCGACAACCAGGAATTTGAGTATCGGTTCCTCCCGGACTTTGTCCCACGCTCCGCGGAGCGTCAGCAGGCCGTTCAGCATGCCTCCCCACGACGGTGCAATCAGCATGATCGAGAACGCCGTGCCCAGCGACTGCGCCCAGTCCGGCAGCGATGTATATAACAGATGGTGCGGTCCCGCCCAGATGTAAATGAACACCAGCGCCCAGAAATGCAGGATTGATAATTTATAGGAGTATACGGGACGTTCGGCTGCTTTGGGCAGGAAATAATACATCAGTCCCAGATAGGGCGTGGTAAGGAAAAATGCGACGGCATTATGCCCGTACCACCACTGCACGAGCGCGTCCTGAACGCCGGCGAAAACCGAATAACTTTTCATCAGAGAGACAGGGATGGCTAACGAATTGACCACATGCAGAACCGTCACCGCGATCCATGTTGCGAGATAAAACCAGATCGCCACATACATGTGCTGTTCACGGCGTTTGATGATTGTGCCGATCATGTTGATCCCGAAAGCGATCCATGACAGCGCGATCAGAATGTCAAACAGCCATTCGAGTTCGGCGTATTCTTTGCTGGTGGTATAACCGAGCGGAATGGTGATCAGCGCGGAGACAATGACCGCCTGCCAGCTCCAGAAATGAAACGAACTCAGGAAATCGGAATACAGCCGCGCCTTGCATAACCGCTGCAGTGAATAGTAGACGCCGAAAAAAATCGCATTGCCCACGAAGGCGAAAATGATCGCGTTCGTGTGAAGGGGACGGATATGGCTGAACGTGGTGACCGCGATCCCGAAATTCAGTCCCGGAACGTATAACTGGATCGCGGCAATTAAACCGACCAGCATGCCGGCAACGCCCCAGACAAGGGTGGCAATGATAAACTTGCGGATAATCGCGTTATCGTATCTGAAAGTATCAACCGCGGAAGTCGGAGAGATGTTTTCACTCATGGGTTTGTCTTTCAAAAAATGATGCCTTGCTTGCGGATATCAGTTATTGGGCGTTTCAGAAGAACCTGTTGTTCCTCTTGTGTTTTTATCGTCCCACAGCATCCTTACCGACGGCGTGTGCATATCGTCGAACTGGCCGGTTTTGATCGCCCAGATAAAGAATATCATAAACAGCGAAGCAACCAGCAGACTGAGAACAATTAATACCAATATCACACTCACGGCGGGACTTTACGGGTTTCAATATCAAAGAAATGTGCCGAACTGAACAGAAAAGTTCAACGGAAAAAATATACAACAATCACTTGAAAAATGAAAATATTTTTTTAAGGCTGTCTGTTTAAACTGATCCTGTCCGGCAAGAATCAAAAATCAAACAGCGTCGTGAAATATCCCCAGGTTCCGGTATCCCCGTGATTGCCGAACCTGCGTTTAAGAAGTTTTCCGGGTAACATCACGCTGAATCCTGTCTCAAAGGAAATGTGTTTGTTTACGCTGTACGATGCGGTAAAATCCATCTCATGACCGAACACTTTACTGTTGAGCGTCTTGTCTTTTCTGGCGGATAAAAAATAATGATAATCCAGGCCGGCGGATGCGTTTTTCAAAGGCTTGAATTTTATTTTGACCATATTGTCCTGAAGACCCAGTTCTCCGGTATGCTTGAACATATCCGTGAAATAATCCATTCCTCCGTAATAACGGCTTGATCCGTAGAGGGTGTTGAATGTTTTGATTTTGTCATCGGCAGGATCGTCATCGCCGGATATATATTCACAGCCGATCCATAAGGATGGCTTCCATTCCGATTGAGACAGTGTGTATCCGACACCGCCAGTCAGCAGGAAAGCCGACAGGGTTTTTCCGTTGGTTTCGCCGGTCTGAACAGCCGCATCGGATTTATAGGAGAAATCACCGATGCTGCCCCGGATGAAAGTGCCGAATGTCGCGCGGTTCAGGGAATCTTTATGATTCGTCGCGGAATTTTTCGTCCGGTCATGATCGCCGATCAAATAAAAATCGGCTTTAAATTTGACGGAAGGTGAATACATCATATAAAGACCCGTAAAATCCCGGTCTTCTTTGTCTGATACGGTAGTCGTATCCGCCACGGTCGGCGGCGGACTGTTTTCGTTCAGACGGAACGTGAACACATCCAGCTTCAGCGCGTCCGAAAGGTTAAACATAAAAAGGCTTCCGTTGAAGGACCGGCCGGTATTCCCCCAGTTGGACTTGCCGAGTAATCGTTCCTCGCCGTAACTGATCTCCATCCTCCCGAGCTTGACATCCATCCGGTTCCAGATAAAATGCCGCGCGTGAATGTACGCCTGATGCAGGTCGACGTTCTTGGAATCGTCGGTTGGGCTTTTTTCTTTGCCGAACACCCGCGAGTCCTGAATCTGAATAAAGCCCGAATAATTTTTTACCGGCGTTATCAATACACCAAGTCTTGTCCTGAAAAAAGTGAAATTGTCATAACCGGTCTTACGGTTCAGGTCCCGGCGGTCGTTCTCTTCACGGACCCTTATCTGGGCTGAAATTTTTACCGTCTGACTGTCGGCTTTTTCCTGGGCTTGTATTTCGTTGGCGAGCAGGACGGAAACATAAACTGAAATAATAATGATTCGTTTCATGGCATGTTCGTGATGATGAATGTACGGTTAATTAACCGCGGTCACTTTCCCGAGTTTGCTTTCCCGCTCTTTCGCTTTCTTTTCCCATTCCGGCACAACTTTTTTCAGGAATTCATCCTTATCTGATCTCAATTTTTTCATGTCAAGCCCGATATAAGCCTGCGCTTTGTCTTTGGTGGAGATATCCGGGTACGCGATCTGTACTTTGACGCCTTTGCTGATCAGGATCTGCGTCAGCAGGATACGGGCTTCCTGAGATTTGTACAGGGCGGTGCCGAGAAGACGCGATGTCTCCAAAGGCGCGTGGAATGAGCCTCCGTGGCTTGCGGCCGTAAAGTCCCATCGCCATTGCGCATGGCGGATCAGTGTAAGCGCCGGCTCCATTTCCTTTTCCGTCGCGCCGTTGTCCCACGCGGTCTTGGCCTCAATATGCGCTTTTGCGAGATTGTCTTCGACCAGCATACGGACCTCGATGATCTTATCCTGACGCTCATACACGTTTTTCAGAAGTTCGTCCTCGCTTTCACGGTGGCAGACAGCGCATGAATTGGCAATGTTCGCTAACGGACTCTGCATTTTATGGTTTGTAAACTTGACGCCGCCCTCACTGCGGTAAGGCATATGGCAGTCCGCGCAGGACAAACCGCGCTGAGCGTGAATGCCGGTCAGGAACAGTTCATAATCCGGATGCTGGGCTTTGATGATTTTCGCTTTGCTGAGTTTATGGACAAAATCAACATGTTCGATTTGGTCGTAATATTTTTCAATTTCATCGCCGGACAATCCTTTGTCCCATGGAAAAGTCAGGTATTTTCCGTCGCCCCTGAAATAATACTCGACATGACACTGCGCGCAGACGAGTGACCGCATTTCCTGATGAGTGGCTTTGCCGATGTCTAAGCCGCGCCGCTCGAACGCCTCGATCAGGGCCGGCCGGGTAATATGCAGGTTCATCGTCTTGTTGTCATGGCAGTCCTGGCAGCCTATGTTATTTACCACTTCCGAACCGAGGTCCTCCCATTTGGATTTGTAAAACTTTTCGGCGCCCATCTCATTCATCAGCCGGGGAACGTCCGTGCTTTTACAGCTCCAGCAGGTGCCGGGCTGCGGAATGCCGGTGCGAATAGTGTTGCGGATATCTTTGATCGCGTAATAATGTCCCCTGGCCTGCTTGAAATCCCTCGAGAACGCATACCCAGCCCACAGGATGACAAGATTCGGGTAATGGTCAAGAACGTCTATGGTCGCGCTTCCTCCGTGTTTACTGCGGAATGTGGTATCCAGAGTCTGCGTATAGGTTTCATATTCACGGGGAAAATTCTCGCCCCAGACTTCATTGCGCGGTTCCCAGTCGGCGATGGGCTTCAGGATCTGAAAGATCGCGCGTTCTTCGCTTCGCCTTTCCATCACTGAATTGGCGAACAAGCCTATGATAAAAACAATGAGTACCGTGGCAAAAAACAGCACCCAGCCCAGGCGGGGTTTTTGCTGCAGAAGATCGACAATGGATTTCATATTCGTATTCCTTCTTTAGATTTATTTTTAACCGCAGTAGACGTCAAGTGGTTTTATCTGCCATAAAGCAACCAGATCACCAAGTTATTATTTTTTCATTCTGTTTTGTGTCTTTGCGGCTGTTGGTTTTCCGCGGGCACTGTGGTTAAGGATTATTTATTCGCATTACTGCTTTGTGCCATTTTTGAAATCCAGTACGGGACAACAGGACTGAGCCGGGGCACGCGCGCGTAAGGCGTTGATGCGAGGCTGTTTACGGTTCCGTGCGGGACTTCCTGGTGGCAATCAACGCATCGCTTGTCAAGCCTTGCATAGTGGCTTTTCAGATTGACATCGCCGACGGTCAGGTTTCCGATCAAATCGATATGACAACGGATACAGTTATCCTGAACGGCGGCTTTTCCGGCTTCCTTGATGCGGATGACCTGCGGTTCCCATCTCATGGTGAAGATGGTCGCGTGGCGCATCCCGTCCTGCGCCTTGAACGCGTACTTGCTGAATACATTGTTCTGCGGAACATGGCAGTCGTTGCATGTAGCGGCCTCACGGTGACTGCTTCTCTGCCAGGTCGCGTACTGGGGAGTCATGACGTGACAGTTCATGCAGGTCGAGGGCTCATCGGATAAATAAGAAAACGCGTTGGAGATGTACAATATAAGCATTCCCAGGCCGGTAAAAACTCCCAGCGCAACGATCACAACAGGCCGCCATGACGGAGGAGGATATAATTTTGGAATGATGAGAAATATTTTTTTTATCATACGTCGCTCACCTCTTCAACATGAATACCGGATTCAAACTTTAAGCCTGCCGCAGATTTCTAATCAGACTAAAAAAGTATACAATAAAAAAACGATAATTTAAAGAAAGATTTATTTATTTCACGTGGAACCGGTTCATGAACGATGATTTATTATTCTTTGTTTTATCGCCGACCATGTTCCAGTGATGAGAAAGCTTTCATCCATATACCCGGTCATTTTTAAAAATTTTTTCCAGGGAACCGCGAAAGAAAGCTCATGTAAACCGATATCCGGCCGGGCGGACGGATCGAACATTCCCAGAACCGCCCGCGGATTATCCTTGCGGTTTTCCTGCATGGGATATGATACGGCTGAACCGCACCCGGCGCAGAACGGGCAAATGACGCCGTTCGGCTCAGGATGGTCATAATTGGCCAGTGTGAACAATCCCGACAGGACATCCGGAGTCGCAAAGAAAATCCCAGCTTCCGGCTCATCGGTATTCGTCAAATGTTCCCAGGGCTTGAACACGATCCAACGTCCCGGTGCCGGATCAACCGGGTTGGTCTTCAGAAATTCACGGACAAGCTCAGGGGATTGCTTGTACCTTTCGCCTTCTGTCTTTCCGGGAATGCCGCAGGACAGGAAATATTCAAAATCAGGCCGCAGTTTATCCGAAAAACCGAGATATCGTTTACCGCCCAAGCAGCCGATCGCACCGGCGTCAAAACATAATGATTCGCCGCTCCTGATTTGTTTCAGATCGCCGATGATGCACTGCCGTCCTTTGGCTTTCGGGGCTTGTTTGATTTCACCGGGATTGTCGGTATAATAAAAAATTATCGGCAATTCGGCCCCGCCGAAATATTGTTTCCATCGGCTGAGGAAAAGGGTCTTCAATCCGTTATTCATGGGCGCGCCTTATATTTCTGTTAGTATTGCAAAGGGAGAATGCTTTTTCAGTATTGCCAAAGCGTTAACCGTCCTGTCAACATAACTCTATCTTGTTTTTGCCTCACCGAAATACAGACCCGCACGGAAATAAAAATCATCTCTCCGGCTGAACATGAAATTTCTTCCGGATGAAATAAAAAATCCCGCGTGGTTATGAATGGGCATGCCTCCGCTCAGTCCGAGATAACCGCCCCAGGCGTTGTTCATCTTCATCTGGGGCTGACGGATCCACATTCCGCCGAACTGAAAACCGAGAAACAAGATCATCGCGTCCGCCCCGATCTGTCCGTACCAGTTTTTGGACTTCATCAACCGGCCGGTTTCCGCATGCCAGTAAAGCGAAACGTAGGAAAAAAATCCCTTCCTGTAGCTCAGGTTGAGTGTATAATCGGAATGCTGAGGATTCACAATATACGCGGGATTAAAACCCAGTCCCTGAAAGGTAACCACATACGCTCCGTGGGCTGAAAGGGATAACGGAAAAATCCACAGGAACAAGATCATGATCAGTTTGAATGAAAGGCATTTCAAATTCATATTTCTTCTTTCAGCTTATCCTTACGAATGTCCGGGCGGGGAAAATCCTAATCCATTTCTTACCGGACCGTACTTTTTCCGAACAGGATTGCGAGGCGGGCATAGAATGAGTCGCGGCGGTTCACATAGAAATTCCTTCCGGCGGAAAAGAACAGCGCCGTATTCCGGCTGACGGGTGCGCCCACGCTGATTCCCGAGTACGGCCCGGCGGCGAAAACAGCAAAATCGCCTTTCCGCGGCTGATGAATGATCCCGATTCCTCCCTGAAGTCCGAAAATGAAAATCATCGCATCGCCTCCGATCTGGCCGTACCATTTCCAGTCTTTCATCAGCCGGCCCGCCTCCGCATGCCAGTACAGGGAGACATATGAAAAAAATCCTTTCCGGAAATGAAGGTTCAGAGCGTAACCGGCCTCCTTCCCGTCCCGGATGTAAGCCGGATTAAAACCCATGCCGCGGAAATATGTGACATAGCCGCCGTGGGCGGAAAGGGATGGCGGTGACATACCTGTCGATATAATGAGGACCGACAGGAATGATATCCTCTTCAAAACCGTTTTCATTTTTTTTCAGGAAAAGTCATTTTCGGGGCTTTCTTAGCCTTTGCTGAAAAACCGTTTTGCCGTCAAACGCACTAAAATTTCCTGTCGAACGAACCGTTAAATCGGGTCTAAATCAGAGGATCGGCTCGAAATGGGACGTGAAATGCCGGAGGAACCTGGGTTCGTGTATGATTTTTATGCCTTTGTTCTTTTTCGTTCCTTCGGATTTCAGCAGTTCAAACACCTCGATGACATAATCCACATGGCTTTGGGTGTAAACCCTGCGCGGAATGGCCAGGCGCACCAGTTCGTTCGGAGCCGGGATCAGTTTTCCTTTTTCGTCGTATTTGCCGAACATCACCGAGCCGATTTCCACGGCCCGGATGCCGCCTTTTACGTACAGATCGCAGACAAGGACCTGTCCGGGATACTGATCGACCGGGATATTCGGATACATCGCTTTCGCGTCGACATAGACGGCATGGCCGCCGACGGGCAAAACGATCGGGATTCCCATGTCATTCAGGTGTTCGCCGAGATACGCCGTGCTGCGTATGCGGTACTTCAGATAACCGGGATCGAACACTTCTTCGAGGCCGATCGCGATCGCTTCCATGTCGCGCCCGGAAAGGCCGCCGTAGGTCACGTAACCTTCGGTGATAATCAGCAGGTTGATGCAAGCGTCGGCCAGCGTCTTGTTCTTGAGAGCGAGAAACCCGCCCATGTTCACGAGCGCGTCTTTTTTGGCGCTCATCACTCCTCCGTCGGCCAGGGAAAACATTTCCTGCGCGATCTGCTTATACGTTTTGTTCCCGAATCCTTCTTCGCGTTCTTTGATGAAATAAGCGTTCTCGGCGATGCGGCAGCAGTCCAGAACGAAAAGAACGCCGTGTTCCCTGCAGACGTCCCGGATGTCTCGGGCGTTCTGCATGCTCACCGGTTCCCCGCCGCCGCTGTTATTCGTCACGGTCAGAATGACGGCGCCGATATTTTTCGCGCCGTATTGTCTGATCACCGCTTTCATTTTTTCTATATCCATGTTTCCCTTGAAGGGATGGAGTTCGGATGGATTCGCCGCGGAGGGGATAGGGCAGTCGATTGCCGTCGCGCCTGAGAACTCGATGTTCGCGCGGGTCGTGTCGAAGTGTGTGTTGCTGATGAACACTTTCCCGTTCCCGCCGAGATGGCCGTACAGAATGCGTTCCGCAGCCCTTCCCTGATGCGTCGGCAGAATGAAAGGACAGCCGGTCAGGTCTTTGATCACGGCTTCCATTTTTTCCCAGCTTCGCGCCCCGGCATAGGACTCGTCGCCGGTCATCATTCCTCCCCACTGGTTGGCGCTCATTGCGGAGGTGCCGCTGTCGGTCAGGAAATCAATTAATATATGTTCTGCCCGCAAAAGGAATGGGTTGTAATGCGCCTGTTTCATGTAACCGCTTCGTTCCTCTTCGGTCGTCATATGTATCGGTTCAACCATTTTGATTTTAAAGGGTTCGATGATCGTCTTGAATGCCATGGTGAGGTTCCTTATAATTTACTTTTTTAATGAAGATTCTGACCGGAAATCACACTAAAAATAATTAAAAAAATAAATAAAACAAAATCATTTATGATTTTTTTATTAAAAAAATGTAATTTGACTTCTTAAGCTACAATATAATGAATTTTATATCATTGAAAATATTTAGTTTACTTTGATTTTTAAAAAATTTCATATTTTTTTCTTGACTTTTCAGTACTTTTCATATATCCTTACGTTCGTATGAAAACCCTAATTAATAAACAGAAACCCTCAAAACCTAACTTGGAGAAAACCATGTTAAAGAGAATGATCCTCTCCGGATTAGCCGTTGCCGTGTTAGTCGGTTGCGGTGGTCCCCCGAAAGAAGAAATTGAAAAAGCGAAAGCCTCTAAAGCCGCCGCCGATAAAGTGAACGCCGCTGTGTATTCAGCCGACGCTTACAATGCCGCCGCGACCTTAGACAAAGACGCTCAGGAACTGATCAAGAAGAGCGAATTTGACAAAGCCAAAGCCAAACTGATCGAAGCGATCAAGAAGTATGATGAAGCCGCGAAAGCCGCTCCGGAAAACATGAAGACCATGGGCGAAGAAACCAAAAAAGCGATTGCTGATTTCAAAGCTGCCTGGGAAGCCTACGGAAAAGATAAAGTCGCCGCCGCCGCTGTCAAGAAAATGAAAAAAGACGAAGCCAAGACCTATGCCGATGCTAAAGCCGCTATCGAAACGATGGTGAAAGATGCTGAAGGTATGATCGAAGCCGATCCGGCCGGTGCCAAAGCCAAAGTCGATGAAATCAATGCGAAATTCAACGACCTGAAAGCTATGACCGCTCCGAAAACGGTTAAGAAGTAATTAGGATTTTCATTCCAGAAAAACCCCGGGCATATAGCCCGGGGTTTTTTGTTTATAATCAGTTTTATTAGGTATCGTGCGGCCAGTCAATCCAGATGCCGTCTTCCTTCTGAGAAACAGGATAAGTTCTCAGAGCCGAGCCTTCCCGGTCCAGCAGGGCGCCTGTTTTGATGTGATACGTCCAGTCATGCAGGGGACAGGTGACGGAATGGCCGTCCTGGACTCCCTCCGATAGCGGGGCGCCGCGGTGCAGGCACTCGTCATCCAGGACATAATACTTGCCCTCGACGAAGTAGACCGCAATCCTTTTCTTCCCGATGTATACGCTGAATCCTTTTCCCGGGCAGACATCTGAAGTTTTGCAAACCATGATTTGAGTCATTTTATTTTTCCGGTTGGTGGTTGTATCGATGAATGAAACACGCAAACGCTAACAGATTCGCGGCAGTTGTTCTCCGCTGATCAGGTCGATGATGCGATCCGCTCCGATCCGGCTTTGCATGGATACCCGGGCCGGCTTGGCGTCTGTTACGGTGCCGATTACCGCGGCGTTTTTTCCGTGCGGATGCCTGCGCATGATATCCAGCGCCCGGAGTGCGTCTTTCTCCGCGACGAAAGCGGCCATGCAGCCTTCATTGGCGACGTACATGGGATCCAGTCCGAGAATTTCACATGCCGCCTCCACATCGTCCCTGAGGGGGATACCGGTTTCGTTCACGGTCATGGACAGGCCGGAGGCCTGTGAAAGTTCAGCGAGTACACTGGCCAGTCCGCCCCGTGTCGCGTCACGGAGGCAATGAATGTCAATGTCCTCCCGTATCAGATCCTTCACCATTCCCGAAAGCGGAGCGGTATCGCTCTGAATTTCGCTTTCAAAGGCCAGTCCCTCGCGTACCGCCATGATCGCCATGCCGTGACGTGCGATGTCTCCGTTGATGAGAATCGCATCGCCGGTCCGGATCAGACCGGGCTGGATGTCTTTTTCAATCCATCCGACACCCGACGTGTTGATATAAATCCCGTCGCCCTTGCCGCGGTCGACAACCTTGGTGTCGCCCGTCACAATCATTACGCCGGCTTCATCGGCGCATTGTTTCATGGATAATACGATACGCCACAGGTCTTCCATCGGCAAGCCTTCCTCGATGATGAATCCGGCGCTTAGGTACAAGGGATGCGCGCCGCACATCGCAAGATCGTTTACGGTTCCGTTTACCGCGAGGTCACCGATATTTCCGCCCGGAAAGAACAGGGGCCGAACGACATATGAATCCGTTGTGAACGCAATGCGGTTACCCGGCATTTCCAGCATTGCGCCGTCATGGCGCCGGTCAAGCGCGGGATTGGAAAACGCTTTGGCGAACATCTGGTCAATCAGCTGATTCATCAGACGGCCCCCTCCTCCGTGCGCCATCACCACCGAAGGATACCGGTCAATAGGAATCGGGCAGTTCCATGAAATGATATCCTGTTTATTTCCTGAAACGGAAAGGCTCATTTTACTCCTTAATGTTTGTCCGGTACCGACGGCGGTTCGGAGATTACGGGCAGATACAGCAGAAATTCGCTTCCCTGTCCCGGTTCGGACCGGTAATCGATCCATCCGTGATGATGTTGGATAATCCCGTAACTGATGGCCAACCCCAGCCCCGTTCCTTCGCCGACGCCTTTGGTGGTAAAGAAAGGCTCGAAAATCTTACGCCGGTGCTCCTCGGGAATGCCCACCCCGTCATCGCGAACGGATATCACGATCGTGTCTTTTTCTTTCCAGGTTTTGATCCATACATTACCGGTCAGATCGCGCTTGACTTTTTTCTGCGTGAACTCGATCGCGTTTTTCAGGATATTCAGCATCGCGTGGTTCAGCTGACCCGGCAATCCCCTGATGACGGGCAGTTCATTCAGGTCGGTATGGATCATCACGCCCTGACGGTCGCGCGAACGGATCAGGCTCAGGAGGTAATTGATGGTAGTGTTGATGTCGATCTCGATCAGTTCCGATTCGTCCATGACTGAAAAATTCCGCATGCCGACGACAATGTCCTTGATGCGCTCAATCCCCAGTTTGATGGTTTTGACCAGCTCGATTTTGGCGTCAATTTCCGATGCGGGAATACGGTCGGTCTGCAGGAACGCGACCTGGTCCCTCAGATCATTCAGATCCTGTTCCAGGATGCTGATGCTGCCGCAGGTGAAATTGAGGGGATTGTTGATCTCGTGAGACATGCTGGATACCAGCCGTCCCAGTGACGATAATTTTTCGGACTGGATCAGCTGTTCCTGATGGTGGCGGATTTGCTCATTCTTCAGTTCGAGTTCACGGTTTTTATCCTCGATGGTTTTCGTGCGTTCATGTACCTTCCGTTCGAGTTCCTCGTTCCGCAGATGAATGGACCGTACGCGTAAACGGTACAACGCATACATGCCGCCCGCCAGTAACGCGGCGGCCAGGATGCGGAACCATGGGGTTTCCCAGAAAGGAGGGTGTATGAAAATCCGGATTTCCGCCGGGGTTTCGTTCCAGACTCCGTGACTGTTCGTGGCCTTGACGCGGAACACGTATTCCCCTCCGTCAAGATTGGTGTAACTGGCATACCTCCGTGTGCCGGAATAAATCCAGTCCTTGTCAAAACCGGCCAGCTGGTACGCGTACTGGTTCTTACTGATGGTCGTGTAATCCAGGGCGACAAATTCAAACGAAAAAAAATTATCGCTGTAGGAAATATCGATCTGTTTCCGGTCTGAGATCTCTGTTTCAGCAATTGCGTCCCGGTCGAAAATTTTAAACGCGGTGATATAGACCGGAGCGGAAAAACGGCTTGAGATGAAATCCTCCGGCCGGAAGCGGATCAAGCCGTCAATCCCGCCAAAAAACATCTCGCCGGCCCTGTTCTTAAAATAACTGTTCTGGTTGAATTCATTGCTTGGCAGTCCGTCGTAAGTGTCGAAATTCTGGATCTTATTCCTTCCTTCATGAGCCAGGGAAAATCTCGAGAGGCCGTTATTGGTGGAGAGCCACAGATTGCTGTCATTGTCCTGAAGGATTCCGTAAATGACATTATTGGGGAGGCCGTCTTTTTTTGTATAAGAAGACCATTTTCCGTCTTTTAAATAATTCAGTCCGCCGCCGTCCGTACCGCACCAGACCGATCCGTCGCTCATCAGGTGGATGCAAAGAACCGTGCTGTGCGTCAGGCTGCTGGGATCCTCCGGATTGTGAAAATACCGGGTAAATTGCTTTCCGTCAAACCGGTTCAGACCGTTGAAAGTACCGATCCATAACGCTCCGTCTTTATCTGTCCGTACCGCAAAAACATCATCGTTAGAAAGGCTGTTGGGATTCCCAGGGTCGTGCCGAAAAGGGATAAAACGGCCTTTACCGGATGAAAGAGAATCGGGTTCCCATTTCCGAAGTCCGTCACCGTACGTCCCGATCCAGATATGACCTTTCTGATCCTCTTCCACAGCTAATATCGAATTATCCGGAATGGAAAAAGTATCGTTTGGAGAATGGGTAAAGGAAATCAAAGTTTGTCTGTCCATTCTGGAAACGCCCCGTTCCGTTCCGATCCATAACCGGCCTTCCCGGTCCTCTGTCATGCAGTATACGTTAGCATGAGCGATCGTAAAAAGTTTTCCCGGTTGTGCTGTAATCAGCTGTGTGGTATTCCTGTCCCTGATAAAAAGCCCAAGGGGATGAATGGCGGTGATTAACCGCCCTTTACTGTCTTCGACAACCGACCATGTTTCATTGCCGGGCAAGCGATAAGGTTCTGGTGCGGTACGGTTATATACGGTAAAATAATTTTTCTTGAATTTGCACATGCCGAATGACGTCCCTGCCCATATGTTACCGGATCTGTCCTGCATGATACTGTTGATTTCATCGCTGTTCAGGCTCTTCTGATTAAGCGGATCATGCCGGAAATGGAACCATTGTCCTTTGCGGAGCTGATAAAGACCTCCGTATTCCGTTCCGACCCACAACTCTTTTTCATCGGATTCGAATACAGACAGGACGTGGTTCTGTGCGAGTCCGGATATCCGGGTATAGTCATTCAGGACCGAAAAGGGTTCGGCAGAGCATTCGATCAGGCCGTTGGAAAGGCTTCCGATAAATATTCTTTTTCCGGATCCCTCCGAAAGGGTCCCGATATTGTCACGGAAAAACCCGGATAACCGTTCATCATCCGGAAGGATTCGCTCTATTCTTCCGTTCCGGATACGGCATAGCCCCTTCGAAGTGCCGACCCACAGAGTTTTATCAGCCGTCAGGCATAATGCCCGCACGGTATTTGCGGGGATGCTTCCGGAATTATTTTTTTCATACCGGAAAGAAATGAATGACTGATTGTCCGGGTCGTATTTGTGCAAGCCACCTCCCAGTGTGCCGATCCAGATAAGGCCGGAATCGCCTTCACAAAGAGATACGACATCATCATTCGATACGGAGTGGCTTTCATTCGACCGGTACCTGATTCTCCGGAAAATTCCCTTTTCAAACAGGTTGACACCATTTTGCGTTCCGATCCACAGCCGGCCTTTCCGGTCCTCGATGATCGCAGTGATGGTGTTATGGGATAGGCTTGAAGTATCGTTTGCATCATATTTGTATGCGGTAAACTGATAGCCGTCGAACCGGTTAAGTCCGTCCTGTGTTCCTGTCCATATGAATCCCCGGTTGTCCTGGAAAATCACTTTAACCACGCTTTGAGACAAACCGTGTTCAATGCCGATCCTTTCGATGGTATATTCCTGACTTTGAGCCTGTGCGGAGCGAAAAGACCCCAAACAGAAAAGGCAAATACCGAAACCGGTCAGTAAAGCGTTCAAATGTTGATTTTTCATTGGAGTATGTCGGTTATGTTGCATAATCCGGAAATCATAATATCGCCGTGGGGTTATCTGACCATTCTGTAACGGTAATATGCGGCACAGGCTCCTTCGGAAGAAACCATGGTTGCTCCGAGAGGGTGTTCGGGGCTGCAATTGCGCCCGAACGCAGGGCATTCGTTCGGTTTCTTAATGCCCTGCAGCACCAGCCCGCTGATACATTCTTCCGGTTCCAGGACCGATATCCCCTGCACGTCGAACCGTTTTTCCGCGTCGTACCGTTCATAATGTTCATTCAGGGCCAGACCGCTCATGGGGATTTCCCCTATCCCGCGCCAAGTGCGGTGAACGGTTTTAAAAACCGTACGGATCATTTTCTGTGCGGGGATATTCCCCTCTTTTGATACAACGCGGCTGTACTGGTTTTCCACAACCGTACGTCCTTCTTCCAGCTGCCGGACCAGCATGTGAATGCCCTGCAATATATCCGCCGGTTCAAAACCTGTCACGACGATGGGGATACGGTATCGATCCGCAAGAGGGATATATTCATGGAATCCCATCACCGTACAAACATGACCTGCCGCGAGAAAACCCTGAACGCGGTTTTGAACTGATCCTAAAACGGTTTCTATAGCGGGCGGGACGAGCACATGACTAACCAGTACGGAATAATTTTTTACATTTTGATTTTTTGCCTGAAAAACGGAAGCCGCGTTAGCCGGAGCGGTGGTCTCAAAACCCACCGCGAAAAACACCACTTCCCTGTCCGGATTTTTCGTTGCGGTTTTGAGCGCGTCCATCGGCGAGTAAACAATCCGGACATCTCCGCCCTGCGCTTTAACCGCAAGAAGGTCCTTTCCGGAGCCCGGAACCCGAAGCATATCGCCGTAAGAGCAAAAGATCACCTCCGGGCGGGAGGCGATGTGAATCGCTTTGTCGATCAGTTCCAGGGATGTTACGCATACCGGGCATCCCGGTCCGTGTACCAGCGTAATATCCCGGGGGAGCAATTCATCAATGCCGTATTTGACGATGGCGTGGGTCTGACCGCCGCAAACTTCCATGACTGTCCACGGACGGGTAGTGATTTTTCGAATTGCCCGGGCCAGCGCCTCAGCGTCTTCCTTCTTTCGGTATTCGGCCATATGTTTCATGCGTGCATCCGGGTTTTCATTTGCGGCGTAAATGATGGCCGTTTTTATGCGGCCCCGCATAAAAATAAACATTTTTTTTATAATATGCACCGAAATTAGTTATGGATTTCAGAATTACGGAAACCTGTCCTTTGCTCGAAAATGCTTGCCCGTTCTTTTTTTATTTTTTTTTGAATGCGTGTTGATTTCCTATAAAAAAATCAATATCATTCGCGCGGTTTGCGGAAGCCGCGGGTATGAACGGCATTTATTATTGTATAAAAGGATACGGGATTGAACAGGCCGAATTCATCATCGGTTTTTTATAAAAAAGCTGCCAGGATATTGTTTACGCTGTCACTTGCCGGAGCGCTGTTCACAGGGCTAGGTATCGCGGTTTTTTACAAGCTGGTTCTCTTTAATGCTCCTCTGATTGATCTTAACGAAATGACGGTCGACAGGAAAATCCTGATCACGGTTCCGAAAGGCGCCACACTGAAGGACGCAGCCGTCATCCTCGAAGAAAGCCGGGTGATATCGGATCACAGGCTTTTTATCTGGGCCGCAAAATACCGGAACGCCGAGCACCGGATCAAGGCCGGAAAATATCTGCTTCCCCTGCATGCTTCCAATCACCAGATACTTTCCATTCTCCAGCAGACTAAGCCTCAGTCGTTACGGATCACGGTTCCGGAAGGGAGAAACCTTCCGGGTATTTTGTCGGCCTTTCAGAAGCAGATGCCGCTTACAGCCGATACATTCCGGGCCGCCCTGCGGGACACGCAGATTATCCGGGAGTCCGGCCTGAAGGACACCTCCCTGTTCGGTTATCTCATGCCGAACACGTATGAATTTGATCCCGGGACCTCGGAACGGGACATCGTCCGGACCATGACGGGGGAATTCTGCAGGTTTTACGACGATGACCTGAAAAAACGAACCCGTCACCTGAAACTCACGACAAAAGAAGTGGTGACGCTGGCGTCGATCATTGAAGGAGAGACCGCCGATCCGGATGAGCGGTACCTGGTTTCGGCTGTGTATCATAACCGGCTGAAGAAAAGGATGCTGCTTCAGGCGGATCCCACCATTCAGTATATCACCGGAGATAACCCCCGGCGCCTGTATTTCAAGGATCTTGAGATTGATCATCCCTACAACACATACAAGTACAAGGGGCTTCCCCCGGGGCCTGTCAACAATCCGGGCAAAGAGTCGATTCTTGCCGCTTTGTATCCCGCATCCGTAAATTACCTTTACATGGTATCCGACGGGAAAGGCCGGCACATCTTTTCCACGAATTTACGAGACCATCTCAGAGCCAAGAAAAAGCTGGACATGGTCCGGAAGTCTCTGTCAGGGAAATGACAGGAATTATATTTTCGGATCGCTGTTTTTACCGTTATAACTGATAACCACAAGGGTGATGTCGTCATGCTGTTCTGCCGCACCCTGAAACCGTCTGACGGAATCCAGGACGGCATTCAGCAAACCCTCGGAATGGGTCTGTTTTTGCTGAATCACGCTGAACAGCCGCTCTTCGCCGTATTCCTCGTACTGCTCATTCATCGCCTCGGTCACGCCGTCGGTGTAAAAGACATACTGGTTACCGTCTTCAAGTGATCGTGTGTTTTCTTCCAGCTGGTGGGTAAAAACCGAACTGTCCGTCAGGCCGATACCGATTCCCTTGCACTGAATGATATTCATGCGGCCGTCGCGCACGGCGATCACGGGGCTGTGGCCTGCACGGCAGATCGTAATGGTTTTTTTTCTGATGTCGATCAGCCCCAGAACAATGGTTACGAACGACTGGCGGTCCATGCCGCGGTACATCCACTGGTTGACTTCGGTCAGTATGTTTTTGGGTGAGGAGTAAAGCTGGCTGGCAATCTGGATCATGCCCTGGATTTTGGACATGTATAATGCGGCTGAGACGCCTTTTCCGGATACATCGCCGATGGAAATCAGCAGCCGGTGGTCATCCAGCATGATGTAGTCGAAATAATCGCCGCCGACGGAATAAGCAGGTATGGAACATCCCGCGAAATCAAGCCCCTGGATCAGCGGTTTTTCCTGAGGCAGCAGGGACCGCTGGATCCGCCTGGCCACATTGAGTTCATTTTCATACCGGATCTGATCCATTTCCTTTTTCATCAGCCGGGCATTCTCGATGGCGATCGCCGTTTGATTCGCAACCGTCATCAGCAGATCAATATCCTCGCTGGAAAAAAGACGTTCGGATTGTTTAGGTCCCAGAAAAAGAACACCGGTCAGGCGGTCGGATTTCATCATGGGAACGGCGGCGACCATACGGCAGCTGCGGATGATGTCCTTTTCGGAATCCGGCACCGGCAGTTCGTTCAGGGCGACCTCGTAAAGCAGCTGGGGGCTCCTTTTCCGTCCGATATCCCGAATGAGATGCTGGAGCGATACTGTTTTTCCGCATGAGTCAGGCAGCGATCCGTCATGATGAAAGACCCCGGTTCCGTTTCCGTTGTCCTCAAACAGGACCAGTGAGACCGATTCAATGTGCATGGTTTTTTTCACGGAACCGATTACCTGACGCACGATCTGATCGAGCTCGGTCAGGCTGGGCAGTTCTTTCGAAAACTCCAGGAGCGCCTTCTGGTAATTGTACCGGTCGCGGAAAAACTTCCTGTCGACCAGCGTCTGAAAGTAACCCCGGATCGGCGTAAACACAAGCGCGACCATGATCAGGCTGCCGGTTTGCACCAGACGGTCATCCGCGGCAACCTTCCAGAGTGAGCCCACAATATAATTCAGGAGCATCATCGCACCGATATAGCAGATCGCGAGCGTGACCGTGGTGGCCGTGTAGATGATGCTTTTCTTGATAACGATTTCGATGTCCATCAGCCGGTAACGGAAAACGGAATATCCGAACGACAAGGGAATCAGGCCGATGACGGACACGGGAATCAGAAGCTCGGGATGATTGATGAATAAAAAGGGTACGAACAATGTAACGGCCAGCATATACAAAAAGCCGCTCATACCGACGGAAGTCCCGATCAGGATGCTCCGTAAAGGTTTCCGGAGTTCGGGATTACGGATCTGGAAGTAACTCCTGCAGAAAACGCCGAAGGAGTAACCGAATGAAAGGAAAAGGATCAGTATGGAAAATCCGGAAAAGGTATTGTACAGGAATGCGCCGGCTAGACCCCAAAGCATATTGGCTGCCGACAGAAGGTATGCTCCCGGAACAAGCCAGCGGCGGATTTTCGGGGAATACTTTTCCGACGGGAAGGATATGAAAAAATGATAAAACAATGCCGGAAACAGAGCAAAAGACACCAGTACATGCAGGGCTACCGTTCCGCTCAGCGTTCCCCTGAATCCGATCAGCCCGCCGCCCAGGGCGAACAAAACCGTTCCGGTCATAGCCATCCAGAAAAACATGACCGGAATCCGGTCCGCGGGGCGGGATATCATAACGATCAGGCCGATCAGCCAGAGGCTTATGCCGAGAAAAATGAATGCGAGATGCAGCGTGCTGTACGTTTTCACGATCTGCAGAGGAAGCACAAGCTCTTTGCCGTTGCGGAGGACGGTATAAAACACGGTGTCGGCCGGTGTAAAGGTATTCAGAATCGACTGGGCCTCATTTTCATTGTTAAAGGATTTTCCGTTGATAGCCCTCAGGATATCCCCTTCGACAACTCCTCCGCGGTCGGCTGATCCGTTTTTCAGAATATTCCTGAAAACCAGTTCACGGCGGTTCTCAATTTTTTCCGGCGCCCAGACGCACTGGTCATTTGAGAATATGTTGGAAACGAACATGCTGACGGCCCAATAGGCGGAAAACGTAATGACATAAAAAGCCACAAGGAGGAAGGCGGTCCGGATCAGCAATATTTTCCGGGTTTTCAGTAATTCTTTCATAAACGGCTTTCTGAAGAAAACATAGGGTTCATGATATTGCTTACGCATAAGCCCCGGGCAAGTTTCACGCCCGGGAGGAGAGTTTCATGCCTGTTCATCCAGCCAGCGCCGGATAATTCCGATGATGTCCGGGTCACGAAGCGCGGCAATGGCCTGAATGAATTCGGCCGGAGCGCCTTTGAGCGTCATTTCCATGATAAACGTATTGATCAGCGAATTCCGCTCGAATGCCGGTAACTTGACGACCGCCCGGATGAATTTTCCGATTTTTTCATCTTCTTCCGAGACTCTCAAAAGGGTGATGAACACTTCGTCGGCTTTCATGTCAAAGGACTTTCAGACGGCTTGATGTGAAAAACGATTTCTGCCCTAGGGCACGGGCTTTGTCGGCGGTAGATCCGGCATGAATGACGCTGATAAGGCTCACGAGTTTTTTCGCGATTTCCAGAAAAGCCGCGGCGTTTGGAGAGCCGGGCTTTGCGATGACGATCGGCGTGCCCTCATCCCCTGCGATCCGGGTTTCGATGTCCAGGGGAACATCGCCAAGGAAGGGAACGTCATAATGCTGGCTGGCCGCTTTCGCGCCCCCGCTGGAAAAGATGTCTGTCCGGTGGCTGCATTTCGGGCATACAAAATAACTCATATTTTCGACGATGCCGAGAATGGGTACGTTGACTTTCTGGAACATGCCCACGCCGCGTTTTGCGTCGATCAGAGCGACATCCTGCGGCGTGGTAACGATAACCGCGCCAACCAGCGGCACGGTCTGGGAAAGGGTCAGCTGGGCGTCGCCGGTTCCGGGAGGCATATCCACGATCAGGTAATCAAGCTCACCCCATGCAACGTCGGTCATCAGCTGCGTCAGCGCGTTGGCGATCATAGGGCCGCGCCAGACCAATGCCTCGTCGGGAGGCAGCAGAAACCCGATGGACATCATGGAAATCCCGTGATGGACATGAGGATCCATTTTGTCACCGTCACTTGAGGAGGGCGGATGATGTATTCCCATCATCAGGGGGATGCTAGGCCCGTAAATGTCCGCGTCCAGAAGCCCTGTTTTCGCGCCGAGCATTCCCAGTGCGACCGCAAGATTCGTGGCCACAGTGGATTTGCCGACACCGCCTTTTCCGCTCGCGACCGCAATGATGTTTTTTACCCCCGGCAGGATCTGGTCCGGGAGGGACTTCCGGCCGATGGTCTTAGCCGTCATGATGACTTCCGTCTTTGTAACTCCGGGAAGGCCGGAGACATGCTGTTCGCATTGCCTTTTCAGCAGGTCTTTTACGGGACATGCCGGGGTAGTCAGTTCAACCTTAAAACAAACCTCTCCGCCACTGATCGTGATATCCCTGACAAATCCCAGACTGACGATGTCTTTTTTCAGGTCCGGGTCCATAACATTTCTCAGCGCGTTGATAACCTGTTCCTGGGTAACCATTTTTTTCCTTTCCTGGAGTTAAATAGTGAGTTGGAACAACCGAATCATGATCATCTGGATGATAAACAGGCTCGCGCCGGTCAGGTGCGATAAAACCACACAGACGAAGGTTCCGCAACGGTGCCGGAGCCTGTCAAAAATCCAGAAAAAAAGCAGCGTATTGGCCGCCGAGTACAGCATGACTGCTCCTGCGGAAACGCATATAACCGACGCATAAAACATCCACGCTTCTTCGCGGAAGAGTATATAGAAAAGAAATATCATTGACAAGCCGATAATCATTCCTGCGAAACAGCGGTATTCCGCGCACAGTGCGATTCCCTGCAAGTCCCTGCGGGTCAGCTGTTTACGGTTCAGAGTACCCATGATCCAGGCCAGCATGAATCCGAACAGGTATCCGGTTCCAAAACGCACCGGATGAATGTCTCCGTACATCCGGTATCCGGCGTACACGTCGAAGAGCAGAAACGCCAGAGAGAAGCCGGCGACCCAACCGATGATGCCGCTCAATACAATCCGCCGGGGCCATTTGACGGCGAGGGCATGAAAAATCACGAACACGGCCGCTCCCAGGTATATTCCGCTGCACCGGCTGCATACGGGAAGAGGCACACCGGCTACCGTGAGGCATCTCGTTTCCAGCTGATGGCACAGAAGGCCGCTCAGTTCATAAAGTTGCCGGATCAGGGTTTCAAAAATATTAGGTTCCATAAAATTTACTTGATAAAAATTAAAATATTTATTACAATACATTTCTGTGGCAAACGAGAAGCCATGGCATACGGTGGCTGTAGCTCAGTTGGTTAGAGCGTCAGGTTGTGGCCCTGAAGGCCGGGGGTTCGAGACCCCTCAGTCACCCGGATCTTTGAAAGATTTCCCTTGCATAAGTGGCAAAAACATATTATATATGCGCCGCTTTTGACTTCAGACGCGCCCATCGTCTAGGGGTTAGGACATCGCCCTTTCACGGCGGTAACCGGGGTTCAAATCCCCGTGGGCGTGCAGACAGCCCGGTCATCCATCTGACCGGGTTTTTTATTTTACAAAAAGAACAGCCACTCCGGAAACAGCCCATATGGTGCCCAGTGAGGATCTCCAGGTCATCGGACGCTTATGGAAGATCCTTTCCATGGGAAGAAGCAAAACCGGGACCATGGCCATGATCGTTGAGGCGATTCCGACTTCGGTATGCATAATAGCGATCAGGCTGAACGTGATCCCCAGATACGGTCCGGCAATGCTTCCCGCAAGGACTGCACGGAATGCCGGTGGATTCTGCCTGAATGTCATCACCGGATTCCGTAAGCGCCCGGTGAACCAGAGGAGAGGGGCGAGGCACAGGACCGCCACGGTGGTACGAACGGAAGATGCGACCAGTCCGTGAATTTCACCGTCGTCAAAAGCGAGCTTGGCCAAAACCAATCCGCCTCCCTGCCCCAGCGCTCCCAGCAGTCCGTATAACGCACCCCGAGAGCTGTGTAACGGAGGAGATTGCCGGTTTTCCTCGGGGTTTTCATACACAACATAAATAATTCCGCTCAGTGTCATCGCCATACCGATCAGGCCGGGAACGGATATCGTCTCGTGCAGAAAAATATAGGCAAGAAGTGCGGCGATCGCCGGGGCCAGCGACATGATCAGCATGCTCAGCCGGGCGCCGATCAGTTCAAACGCCTTGAAGAGAAACGTATCCCCGAATACCAGACCCACAAGGCTGCTAAGCGACAAATACATGATCTGTGCCCATGACAGAGAGAAAGATATTCCCAGGAAAAGGATGGTGATCCACAGAAATGCCATGCCGATAACCAGCCGGCTGATATTCACCTGCATCGCGCCTACTTTCAGGGCTGCAGATGTGAAGATCATGGACGAAGCCGACCAAAGGAAAACAGTAATGATTGCGCTTAATTCACCTGCATATGGCATCGGACAACCCCGGTATCGATGATGAAAGACCATAACATCGGCGGGAGTATAGCCTGAAATGGAATCAATATCAACAGCTTTTCCCTCAATTTGCTATTCGCCGGATAAAATCCTATATTGAAGTGGAATGAATCATGAAACGGGAGAGCTTCTGATGATACGGATTTTGACGTCGGGTGAATCGCACGGAAATACGCTTACCGGCATAATGGAAGGTATGCCGTCGGGCCTGAGCATTGAAGGGAAATACTTGGATCATCATCTGGCCCGCCGTCAAAAGGGTTACGGCAGAAGCGAACGGATGAGAAAGCCGGATACGGCCGAAATCACATCCGGCTTGTACAAGGGTAAAACGACCGGTTCTCCGGTGACCTGTATCATAAAAAACCAATCCGGAAACGACGGACTGAAGGACGCACGTTTCGGCAGTGAAGTTTTCATACCCCGGCCGGGGCACGCTGATTATGCCGGAGCGGAAAAATACCGGCTGAATGACCTTCGTCCCGTCATGGAGCGGGCCAGCGCCCGCGAAACCGCCATGCGTGTGGCCCTGGGCAGCATTGCCCGGAGGTTGCTTGAGGAGTTCGGAATTTGCATCGCCTCGCATGTCCTGCAGGTTGGTCCGGTCAGGATCAGCCCGGACGCTGCCGGCGCGAATCTGGCACCGGCGGACATCCTTGACAGGACGGAACATTCCGAGATGAATGTCATCGATCCGGAAGCGGAAAAAGAAATGATCGCGATGATCAAAAAAACGGGGAAAGAAGGGGATTCACTGGGAGGGATCATCGAGCTTGTGGCGGATGGGCTTCCTGCGGGCATCGGCAGTTACCAGCATCCGGACCGCCGGTTGCCGGGTCTGATCATGCAGGCCGTCGGTTCCGTACCCGGAGCGAAAGGAGTGGAGATCGGCGACGGATTTCTTTTCGCGGGTCAAAAAGGTTCCGGATCCCAGGATGAATTCCTGATCCGGAACGGTCAGGTCACGCGGATCACGAATCACTGCGGCGGAATCGAGGGAGGCATGACAACGGGACAGACGCTGATCCTCCGCGCCGTCATGAAACCGATTCCCACGATTCAGAAACGCCTGAAATCCTTCGATATCCGGAGTCTTGCCTCCGCGGAGGCTCATTATGAAAGGGCTGATGTATGCGCCGTTCCGGCGTTCGGAGTTATCGCTGAATCCATGCTTGCCCTGGCCCTGGTCAACCCGTTCCTTGAAAAATTCGGCGGGGATTCGGTCAGCGAAATCATGGATTCTTTTAAACGTAATGTGCGGTAAAACCGCAAATAAATAATTTATACACAGAACATGTCTTTGAAACCGGAATATCAGGAACCCTCCTACTTTGAACTTTATCACAGCGGTGAGCTTCGGAAAAGAAGCGGCATTCTCGTTTCCATGCTCAGCGAATGCCGGTTATGCCCCAGGAACTGCGGGGTCAACCGGTTAGCCGGTCAAACCGGTTTTTGCAATTCGGGCCCGGAAGCGGTTGTGGCCAGGTACTGCGTCCATCGCGGAGAGGAGCCCTGTTTATCCGGGACAACGGGCGTCGGTAATATCTTTTTTGCGAACTGCAATCTTCGCTGCGTATACTGCCAGAACCACCAGATCAGTCAGCCAGCTGAAAAAACATGGACAACCGTAACGCCCGGTGTTCTTGCCGGTATGATGATGGAACTTCAGGATCAGGATTGTTCCTCGGTAGGATTTGTTACGCCCGCGCATTTCATTCCCATGATTGTACAGGCCCTGCTGGAAGCGGTTCCGAAAGGCTTCCGGCTCCCTTTGATTTACAACACGAATGCTTATGATTCCGCTGAAACGATGGAATTCCTGGAAGGAATAATCGATATTTACCTGCCCGACCTGAAGTATGCCGGCGAAGCAACCGCCATCCGGTACTCTTCCGCTCCGCATTATGCTGATTATTCCCGCAGGGCTGTCTCGGAAATGTACCGACAGGTGGGCTCAGTAATCCATCTGAATGATGAGGATGTAATGTCCCGCGGCCTTATGATACGCCATCTTATTCTTCCCGGATACGCGGCGGAATCGAGGTCGGTTCTGGAATGGATAGCCGGAAACATTAGCCCCCGGGTCACCGTCAGTCTTATGTCCCAGTATTACCCGGCATTCCGTGCGCCTGATTTTCAGGAGATCAACAGGACAATTAATGACAGGGAATATGAGGAAACCGTCAGGGTCCTTAAGGATCTGGGTTTTGAAAACTTCTGGCTTCAGCATGCAGATAGCCATCAGGCTTACAAGCCGGATTTTGAATCCGCCGGACACCCGTTCGAGCAATAAATCCGGTTATCCGTTGTTGATGCGCGATGTTCATGATGGACTGGCAGTTTCGTGACAAAATAAAAAACCTGTCCGAAATCAATCAAACAGGTTTTTCTTTTCTGGTGGAGACGACGGGAATTGAACCCGTGTCCGAATATAAGCCACCGGGAGTGACTACAGGCGTATCTGATTTTCAAATCTTATTTCATCATGGAAAACCAGCAAAAAGCGATGAAACCAGCTCGATAGATTTTTCCTTGTTCCTCCGAGCATTGGAACTTGGTCAGTCGGCCTGAAATTGACGCCCCGCAAAGCCCCGGCCAACGGAAGCCTTACAGAACGGACTGCAGGAAATTAATCCTTAGGCAGCCAATGCGTAAGCATTGTTGTCGTTTATTTTTGTATCCGTTTCTTTAACGGGTCCACGGAAGAAAACCCGGCCTGCCGCTCACGGCCACCCATACCCGTCGAATCCAGTTCGTCCCCGGATATAGAAATTACTTTTTTCAAAGAACACTGCTGACTCTAGATAAGAATCTTTTAATCAATAGAACAATATAACACAAAAAATATTCAAAACCAAATCAAATATTGCGGCTTCGGTGATCAGTGAACTTTCGAACCGATATTTTCACCCAGCACGATTTTCCTCAGGTTGCCGTGTGTTTTCAGGTTGAACACCATGATCGGAAGTTTGTTTTCCATACACAGCGTCACCGCTGTTGTATCCATGACATTCAGGCCTTTTTTAACGACTTCCATGTAGGAAATTTTGTCGAATTTGAACGCGTTCTCGTTTTTCTCGGGATCAGAATCGTAGATACCGTCAACGCGTGTGCCCTTAAGGATCACATCGGCTTCAATTTCGATGGCGCGAAGTGATGCTGCGGTATCGGTTGTAAAATACGGATTTCCGGTTCCGGCGGCGAAAATCACGATTCGTCCTTTTTGAAGATGACGTATCGCGCGGCGGCGGATGAACGGTTCGGCCATTTGTTCCATTTTGACGGCGCTCATGACGCGTGTAAACAATCCGATTTTTTCAAGCGCGTCCTGCATGGCGAGCGAATTGATTACCGTCGCCAGCATACCCATGTGATCCGCCGTGACGCGGTCCATGCCGCTGGCGCTGGCGCCCAGACCGCGGAAAATATTTCCTCCGCCGATCACGATGGCGATTTCCACGCCAAGGGTTTTGACGTCCTTGATTTCCTCGGCGATCTGATGGAGGATGTTGCGGTCAATGCCCAATGACTGGTCGCCCATCAGGGCTTCGCCGCTCAATTTGAGCAGTATTCTCTTAAACACGGGTAACGGCATAATATCCTCGCTGAATAAATATGGATTGACGCTTCAACAGCGCCAGATCATAGGGAATATAAAGAAAAATATCAAATGTCCAACATTCTTTATCAAGTCTGTAAGACAAGTCAAAAAAAAACCACGAATGAAACATCCGTGGCTTTTTTTAAAAAGTTAGTCGCCCAAGCGGTACCGCTCGAAGCGCTGTATCGTCACCGGCTTTCCGGCTTTTTTGGAAAAATCGTTAACGACGTCATTGATCGTTTTTGACTGGTCTTTCACGAACGCCTGCTCAAGCAGACACGCTTCCTGGTAGTACTTATCAATGCGCCCTTTGACGATCTGATCCAGAATTTTTTCCGGTTTGCCTTCGTTGCGGGCCTGCTCTTTGAATATCTCGATTTCTTTGCTCAGGGTATCCGAAGAAATTTCCTCACGCTTGATGGCGACTGGATTCATCGCGGCGATCTGCATCGCGATATCGCGACCGAACATATAAACGTCGTTCATCTGGGCGGCATCGATGGAGTCCATCTGGATATGCACGAGCACGCCGAGTTTGTTTCCCGGATGAATGTAATCCGCGATCATGCCTTTGCCGGCCTCAACGTTGCTGAAACGCTTGACTAAAATGCGTTCTCCGATTTTTCCGGTCAGCCCGGCGGTCACGTCGCTGATGGTTTTGCCTTTATCGAACGTCGCTTCGCCGTTCAGGAATGAGTCTAAGTCTTTCGGTTTGGCGGTATGAACCTGTTCCAGGACGTCTTTTGCGAATTTCTGGAAATCGTCGTTTTTCGCGACAAAATCGGTTTCGCAGTTGATTTCGACCAGCGTACCTGCTGTTTTTTTATCGTTGACTTTAGTGAGAACAATGCCTTCTTTCGCTACCCGCGATGCTTTCTCGGCGCTTTTCTTGAGGCCTTTCTGGCGCAGAATATCAAGCGCTTTTTCGGCGTCGCCCTGCGCTTCCTGAAGGGCTTTTTTGCAATCCATCATTCCGGCGCCGGTTTTTTCGCGTAACTGCATGACAACCGACGCGCTTATTTCAACCTGTGACATGAAAATCTCCTGTAATTCTGAATTTTTTGTTTTCGCAACGGGCTATCGTTACTTCTTGTCCGTCATATCCTTTTTTCCGTGGCGGAATTTCGGATTCCGGTCATCTTCATATTTCTGGCGCGTTTCATCCTTGTTCTGGTCGTGTTCGTTTTCTTTGAAATCTTTTTCCTTGGCTTCTTTCTGGCGGGCGGTCGCAGTCTGGCTGGCTTCCACAACGGCGTCCATCAGGGTTTTGGTGATGACTTCGATGGATTTGGTCGCGTCGTCGTTACCGGGAATGACATGCTTGATCGGGTCCGGATCGCAGTTGGTGTCGACCACGGCGATCACCGGGATACCGAGAATGTTCGCTTCGCGGACCGCAATGGCTTCTTTCTTGATATCGATGACAAACACGGCGCCGGGGAGCTGACGCATATCTTCGATGCCTTCGAGGACGTTTTTCAGTTTCGCTTTCTGGCGTTCCAGCATCAGCCGTTCTTTTTTCGTGATTTTCTCAAAGGTGCCGTCGGTTTCTTTTTTCTCGATGTTCTTCATGTACTTGATGCTTTTGCGAATGGTCGAGAAATTGGTGAGCATGCCGCCGAGCCAGCGTTCGACGACATAAAACATGTTCGCGCGTTTGGCTTCGGTTTTGATAATATCCTGTGCCTGTTTCTTGGTGCCGACCAGCAGAACTTTTTCGCCTCCGGCGACAATTTTGCCGATCGCCTGAGCGGCGGCTTCCAGGGCGACGACTGATTTTTTCAAATCAATGATATGAATGCCGTTTTTTTCCATAAAAATGAACGGCTTCATTTTGGGATTCCACCGTCGGGTCAGATGGCCGAAATGCACTCCGGCGGATAGCAGGTCTTCCATTTTTTTGTTGCGGTCGAAGCCCACGACGGACGATTCGTTGATCATGATATACTCCTTGAGGTTGGGTTAGTCGTCCACTCCTGTCATTTCCGGCCAGAAACCCGCCTGAGCGGGCACCCCTGAACGGATCGGGGAGTGTGATGAATTAAAATAAACAGTAAAAAAAATAAATGCCGATTAACGTTTCGAGAACTGGAAGCGTTTCCGGGCCTTAGCCAGACCGTATTTCCGGCGTTCTTTCATTCGCGGATCGCGGCTCATGAGTCCTAACGGTTTCAGTTTCGGTTTCAGTTCTTCGTCGATTTTAACGAGCGCACGGGCGATACCGAGGCGGATCGCGCCGGCCTGTCCGGATAATCCTCCTCCTGCAACGTTCGCGTGCACATCATACTGTGATCCGATCTCGACAACCTTCATGCCTTCGAGAATATGCAGCCTGTGCGTGCCGCGGGGAAAATATGCCGTGATGTCTTTGTTATTGACCGTGCATTTTCCTGTGCCGGGTTTCAGCATGACCCGCGCGTTGGACGTTTTGCGACGGCCGACCGCCATAATGGCCGTATTCATAGATTCTCCTGTGGGTTTATCATTGTATAATATTCTTTAATTATTTGGCCACTAAGGCACCAAGACACAAATCTGATTAGAAATAAATTCATCAATACTTAAAGATTTCTTTGTGCTTTCGTGTCTTTGTGGCAAGTTTTATATACTCAACGGTTTCGGGTTCTGCGCTGCATGAGGATGCTGATCGTCTTTATAAATCTTCAGCTTCTTGATCATTTTGGCGCCCAATTTGGTTTTGGGAAGCATACCGTGGATCGCGAGATACAGGATTTTTTCCGGTTTGGTGCGGATGAGATCTTCAAACTTCTCGATGCGCTGTCCGCCCGGATACATGGTATTGCGGATATATTCTTTGATCTTGGTTTTTTTACCGGTCACGCGGATTTTTGACGCGTTCAGAATGATCACATGATCACCGCAATCCACATGCGGTGCGTAGCTCGGTTTATGCTTTCCGTTTAACACCATCGCCACACGGCTCGCGAATCGTCCCAGCGTCTTGTCGGCCGCGTCAACAATATACCAATCCCGTTCCAGGGTTTCTTTTTTCGGCATGGCCGTTTTGAATGAAATTTTCACGTTTATCTCCTGATTAAAATTTTCTCGTCTTCAGCATTCAGAAACCTAAGTTAATAAATACTAATTAAATACACATCATACACGGGGCAGCCAATATAATATCTGAAAATCAGGAAATCAATAAATATTTTAAAAAAACAGATATTTTTAGTTATCCCGTTTTTCTGACCCCGAAACGGTTCTTACTGATACGATTCGACCGGGGGACAGGAACAAACCAGGTTACGGTCGCCGTGAGCGTTATTCACTCGTCCGACGGTCGGCCAGACCTTATTGTTTTTCAGATAATCCAGCGGGTAAGCCGCTTTCTGGCGCGAATAGGGATGATTCCATTCGTCGGCGGTAACGGCCGCCGCAGTATGCGGCGCGTTATGCAGAACATTATCCTGTTTATCCGATTGTCCCTGTTCAATCTCTGCGATTTCCTTACGGATAGAAATCAACGCGTCGCAGAAACGGTCAAGTTCCGCTTTCGATTCGCTCTCGGTCGGTTCGACCATCATGGTTCCGGGAACCGGGAATGACACGGTCGGCGCGTGGAATCCGTAATCCATGAGGCGTTTCGCGATATCCTCAACCTCGATACCCGCGGAAGATTTGAAATGCCGCGTTTCCACGATCATTTCGTGGGCGACGCGCCCGTTCGCGCCGGAATAAAGCGTATCATAGTGGCCGGCGAGTTTTTCTTTCATATAATTCGCGTTGAGGATGGCATATTTCGAGGCGTCCGTCAGTCCTTCGGCGCCCATCATGCGGATGTAGGCGTAGGAAATCCATAATACCGACGCGCTTCCCCATGGTGCCGCGGAGACAGCATGAATCGCACGTTGCCCTCCGGTCTTGACGACCGGATTTCCGGGGAGGAACGGCGCCAGATGTTTCGCGACACAAATAGGTCCGATGCCCGGCCCGCCACCGCCGTGAGGTATGCTGAACGTCTTATGAAGATTCAAATGACAAACATCCGCTCCGATCGTGCCGGGGCTTGTCAAGCCGACCTGCGCGTTCATGTTCGCACCGTCCATATAAACCTGACCGCCGTGCTGATGGATGATACCGCAGATATCTATTATGCTTTCCTCGAAAACGCCGTGTGTGGACGGATACGTCACGATCAGCGCCGCGAGGTCGTTCTTATGCTGTTCGGCCTGCTGTTTGAGATCGTTCACGTCGATATTGCCCTTGTCGTCGCATTTGACGACGACAACCTGCATGCCGGCCATGACCGCGCTGGCGGGATTCGTTCCGTGCGCCGACGCCGGGATCAGAGCGACATTGCGGTGCCCCTGGCCTTTGGATTTCAGGTATTCGCGGATGACCATCAGGCCGGCGTATTCGCCCTGCGCGCCTGAATTCGGCTGAAGCGACGTCGCCGCAAACCCGGTTATTTCGTTGAAATACGACGATATGTTTTCAAACATTTCATGATATCCCAGCGCTTGGTCGGCGGGAGCGAAAGGATGAAGCGAATTGAATTCCGGCCATGACACCGGCATCATTTCCGTCGCGGCGTTCAGCTTCATGGTGCACGAACCCAGCGAAATCATGGAATGGGTCAGTGAAATATCTTTCAGTTCCAGCGATTTGATATAACGCATCATTTCCGTTTCGGAATGATACGTGTTGAAAACAGGATGCTTCAGGTAGCTGCTCGTCCTGACGAAGCCTGACGGAATTGCATATGACGCGTGTGCGGTTTCTTTCAGCGAAGCCGACCGGATTCCTTTCGCTTTCGCGAATATATCAGCCAGTTCCTGGATGTCCGCGAGTTCCGTGGTTTCGCCGACGGAAATGCCGATCGTTTGCTGATTAATGTACCGGAGATTTATTTTTTTCCCGATACAAAGATTTTTTATTATACGGCAGGTATCCGCGTCGCCGGTATTGATTTTCAGCGTGTCAAAATAATTCGTGTTGACCTGTTCGTAACCGATTTTTTTCAGCTGATGATCCAGCGTCTGGGTGTAATGATGAATGTGAGCGGCAATCTGTTTCACGCCTTCCGATCCGTGGTACACGGCGTACATGGCGGCCATATTGGCCAGCAGGACCTGCGCAGTGCAGATGTTGCTTGTTGCTTTTTCGCGTTTGATATGCTGTTCACGGGTCTGCAGCGCCATGCGAAGCGCGCGGTTCCCGTGGGTATCAATGGAAACTCCGATGATACGGCCCGGCATTTTGCGCTTGAAGGCGTCTTTCGTGGCGAAATACGCGGCGTGCGGTCCGCCGAATCCCATCGGGATACCGAAACGCTGTGTGGAACCGACCGCGACGTCGGCGCCCCATTCACCGGGAGGTTTCAGAAGCGCGAGGCTCATGAGATCAGCCGCGGCAACGACAAACAATTCATGCTGATGCGCCTTTTCGCAGAATCCCGTGTAATCGTGAACCTGTCCGTCAACAGCAGGATATTGAACAAGCACCGCAAAATAGTCATCGGAAAATGAGAATGCGTTAATGTCGCCGACGACGATCTCGATATGAAGGGATGACGCCCGTGTTTTAAGAATATCGATGGTCTGGGGCAGGCATTCATTGGATACAAAAAATTTATTTCCTTTTTTTGACGGCCTGGACGCGTGGAACATGTGCATTGCCTCAGCCGCCGCGGTGCCTTCATCCAGCAGCGACGCGTTCGCGATTTCCAGTCCCGTCATATCGGAAATCATGGTCTGGAAATTCAGCAGCGATTCCAGTCGGCCCTGCGATATTTCTGCCTGGTAGGGCGTATAGGATGTGTACCATGACGGATTCTCAAGAATATTCCGCTGAATCACGGCCGGCGTAATCGTTTCGTAATAACCCATACCGATGTAAGATTTGAAAATCCTGTTCTTTGAGGCGAGTTGTTTCAGTTCTTTCATCAGTTCGGATTCGCTGACCGCAGCAGGAAGGTTCAGTTTTTTCTTGAGCCGGATGGACGCCGGCAGCGTCTGGTCAATGAGCTGATCCAGCGATTCCGCTTTGACGGTTTTCAGCATGTCGCGGGTTTCGTCTTCGTTCGGCCCGATATGCCGTTTCTGAAATGAGTTTTGATTATGCATATGTGTTCCTGTAATTTATTTTAAATGAATGTTTTAATAATTTGCCACAAATCCACCACGGCGGACAGGGGCGCCAAGACACAAAGAAATTCAGTGTTTTTTGGTAATGTATATTCTGTTTTAATAATTCCCATCTGATTGAAAACTCATTTCCGGATTCATCATTTATGATTTGTATTTTTTTTCCGTTTAAGTCGTCTATAGCGGCGGATTTTCAAACAGTATTCTTTCCTTACTTCGTGTCATCGTGTCTTAGTGGCAATAGAAATTTGCAAATAAAAAAGTCAAACGGAAATAAACCGTTTGACCCGGTGATGATATCATGTGTTTCCGTTTTCATGGAATCAGGATTCCAGTTCCATTTCATCTTCGCCCTTGAAATCCTCGATGAACCGTTCCTGGGCTTCGGTAACGTCGCCGCCGAAACCGCGTATGATTTCATCGGGTGAAATATTGAGTTCCTGCAGGCAGTACCGCAGGTAATATTCATATTCCAGATCCGGATCTTCCTCGAGCATGACCTCGGCTTCCGGTTCCGTGCATCCGTTTTCTCTTGCAACCCATTCCGTTGCTGATAATCGCGCCATGGTAATATACCTTGCCTGTTTTTTATGATGGTTATGAGCCGTTATAACCCGTATTTTTCAAAATCAGCGCAATGATAGTAAATTAAAGATGATTTGTCAAGCAGAAAACAAATGATTTTCGAATCGTGGATTTAAAATTATTGTTACAATACGAGTGACTGCAAATACCATAATATTATCTTTATTGCACAGGCAAACCGGCGTTTATCAGAACAGGAAAATAATTTTCATTCTTGATATTGACCTTGCCGGCATGTATTTTCACGTCCGTAAAATGAAGGCATCGAATGATTAACCCGCATGATCATAATCCGCAAAATGAACTGACGGCGGCAGATAAAATTATCGTCCGGGGCGCGCGGGTGCATAATCTGAAGAATATCGACATTGACATTCCCCGCAATACACTCACCGTCATCACGGGATTGTCCGGCTCGGGAAAATCGTCGCTCGCGTTTGATACGATCTACGCCGAAGGCCAGCGCCGGTACATCGAGTCACTCTCCGCTTACGCACGGCAGTTCCTTGATATGATGGAAAAGCCCGACGTCGATTTCATTGACGGACTGAGCCCGACCATTTCCATCGAGCAGAAATCCGCGAGCCACAATCCCCGGTCCACCGTCGGTACGGTAACGGAAATATATGATTTTTTGCGCCTGCTTTATTCGAAAACCGCGACGCCGTTTTGCTATTCATGCGGACGTGAGATTCAGAAGCAATCCCGTGATCAGATCCTGGATTCGATTATCAGGCTCGGACCTCAGACAAAAATCCAGATTCTCGCGCCGGTTGTCCGGGCCCGCAAAGGGCATTATAAGGAATTATTTGAAAAGCTCCGCAAAAGCGGATTCGTGAGAGTCCGCATCGACGGTGAAATAAAAGAACTTGAGAATGTTACGCAGGTTTCGCGGTACCAGATGCATAACATCGAGGTTGTGGTAGACCGTCTCACTGTCGGGGCACAAGCGGATCAGCGGCTGATTGATTCCGTGGAACAGGCGCTGGAAATGGGCGACGGAGTAATCACACTCGTTGTAACCGATACGAAAAATAAACCTGCCGACATCAGTCTCAGCAGGCATTACGCCTGTCAAACCTGCGGAATCAGTTATGACGAGCCGTTCCCGCGGATGTTTTCGTTCAACAGCCCTTACGGCGCCTGCCCGGAATGCGACGGACTGGGCGTGCTTCGCGAGTTCGACGAATCACTGATCATTCCCGATCCTGATCTTTCATATAGCCAGGGCGCGGTTGTTCCGTACAGCAATCCCAAAACGCAGACGTGGTATTATCTTCAGATTCTCGGTATCCTTGAAAAGTTCGGTTACGACGGCGATACTCCCATAAAAAAACTGTCAAAAAAATGCTATGACGCCGTGATGAACGGAACCGGCGCAGAAAAACATGATTTCTATTATTATTCGGGCAACCGGAAAAAAAATTATAAAGGAAAATTTCTTGGGGTTACGGGAATTCTCCGTCATTATTACCAGGAAACAACGTCGGAACAGATTCGCGCGTGGACAGAGGAATTCATGAGCGAGAAAACGTGCCCGTCCTGCGAAGGCGGGCGGCTTAATCCCCAGGCGCGGTCATATAAAATCGACGGCATTCCCGTTCATGAGATCACGCAATGGCCGCTCCGAAAAGCACAGTCGTTTTTTGATTCGGTGCGTTTTTCTGATCGCCTGCAGCCCATCGGCGAGCCGGTGCTGAAAGAGATCCGCGAACGTCTCGGCTTTTTATTAAAAGTCGGCCTGGATTATTTGTCGCTCGACCGTACCGCGCGGACGCTTTCCGGCGGCGAAGCCCAGAGGATCCGCCTCGCGACGCAGGTGGGCTCTCAGCTTGTCGGCATTGTCTATGTTCTCGATGAGCCCAGCATCGGTCTTCATCACAGGGACAACCAGAAACTGATCGAATCGCTCATTCGGCTGCGCGATCTAGGTAATACCGTTATCGTCGTGGAGCATGACCGCGATACCATGCTGCAAGCCGATCATATTGTCGATCTCGGGCCGGGCGCGGGTCGCTTGGGCGGCGAAGTGGTCGTAACCGGAACTGTTGATGATATCAAAAATAATTCCCGTTCCCTGACGGCTGCGTATCTTAAAGATCCCGGAAAAATAACAATACCTGAAAAAAGACGTCCGGGGAACGGCAAAGAAATCGTTCTGACCGGCGCGACCGGACATAACCTCAAGCAGGTCACCTGCCGCATCCCACTCGGAAAATTCATCGGCGTCACAGGCGTCAGCGGTTCGGGCAAAAGCTCGCTGATCAATGAGACGCTGTATCCCATTTTATCCAGGCATTTTTACAAATCGAATCTTCAGCCGCTCCCGTATAAAAAAATTACCGGCCTGGAGCATATCGACAAAATTATCGATATCGACCAGTCGCCCATCGGTCGTACGCCGCGAAGCAACCCGGCGACCTATACGAACCTGTTCACCCTGATCCGTGATTTATACAGCGGACTTCCGGAATCAAAGATTCGCGGTTATAAAACCGGGCGGTTCAGTTTCAACGTACAGGGCGGACGGTGCGAGGAATGCCAGGGCGCCGGACTCCGGAAAATCGAAATGAATTTTCTCCCCGACGTATACGTAAAATGCGAAACATGCAACGGAAAACGATATAACCGGGAAACGCTTGACATCACCTACCGTAACAAAACCATTTCCGATGTTCTCGAGATGACCGTTGAGGAAGCGCTCGGCTTTTTTGACGCCGTCCCTAAAATTAAACGCAAACTTCAGACGCTTCACGATGTAGGACTCGATTACATCCATCTCGGCCAGCAGGCGACGACATTATCCGGCGGGGAAGCCCAGCGCGTCAAACTCGCGGAGGAATTGTCCAAAACCTCCTCCGGCAATACTTTGTATATTCTTGATGAACCTACGACCGGTCTCCATTTTGAGGATATCAAAATGCTTCTCAGCGTTCTGAACAATCTCACGGACAAGGGAAATACGGTCATCGTCATTGAACACAACCTTGACGTCATCAAATGCGCCGACTGGGTTATCGATCTCGGCCCTGAAGGAGGCGACGAGGGCGGCTATATCGTCGCGGAGGGCACACCGGAAGACGTCATGGAATGCGCACAGTCATATACGGGTCAAAGCCTTAAAATGGAACTTTCGGGAAATTGAAGAAACGGCAATTCCCCGAATAGCGATGCCTTTCAACAATTCCCATTTCAGCGCAAACGAATTTATTCCGAATTTTTGCTTGCCCTCAGTTTTAGTTGTTACAAATATTTTTCCTTGCGGGTCAAATCTTAAAATCGTACTTTTTCATCGCACATCATACGGCTGGAAACACTTTTTCATTAACAGGATGAGCAAGTTATGACCGATCATGAACGGCTCGAGCAGCTTGAAAAACGTCTGCAGTTTATGACCAATACGATGATCAGCATCCAGGTCGAACTGCAGAAAATCAAAGAACAGCTTTCCGGCGTACCCGCGGTTCAGCCGGAATCAAAACCGGTTTCGAAAGAGGAAGAAAAACCTCAGGAAACCGTTAAGGAAACCCTCGTTGAAGCAAAGCCCGAAGCGGAAGCGGTTGTCCCGGAAAAGAAGCCGGAGGTTCTGACGGCCCAGCCGGTTCCACCCCAGACCTCTGCGCCGCCTAAAAAGCAAAACGTCGAGGCGTTTATCGGCGGTAAACTTATTACTATCATCGGAATAATAATTCTGGTCATCGGGCTTGGATTTTTCGTGAAATACGCGATTGACAACGACATGATCGGACCCATCGGCCGTGTGGCTTTAGGGTTGCTGTCCGGCGCGGTTCTGGCCGGAATAGCGTTCAGGCTGAAAGAAAAGTACAAGGCGTTCAGCGCCGTTCTGCTCAGCGGAGGTATGGCGACACTCTATTTCTCGGTCTTCGCGGCGTTCAATTCGTTTCACCTGATTTCCCGTGAGATGGCGTTCGCCGTGATGGTCATGCTGACCGCATTCACAGTTTTCGCGGCGGTGATGTACAATATGGAAGTGATCGGCGTCATCGGCCTGGTGGGCGCGTACGCCGTTCCCGGACTTCTGAGCGACCGTTCGGGACGGATCATGATCCTAGCGTCGTACATGACGCTCGTGAATATCGGCATCCTCATTCTTGCTTTTAAGAAAAACTGGAAAGTCCTGACCCAGTTCGCGATGTACATGTCCTGGCTCATCTTCGGCGGATGGTTTATCGATAAGTATAAATTCGATCAGCATTTCTTCATCGCCCTCGGTTTCAGCACGGTATTTTTCATCCAGTTCTACCTGATGATCGTGGGGTTCAAGCTGGTCAAAAAATTCAAGTTCGGAGTGAACGACGTGATCATGCTGACGGTCAACGGCTTCATTTATTACGGCATGTGTTACAGGATGTTCGACGATATACACAGCGGGGCGTTTCTCGGCCTGATGACCGTGGGCATGGCTCTCGTTCATTTGGTGTTCAGTCTGTACACCTATAAAACCAGCCTGACCGACAAACGGTTTTTCTTCCTTCAGATCGGGCTCGTGCTGACATTCCTTGTGATTGCCGTCCCCGTACAGCTTAACGGTAACTGGGTCACGCTGGTATGGTCGCTCGGCGCGTTTCTGCTGTTTTGGATCGGGCGGACCCAGAAAGTGCCGTTCTATGAAAAGCTGTCGTATATTCTCATCTTGCTTTCGCTGTTCAGTCTGTGGCACGACTGGTCCGAAATGCCCGATTATCATGATGAATTCCTGTACTGGACCCCTGTGCTGAATATCACCTTCCTGACGTCGGTTTTGTACTTGCTGTCGCTGTCCGGAATGCTCTTCCTGTCGTACCGGAAAAATTATCTGTACGATCAGGTCGTGCAGTCCAAGCTGCCGGTGATTGCGAACTATGTTCTGATTTCCATCCTGATCATCATGTCTTATTTTACGTTTTACAACGAGATTTACCATTATTTCAGCAAGCTGTTTGAGATGAGCCTGGTAAGAACCGGCGGCGAATACCCCATGAACCGGTACGATTATGATTATGAGATGTTCCGCTTTCTCTGGCTGTTCAATTACACGGCCCTTTTCCTTTCTGTTTTCTCGTATCTCGTCATACGGAAATGGAATCATAGTGTCCTGCGAATCGCTTCCTTCGCGCTGAACTTCATCACGGCACTCGTGTTTGTCTTCGGCGTTGTGTATGTGCTGGGCGAACTCCGGTCCCTTTATATTGAAAGCCCGAATGCCGGGTATTACAACCAGGGGCCGTTCTATATCCTGATCCGTTACATCTGCTACGCGTTTACGGCGGTTCTTCTGTATTTCAGCTGGCGCCTGATCGGAAATATTGCGAAAATTCTGCAGAAATATTTCCTGATCTTCATCCACTTCACCGCTCTCGTGGTTTTAAGCGGAGAGCTTACGACCTGGCTGGTCCTCGCAAACGACAAGGCCGCGATGTCCTATTACGACGAGTTCTCGAGGAAAGTGTGGTACAGCGTGTTGTGGGGATTGTATTCGCTGGTCATGATCGCGTACGGCATCCTGAAGAAAGTGAAATACCTCCGTATTTCCGCGATTGTCCTGTTCGGAATCACGCTCCTGAAAGTCGTGTTCTTTGACCTGTATGACATTTCCACCGGCGGCAAGATCATCGTGTTCATTTGCCTCGGTATTTTATTGCTGATCATCGCTTTCCTTTACCAGAAATTCAAAACCATTATTTTCGGTGACGATGAAAACAAGACAAACGCTTAAGCTGACCGCGTTCCTGTTTCTGATTCCGGCCATGGCCTGGAGCCAGATGCAGACTTACGCCCACAAACGAACCGTTGATTCCGTGACGCAGAAGGGCTGGTATTTTATTCTTCTTGACGAGCCGGTTCTTTCCAGGGCCGAACTCGATCTTCGGGATATCCGGCTGTACGATCTTTCCAATTCGGATACCGTTGAGACGCCGTACCTGCTGGAGCCGCTTGCATCAAGGTCCGAAACCGTTGAGGTTCCTTTTACGCCGGTGAATAAAAGTTTCGACGCGAACGCTTTCTATGTAACGCTTTCGCAAACGGGAAAGAAAACCGTCAACACCATCCGGCTTGATTTCGCTGAAGAGAATTTTGACTGGACGGTGAAGCTGGAAGGAAGTTTCGACCAGAAGCAGTGGCAGACCCTGAAAGAGAACGCGCGGATCACGAGGATCAGCAATGCCTACGTGAATTACAGCTATACCGACCTTCATTTTGATCCGGCGAATTTTGATTTTTTCCGCGTCACGGTCAATGCGGGCCCGCAGTCCAAGCGCCTGCGGTTCCTGTCCGCGGTCGTATATGATATGAAGGACGATCCCGGCCGGTACGGGGAAGTCGCGGTGAAGGAGCAAACCGTCAGAGAAAACAAAAAAGAGAAACAAACGGACATTTTGATTTTCCTTACCGGTAAACCGCGGATTTCGAAAGTATCGTTTGATGTGAGTCATGACCGGGATTTTTACCGTTCGTTTCGTCTGTATTACCTGATGGAAGTGATCGCGACGCCGAAAGGCGAGCATGAGAACTGGGGGCTGCTGACGAGCGGAGTGATTTCCTCTCTGGAAAAGCCGGAATTCTCTTTTACGCCGGTCAAAACGAAAAAGCTCAAACTGGAAGTGATGAACCGGAACGACCGGCCGCTTACGTTCAAAACGACGGCGGTTACCACAGCGCTGTACCGCATGATCGCAGAACTGAATCCTGATAAAGATTACGCGCTGGTGTACGGAAAGCCGTCCGACAACGCCCCGCAGTACGATCTCGTGCATTTCGCGGAAAAGATACCCGCGGAGCGATTCACGGCGAAACTGAGCCATGAAATGACCGTTTTCCAGCCGACCGAACGCAAAACCGAGCCGTGGTTCCTGAACACCTGGTGGATCTGGGGTACAATGATACTCGTGATCGTCCTGCTGGGGTATTTTTCATGGAAGATGATTAAAGGCGCGGGGAGGGCGGGATAAAAATTCTTTTTTCCTTGACTTTTGCATTTTAACTAGTTTATCTTGCTCTGTAATAAAGATTAAGTAGATTTTTAGGGTAAAGAAATCGGTTGAATTAAATTCTCAGTTACGAGTTTAATTTGTGTCTATATTTGTTAGTTTGTCTCATTAGTATTATTAATCCTTTATGATAATGTTAAATTTTTCATCATAGGTTTTTTTATGAAAACAAAGAGTAGAATACAGATATCAATAGGATTCTTGTTTTTCTTATTATGTTCCTGTAATGATCATCATAAAGGAAAACTGCCTTGTCCCGATTTAGCCGATCCAGGATGGTTACCGGAAGTCATTTATTGGCAGCCGTCATGGCATCCCAGCGGAGATTTCATTTCGTTTAATTATCGGCCGTTAAAAAAAATTGAATATCCTTTGCAGGACACATGTTTTGCATTATATACATTTAATGATGATTCGTCTGGTTATTGGGCAATTAATTCCGATGGATCAAACAAAAGAAGAATTTTTAAAAATTATATTGGAAACCTTGAATGGTCTCCGGATGGACAATGGATTGCTTTTAGTAGCGGTGGCAATATTTATAAAATGAGATTCACGGGTGACACTTTTGATACCAATTCCCTTTATCGAATTACTAATCATGGTCGAAATTTTAATCCAAGCTGGAGTCCGGACGGAAACAAAATTGCCTATGATTCAGATAAAGATTCTCCTGATGGTAGATATTATATTTGGATAATGAATTCAGATGGTAGTAATAAAAAAAATGTTGGATATGATAGCACAAAGGTGGGTAATAGATATTCTTCTTTTTCTCCTAATTATTTAATTGCACATGAGAGAGCGGTAAAAGATACTAGTGCAATAGAAATTTTTGGGATGGATACAAATGGACAAAACGTTAAACGTTACACTTATGATAAGATATGGAAAGATTTTCCTAAATTTTCCCACACAGGAAATAAAATAGCCTTTTGCATGAATTACAATAATGTATCCGGTGGTTATAGAATATGGACCGTCGATACTTTAAGTCTCGTTATACAACAAATAAACGATGAAAATGTAGATGATTACGGTTATAGTTGGAGTCCTGACGACCAAAATATTGTTTACGCGTATTATGGATTAAAAGATTGGACGTTAAGGAACAGCACCCTTTGGGTTGTTAACGTACAATCAGGAGTTAAGAGACAATTAACTTTTAATGTTGTTGACTAAAAAAACAAAAAAAAGGAGATTAGAATATGACTTGAATTAACAAAAACCCCTGAGGTTTAACCACAATATTGGTTTGGCGACCGAAATATTTATGGAAATTGTCCATCAAGGGCTTACTGTATTATTAAGAAAATGTATCCATAATAACAAGAATTTTTTAGGAGTGTTATGAAAATCAAATCGCCTTATGTCGTTATGTTTTTATCGCTGATATTTACTTTTATGGCGCAAATTTCATCGTTCGGCCAAAATCGTGATGTAACCATCAATAATGAAGTTATTGTTTACTTCAAATCCGGAATACAGGATAACAAAAATACGATTGAAATTAATTCACAATCCGTTAAACAAATACTAGACAAGTTTAATATTTCGAAAGAAAATATTTTTAAAGCTTTTCCTGATTTTGATAAAAAGAGCGCTCTCTCTTTCAATGAATTTGGTTCGGCTGTCACATTGCCGGATTTATCAAAGATATATTTATTGAGAGTAAAGCAGGGCGTCAGCAGAAAAGAATTGGTCAATGATTTATTGAAAAACGATAATGTTCTATATGCTGAGATAAATTCTATGCCAATTCCACTTGGCACTCCAAATGATGAATTATTTTCAGAACAATGGTCACTTAAAAATACAGGACAAAATGGCGGAACCATCGATGCAGACATTGATGCCGATGAAGCATGGGATATTTATACTGGTAACTCAAATAATATTATTGCGTTGTTTGATGGTGGCATAAATAAAAATAGAACGGATTTAAGCGGTAAAGTAATCGGTGATGACGGAACCGGTTGGTATGGGCATGGTACAGCTACAGCGGCAGTTGCAGGCGCGAAAACTAATAACAATGGAATTGGTATGGCCGGAGTTGATTGGAATGTGAAACTCATGGCCAAACGAATTGACTATCAAGGAGCTCAAACTATATGCAACAAAATTATTTCTGCATCTGATAACAATAATGTTAAAGTCATGAATCATAGTTGGATGCTTGATCCAGGCGAATTTAATATTACTGTTAGATTGGGTTTTGCTTATTCATATAAAATGAATAAAGTATCAATTGCAGCTGCTGGAAATTCTGGATTAAATGAAAAATTTTATCCGGCAGCATATTCATTAGGGGTAATGGCCATATCAAATACAGACTCAATTGATCATTTAAATATAAAATCGACTTGGGGAGAACAAATTGCTGTTTCTGCTCCGGGTTCTAGTATCCTAACCATAAATAATGATGGTACTTATGGTCCCTGGTCCGGCACTTCTTTTTCGGCTCCAATAGTATCCGGTATAGCATCATTACTAAAAGGATACAAATCCACATTATATAACGACGATATCGAAATGATAATTAAATTATCTAGTGAAGACAAAGATCCTATACCCGGCTGGGATAATAAATTCGGCTGGGGCCGTGTTAATGCCAAAAAAGCATTAGACATGGTTAAGAATAATATCATTACATATTATACAAGTACAGGAAGCAGTTATTACTCAGAATCGCCGTATACATATTTTAATTTTCTTGGCGCTGATGGACTTACTGACAGAATGTATTGGGGATGGAGATATGAAATACGAAAAACGGTAACATTTCCACATTCAATAAACCCTAAAGTATGGGGAAGAGGAATTGGATCAAACTGTTGGCAAAAAGATGAACAAAATGAGTATGGACAAAATTATCATTTTGGTATGCCTTTTTGTGAGGTTGTGCCAGGTACCGTAACAAATACCAGTGCAGTCATACGATCTTATATATATCAATTAAGCGACAATAGTATCGCTGGGCCATATTCATGGTACCCTATTACAGATAAAAATCAAGCGGTTTTTGCTTATACCGTTCTTTCAGAGCCATCAAAAATAGTCAATATTCAACAAAACATAGAAATAATATATCCCGGACAGACAGGGTACGTTACATGTAATACAAATGCCGATCAAATTATGACTTTTGAATGGAAATCGATTAATAAACCGGATTATATTCACATTTTTAATCTAACAAATAAAAGTGTAATGGTTGATAATGACTATAGAGGAAGTAATGAAAAAGTTGAGTTCATACCTACATTTAAGTTACGTTGTATTATTTCCAGTATGTGGGGCTTAGATTCTTTAGAATACGCTGTTTCATATAGTACCTCCGGCGGCGGGTGTCCGTTCCTATTTGTAAATACGGATAACGGGTATGTCATGGATAACAATCTGCTGCATCGCTCTGAATTTGAAGGTAATGCAGGCAAGGATATTAAAGATGTTTATAAATTGAATGCCAATCCCATCTCGGATAAGAATAAACTCAAATTTCAAATCAAAGAATTAAATCGTGATCACAGCTATTTCGACCGGATCAAATTATACTCGGTGGATCATCCGGCGGGTTCAGAAATCGGGGTCACGGAAAATAATGATCTCGTGGTGTATCTGCCGACAGGCGTCGTGTCTTCATCGAACGCATTGCTTAATGATAAGAACGTTACTGATTTGATTCAGTATAATCTGAAAAGTCCCGGCGTGGAAGGCGTATCCAATGACCGTTTATTCATGAATTTCAACTCCAAATCGTTTGATTTCAAAAACATTCTGAAATCGCTTAACGCCGAAGGCGCCGCGGACAGCGTAGCGGTGATTATGAATACAGAAGGAGTAGTTATCGACCCTATCGATCCACCGAAAGAAATCGCCGGAACGATTGAGGGAAACGAATCTGCGGAAAATACATTCCAACGAGGTTTCGCGCGGCGCGAAAAACAATCCGTCGTTATTGTTCCGTTGAGTCGACTTACTTCACTCGACAGCCTGAATATCGATTGGAGACGCGATTACGATCTACAATACGCGGCAATCACGCCTATTCTCTATGGCGGGTATGAAAAGAAGGAATTAAATCTCGTTGCCGCCGATCATTCAGTCTATGGAAATATCAAACAGCTTCTGAAAAGCCTCGATAAAGACTATGCCGAATTGGACACGAACGGTTTCATAACGTTAACCTTCAATACCGGCGGCAATGTCAAGGCGGGCTGGGTGCGCGATTATGTGATAGAGACCGACGGTTATTATTTACGTCCCGGCGTGGGTGAAAACATCGACATGGTGGGCAAATCGTTACAGAAAGAATTAATATCCGGCACAGCATTACCGACGAAATATGAATTGAACGCCAATTATCCCAATCCGTTCAATCCCTCAACGACGATTGAATACGCCGTACCGCAAAAGGGACTTGTCACGATTAAAGTTTACGACGTACTTGGACGTGAAGTCGCAACGCTGGTCAATGATAATCATGCTCAAGGCAGATATAAAGTAACCTGGAACGCCGCCGGCCTATCATCGGGAATTTATATTTACAGGTTGACGGCAAAGGATTATAAGTCAGTCCGAAAGATGTTGCTGATTAAATAATATTCGATGATCAATATAGCCTCTGCCGATAAAATTTGACAGAGGCTATTTTTTCATATAAGAGATACACAAAATTAAATAATAGATTCATATTAAAATATACTATATTTCACCTCAAATATATTATATTCAATCAAAATAATACTATATGCGACATCAGATATAATATATTCATCAGTAAATATTTAATATCCGAATATGAATATCTTGTATTTAGTATCAAATATCTTATGTAATGTCACAAATATAAAACATAATACAATGTATATAGTATATCATTATGTGAATATCCTATAAAATGATGTGAATATAAAATAAAATTATAAAAAATATATATATTCATGATTTTAAATCATATTTTTATGTCACTAAATGTTCCTGATTTAATCATCCACTTAATTTAAGGAGTAATATATGGCTAAGAACGAAACGCGACGTTTATCGCCGTCCGTAATTCAGGCGGACTTGGAAGCCCTCGCGGCTTTGGAAAAAATCGATGGCTACAATCCGTACAAGAAAGAGTTGACGATTGAAAATCTGAAACGCGTGAAAGACGAAATGTTCGCCGAGCAGAACGCCGAAACCCAGTCGTGGACGGCATACCAGTCCCACCGCGACAACGCATGCGCCAAAGAATGGGAACTGCATAACAGTATCTTAGATTCCAAGACCACCGTCGCCGCGCAATTCGGTAAGAGTTCCAATGAAGTCCAGAGTATGGGCTTAAAAAAGAAAACGGAATATAAAACCGGCACCGGCCGTCCGAAGAAATAATGTGTAATCCCTCTTTCCTAACCTAAAAACACCCCCGCGGGATGTCTTCAATGATAATCGGGATGGACTGCGGGGGGAATATATTGAAAGAATTTTAATTAATATATGGAAAAAGTTGTTTATATTCTTGGTGCTGGTTTCTCTGCACCTTTAGGTTTACCCGTAATCAGTAATTTTTTAGAGCGTGCAAAGAATATGTATTTTTCTGATACTGAAAAATATAAATATTTTAAAGATATTTTCGATAAAATAAAAAACATGGCAGCAGTCAAAAATTATTATGATTCAGATCAGACAAACATAGAAGAATTATTTTCTTTACTTGAAATGGAAAGAGTCATCGGAAAGATAAACATGAATATATCCTTTGACCAATTTATTTGTGATGTAATAAAATATTATACCCCGCCAATAAATGCAAAAGGAACATTTAATGCAAATTGGCAAGATCAGATTTTTTCATCGTCTGAAATATGGCCTCATTATGCATTCTGGACTTTAAGCTTATTTAATTGTGAAGCGCATATTAAAGAATTTACTCCACAAAAAAACACTTTAAGATTTACTAATGGTATTGATCCTCAAATAAAATATTCTATAGTGACTTTGAATTATGATCTCGTACTAGAAAATATTTGTTCATATGTGAACGAATCATTTGAAATTGATAATTTAGATATCAGTTTTGATAAATCTAATCTATCAATTAATTCAAAACCCTGCTTATCAAAATTGCATGGCAGTGCTGAAGATGGAAAAATAATACCACCTACATGGAATAAAGGTTTACGGCAAACGCACTTATTAGACTCATGGGAACTGGCCTATTCATCTCTTTCTGAAGCTAATTATATAAGAATTTTGGGTTATTCGTTGCCTGAAGGTGATTCATACATAAAATATTTATTGAAATCAGCCGTATTAAATTCGGAACATCTGAAGAAAATCGACATTGTTTGTTTAGACCCTGATAATGAAGTCAGAAAAAGATATGATAGTTTTATAAGCTCAAAACAAAAATCATTTTTTAATCAAAAAATTGAAGTTTATCTTAATTATATAAAGGAAGAATGTAAAAAAGAAAAAGGAATGGATTATTACAAGCCATTAAAATTTAATAAACTTGAGCAAGGGCATAAAAAGTTTGTAGAAACTTATCAGTATAATAAGTAATGAACTAATAGGAATTATTTATGGATCATTGTCAAATATTTTGGAATGCATTAGGATCCGGAATTGGAGGATTTATTGGTGTACTAATATTTTTTAGTGTACGCGCTGCGATCGAAAAATATCGAACAAAACCGCAATTTGTAACAAGGTATTATGTTGCGAATGATTTAAATGTAGGTCAAGAAAAAGAAAGCTATGGTCAAATATTGCACGGCTATGGTTCTCGTATTACAGATGAAAACGATTTAGAAAAATATGGATTTAAAAATCCGGTTTGGGAATGGAAAAAAGAAAATGTGAAAAATATTTTAATTTACGGTCCATACGCTACAGATTTAAACGAACCGGGGAAATATAGAATAGAATTTACAATAAAGGGAATAGGATTTAGTAAACCTGACGAAATAATTAAAGATTATATTTTATTTGAAATAGATGTTCTAGAAACTGTTAGCAGAACAGAACCCAGAAACGAAACCGATCCTACACGTAGGCTATTATTCTCAGATGTAATTCGTTTTTCTGAAAGTAATATTATCGGTAAAAAATATTTAAGGGTAAGTGATTTAGCGAATAGTAGAAATAGTAAATTTTGTATTATTGTAAATTCAAACGGAAAGGGTATTTGGGAATATCGGGCAAGTGCGTATGATGGAACTGGCGGCAGTGAGGATAATTTGTCAAAATTTGGTAATACAATCAGAATATTTTTTGATAAGATTGAAGTTTATAAAATTAGAGATTATCATTTACCCTGGTATTAAACGTTTGTTTGAAACTAAACCCATTTCATTTTTGAACAAGACACCTAAACAACTCTCATAATAAAACATTTTAAACACTCTTTTTCCCATTGAATAACAGGATTCGTATAATGAAACTCAACATCTTCTCTTTTTTAATCGCAATATTTCTGTTTGTCACTACCCTCAATGCCCAAACCGACACCGCCGCTCAAAACAAAAGTCCGTTTGCCAAAGGCACGAAAGCCCTGCTGTTCCAGATATCGAATAATTTTACACTGCGGTCTTTTGAAGGCGGATTGATTTCCTTCAAACGGCATTTCTCTGAAAAGAACGCTTTGAGAATAGGTATCAGCTTTTCCGGAAATCATGATGAATATAAGCAGCAAAGGGTCAGTCATCCGTCCGATACATTGGATTACCATCAAAATAACATGACTTCGTCCGTTACGGCTTCGGTGTACGCAACTTACATCCGGTATGTCCATTCCGGAAAAATCATTACACCCTATTTTGGTTTGGGCATCATCATAGGTTTTGATCATGTATACAGATCCTATTACGGATATACCGACCCGGGGCTGAACGAATGGAATCTTGGCCCGCTTGGACTTTTCGGCGTGGAGTGGCTTCCACATCCCAATATCGGCATAAACGCCGAATATAATTGTTCCGGATTTGTGTCTTTCGGTAAAGGATATACGAGAACAGGAAAAAATCCGGCAGGAACGAACTATAAATCCACGACAAAAACCTTCGGCTACGGCTTCGGCCAGCAATCGGTACGATTCGGATTATCGGTTTATTTGTAATTGTCCGGAACGGTGTAAGTTAGACGAACTTCCGTTCGTCCGGTAAAAAATTGAATAAACGAAAAAACGGAGCGACATCACATCGCTCCGTTTTTTATAAGGAGGAGATCGGTAATGAAGGAACTAAACTAAACCCTGATCCATCATCGCGTTGGCGACTTTGAGGAATCCGGCAATGTTCGCGCCGTTGACGTAGTTTCCGGGCGTGCCGTATTCTTTGGATGTTTCGAGGCAGGTGTCGTGGATGCTCTTCATGATCTGGTGCAGGCGCATGTCGACTTCCTCGCGCGGCCAGGCAAGGCGCATGCTGTTCTGCGACATTTCAAGGCCTGAGGTTCCGACGCCGCCGGCATTGGAGGCTTTTCCGGGCGCGTACAGGATTTTCGCGGCGTCAAACACTTTATAACCCGCGATCGTGGTCGGCATGTTCGCGCCTTCGCATACGCAGATACAGCCGTTCTTCACGAGTTCTTTCGCGTCGTTCTCGTCGAGCTCGTTCTGGGTCGCGCACGGCAGGGCCACGTCGACCTTGACTCCCCACGGACGTTTGCCCGCGAAATACTGGGAGCCTTTGAATTTGTCGGCGTACGGCTTGATCATGTCCTGGTTGCTGGCGCGAAGCTCGAGCATATATTTGATCTTGTCGCCCTTGATGCCGTCTTCGTCGAGAATGAATCCGTCGGGGCCGGAAAGGGTCACGACTTTGCCGCCGAGATCGGTGACTTTAAGAGCGGCGCCCCAGGCCACGTTCCCGAAACCGGAAATCGCGACGCGCATACCCTGGAAGGATTTGCCTTTGGTTTTCAGCATTTCTTCCGCGAAATAGGTGCAGCCGAAACCGGTCGCTTCCGGACGGACCAGCGAACCGCCCCAGTTCAGGCCTTTCCCGGTCAGAACGCCCGTGAATTCGCGGGTGAGGCGTTTGTATTGTCCGTACAGGAATCCGATCTCGCGTCCGCCGACGCCGATATCGCCCGCCGGTACGTCAACGTCCGGACCGATATGACGGAAAAGCTCGGTCATGAAGCTCTGGCAGAAACGCATCACTTCAGTGTCGCTTTTTCCTTTGGGATCGAAATCCGATCCGCCTTTGCCCCCGCCCATGGGAAGGGTGGTAAGGCTGTTCTTGAAAACCTGCTCAAACGCGAGGAACTTCAAAATGCCGAGCGTTACGGAAGGGTGAAAACGCAGACCGCCTTTGTACGGGCCGATCGCGCTATTCATCTGGATACGGAAACCGCGGTTAATATGAATTTCGCCCTGATCGTCCATCCACGGTACGCGGAATAAAATAACGCGTTCCGGTTCAACCATGCGTTCGACGATTTTCGCGGAACGGTATTCCGGGTGTTTGGATAATACAAGATCCAGCGATTCAGTTACTTCCATTACAGCCTGATGAAATTCAGGTTCAGCCGGATTTTTGGCCTTTACCATCTCAACGATTTTCTGCGTGTATTCTGACATAACAACCCCTTGAATTAAAATATTATGAATTGGAACACTTTAAAATCACTGAAAACAATAACATATAAAAAAACGCTTTTATCATTAGGTGAATGTCATAAAAAGTTGTCCGGAAATCAATGACAATTGTCATTATTTGTGATAAATATTATTTAAAATTATTTTAAAAGTATTATTTATAGTATAATAAAAGTATAAATCGTATTCCGGAAGGCTAAAATCCTTTTATTTATAGATTTTGGCAACAGCCGGATCTTCGAGAACCAATAATCCGTTTCCGGCCAAGGCGGCCATTTCATCTTCGCCGGGATAAACGAAAACCGGTCCGATATGTTTGACTCGTTCGGTAATGGCATCGACGACGGGTTTGCCGTAGGCAATGCCGCCGGTGATGAGGATGCCGTCGATCTGGCCTTTAAGGACGGCGGACATTGCGCCGATTTCTTTGGCGACCTGATAGGCGAGCGCGTCCTGGATCAGCATGGCGCGTTTATCGCCGGCGGCGGCCCTTTTCTCGACTTCGTACGCGTCATTGGTTTCCAGGTAGGCTACGTATCCGCCTTTGCCGGTCACCATTTTCTTGATTTCCTCGCGGGTGTGTTTGCCGCTGAAACAGAGTTCGATCATCTGTCCCATCGGAAGGGAGCCGCTTCGTTCGGGCGAGAACGGCCCGTCGCCGTCGAGGGCCTGGTTGACGTCGATGACTTTTCCTTTTTTGTGCGCGCCGACGCTGATCCCGCCGCCAAGATGCGCGACGATCAGGTTCAGTTCGTCGTATTTCCGGTTCTGGGACTTGGCATGCAGCCGGGCGATGGCTTTCTGGTTCAGCGCGTGAAATACGGAGACCCGCTCAAACTGTGGATGGCCGGCCACCCGGGCTAGGTCTTCCAACTCGTCCACCACGACGGGATCGGCGATGAACGCGCGGGAACCCGGAATGGATTTGGACAGGTTGGTGGCGATGAGCGCGCCGAGATTGCTGGCGTGCTCCAGTTTGGCGTGCTTCAGGTCTTCCAGCATCGTGTCGTTCACTTCATATACGCCCGCCGGGATCGGTTTGACAAGACCGCCGCGACCGACGATGATCACGATCGATTCCAGGGGAATTTTAGCGCTGTTGAGCTCGTCGATGATTATTTTTTTGCGGAAATCATACTGGTCGGTGATCTTCTTGTACGGCGCAAGCTCATCCGCGGAGTGCTTGATGTTCTTCAGGAAAATTTCCTTGTTGTTGCTGAAGACGGCGATTTTCGTGGACGTCGATCCGGGATTGATGGCGAGAATAAGTTGTTCTTTCATTACAGGTTTCCTCTTTGTGTTAAAATTCTCGCCACGAAGGCACCAAGATACTAAACAATTTTTTCCTTCGTGTCCTTGTGTCTTCGTGGCCTGTATTCATTAGTTTACAGCCGCGGCCATGACGATGCTGTTCAGTTTGGTCTCATCGGAATCGGCGCGTGAAGTAAGGACGATCGGTGCGGCGGCGCCGATAATCAGCGCGGCGGCTTTCGAGTTGGCAAGGAATCCCAGCGCTTTGTACAGAATGTTACCCGCCTCGATATCCGGCGTAATCAGCAGATCCGCGTCTCCGGCGACGTCGCTGACAATGCCCTTATGGTGTACGCTTTCCATGCTGATCGCGTTATCCATCGCCAGCGGTCCGTCCACGATGCAGTTCTTGATCTGCTTGCGGTTGCTCATCTTTGCCAGGATCGCCGCGTCAACCGTTGCCGGCATATCCGCGCTGACGGTCTCCACCGCCGCGAGAATAGCGACTTTCGGCTTCTCCACGCCCAGCTTGATTAAAAAATCGACCGAATTATTGATGACCGCGACTTTCTGGTTCAGGTCGAGCGTGGGGTTCATGCCGGCGTCAGCCAGGCCGAGTATTTTATGATATTTTTCCAGTTCAAATATCGCCAGGTGAGAAAGCATATCGCCTTTGCGCAGTCCGATTTCCTTGTTCAGTACGGCCCTGAGCAAAGTGGCCGTTCCGAGATTGCCTTTCATCAGAATATCCGCTTCTTTGTCGCGGACCAGTTTAACGGCGCGGGCGGCGGCTTTTTCAATGTCCGGTTCATGAATTAACTTGAACTTCGAAATGTCGATCTTGTTGTCATCGGCGATTTTTTTGATTTTCGATTCGTCCCCGACTAAAATCGGATCAACCACGTTTTCTCTGTGCGCCTTTGAAACCGCTTCCAGCACATTGTCATCCTGCGCTACCGCGACGGCGAGTTTTTTATTCTGCGCTTTCTTCACAAGGTCGTGAAGCTGGGACATTTTCGTTAACATCGTTCCTCCGGGTTTATATGTGAAAACGTTCAAAGATGCAGTTCGGAAACAGCCATAATGTATGAAAAAAAACGATTTTTCAAAAGGAAATCCGGAAAAAATCACCTGCGGGAAACCGTTACCGGTATGATTCGCGCTTGTAATCCGTTTCAGATCAGCTGAGTGTCCAGAAATATCCGGAAAGAGCGGCGATGCCCGTAAGGATGTTCAGGGGCTTTACGGGAGGTTCGAACATCATCAGGATACGTACGGGCAGAATCCCGGACATGACCTGGAAAAACACCATGGCGGGTTTGCCGGATTCCGTGAGCGTGTGAAAGAGATCCTGCCAGAGAAGGACCAGGATGATGATCACTGCCGGTTCGATGAACTTCGCGAAAACCTCTGTTTCCGTCAGCCGGGAGACACCCTCCATGAAAACGTACGCGATCAGCACCACGCCGGCGATCATGCCTCCCAGCGTAAGGAACCCGTAAAGCACTTTTCCGTTAGAAAAAAAAGTGAGCATGTACACCAGTCCCCCGATGACGGTCGTGACCAGAAGAACCATCATGATCCCGGTGACGAGGCCCGAGGATTCGTTCTCTTTCTTTTCGGTTTCGGCTTTTTTCACGTCTCCGGAAACGTAACTGAGAATGACCGCGACCAGCCCGGCCAGGATCAGGATCAGCATGGCGCCTTCGCCGATGATGTTCCTTACCATGAGGATTACCGGGAGGGCAAATCCGAGCATTGCGCAGACGAGCCATCCGGTGAGCCGGGCAAGAAAAATTACAGGGCGGCTGAAACGGAAAGAGTATTGCACATATGAAGCCGTCATCTTTGAAACGAACTGCGGGACCGCCAGATCGATGAGCAGAATCAGGACGACCAGCGCGGTTTCGCTGAATACCGTCAGGATCGTCCCGCCTTCCGGCAGGATCAAAGTGTTAAAGAAATAGAAAAACGAAACGATCAGCAGATCTGCAATAAGTTCCCGCAAATTGATATACGCGTTGATTTGCCTGATAAGGTTATCCATGGTCATGTGACTCTGATGTGATGTTTTAAAAGAATGATTTATTTTCTTTTCGTTTCATGTTTTCTTGAGCCGGTTCGCCAGGGTAAAAAACCCTTTGCCGGATTCAGGATTGATTCGCGCATATGGATTATTCCGTTTGCATGAAGCCGGAAAGATCACTTTTCTTTTTTTTCTTTCCATTTCTCGATCGTCGAAAGCTGGGACGCGATTCCGTACAGATGAATGCTTGGCTCCTCGAACCGTGTGCTGAAATACGAAATCGAAGGCATGGAAAAGAGCCATGCGGCAAGCGCCAGTTCACGTTCTCTTTCATGGATCATCTGCGCGTAAACCTGCCGGTCACCGACTTCACGGGTTTCCATGAAGCCGTACACGGCTTCGAGCAGCTTCCTGAAATCGTTTCCCTCGGTCCGGTTGGTTTCGATATCCATGCGGAAAATGTTTTTTGAGGCGGTCAGGGAACGGTCAGCAATGCGCCGTTTGCCGGACGGTTCCGTTTCGGTGACCAGATTGATCCGGGTCGCCGACATATCCGGCTCCCGCAGGAAAACCTGATACATATCAAAAAGGAACGTGCTGCGGTAACCCGGAACCGCCGCCAGCAGAACATCGTATTTGCCGGCCCTGATATCCTCATTATTCACGGCGATCACCTGAAGCCTCTTTTTAAAAAGGGTTTCATCCTTCAGAATGTCGGTCAGTTCGAGAAGCTCCTCGCGGAACCCGAAATCCAGGCAAGTCCTGACACGGACCGTATCGGGAATGAGGCTCCAGTTTACCGCCGGAGCCGATTTCTCGACCGGAACGATTTTTTCTTCCACGTAATACGATGTGCCCGGAAATACGCTGTAATTCAGAAGATCGGGATACTGGTTGGCGTTTCCCCTGTAATCCGTGATGTTCCGCTGCTGTTTCGAGCCGGTTTTGTAAAACCGGTTCAGGATGACGGCAGGATCTAGCAGTGCGCGCAGCGCCTTTCTCTGTTCGCGGTTCAGCCGTTCGGTATTGAAGAAAGCGGCGAAGAAAGTGGTGCTGACATTGGATTTGAAGAAAAATTTTTCAGGCTCATCGAGGATCATCGATGTGCTGCCGAACGGCGCGTCGGGGAGAACGTTGATTTTGCCGCGGCGCAGTTCGGCCGGATACGTGCTGTTGTCCACGAACGGAACCAGATGAATCCAGGAAATGACCGCGCTGCCTGACGGGGTTTTGTGAAACCGGATCATGCGTTCGATGGCGGGCACAACCATGTAAGGCCCTGTGCCGGTTGCGAGTGCGCTGCCTTCCCGGACCGGGCCGGAAGGGATGATTTTGAACGACAGCACTTCCTTGATATCGTTATCCGTCCAGACACGGTCCTTGCGGAATCTGAAGCGGACACGGTTTTTGTCGTCCGGCCCCTCGAAACTGAAGCTTTCCAGCGCTTGGGAAACCAGAATATAATCGGGCGATACGCTGCCGAGCTGTTCGATCCGGCGCAGGGTGTGCATCAGATCCTTTGACGTGAATTCATGCGGTGTTCCCGCTGAAATCGTGACCTGATCATCGTCCGTTTTTACGGAATAGGAATCGTGCCACAAACGGCCGGATTTCAGCTGGATGGTAACGACGTGACCGGCGTCGATGGAATCATAGAGTTCTCCGAGGCCGTCCTCATACAGCACACCGCTGGGATTGGCGGAAATGTTAAACAGTCCGTCGAACAGGATTTCATCGAGTTTATCGGAAAGCGGGTCCGAGGAGGGAAGGTGCGGGTCGGGTACGGGCGGCTGGTGGGCCAGGTACGGGATGGCGATCGTATCGGTCAGTTTCGGGTTCGGCCACAGCAGGTAGGCGAGGATCAGGATTCCACCGGCGGCAGCAAGGATGTACGTGATTTTTTTCCGGTTCATGATATTCCCCGTTAATTTTTTTTGATGAGCGGTTTCTGCGCCATGACGCTGATTTCAAACACTTTGAAGGAGGCGTGGTTAAAACGGACTTCGAGGATGTTATCGGTTCCCTTGTTCATCTGTACCGGGGTAATCACCGATTCGTAGCCGTTTTCGGAGGTCGGCGCGGAAATCGTGAACCGGCCTTCGTTTCGGATTGGCTTTTTATTGATGGTGATTTCCCTGTACCATTGCTGCCGGGACGCTGAGCGGCTGACTTCTTCCGGAAGCCTGACATTCACGTCAAAAACCGGGAATTCCGCGTCCGATTCGATCTGGACGTTCAGCCGGAACAGGTATTCGTTTTCGCCTTTCGCGTTGTCCGTGACGGGAAGGACGTAGAATTTGCGGTATGATGCCGCTTTGGTGATCCATTTGGCGATGCGGGTGTCGCACTCGGCGATGAGGTTCAGTATTTTACGGTCTTTTCCTTTGTAGAAAAATCCGTGTTTGGCGACCGCCCGGGCTTTTGCCACTCCGTTCTGGCTGATATTCGCCGTGAAATTCTTATACAGCGCTTCTACGGCCGAAGAAGGGAAAAGGTCCGTCCTGATATCCTGGAGTTTGGCGGACAGCGCCTGTTTTCTGCGGGCCGCTTCCTTTTCCCCGAGCGTACTGAACCGGATTTCATGGACCGGCGTGAAGGCCTCATTCTGGTACATCGCGTCGATGTTGTCGGTGGCCAGCAGGCTGGCGGTGATAAAATCGCCGGCCCGTTTCACGGACAGGCGCTCGACCTGCGTATGCAGGCTGTTTTCCATTTCCCGGACAAGAAACATTTTTTTTTCTTTTACGGCGGCGTAATTCATAAACTCCTGGTCGGCATAAAGCGCCGCGAGCGAGTTTTCGCACAAAGCCCAGTTACTGTCGCGAAGGGATCCTTCAATCAGGCTTTTCTGCTGGTTCAGTGACAGGTCGTCCGCGTCGGCGTAATGCGCCAACAGGAATGCCAGTTCCTTGTTCTTTTTAAGAACGCGGATCACCTCCCGGTATGTCGAATGGTTTTTTATGACATTGACCTGCCGTACGGCCTCCGAGGCTTTTGCAAACTGCGTTTCAAGTTCAGTCAGTGTCTGGCGGTACGCTCCGGTTTCCGTTATCAGAAGGCTTACACAATGTTCGGACTGAAAAGAGCGGAAAACGGAAATAGGAATATCCGACACTTTGTTTTTCAGGGCCGTGACGGCGGCGGTCAGATGCGGGTAAAACGTGTCATCCGGCCAGGGCGGGCCCTGCTGCTCATCGGTCCTGATCTTCGCGATCCGGAAAGGTACATCCTGCAGCGGTTCGGCGTACTGGTTGAAGGCAGCGACAAATTCCGCGATGGAACGGAATTCATCGGCGACCGATCCGTTGCAGAGCCTGTGCAGGATTTCGACCTGCCCGATCTCAAGCGGAACCGGCTGGGTGTTGTTTTTCTGCCGGATGTAGGCGAGATAATATTCGCTGATCTCTTTCAGGCGCCTGTTAACGACCGTTTTTGCTTCCAGCATTACGTTCGCCTCAAACAGGGAATGATTCTCAAAAAAGGAATTGATTTTCGGCAGGACACCGATGAACGCTCGGGTGTCCCCGCGTGATTTGTATTCCGCCGAAAACATATCCACCACTTTCAGGTAGGCTGACTGGAATTTCAGCTCGGTTTCCAGCCGGGAACGGAGTTCGGTGTAATCAAGATAAGCGGGGTCATCGGAAGAGAGGATTGCGGAGGGGAATGTTTTCTTGATTTCCTCCAGGGCGGCGAGCACGTCTTCCAGGACCGCGGTGTTCTTTTGAATCAGCCTGATTTCACCGTCGTAATCAAATTTTTCGAAATGAAACGACGTGTTCAGGTTATGGTAATTCGAGCTGTCGATGCTGTGCGCGGTCAGGCTGTTTTTCATTTCCGCCGACTTGATTTCATACTGATACCTCCATACCGGAACGTACCTGTAGGACATGTCCAGAGGATGATCCGCCAGAACCGAATCGATGACCCAGAAATACTGTGCCGCAGAACTGTCCACCGCGAACACGCTGACCGAATCCGGCTGATGCGTCTGATCGGATATCGCCGATACGACTCTCTGCTTCTGATTGAATTCGGTTGCCAGGGTTTGCAGCAGCGATGATTTATCCCTGAAATGCAGTACCAGGTAGAAATGCGGATCGGGAGCTTTCGGGAAACGGATGAAATATTTGTTGTTCCTTTTCAGGTCGAAGTTCTTTTTATCCCTGCGCAGGTTCTTGTTTCCCTGCTCCATCCCCGATAACTCAGGTTTGGGCTTGAGTTCCGTATATACGGAGCAACCGGCGATGAATACAAGGAATACAAACCACAGAAAATGCAAGCGCTTCATATGAACCTTTCGTATAGGTGTACTGCCTGAATGAAAAAGGATAAAAAAAAAAATTGAAAAACTCTATGATTTTGAGCAATAATTTATTTTCAGGCCTTCTTTGAAAATTCCGGAAACTGAACTGCACAACAGGAATGAGTGGATCAGCGCCTCTCAATTTGCTTGTGGCATATCTGTGAAATTTAAGTTAATATTCCTGTCGGACAGTAAAACTTATGCGGCACTTAATCTATATATTCCTGGTTTGCTTTGCGGTTTACGGTATTACCAATTACGGCGGCATCCGGGCGCCTGACTCCGAGGTGGTATTCAGGGTCGCGGAAACCATCATTGACAGCATGTCGTTTTCACCGCGGGAATTGGAGGCTTGGCCAGGATTCGGGGTCAGTCCCGGAAAAGGGGGGAAGTCATACTCCGTTTACCCGCCAATGGAATCGGTTGTACTTGTCCCTGCGGTTATAGCCGCGCGATGGATCAATCAGAGCGGATGGCACGACAGTATCCGGCCCCCGGTCAGCCATTTTTACGGTCGGAGCCTCTACAGCGTTTTTTTCCGTGAACCGCTGTCGTATCCGGAGGCTCATGCATTGCGGTACCTGGTTTCACTGGCGGATGTCGGGATCAGCGCGATAACGGTTACGGTATTATACGGCATTCTTTTTTTATTGTCCGGATCCAGGCCGGCTTCAACGGTTCTTTCCTTGTTTTACGCATTCGGAACGATTGCCTGGCCGTATGCAGGAAGTTTTTTCAGCGAGCCCCTTGCTGTCTTGTTTGTTTTGCTTTCTTTTTACGGATTGATGAAAAAGGATCTTGTGTTTCAGGTGAAGGACCGGTCCGGACGGTTATCATTTTTTCTTTCCGGAATCCTACTCGGTCTTGCGGCGGCGACTCATTATACAGCAATGCTGTTCGCGCCTTTCTGGTTCATATATGTGTACCGGATTCAGGCCGGCCTGAGACGGTCCGGAAGCCCGGGCTCATTCCCCATGATTTCCTGGTTGACAGGTTTCGGTGTCATTCTGTTCCTGCTGGGTTATTTCAATTTTATCCGTTTCGGCGATTTCTTCCAGTCCGGCCGCGAATTGAGCGCATTCAACAGGGCGGAATTCGTTCCGCTTTTTTCCCGGTCGTTCTGGCGCAATTTGTTCGGACTGACTGCCGGAAGCGGCAAAGGACTTTTGTTTTATGTCCCCGCCGCGCTGATTGCGGTGTTTGCATGGCGTACGTTTCATGTCAGGCATCGGTTTCTGTTTTACCTTCTAATAATTATGATAGCAACGCGGGTCGTATTCGCAGCTCATTACAAAGACTGGCATGGCGGATACAGCCTCGGTCCTCGTTACCTGTACATGCTGATCCCGTTCATGATCCTTCCGGCCGTATTATGGTTTAAGGGAATTCTCGAATACCGGCAATGGAAAAGCATCCTGGCGGCGGGTGCAGTCATGTATGCCTGCGTAATCCAGCAGTTGTATTTTGCCCTGGGCGAGGTTTTTTCTTATTATCACGGACTGAATTTTCATTATCAGTCGAAGGGGGTGGATATTTTCGCGAACGACAGGATATATCTGAGCTGGAATCTGTCGCCGTTAACAAACCTCCATGATAATTTTCGCGGTCCGTGGTTGCTGCAGTCTGTCGATGTTTCAAATTTATCATTATGGGTCATATCATCCGCAATCGTTCTTATCATATTTGTTTCAACGGCCCTCTGGACAAGGAATAAACGGCATTCCCCCCTGAATATAAAACGATAGAAAGCAGGGTTTTTAAAGGTAAGTCCGGGATTTTCGGACAGGGAATGGAAACCCGGATACAAGCGGTTCCTATAAGTGAAAATGGGTTTTTATTTCACCGGCCGTCTCTTACGGGCATTCTTCCGGGCGGCAGCAGCTTGTTTGATGCGGGAGGATTTTTCCCCTTTCAATTGTTCGGCGAAATCCCTGAGCCGCTGTTCCACAAGTCCGTAAACGGACCGGGCCGGGAATTTGCCTTGCCGGTCCCTTTTTCCTGCGGGTCGGCCGGTCAGCAGTTCAATTCCTTGCCCGATATCCGAAACAGCCCAGATGTGGAACAGCCGGTTTCGTACGGCTTCCACCACATCCTCGCGCAGCATGAGATTGGGCAGATTGCTGTCCGGGATGATGACTCCCTGCTTTCCGGTGAGTTTCCGCACACAGCAGACGTCATAGAATCCCTCGATCTTGGAATTGACCCCGCCGATCGCCTGGATTTGTCCGTTCTGGTTGACCGAACCCGTGACCGCGATGCCCTGGTCGGCCGGTAGTCCAGAGAGAGAAGAAAGCAGGGCATACATTTCGGCTGAAGAAGCGCTGTCTCCTTCAACGCCTTCATAGCTTTGCTCAAACACGACCCGCGCGGAAAACGAGAGTTTCTGGTCTTTCGCGAACAGCCTCATGAAAATCCCCTGCAGGATCAGAACTCCCTTGCTGTGAATCGGGCCGCCAAGCGCGACCTGTTTTTCGATGTCGATGATTCCTTCCGTCCCGGGCGAGCACGTCGCCGTGATGCGGCTTGGCTTGCCGAACATGAATTCGCCCATGCGAAGGACCGACAGCCCGTTGACCTGGCCGCAGGCCGACCCGTCGGTGTCTACCAGAAGAATGTTCCGCGCGATCAGTTCCTGGATGCGTTCCTGGACTAGGTTCGACCGGTATATTTTTTCGTTCAGTGTCTTCAGGATATGGTCCGCGGTGATGTGTTCCGCACCTTCCTGGGTCGCCCAGAAGTGTCCCTCGCGGACGATATCCGCCATCGCGCCGAAATGCGTGGAGAGTTTTTCCCGGTCTTCCGCGAACCGCGATGCGTATTCCAGCATTTTCGCGATCGCTCCGCCGTCAAGGTGTTTCAGTTGTTCCTTGCAGCACAGCATCGACAGGAAGGAAATGAAATCATGGATGTTGTTCTGGTTGCGTGTCATGCTTGTATCAAAATCGGCCTTGACCCTGAATAATTCCGGAAATTCTTCGTCATGCGAATGAAGCATATAATAAAACACGGGACGGCCGACCAGGATAATCTTGATATCCAGCGGTATGGCTTCTGGGCGGAGGCTTTTTGTCACGGTCATGCCCATGGATTCCGACAGCTCCTCAATCCGGATCGAACGGCCGCGGAGCGCCCTCTTCAGTCCGTCCCAGCTCATGAAATTCCTGATGACATCTTCGATCGGAAGGACGATAAACCCGCCGTTTGCCCGGTGCATGGATCCCGGCTTGATCATGGTGAAGTCCGTGTACAGCGTTCCCATATAGGTTTCTTTTTCCACGCGGCCGAACAAATTATTGTAAGTCGGATTGAGTTCCACCACGACCGGGGCTCCCGTTTGCCTGGAGTGATCGATCAGCAGGTTCACGGTATACCGCTTCAGGAAGGCTTCTTTCCGAACATTAAAATTGGGATCCTGGGGATTTTCCGTCTTGATGAGATCGATATTTTCAACCAGGTCATTCTGCAGGTCCTGAAGAAAACGAAGGATGTCCGGAAGGTCTTTGTATCGTTCCCGGAGTTCTTCCAGCAGGGGCTGGAGGGAAAACAGGATGATCTGCTCGTCCAGATCCGAAAGCTGGGACTGGATTTTCCGTTCGAGCAGCCGTGTGGCTTTCACGGCTTCCTTGAGTTCTTCCTGCAGCCGGTCCCGCATCCTGAGCCTGTCCGTCTGGTCCGAAGGCGGGACTGCGTTCCATTCGGATTCACTCAGCGGCTGTCCGTTTTTTGCGGGGATCAGCATGATACCGGACTGGGTGGCCTGAATCAGGAATCCGCTGTCCGAGGCTTTCTGGCTGATGGTCTTGGCGATGGCATCCCTTTCCGTCACAAAACGGTTGGTGATCTCGTCGCGTTTGGAGCTGTAGTCGTCGCTTTCGAACAGCCGCGGGACGTCCCGCTGGATCTGTTCCACCAGGCGTTTCATGTCCTGATGGAAAATTTTACCCTGTCCCGGAGGTAGGCGACAGGCCCGGGGCTGAAAGGCGTCTTCGAAATTGTTGACATAACACCAGTCGCCGGGAACGGGTTTATCCCCGGCCAGTTCCTCGATGAATGACCGCACAGCCGTCATTTTCCCTATTCCGCGGGGACCGGCCACGAATATGTTGAATCCGATCTCATGAATGTTCAGTCCGAACCGGAGTGCCGTCACCGCGCGGTGCTGGCCGATAATTCCGTCCGAAGGCTTCAGGGAAGCAGTGCTTTCCACGCGGAAAGAATCAGGATTGTAAGTCAGCCGCAATTGACCGGGGATCAGTTCGGAAATCATGAGAAACTCCGTGCTGTTGGAAAAGAAATTAGAACATCATTAAACGCGGTCTGCGCCGGAACCGCTTCCATGTCCTTCGGTTCCGGGCGGGTGCAAAGTATCGAAATACAGGTACCAGTTGACCAGGCTCCCGGTGTTTTTCAGAAGAGGTTTCACTTCGGCGATCGGGCAGACATGGGTTCGTATGCGTTCATGTTCAGCGGTATCCCCGGTACTGCGGTCGCTGAATGAGTTGATTTCATCCCGGCTAAGTTCGATCCGGCAGAAGAAAAAATACCCGGCTTCGTCGATCAGTCCCGGGGAACTGTAGAGCGGGTCCTGATTGAGCAGCCGAAGCTGGTCCCGCGCAACCGCCAGGCCCGTTTCCTCGGAAATTTCCTTAACGGCGACTTCAAAGGGGTCGGACTCGCTGTCGCACATGCCGGCGGGATGCTCGAAAAAAACAGCGCCGTTCCCGACCCGGCGCTGTTTGACCAGTAAAAGAAATTCCTCGCCCGTTTCGCGGTCTGCCAGAATGGTCATGACGGAAACAAAATGGCCCCGCAGCAGCACCGTCGGCAGCAAATCGTTCCCTTCGGCGTCCGTCGCGCTGACCTGAAGCAGGGTGAACAGCAGTTCGCCTCCTGGTTTCCGGATGGTTTGCAGTTCCCGGATTCCGTGCACCGTGATGTTCTGATCGGCCAGTGAGCGGATCCAGTTGCGGTATTTGAGGGATTCTTCCAGGCTCTGCACGGCGGTAACCTCAGAATGATGAGGACGGGGGGATCACGTAAAACATGACGGCGAAATAGTGAAGCGCGCTTCCGCCGATGACGAAAAGATGCCAGATGGTATGAGCGTATTTCAGTTTTTTCCAGGCGTAGAAAATCAGGCCCGCCGTGTAGCACAACCCACCGGAAAGCAGTAATATCAGGCCTCCGGTCGGAACCGCCTCGATGACGGGTTTCACGGCGATCACGATCATCCATCCCATCAGCACGTACAGGAGAGTCGAAAGAAAGCCGTATCGTCCGGTGAAAAATACCTTGAAAATAATTCCGAGAACGGCAAGGCCCCATATCAGCCCGAAAATCGACCATCCCCACGGCCCGTTCAGCGAAACCAGCGTAAAAGGGGTATAGGTCCCGGCGATGAGAATGAAAATTGAGGAATGATCCATAATGCGGAAAAAGGATTTTGCCCTTTTTCCCTGAAGGCTGTGATACAGGGTCGATGAAAGATAAAGGATGAGCAGCGAGGTGCCGTACACAGAACTGCTCACAATGTGCCAGGCGTTTCCGTACAGTGCCGAAAAGACGATCAGCAGCACCAGTCCGGCGATGCTGACGATTACGCCGATTCCGTGCGTCACGCTGTTGGCGATTTCCTCGCCCTTTGAATATTGGGGTAGTCGGGTCATGGATTTGTTTCAGATTGAATCATGATAGAGTATAAGAGTATATTTGTTTCGTGCGGAATTGTGTGTTTGGCCGTTCATCGTCGTCCGAATGCAGGATAAGGGGAAAGATGTTTTGAAAGCATCTTAAGGATTCCTTTTCATGTAATTTCCTCAAATCCGGGGCGGAAATTCGTAAGGGTTTTTCCGGCTTTTTCCTGGAATGGTTACGATCCGTTATCATCGGTTTTCATATCTTCCGTTTCAAGAAACCCGTTCTTGTTCCGGACCAGACGCCTGAGTTTGGTTTCAGCCTGATTCAGCTGCTGATGGCAGTGTTCGACCAGGCTCATGCCTTCCTCAAAAGACCGGATCGTTTCATCAAGCGGAACCTGTCCGCTTTCAAGCCGCTCCACAATCGTTTCAAGCCGGTTCAGTGCGGCTTCAAATGAGATATCTTCCGCAGAAGTCTTGTTTGCTTTTTTTGCCATGCTGTGTCCTTCCGATTGCCCGAATCTATGCAAAACAGGGATATTTTGCAAATAGTTTAAGTCGTCGCATTGAAAACGGCCGGACGGCAATTTGTTTCGAGTAAACGGGCAGGAAACCTTTCGCTGAACAAAATAACCTTACGTCATGTTTAGCATTGCTTTTAAAAAACAATCTGAATATATTCATTTGTTTTGCAGGAAATGAAATTTTTTTCAACTCAAAAAGCAAAGAATACAATGGTTGAAGCAAAATTTTACCGAATGGAAGGCGACATAGCGCATTGTCTTTTATGTCCCAGAGCGTGCAAAATAAGACACGGCGAGGAAGGCGATTGCTGGGGATACAAAAACACGGACGGGAAGCTGTATTCGGTCAATTACGGGAAGATAGCCACGGCAAATTACGAACCGATGGAGAAAAAACCGTTCTATCATTTCTATCCCAATTCGACGATCCTTTCCATCGCCCCGAACGGATGCAACTTCCGCTGCCAGTATTGCCAGAATTTCAGAATCGCGCTCGAAAAGAAGGAAACGAAGGAAATTTCCATGCAGACGCTCCTGGATTATTCCGGAAAAAGCCAGTCCATCGGCGTGGCGTATACCTACACGGAACCTTTGATCTGGTATGAGTTTCTGATGGAAGGCGCACGGAAACTGAAAGGCATAGGCCAGAAAAATGTCATTGTGTCCAACGGGTTTATCAATGAGAAGCCGTTCCGTGAAATTATTTCGTACATCGATGCCGTCAATATCAGCGTTAAATCCATGCGGCAGGAAGTCTACGACAAATATATCGAAGGCGACCTGGCGACGATCCTGCAGTCCGTGAAAATTGCCCATGAGGAAACCCATCTTGAGCTCTCCTTCCAGATCATCAAGGGTCTGACGGACAGCGATGAGGAGATCCATCAGTTTGTCGACTTCGTTGCGTCGCTGAGCAAGGACATCCCGGTCCATTTCAAGCGGTTTTTCCCGCACTACAAAATGACGCAGTTCCCGATGACGCCCAACGAAACGCTTGTGAAGGCCTATAAAATCGCCAGCCAGAAACTGAATTTCATATATCTGACCGATACCGATATCGACGGAGTCAGCGATACGTTTTGCCCGAGCTGCAAACGGCTGATCATCAAGCGGCGCGATTACCAGTCCAACCTCGGCGGTTTGCGGGGTTCCAGCTGCAAATTCTGCGGGTACAGGCTTAACATCAAATTTTAATGGCTAAAATCATATCACTCCATTTTATCACTTATCGTGAAACAGGTTCATGACATTATTGCGATTTTTTTTACCCAGATGTAGAATGATTTTAACTCCGGCCTTGAGTATCATGTTCTTTTGGGTCCTTGTGTCCTGTGAGGGCAGGCTTAATGATACAGGGATAGACGGGCTGGATCCGGATATCACCGGGGGTTATCTGAACAAGGACACGATTTTTACCGCCTCGGTCACGCATTACAGGTCATTCATGGATTCCGTGTCCACAGGCAACGCCATGCGGCTGTATCTGGGTCAGTCCGCGGGAAATCAATTCAGAATGATTTTTTATTTTTACTTACCCTCGACTTATGACAGCGTGGTCGTGAAACAGGGAGTCCGGTTTCAGTTGATCACCTCAGGTTCCTACGGTGGCAGCGGCTCCTTTACCGCCGGTATTCATCCGGTACTGCGGTCTTGGGACGAAAGCGATGTGCGCTGGGACCGGTTCGCGTACGGCAGGGATTACGGCCCGGCGTTTGCCCAGTTCCAGGTTTCGGCTTCCGATACGCAGAAATCCGTGACTACCATCACGATTCCACGGGATACCCTGCAGAACTGGGTCTGGGCGATTTCAGATACGAACCGGCACAATTACGGCATATTGATCGATTTTCCCGGAGACGCCGGGTTTGTCCAGCAGTTCTACGGCTGCGGAGTAACCGTATCCGCCAGCGACATTACCCCGGATGCCGCTTTTGCGCCGCAAATGGTTTTTCACTGGCAAAAAACCGACAGCAAAGGGAATATCACTCAGGATTCGACCACGATTTATCCTGTGACCCTTACTTCGGGTTTCAGCCGGTATTATGGAGGCCGCCAGGGATTTTTGTACAGGGAAAGCAATCCGTATCCCGCCGGCGAATTATGGGTGGGAAGCGGAATCCCGTATCATTCCTTTCTTCGTTTTGCAACGGACAGCATCCCGAAAGGGTCCACGATCAACCAGGCGTTGTTGTTCATGCGTATCGATACCACAGCGGCAGGGTGGGTCACGGGTAAATCTAGAACCCTTCAAACCGTCAGGGTCACGACCGACCCGGAGGATTGGAGCCCCGGAAAAATCGGGCTGAATGAGACCGACAGTTACCTGATTGATTTCACGACCGATCAGAACCGCTGGCTGACGAGTACCCTTTCGGGTGATACCGTCAAATTCAACATAACCGAACAACTGCAGTCCTGGGTTTCCAGTCCGTCTTTGAATAAAGGTCTGCAGATTTACAGCGGCAGCGAACTGAAAGGCGATTTTAACGACATTTACCGTATGAAAATCAGGTTCAACCCGGCCGATACGGAACGTTCGCCAAAAATCGTTATCTACTACACCATTCCGCCGGGAAACTGAGGGCCGTCACCATGATTTGCACAGCAAGGAGTTTTATGCATAAAGGTTTGTCCGGCGCGAAATCGCGCTTCGGTATGCGCTTCAGGGATCTGGCATGTATTGTGTTTTTTTCCCTGAATACCGGCGCCGGGATTTTTGCGGGCGGCTCATCCTATTCGGGCGGCGGATTCGGACTGGTGGTGCCGTCCATGAACGGAAGGTCCATCGGAATGGGGCGCGTTGCGGTTGCCATGCCTTCATACCAGGCGGCCAATACATACAACCCCGCCGCCTTATACGGCATTAATGTTTTCCGTCTTGACGCCGGCCTGTTTTATGAGGGCGTCATTGAAAATACTTCGCAGGGAAGCTCGTTCAGTAAAAACTTAAATGTAAGCCACGTTTCGTTCGCTGTGCCATTGGGTAAAAAAACGGCAGTATCCTTCGGTTTTTCCCGGTTGCTGAAAGTAGATTATGAATATCAGATCTACGGCCGAAGTTTTGACGGATATAATTATGACGAACGGTTCAAGGGAGCTGGAGGGCTTCAGGAATTTTCCCTGACTGCCGCTTACCGTGTACATTCCAGCTGGATCGCAGGTTTTTCAGCCCGCTATGCTTTCGGGAAAATACGAAAAGAGTGGGAAATCAATTGGGAATCGACCGATTTTATCAATACTCTTGACAAGCGTGAAGAAAACCTTCACGGTCTGAGGTGGTCATTTGGTTTGATCCATGAAAAACAACAATTTAATGCCGGCCTGTATTTTGCAGTATCTAATGGTTTCAGAAAGGATTACTTACAACGTGATATAAGCGGTGATACAAGTGTGAATTATTCAAGGGAAATGAATTTTCCGTTTGAGGCGGGTTTAGGCGGAATTTATAACTTACCCGGTTACTTGATCGGAATGGATGTAATATATTACGGATGGAAAGATGTAAAAGTTGGTGGGCGGAACCAGAATTTCAGAAACACAATCCGCCTGTCCATGGGAGCGGAAAAGAAGCCCAGCAGTTCTTTGTCAGCCGGTTTTTCTGAAAAGATATCTTACCGCGCGGGATGGTATGTTCAGAGCCTGTATGCTCAAAATGCAAGCCGGAATTATTCCACAGAGGTTTTCCTGACGGCCGGGGTCGGTTTACCCTTTAACCGGCAAATGCATATACTGGATATCGGTCTGGAACTCGGCACCCGCGGAACGGTAAGTTCCAACCGCATCCGGGATACCATTATCCGGATGACCATGACGATATCCTCCGGGGAAAAATGGTTCCAGCAACGCAGGAAAAAACAATAAAAATTAACCTAATCATCACCTTTTACAAGGAGCGATTCTTATGAAAACCATAACCACGATTTTTTGTGCGGTCTTTTTCATAACGATGGCGAAAGACCGGGCGGAAGCTCAGCAGGTCAAAGAAGGCCCGGAATTCGAATGCCTCAAAACGTGGAGCACCGGCTCCGAATACTGGAAAAACCAGGAATACGCCAACGCAGTGCCGTTTTTCAAAAACACCGTCGTGTGCGACAAGGAACTGCATCCGAAAAAAGACGAACGGAAATTCGTCACCGTGTACGACAAGCTGGCGGATTGTTATTTCAACCTGAAATTTTATGACAGCGCCGTGATCGCCTATAAAGACGGATATGCCGAGTTTATGGAAGCCCAGTATATTTATAAAATCGGGGAAATGTACCACAAATCGCTGAAGAATTACGATTCAGCGGCATACTATTACCGGCAATATTTCAATCTGACGAAATCCAATGATGAACTGAAACGAATCGCCGGGATGTGGGTCGAAGCCGCCAAATACAAAGAGGCCGTGGTCGTGTATGAGGAATTTCTCGGCATCGACACAAAAGATGAGGAAACCTGGCGGTATGTGCTCGAGGGGTTCAAGAATTTCTATATCAAGCAATTTGGAAAAGAAAAATGGTTCAAACGCTGTGAGGATTTTTCAGTGAATTTTCCCGCCGCTTCAAAGGATTTTTACATCGGCGACAAGCTGGATGACCTGCTTAAGCAGGGCAAGTACGATATGGCGGTGAGCACGGCCCTGGAAATCCTGAAAACCGATTCCACCGGCAAGCAGACCTGGTGGAAACTGGGTAAAGCCTATGACGCCTTGCAGAAGCGCAAAGAAGCGCTGGAGGCCTTTGAGAGGGCATATCAGATCGACCCGAACGACGCCGACCTGATGTGCGATTACGCCCAGTCCGCACTGGACGCGGGCCAGGTCGCCAAAACCTGGTCATTGTGTTCCAAGGCTGGGCAGCTCAAGAAATTCGGCCGTCCTCATTACCTGATCGGGGAAGCGATCCTTGACGGCATCAAGAAATGTTCGGGCAATGTGCTGGATATGCCGGCCAAGGAAGCCTATCTCGTCGCCGCGAAGTATTATGATATCGCCGCGCAGTATCCCGACACCGAAAAGAACGCCAAGGTGAGGGCATCCACCTGCCGCCAGAACGGGCCGACCAAAGGGGATTGCCATATGGGCGCGCTCGGCAAACTCGCCGGGTCGGGATGTTATTCCTGGATGCTGGACAAGGATTATGTGAGTCCCTGTAAGTAACCCGGAAACTTAAGGAATGAAATTACGTCGACCTCGCTTTCAAAAGGGAAAGCGAGGTCTTGTTTAATTTTCCAACGGAGGAACGGTATGAAAATATATTTTGTTCTGATCATTCTGATGTTCGGTGTTTCCCTGAATGCGCAGGAGGATACCACAGGCGATGAGCCGGTTCCCGGCATCATGAAACTGCAGAAGCAGCTGGTCGATGTTCCCACGGCCGGTGTGCTAGGGAAAGGGCAGTATGAGGTCGGCCTGCGCGCGTTTGCCAACGGCGGCCTGCTGGCAAATATCAATGTGGGCATGACCGACCGGTTTATGATCGGCATCTCGTACGGCGGTGAAAAATTTATCGGAACCGGCGAGATCAAATTCAACCCGCTTCCGGGCGTGGATGTCCGGTACCGGATTATTGACGAAAACGTCGCCCTTCCGGCAGTCGCGATCGGGTTTAATTCGCAGGGCTACGGGCCCTATATCAAAAGGCTGAATGATTCCACAAGAGTAAACCGTTATTCTCAGAAATCGCCGGGACTGTTCGCGGTCGCCAGTAAAAACTACGCCTTTCTTGGCACCCTGGGGTTCCATGGAGGGCTGAACTGGTCGGTTACGGAAAAGAAAGACAAGGACAATCAACCCAACTTTTTCGCCGGAATCGACAAAAGCATCAATAAGGAATTGAGCGCCGTCTGCGAATATTCTATTTCGTTCAATGACAACAAAAAACTCGTCGGATACAAACGGGGTTATCTGAATACGGGGGCGAAACTGAATTTCAATGATAAGGTGCTGGTGGAATTTTATATCAAAGACCTTTTCAATAATTCAAAGGCATTCGGAAAATATTCAAGGGAACTGAGATTGTCTTTTATTAACTCTTTCTGATGATTGTTGAAACAAAGCCTCAAAACTTACACAAAACATCATTGTGTAAGTTTTTTTATTTACATTTTTTACAGGAATGTATTAATTTGTAAATAATATTATGATTACTAAAATAGTAAAATTAACAAAAAGTAAATTATTTTAGTTGACAAATGGTGTTTTATTCAGTATATTAAGTGTAGAGTTAATCTAGTATTGCTCTTTTTACAATTTTAACAATTGCAAATGTGTGAATAAAAACAACGAAATTTTGTTTAATTAATTTGAGACCGCTGTTTTTATTTGTTTTAACTTAGGCTCGTTTTTTGTTGTATTTAAATGTCAGTTCTTTTAAGGAAAAGGTGATTAACATGAAAACAATAAAAGTCTTTTCAGGATTTATCAGTCCTTCATGGGGGCTGATTGTTTTCTTCAGCCTGTCTGTGACAGGGTGTTATACAGTCCTTAAAAATTCCTCAGATTACTATACCGAATTTGACACATCCGGCGGAAAAAAGGAAATCACTCAGGATACGGTGATCATTCAGAATGAATACGGCTCGGAGGATTATGCGGAAACAGAATATTCCGATACTTCAAATTACTCTGAAGACCTGACGGAGGAAACGTCAGGCGACAGGACCGTTATTATCAACCGGTATTATAATGATCCCTGGGGCTGGAATTATTATAATCCCAATTATCCCTATTCCGGGTGGAGTTTGGGCATCGGGTGGGGTATTTATTATTATGATCCTTACTGGTACAATCCCTATTGGCATTCAGGTTACTATTGGGGATACTATCCGGCATACCATTATTATCCATGGTATCATCACAATCATCACTGGACGGGAGACTGGAATGGTTATTCTCACTATAACCGCCGGGATTACGGCATGCGGCGTTATCAGCTGAATCCGGTCAGCCCCGGGGGTTCCGGTGTGTTTATGGGCGGCGGATCCCGTATGACGACCACCGGCGCCGTTGAGGTGTCCGGCGGGCAGGGACGTACGTACCGGGATCCCGATGAGTCACGCGCCGGAACCAGGGAAGAGGGAAGCCGGATTGAAAAATCAGGAAAAGGCAACCAGAGAAAATTCCGTTCGAATGACAAAATCAAATCGGGATCAACAAAGACCAAGGTGAAATCAGGCGGATCCGAAGGACGAAAGTTCAGGGATAACGACAATCAGAGAAAAGACAAAGACAATTCATCCCGGGGCACACGCACGGAACGTAATTCGAATTCAGGCAGCGGGTCCCAGGGACGGGACGCGAATTCAGGAAGCAGTTCACGTGGCGGGCGGGACTTTAATTCAGGATCGTCCGGCGGAAACAACGGAGGAAGCCGAGGCGGGTCAGGCGGAAGCCGGGACTACAACCGTCCGGCGAGAAAGTAAATTACTATGAATATAATCTCTAACCTGGTATTGCTGGCTCTGCTGACTGCCGGCACGATGACCACAACCGGATGTTATACCGTTCTTGTCCACCACCATCGGGATACGGACCGGCATCAGGAGAATGAAGAAACCGCTGAACCCGTTACCTGCGACTTGTGCGGCGGAGACCATTCCAGTCTCTATCATTACGGCGGAATGATGATTGATCCTGACTTTGGGGTTTACTCAAGATGGTACGATTACTATGAAAATCCTCAACCCTGGTGGGTTTACGAGGAAGCCGCCGCAGAAACCGGATCGGGTACCGAGGATCATGAAGGCAATTATTCAGGCCGCAACTACGGACGCAGGCGGCAGGCGCTGGAAGACAAGAACGGCGGAACCGGTAACGGAGGAGCCGTCGAATCAGGATCCGGAGGATACTCAGGCACGTCAGCCGGCGGAATCCGGTCAACAGGCACAGGCGCGGTGATCTCGACTCCGGCGGTACAGGCGGACTCAACGGGTGGACAGACCGGAGGAAGCAGCGCCGGATCGGCCATAAACCAGCAAAACAACGAAAATAAAAACACACAGAGGGACTACGGCGGACGAACCACCCGGAAGAAAAAATAACGAACGAAAGTCACCGCGCGGGCGTGACCCGATTCAGGAGGTTTTCATCATGTCAGCATTAAAAGAAATCAGACACCGTTTCATCATCATTGTGATCGGCATTTGGTCCTGTTCAGCCTTATCCGCTCAGGGCATGGAAGACGCTCTGCTGCCGTTTGCCAGCGAGTTCGGTCCCGGGGCGCGAGCCATGGCGCTCGGCGGAGCGTACATGCCCATCGCCGAAGATTACACCGCCGTATACTGGAATCCCGCAGGGCTGGCACAGGTCCGGAAAATGGAGTTTTACGCCGGGCTCAGCCGGAACCAGATCAGCAACCGAATCAATTACCAGGGAACGGTCACGGACAACGATCATGGCTATACCAGCATCAATTCTGCCGGGCTTGTCTTCCCGATCCCGACCTACCGAGGCAGCCTCGTGTTTGCCATCGGGTATCACCGCATCAATTCTTTTACCGATTATAACCAGTTTTCAGGCGCGCCTTACATTTCCTCCGTCAACAGCCGGTTCAACCAATATGAGGAAACCACTTCCGAAGGCGGCATCAATCAATGGTCATTCGCCGGAGCGATGGACATCACGGAAAATGTTTCTCTGGGAGCGACCCTGAATTTAATCACGGGAAAAAACAATCTGGACGTCACGTACCGTGAACTGGACACCGCGGATATCATCGCCGGATCCTACGCTTACAACGCCTCTTTCGAGGTTGCACCGAAATTCACGGGAGCCAGTTTCAAGATCGGGTCTCTGTTCCGGCCGATGCAGAATCTCCGCGTTGCCCTGACCATGACTTCGCCGGCTTATTTATCGGCGGAAGAAAATTCAAACTACTATGAATCCTGGATTACTGATTCCAGCCAGCAGGGATCCTATTCGGAAGATTCATTCAGAAAATATTCCCTTCAGTCTCCCTGGCGTTTCGAGATCGGGGCGGCGTACAAGTACAAATTCGTCCAGTTCAGCGGAAGCGTCGAGATGATCAACTGGACGGAAGCGAGGTTCAGCTCTGATATCCTGGACGGAGATGGAAAAGACATCGACGCGGAAATCAACAGTAATATCCGTTCCATGTGCCGTGAAACGGCCAATTACAGGTTTGGCGCCGAAGTCATCGTTCCTCAGATCGGCACGAAACTGTTGGGCGGGTATTATTACCAGTCCTCGCCTTACAAATCCAGCGCAGAGGCGGTGAAAAGCAACCGGCAGTACCTGTCGGCCGGAGCGTCGTTTCTTCTGGATAAGCAGGTCAAGATCGATTTCGCATACCAGCGGGGATGGTGGAACCAGTCTACCACGGATAATCTGCTGGGACTCGATGACCAGGATCATCCGCTGTATACACGAGAGAAAATCACAACAAACAAATATCTGGTGAATTTCAGTTACCGGTTTTAAATGCCAGAAAAAGTGAAATCAGTTTTTAACGGCAGTATAAGCGCTGCCGTTTTGTTTATCGGGTTATCCGTTTTTTCGGCCCCAACTCCCGCCCAGGAACGGCCGCTGAATGATACCTCCGTATGGCTGCAGAGCCCGGGTGCCGGTGAAAAACTCATTCCGGATTCCGTTCTGGCCAAAGTAAAGACGATCAGCGCGGGAGCCGCATTTTCAGATCTCGCCGCCGTGGCCGGGGATACCATGGAAGGACGGGGGATCGGAACGAGGGGATTCGAACGCGCTACACGATGGGTCGAGACTCGGCTCAAAAAGATCGGTGTGCTCCCTATATACGCACAAAGTTACAGGCAATATTTTTCTGTTCCGAAAAAGATTGTTGAACGGCGCACGCATTTTGCCAACGACGCCCCGGATACGCTGACGACCTGGAATGTTATCGGTTTGATTCCGGGAACCGATTCACTTCTGAAAGACGAGATCATCGTGCTGACCGCGCATCTCGATCATATCGGGCGCACGGAGGATTCAATTTATTACGGTGCGAACGACAACGCAAGCGGAATCGCGGCGATGCTGAACGCGGCCGCTTTCATTGCACAAAATCCCCTGAAGCGTTCGCTGGTTCTGATCGCATTTTCCGGAGAGGAATCAGGACTGCTGGGATCCCGGTTCTACACCGAAAATCCCGTGTTTGACATGGATCAGACCGTTCTTCTGATCAATCTGGATATTGTCGGCTCCGGCTCCGAGGGCATCATGCTGCAGGGCGGGGAACATTATTCCTACCAGCAGACGCTGATCGAAAAAATCAACCGCCTCCATTTTAAGTTCCGTATCGCGACACGGCCCAATTCCCCGAATTCCGATCACTATTTTTTCAATATCTCCGGCGTTCCCGCTTTTTTTATATATGCCTTTCCCGGAAGCTGCCCGTACCACTCTCCGGGAGATTGTCCTGACTGCATCGATCCGTCTGTACTTAAAAATGTTACGCTATTTGTTTCGGCGGTCATATGGGTTTTCGGGAACGATTGATACGACCGCTGTCAGTAAACTTGTCATAAACCGTTCGGGAGAATTCCTTTACCGCATCCGAACCACAAGCGCCGGTCAGGCATGATCAGCAAAGAATCAATTTCTGAATTGAATAAAACATCATTTCGTTGTATCTTCCGGAAAAGATGACAAGGAAAAATGCGGTTCCGATTGAGCCTACGAATTTACATTCCATTTCATATACTTCTGCTGTACGGATTGGGCGGCAGCATACATCCAGTTGCCGTTTTTTCCCAGACGCCCCGCTGCACCGCGACTGCAGACCGTTCTTCCGTAGCGGCCGGGGAAACGGTCAACTACCTTGTCGAGATCAGCGGCCCGGAAGCCCAAATGGCCGGCCGTCCCGTGTTGCCGGACATGAACGGAATCGAACTGTTGTCCCCGTTTCCCGGAGAATCGACCTCGATTCAGATTATCAACGGCGTAAAATCAGAATCCAGGTCTTTTCATTATATCCTCAGGGCCGTTCTCAAAGGGACACACCGGATTGAGCCGGCGGAAATTCCCTACAAAGGACGGCAACTTAAAACAAATGCGGTGACACTTACAGTCGGTGAACCCAAAAAAGAAAAAGAGAACGTGCCCGAGGATATATTTTTCAAGGCTGAAATTTCCCGGGACGAACTCTTTGTCGGAGAGCAGCTGACGGTCACATTCAGGGTGTATACCCGTTTCAGCGCGAGCCATTACAACATCATACGACTTCCGAATTACACCGGTTTCTGGGCCGAGGAACTTCCCGCATACCGGAAAGACATCGAAAAGGTCAGAATCGGGAACCAGACCTACAGGACTGAAGTCGTAAAAAAAACGGCGTTATTCCCGGCATACCCGGGTGAACTGGTCATTGATGCGGCGGAACTGGATTGCGAAGTCAACATTCCGAGGAACCGGAATGATGTGTATTCGGATCCCTTTTTATCTTTTTTTCCGGACCCGTTCGGGCAGACGACGGTGCGCAGGCTGGTATCCCGGCCGGTTACAGTCAAAGTCAGGGAATTGCCCCTGCAGAATCAGCCCAAGAATTTCAACGGCCTCGTCGGGCAATTTAATGTTACCGTGCAATTTGACAAAAACCGTCTTAAGACAGGCGAGCCGGTCACCTGCAGGATCGTATTCTCCGGTACCGGGAACATCATGGCCGCAGAGGAGCCGCATCCGCCATTTCCCGCCGATTTTGAGATTTTTAATCCCGTCACTCAGTATTCGATCCAAAGGGAATCCCCGGCGATCCGCGGACAGAAAACCATCGAATGGATGGCCGTTCCGAAGAAGAAAGGGATCTATGAGGTTACTCCCTTTTCATTTTCTTATTATGATCCGTCACTAAAAAAATACATGACACAGCAAACCCCGTCTTACGGATTCGAGGTGCTTCAGGGACAACCCGGACAGGCGGATTCAGTTATCCAGCCCCGGGTTACCCGGAAACTGGCCGGAGTGAAAGAAACGGATACGGATCAATGGAGGATTCCGGGTTTCCTACCCGAGGAACGGGCTTTCTTGATTTTATTTTTTATACCTCCCGCCGTTCTCCTGATGTTTTCGGGTTGGAGGTTCGTAAGACCCGCGATTTCAGGTCTTTCCAGGAAAAGGGAAAAAAAGAAAATCAAAATCACGGTCGTGAAAAACATCCGTCAGATCACAGAGATCTCGACAGACGAGCCGACAGATATTTTGTACACAGAACTGAAGAACAAACTTATCCTGTTCCTTTGTGTCACGCTGGACCTGCAGCCCTGGCAATGTGAAGCCGATGTCGTTGAAAGGGAATTGCAGAGTAAAGGGATAAGCGCAGACATGAGTAACCGGATCCGCGAATGCATCGCCTGTTGCGACGAAGGCCGTTTCTCCCCAGCCCGAAACCGTTCCCGGCTTGATGAAGTCGCCAGAATGTGCCTGAAGGTCATCTGCGCACTGGACTCACTGGAAAGGAATCCCGGGAAATGAACATTGCCCTGCATCTTTTATGGTCTGTTCTTGCCCTGACAGCCGGACCTGATGTGACTGAAGCCAACCGCCTTTATCGGGAGCAGCGTTACTCGGAAGCGCTGCTGGCTTATGAAAGGCTGAGCGAGGAATTTCCGGTATCTGCCGAACCGCTTTACAACGCCGGAAACGCATGTTACCAGATGAGGATGTACGGTCATGCGGTTTGGTATTATAGAAAAGCGCAGGTCCTGGCGCCTTACGATCAGGACATACAAAATAACCTTCGACTGGCCGAGTCATCCCTGCTCAGACCTCCTCCTTTGCTGGCACCGTTTTCCATGGAACGTAAATTGCGTGAGGGGCTCATGCGGATCCCTTATTTCGTCACGGTTTGGATCTTTCTCCCGGCATGGTATGTCCTGTTTGCTCTCTTCATCATCTATCTGAGACGGGACAGGCAGAACCGGAAAAAAATATTGTTATGGATGATTGCCCCGGCCGTCTTTGTCCTGACAGCGGCCGTGCTGTACCTCGGAGACGCGGTTTATGTCAGGAATTACAGGGAAACGGTGATAGTGAAAAAATCCTGTGAAGTAAAGCATGATCCGGCGCCGGAAAGCCGTTCTGAATACAGGATTTATGAGGGCTGGCGCGCGGAATTGACCGAGGAACGCACGGACTGGCTCAGGATAAGGCTTGACAACGGAACGGAAGGATGGATCCGGGCTGAGGAAGCGGGTATCGTGCGGTATGATTGAATCAATGAAAAGAATGCTGCGTCTTTACCCGGCGGCAAAACTTGCATTCCTCCTGGCCGGTGTGATCCTGATTTTCCATGAATGGAACACCGTATTTCCGTGGGACCCGCTCTGGTCCTATACCGCAGCCGTATTATCCGCCTCCGCGGCATATCTCCTGATGAAATTTCAAGTATTTTCGATGACGGCCTGGATTCTTTCCCTGATATTGCTGACCGGAGGGAGGATGTCGGAAGATCAGCCCGGAAAGGACCATATTTCGCTTTACCTCGATACCGGAAAGGAAACCGCCGTAACCGGTTATGTCTGTTCCGATCCTGTACGGTCCGGAAGCGGCAAACGATTTTTCCTTGAAACGGATTCACTTTACTTTACCCGGCATATCGGGTTTCCTGTCAATGGTAAAATCCTTATACGGACCGGACCGGATATCGGGGTTGTGCCCGGTTACGGCGACGGACTGAAATTGTACGGAACGGTCGGCGCCCCTCCGGGAGAACGGAATCCCGGTGATTTCAATTATGCGGCGTATCTGAAAAACCGGGGCGCGCACGGAATTCTGCAGGTTACCCATAAAGACAAAATGGAAAAAACGGGTGAATGGCGGGGTCAAGCTCTGTACGCCGGATGGGTGCTGCCCGTAAAGCATTATGTGCTGGATTATTTCAGGAAAGCCCACTCACCGCAAGCATCATCCATTTTGTCCGCATTGATCCTGGGTGACCGCTCGGAGGTTCCTGAGGAGGTGTATGAGGCTTTTTCAAAAAGCGGGACCGTACACGTGCTGGCCCTGAGCGGACTGCATGTGGGTTTCGTCATGGCCCTGCTGTGGGGGCTGCTTGGCTTTTTGCGCATTCCGTTCCGGTACAGGGTGATTCTTACGATCGGAGCGTTGTGGTTTTATGCCGCGATCGCTGATTTCGCGCCGTCTGTCGTCCGTGCCGTCCTGATGGCCTCGGTGGTGATGTTCGGCGAAATGATCCAGCGAAGAAGGATGCTGATCAATAATCTGCTCGTTGCGATGATCTTGATCCTGATCGCCGACCCCGCTTCGCTTTTTGATGTGGGATTCCAGTTATCCTTCACAGCCGTCTTTTCCATTGTCTGGATGTACCCGAAACTGGAATCGTGGTGCCTGCGGGCGGGCATGCTGAAAGAACACGGCAATCCTGTACTGAACAAAACGGTGATGCTGATGCTCCTGTCCGCTGCAGCGCAGATCGGAACGCTGCCTTTTACAGCTTATTATTTTTACAGAATTCCCCTGCTGGCTACAGCGGCGAATGTTTTTGTCGTTCCTTTGTCCGGGGTTGTTCTAATGCTCGGTTTTTTTGAGGCCGCCCTGTCGCCCATATCCATGACGTTTTCCCTGTGGTACGCCAATCTGAACGAATGGCTGATCGCTTTGCTGACCGCGGTTCCGGAATGGTCCACCGGGCTTCCGCTCGCCTATACCGATTATTACGGAATGTCGCTCCTTCTTCTTGTTTTTTATTATGCGTTTCTTATCTGGGTCAGCCTTTGGAAATACCGGGCAATCCGCATGGCCGGAATATTCGGGATTTTCATCGGACTGAATATCCTGACCTGGGGGCCTGCGTTATATCCGGAAGATGAAGTGACCGTGTCCATGCTGGACGTGGGTCAGGGGGACTGTGCGGTGATTCGCACTCCGGATGACAGGGTCGTTGTCATTGATGCCGGGGACCGCAGCGAGACCTTCGATTACGGAGAAAGGGTGATTGCCCCTTATCTTCGGAAACAGGGAATTGACCGTATCCATTACCTCATCATGACTCATCCTCACGACGATCATATCGGGGGCATGCCGTACCTGATCCGTCATTTTCACATTGACACCGCTTATCATAACGGGCATCCGGTCCGGTCAGACACATTTGACGAAGTGCGGGGAATTCTCGCCGAAAAGAGAATTCCCCTGCGATCCTTATGCGCTGGCGACCTGATTCTGACTCCGGACGGAATCCGGATGCTGATACTTTCCCCCGGCCGGGAGCTTGTCCTGGATACCAGTTATGCCGCTGTAAACGACGGTTCGCTGGTCATCGGTATGAGGTACGGAACGCGGCAGTTTCTTTTCATGGGGGATTGCGAAAGAAATATGTTTGGCCATTTCAATAAATATGCTTACTTTATGAAAAGTGACGTGATCAAGGTTTCGCATCACGGCGCATCGAACGGCACGACGCAAGAACTCATCTCCCTGGTTCAGCCGGGGGTGTCCGTCGTCTCCGTAGGAAAATATAACCGGTTTAATCATCCGTCGCCGCGGGCGCTTCAGGCCTACAGGGAATGCGGATCGGATGTGGTCCGGACCGATGAGAATGGCGCTGTCATTTTCCGGACGAACGGGCAGAATTTGAACAGGATTCGGTGATCCATGGCGGGTTATGATCTTTTGCTGCTGGTCGGGTTTTTTATCGGCGCGGTTTTTTACGGCGCCCTGCTGTTTGAGGTGCTGAAACGATACAACCGGCTTTATCACGAGTACGTATTCATCCTGCTTCTGCTGGTGCTCGGTCTCTGGCACGGGTTTCAGTTCCTGGCGCTGGTGATCAAGCAGATTTTCGGGCGTACGGCGCTGGATGTCTATAAGGAGATTCAGTATTATGCCCTGTACAGCATCGCTTTTTTCCCGCCGCTGATCGTTCATCTTCATTCCTCATTCCTCGGTTATATCCGGAGTCAGATCGGGAAACCGTCCGGTCTTCATAAATGGGCGCCCCTCCTTCTGTACCTGCCGATGGTCGCGATCATTTACATCGGGCAATATACCATCATCGATTACAGGAAGCGCATCCTTGACGAAAATATGAGCTTCATTCCGTATTTTGTGTTTTTTACTGTCATTTGCCTATGGATCTCCGCGCTGTTATCGCTGTGGATCATCTTTGTGAACCGGAACGAAAAATGGAGACAGTTTTTTATTGTGGAAACCGTCAGCCTGTTTCTCATCAGCGCTTTGCTGATGTATTTTTATTTTTACGGCGGGACCGGAAATGTTCGGCTGGATAAGTCCCTGCGGACCCTCGTGATCGTATCCTCGATTCTGCCGACCGGCGCTCTGATCTATCTTTTGTACAAATACCCGTTTTTCTCACTGTTCGCGCGTCCCGGTTTCCTGTCGCTGACGATCGCAGGCATTTATTTAAGCGTGTACATCATCGGGGCGAAGGAAATCCGGAAAGCCGGGGAGGAAAATCCGGAAATCAGCGTCTATGTCCTGGAAACGATACTGGTCTGCCTTTTGTTTATTACGTACGAGCCGGTGAAGAACTTCATCCGCCGGATCGCAGGAGCCAAGGCGCTCGGGGAAAGGTATGTCGTTCAGACCCTTTTGCGGACCGTTAATGAAAAAATCGTCGGGACTTCGCAGCTCAGCGATCTCCTCCATGTCGTGCGGGAGGCGATCCAGACTGCCCTACGGGTCCGGGAAGCGGCCCTTTTCATCATCGGCAAGAATGCGGACACGCCGTCGAGTCACGTCATTCTCCAGGAGTTCGGGGACGTGAAGCCGTTCAATCTCAAAAAGGCCATCAAAGGCATTCATCAGGGAAGCGGCATATATGAACCCCGGAAAATCTATACGTTTCACTTGACCTCCATGGACGAGTCATACCAGCTTTATGTCGGGATATTCCTGGAGAACACGTTAACCGGTTTCCTGGCGATCGGGAGAAAAACCAACAACGATAACTTTACGTTTGAGGAAAAGGAACTGCTCCTCACTCTCGCCAATCAGGTTTCCATAGCCATCGAGAACATGGAATCCATGAAGCGCCGCATCGAGCTGGAATCCAAAATGCTCGAGGCGGAAAAACTATCATCCCTGGGGCTGCTCTCGACAAGTATTGCCCATGAAGTGAAAAACCCTCTCAGTTCCATAAAGAGCATCGTGCAGTCCATGATCGATGAGCGTGACCGAGAAGGCATTCAGGATGGGACGCTGCAGGACCTGACCATGATCAACGAGGAGATCAACCGGCTGACAGGCGTCGTCGGACAACTGCTCCGGTTTGCAAAAACCGAACGGACCGGAAATCAGCGGTATGACCTCCGGAAAATGATTGAAACCATCCTTGCGATATTGCGTCATGAAACACGCCGGCAAAGGATTGACGTATTCACGGATATGCCCGAACGTCCGGTGTGGTCAGACTTTTCACAGGGACACTTGAAAGAAATCATTTTTAATCTTATTATCAACGCGATTCAGTCCATGTCCGGAAACGGCGGAAAGCTTTATATCCAGGTTGTCGTCCTGAGGCATACGCCGGACCTGATCGATGAAGCCGACCACGAACTGATCGACGGAGTTTATTTTTCCGACCGGCTTGAAAGCACGGAAACAGCAGGCCGATTTAAGCCATGGACATTTGAGTCGCTCGTGGCCTCACGGCTGGACGAGTTTGAAACATCAGAACCGGGCCCGCCCCCCGAAGACGGACAAAAGATTCTGCGCATCATGATCCGGGACACCGGATCCGGAATTTCACGGGAACTGATTCATGAAATATTTAAACCGTTTTACACGACAAAAATCACCGGGACCGGCATGGGCCTTGTGATCGTGAAAAATAAAATCGAACTGCTCGGGGGAAAACTGATGATCCATACAAGGGAGAATGAAGGAAGCTCTTTTGAAATTCACATACCGCTATAACGCAAATGGCCGGCAGGATATGAACACAAACGCAATGCAGCAGGGAAACCGGGTTTTGATCGTGGACGATGAGAAGGCGGCCCGCTACGGAATGATCAAGGCGCTGAAAACCGAGGAATATCATTTAGCCGAAGCCGAAGACGGCCTTTCGGCCATCCAGATGATGGATTCGCAGGAATTCGACATCGTGATCACGGATGTCACCATGCCGGGCATTTCCGGTCTTGAACTGCTCCAGCGAATCCGGGCTTCCGGTTTTCCGGGACTGGTAATCGTGATCACGGCTCACGGATCGGAACGGCTTGCGGTCGAAGCCATGAAAGCAGGAGCGTTTGATTATATCGCCAAGCCGTATGAAATCGAAGAACTGAGGATGATTGTCCAGCGGGCGCGGCGGCACATTCTCCTGAAAATGGAAAACGAAGCGCTTCGCAGCGAACTTCTCAAAAGCCGGGGATTCAGCCAGTTTATCGGAGAGAGCGAGCCGATGAGGCGAGTATTCGACATGATCGATAAAGTCAGCAAGAGCAACGTCACCGTATTGATCCGCGGGGAAAGCGGCACGGGGAAGGAGCTGGCCGCCCAGATAATCCACGATCAGAGCACCCGCAGGGAAGGCCCGTTCGTTTCCATCAACTGCGCAGCCATACCGAGGGAATTGATCGAAAGCGAGCTCTTCGGCTACGAAAAAGGAGCGTTCACGGGAGCCGTTTCCGCCAAGCAGGGGCGATTTGAGCTGGCCCATAAGGGGACGATCTTTCTTGATGAAATCGGCGACATGTCCACGGATACCCAGGCCAAAGTCCTTCGCGTGCTCCAGGAGCGAAAATTCGAACGTGTGGGCGGGGCACAGTCCATTGAAGTGGACGTCCGCATCGTCAGCGCGACACACCGCGACCTGTCCCGGGCGATACGCGAAGGTACGTTCCGTGAGGATTTGTATTACCGCATCAATGTCGTCGAAGTCGAACTCCCCCCGCTCCGGAAAAGGGATGGCGATATCCCGATCCTTCTGAACCATTTCCTGGGCATCTATGCCGCCAAGCATCAGTCGCCTGCTCTCCGGTTTTCCCGCGAAACCCTGAAAAAATTACTCGATTACGAATGGCCGGGTAACATCCGTGAGCTGATCAATGTAGTTGAACGGTGCGTAGTGTTATGCGGTTCGGAGGACATCACGCCCGATCTTCTTCCGCCTGATATCATCAGGAGCCAGGGAAACGAAAACATGAGCGTCAAGTCCGTGATGGAACACACCGAGCTTACTTTCCAGGAAGCCAAACAACGGGCGGTCGCAATGTTTGAAAGGGAATTCATTCTCGGGGCGATCCGGATGAACAACTGGAATATCAGCCAGACGGCTGCGAAGCTTGGGATGAAACGCCAATATCTCCAGCTTAAACTCAAGGAATTAGGAATTAACCTACAGGAAGTCAAAGATCTTTTATGAAACAAGCTTACCACCAGCCGGAACCCGCGGCTAACCCTGTTCCCCAGGCCGCGCCCTTTCCCGAAAGCGCACCCGTCGGAATTTTTGACTCGGGCATCGGGGGGCTTACCGTGGTCAAGGAAGTCATGCGCCAGCTCCCGAACGAAACCATCATTTATCTCGGCGATACCGCCCGCGTGCCTTACGGGACCAAGTCAGACCGGACGATTAAAGCGTTCACGCTCCAGTGTTGTCTCTTTTTGCTGGAACACAATGTCAAAATGATCATCATCGCGTGCAATACCGCGAGCGCCGTTGCGCTTGATTTTATCGCGAAGATGTTCAGGATTCCCGTGATCGGCGTGATTCTGCCCGGTTCTCAGGCTGCCGTCAGGTGCAGCGACCATAAATGCATCGGCGTCATCGGAACGCATACCACCGTGAACAGTCAGGCCTATTCAAGGACGATTCGACAGATGGAGCCCGGAGCCCAGATCATTTCCCAGCCCTGTTCGCTGTTCGTTCCGGTCGCCGAGGAAGGCTGGATCGATCATCTGATCACGCAGGCCATCTGCACCGAATACCTGAAATCGTTTGAGAACACATCGATCGATTGTCTGGTGCTCGGGTGTACGCATTATCCCATCCTCAAAACACCGATCCAGAAAGCGATTAACGCGGTTACCGGCCGGCAAATCAAACTGATCGATTCGGCCATAGAAACGGCGAAACTGGCGAAACAAACCCTTACCGAAAGCCGGATGGAAAATAAAGGGCGGCGAAAGACGCATAGATTTTATGTAACCGATCTTCCGAAAAATTTTATGAAAACAGGAGAGCTGTTCCTCGGAAGTAAAATCGAACATCTCGAAATGATCAACGTCGAAACCCTGGGATTTTAAATTATGTGGATGGATTATTTATATGCGATCATACCCGTTTTTGTCGCCATTGACATCATCGGCATGATACCTCTTTACCTCAGCCTGACGGAAGGCATTCCTTCTCCGGCCAAGAATAAAATATTGACTCAGTCTGTACTCACAGCGACGATCGTGAGTTTTGTTTTTCTCGGGATGGGAAACGCCGTGTTCGCTTTTCTCGGCATCACGGCCAGCGATTTCAAAATCGCCGGAGGCATTATTCTTTTCGCCATATCAATTAATGATCTGTTATTTTCCACCGAGAACCGGAAAAGTCATGAAGTGAAGGATGAAACCACGGAAATATCGCTTCAGCATCAAACCACCATCGGCATCGTTCCCATCGGAATTCCGCTGATTGTCGGCCCGGCGCTTCTCACCTCCATTCTTATCTGCAACGATACGTACGGCACATTCCCGACGATCGCATCGGTGCTGGTTAATCTTCTGATCGTGTATTTGTCGCTCCGGTATTCTAACCTGATTCTCCGCCTGACCGGCCGAAGCGGCGCAAAAGGCATCGCCAAGGTGTTTACCCTGCTGCTGGCCGCGATCGGCGTGATGATGGTCCGTAACGGCGTTATGGAAATAATCAAATCGTACTGAAAGTTCTTTCATGAAAAATTTCTATGACGATGACGCCGCTGAAGATCCGTTGGATGAAGAATCTAATTCGGCTTATGAATCAGGCGGTGACGGTTCGGATCAAAGAGATTCATTACTGACGTATTTTATTCATCACATTTGCAGCGAAGATGAAGTCGAACGAGGGCAAGCCCTTCGGGCCGTTCGTGAATTAGAGTGTGACCCCGGGTTGTCAGGCATACTTGAGCATATGCTCCGGGACAACGATAAAATGAAGAACGCACTGGCCGTAGAATGCATAGGGCTATGGAAGCACACTGACGGCACGGACATGCTGATCAATTTTATGACTGACGCCGCGAATCAGGAGAAATTCACGGATGATCTCATCGAATCGGTGTTAATCGCTTTTGGACAGATCGGCGATCCCGGCGCGTTTGAGTATCTCAGCCGGTACGCGTTGTCAGAATTCGGCCTCAATGAGAACGGCATAAGCTCCGCGGGGATGACCTGCATTGAAAGCATCATGGCGATGGCGACCCGTGGCCAGGAAAAAGCGCTGCGTTTTCTGATCAGCGGGTGCCGGCATCCCGCCTGGAACATGAGGGAATCATGCGCGGCCTGCCTCGGCGCTGTCTATGCCGGCAAAGACAGCCTGCCGAAAGCTGTCTACGAAGAACTCATGAGACTGACCGCCGATGATAACCGGAATGTCCGTATCGCTGCGTATATGAGCCTCGATGAAATTATCGGACTCGATGAACCCAACAAAAACAAACTTGCCGAAGCCAGGGCAAAGCAGATGTCCGGCGAGGAGTCCGGTCGTAAAAATGACGCGGGAATGTGCTCATGAACCGTAAGATCCGGATTGCGGCGTTCCTGCTGTCTTTGGTTCTTTTCCATTCGGCAGCAGTTCAGGCACAGAATCAGAATGACGACTCCGCGAAGACCATCCGGGATCAGGTGCTTGCGGATAAGAAGGATTCAACGGAAAAAAAAATATCCGTTCCTGTTTTTTTTGAACGTTTCCGATACCTTCGGGACAGCGTTTATTCCGCTATCGCTTATGATTCGGCGCAAATTGACCGCGTGATCACTCATGACGAACTCATGAATTATTATCACAGCGATTTCGCCGATTTACTGTGGAATGTCAGCGGATTTTACATTCATGATCTCGGAAGTTACGGAAAACCGATATCGGCATCCGTCAACGGCCTCGGCGGAGCTTATTGTCGCATTCTGTATGACGGGATTCCCGTTCATGAGCCCGAACTGAGCTGGCTGAATCTCAACCTGATCTCGCTGGAGAATATCGATCGGATCGAAATAATCAAAAATTCAGGGATGGTGATTAATATCGTTCCTAAAAACCCGAAAGACGGCGAGGCGCTAACGACAATAAAATTCCGTTCGGTGTTCAGCGATTTTCAGGATGTGGGCGCGTTTTTCGGACGGAAGATCGGCGGACGGATGATGCTGACGCTGGGAGGGTCGCACCGCGAAACCCCGGGAGAGCAGGGATTTCAACAGTTATCAGGAGGATATATCACGGCAAACCAGCAGACACGGTACAACGCGAACACGATTTTTCTGAGACTAAACTATCTCTTATCCCAGCGATGGCAAGCCGGTTACGCGTATCAGACGTTTGATGAAAAATATGACGCGTACGGCCCTAACCGTAATGGCGACAGAATATCCTATGAATTCAGAACTCCCGGAGGAATCCGAAAAGACGAACGCAAGGATCACACGCTTACGGTTGATTACGCCGGGCAAGAGAGTTATTTCAGAACTTCGATGGTAAAATCTACCCAGGACAGGATCAGCATAAAATTCAAAAGCAAGGTTGTCCCTGAAGAATACAGGACTGATTTGTACAGCGGCAATGCTGAATACGGTCGTGTTTTCGGGCCACACGGTTTTTCAGTCGGCGCGGAGATGAATTATCATACCTTTGACAGCATACCGACGCTGAAGCGGGACATATTTGATTACGCGGTTAGATTAACCGATCAGGTAATGATTGGAAAAGGATCCGTAACCGCTACCGGAGTATGGAAAGATCATTCCCGTTATTCAGGAAGCCCTGACGCATCAGTATCCGCGGTCTTTCCTTTAAAGCAAAATCTGCTTTGGCGTGCCGGAGCGGGTGTGATAAACCGTTATCCATCAGTAACTGAAATGATGACTGATTCATCGCTTTTGTATTTACCACAGAGCATCAAACCTGAAACATTGTACCGTATTTTTTCCTCGCTCAAACTCAAAGATCATTTCAGTTTGAATGAGACCGTTATCAGCGGTTTTTATAACTGCATTGATAACGCGATCGTGTTTAATCCGCTTTATTTTTATACGGATACTATGAGACTATACGGAATAAACTCAGAACGTATGAGCAATTACGGAGTGGATTTGGACATAACAAAAAAATATTATTTTCTGACATTCCGACTTCAACAATCCGTCATTAAAGGTGATGTAAAGGCCCGACATGGAATTCCCTGGTATCGCGCTCATTTCATCGGTCAGGCGGAGCGGACGTTTTTTAACAAGAATCTTCACCTGAACGGATACCTGTCCGTGAAATATTTCAGCCGTAATACCGGATACAGTTTTCAGGACGCGCCGATGAGGTATTATTATGCTCCGCGGTCTTCGAAGGGCGGATGGCTGTTCAGCGCGCGTGTGGTTGCGACGATTGGCGATTTTAAGCTGTTCTACGAGGCCGAAAACATTTTCCGCGCGCGATTCACGCTTCTTGACGGCTACGATGTTACGACCCAGCAGTGGCGCTTCGGGCTGATCTGGAATTTGTATAACTGAAGTATGATTCATTTCTCTTTCAGTTCCTCAGCCTGATGAAAATATTTAATTATAGTCGAATGCTTTTGAAACAAAACAATGATTTTAACGTATTACCTATATTTGTGCCCGTGCGCCTGATTATTCAATTAATTATAATCTCAATTTAACCCGAAAGGAATCGACATGAAATCATTACTGAGTATGATTCTGTTGAGTATTTTGTCTTTAAATTTGTTTTCGCAGGAAAAAACAGATGAATCACGACTGATGCGTTTTCCCGCGACTAACGGCAAAGACGTTGTTTTTAGTTATGCGGGCGATTTATACACCGTTCCTCTTTCGGGCGGGGTAGCGCGTAAGATCACCGGTCATGAGGGATATGAAATGTTTCCTCGTTTTTCTCCGGACGGAAAATCCATCGCGTTCACGGGACAGTATGACGGCAACACGGAAGTGTACCTCATGCCGGCGGAGGGCGGAGTGCCGAAACGCCTGACGATCACTCCAACGCTGGGCCGAGACGATGTTTCCGACCGCATGGGGCCGAACAATATCGTGATGGCGTGGAAAAATAAAAGCGATGAAATCGCGTTCCGGTCGCGTCTGAAATCTTACAACGACTTTATCGGCCAGCTGTTTACGGTCAATACCAAAGGCGATCTGCATGAACAGATTCCTTTGCCCCGCGGAGGATTTTGTGCTTTTTCACCGGACGATAAAAAAATGGCGTACAACCGCGTCTTTCGTGAATTCAGAACATGGAAACGTTACCGCGGCGGTATGGCTGACGATATATGGGTGTACGACTTCGAAACGAAAAAAACCGAGAATATCACCAACCATCCCGGCCAGGACATAATCCCGATGTGGATCGGCGATCAGATTTATTTTCTTTCGGACCGTGACACGCTGAAACGGATGAACCTATATGTTTATGATACCAAAGCGAAAGAAACAAAACGGCTGACCGATTTCAGGGATTATGACATCAAGTTTCCTTCTGCAGGAAAAGATAAGATCGTATTTGAAAACGGAGGTTATATATACCAGTATGATCTTAATACAAAAACAGAATCAAAAATTACTATATACATCAAGGAAGATTTTACTTCCGGCCGCGGCGGATTGATCAGCGTCAGTTCTTCAGTCAGTAATTTTGAAATCTCCCCTGACGGCAACAGGGCTCTGTTCGGCGCGCGGGGCGAAGTCTTTACCGTACCCGCGAAGAACGGCATCACGAGAAATCTCACGAACACGTCCGGCGTGCATGAGCGAAATTCCAAATGGTCGCCCGACGGAAAATGGATCGCGTTTGTAGCGGACCTGAGCGGCGAAAATGAAATTTACATCCAGGCGCAGGACGGAAGCGAAAAACCTGTCCAGATCACGAAAAACGCCGATACCTATTATTATGATATTTTCTGGTCTCCAGACGGAAAAAAGATTATGTGGGCTGACAAAAAGCTTCGGCTCCGTTATGTTGACATTGAGACAAAAACAGTTACCGAAGTCGATCAGTCCAGAGTCTGGGAATTCAATGAATATGCCTGGTCGCCGGACAGCCGCTGGATCACCTATTCAAAAGCCGAGACGGAAGGAATGGCGCGGGTCTACCTTTACTCGATCGCGGATAAAAAATCCACTCCCGTTACCGACAGCTGGTACGCCTCCACCCAACCGGTGTTCAGCCGTGACGGCAAGTATTTGTTCTTTACATCCAACCGCGATTTCAACCCCATATACAGCTGGACAGAATGGAATCACGCCTACCAGGACATGGAGCGGATTTATCTGATCACATTGTCGAAAGATACTGAATCGCCGTTCAAACCGGTGAATGATGAGGTGAGCATCAAAAAAGAAGAAAAATCAGAATCGAAAGATGACGCGACAAAGAAAGATCAGGGTTCGAAAGATGATAAATCCAAACAGGACAAAACCATCAAAATCGATTTGGACGGCATTATGGACCGGATTGCCGTACTGCCGGTGAACGCGTCCAATTTCTTTCACATCACGGGAATCAACGACGGTGTTTACTATCAGCGCCGCGGAAGCAAGGATGACAAAGCATTACTGATGCTGTACGACCTGAAAGAAAAGAAAGAAAACGAACTCGGCGGAATCAACGGTTATGAAATTTCAGCCGACGGAAAGAAAATGCTTGTTTCACAGAACCAGCAATACGCGATCATCGATCTTCCGAAAGGTAAAATCGACATCAAGGACCGGCTGAATCTTTCCGGTATGGAACTGAAGCTTGACCGGCGGCTGGAATGGAACCAGATCTTTTATGAAAGCTGGCGGCAGATGCGTGATTTTCTTTACGCTCCGAACCTTCACGGCGTTGACTGGCCGTCGATCCGCAAGAAATATGAAGTTCTGCTTCCGTTTGTGAATCACCGGAACGACCTTTCCTACATTATCGGCGAGATGATCGGCGAACTGAATATCGGGCACGCGTATGTCGGTGGCGGGGAAAGGCCGGCCGTGAAACGCATCGCGCTCGGTCTGCTCGGCGCGGAAATGAGCAAGGACGCCGCATCGGGATACTTCAAGATCAATAAAATTCTCCGCGGCGAAAACTGGAACGTGAATACCCGGTCACCGCTAACGGAAATCGGCTTGAATGTACAGGAAGGCGAATACATCATCGCGGTGAACGGCGCATCCACGTCGACGATGCCCAATATTTATGAATCACTCGTCAATACGGCCGGAAAGCAGGTCATCCTGAAAGTGAACTCGAAACCGCAGGAGTCGGGAAGCCGTACGGTGATCGTCATTCCCATCGAGGATGAATCGCCGCTGTACTATTATGATTGGGTTCAGAAGAATATCGACAAAGTCAGCAAAGCGACGGACGGCAAAGTCGGGTACATTCACGTACCGGACATGGGCGTGACCGGGCTGAATGAGTTCGTGAAGCACTTCTATCCCCAGCTTCGCAAGAAAGCCCTGATTATTGACGTGCGAGGCAACGGCGGCGGCAATGTCTCGCCGATGCTGATCGAGCGCCTGCGCAGGGAACTCGCGATGTTCAACGTCTCGCGCAACACCACCGCGTACTCGAATCCCCGCGAAATGATACTCGGCCCGATGGTCTGCATGCTCGATGAATTCTCCGCGTCCGACGGCGACCTGTTTCCGTACCGGTTCAAAAAACACAAGCTCGGCAAACTGATCGGCAAGCGCAGCTGGGGCGGCGTAGTCGGTATCCGAGGAACCCTGCCGTTCGTGGACGGAGGCGTGCTGAACAAACCTGAATTCGCGCCGTTCGACACCGACGGCAAGAACTGGATCATCGAGGGATACGGAGTCGATCCGGATATTTTTGTGGATAACGATCCTGCCCGAGAATTCGCGGGTATCGATGATCAGCTGAATAAGACGATCGAGGTCATTTTGGAGGAACTGAAAACGAAAGGTAAGGAAATCCCGGATGTTCCTGAATATCCTATCAGGAAATAAGGCTGAAGTCAGGGACTATCATGGTAAATGCAATATTGAATCCTGAAAAGTAATTTATTTTCCGCCGGCGCATGTTATTCAAATGTGCGCCGGTTTTTTTAATCTGAAAGAAAGGCTCGTTGAAAACAATTGACTATTGATGACGTTATTGTAAATTGTTATGATTTGATTTTATGAATGACGGAATTGCCATATGAATTTGTATGAACAACTGATCAAAGTTACGGGGCTGATTCATCCGGAGCCTTACTTGCTGATCGGGGGAATGGCTTATTCGGTTTATGCGGAACCGCGGTTCACAGAAGATATCGATTTAATGATTTCCAGACAACATACGGATAATATTCTTCAGCAAATGAACCGGGCAGGTTTCATCAATCAACTGAAGCCATGGGGCTTCGAAAAGGCGGTGATACAAAGGAGTGTATGGGTTGAGGGTCAGGAATCCTGCATTATTGATTTTTTAATCGAACCCGAAGATACATTCAAAATATATTATGACAGACGAGAAATCGTTGAATTTCAGGGATTTCAGATCAGCGTGATACATCCTGAAGACCTGATTGAGTTGAAAAGCCGAAGAAATTCCTTTCAGGACAAGATGGATATGGAACAATTACTGAAGCGTATTCAATCATGAATCAGTATCTCAATTCAGAACAAGCGATCCGAAACCTGAAAAAGGTTTCTGACTTAAGGGATTTTTATCATAAACTCGCGAATTTAGAGTTTAAAAATTCAACTTTTAAAAACGCGGCGTCAGTGTATATGGATAATCTGAAAAAACAACTGGAAGAATTCATCGAAATCAATAAAACAACCTAACTAATTCAGGAGAAAATCCATGAAGCAAAGTTTCCTCATTCTGCTGAGCCTGATGTTCTTCATGAGCTGTCAAACCAGGAAAGAACCCATGAAAGAAAAATCCGAATTACAGAAAATGATCGATCAGTTCGCGAAAACCGAAATCGACGTGAAGATGGACCATTTATCAGCCAAAGAAAAAGAAATGGTGAAACTGCTCGTGAAAGCAGGTCAGTACGCCGATGAAATATTCTGGATTCAGACCGCCTACGATGCGATCAGGACGCGTGATGAACTGAAATCGAAAACGGATCAGGCCTCGAAAGAAGCTTATGAATACGCCATGATCAGTTACGGTCCGTATGACCGCATTCACGGTACGCGTTTCACCGGCGAAGGCCCGAAGGAAAGGCCCAAAGGGGGCACTTTCTATCCCGCCGACATGACGAAAGAAGAGTTTGAAGCGTACGTCAAAGTCAACCCCAAGGAAGAAAAAGAGCTGACCGGACTGTACACTGTCGTCGTCCGTGACGGAAAAAAACTGAAAGCCGTTCCTTACCATGAGTTTTATAAAACCCAGATTGTTCCCATGGTAAAGCTGGCCCGTGACGCGGCTGCTCTGAGCGAGAATGAATCGCTGAAAGCCTATCTCAATGCTCGCGCGAAAGCCATTGAAACGGGCGATTACTATGAATCGGATGTCCTTTGGATGAAACTCAAGGACAACAACATTGACGTCGTGATCGGCCCGATCGAGAATTACGAAGACGGGCTATTTAATTATAAGACCGCGTTCGAATGCGCGGTGATGGTGAAAGATCCCGAAGGCACGAAAGAACTGCAGGTGTTCCAGTCTCATATCGACGCGCTCGAGCAGAACCTGCCCCAGAAGAAGGAATACATCCGCAAATCCGCCGGCAAGATGAACGTCCTCGAAGTGGTGAACATCGCTTATTTCGGAGGCGATTTCCAGGCGGGCATCAAGACCATCGCGGCGTCATTGCCCAACGATCCGCAGGTTCACGCGGAATACGGCGGGAAAAAACAGATGTACAAAAACCTGATGGAAGCGAAATTCAAACAGATCGTCGTCCCGATCACGGAAAAACTCATCGCGAAAGAATACGTGAAATATGCCGACGCGCATTCATTCACTACGTTTGTCACGCTGCATGAGGTATCGCACACTCTTGGACGCGGATACGTATATGGCAATGACAAGCTCGAAGTCCGCAAAGCCATGAAAGACCTGTACTCGGCGATCGAGGAAACCAAGGCAGACGTGCTGTCGATCTACAATATGGAATATTTCAAACGCCAGGGCATGTATAACGACGAGGACATGAAAAAGCATTACGTGACCTACCTCGCGGGTTTGTTCCGTTCCATGAGGTTCGGTGCGGAAGAAGCCCACGGCAAGGCGAATATCGCCCAGATGGTGTTTCTGAAAGAGCAAGGCGCGCTGGGCCGTAACGCGGACGGACTTTGGACGGTCAATTTCGACAAATTCCATTCCGCGGTGACGCTGCTCGCAAAAACCGTACTTGAATTCCAGTCGGAAGGAAATTATGACGGCGTGAAAGCGTTTCTTGATAAATACGGTAAATTGACCGACGACATCAAACAGGATATCGATAAGTTAAAAGATATTCCGCGAGATTTGAATACCACGTACACGATCATGAAACAATTATAAGAGGGAATATTCCTTATGCTGACGGTAAGTGAATTCATTCAGATGATGCAGGCATCGATCGCGTCCGTAGCGATGATTTCCGGCGTAGGACTTCTCCTGCTGTCGATGACGAACCGTTACGGCCGCTCGATTGACCGATTGCGTGCGCTGATCCGGGAGGCCTCCGGTGCTGTTGATTCAACGCTCAAAACCAAACTGGTTTTCCAGATCCGGGTCATGTACGACCGTTGCCGGCTGATTCGTCTGGCCGTGATCCTTGCGGCCTTCAGCATTTTTTTTGTCGCGCTGACGATTCTGCTGATTTTTGTCAGTCAGGTGCTTGCGGTTAATTTGAGTTCGGTGTCCGTGATCGCATTCTCACTGAGCCTTGCCTGCCTGGTGGTGTCGCTGGCGATCATGATCAAGGACCTGACCCTGTCGCTCAAGGCCGTCGAAACTGAAATCAAAGACTGGGCGTAAAAACCTAAACCAGAAAAATTACATAAACAAAATGAATAATTTTTAATCATCAAACAAGGAAAGATACATCATGAAAAACATTCTGTTCTTCATCCTGCTGGCCTTTACCGGCGGAACCCTGTCCGCTCAGAAAGACACCATCACACCTTACGATAATCTTACCATCGACGGTGTTCCTGCGGTTACCGTTCAATTGATGGAGGAGCTTGCGCCCTACGGCGAAACCCGGAGCGCCGCATTCGCCAGCTGGCATCCGGTCAAACGGGAGATGCTGATTTCCACGCGTTTCGGCGATACCCGCCAGATCCACAGAGTGTCAATGCCCGGAGGCGCGCGTTACCAGCTGACATTTTTCAAGGAACAGGCCACCGGCGCGTCTTATGAGCCGACGAAAGGAAATTATTTTTTATTCAACAAGGATATCGGTGGCAACGAGAATTTTCAGATTTACCGGTACGATGTAGAAACAGGAAAGACAACGCTTCTTACGGACGGCAAATCCCGCAACACAGGAAAATTGTGGTCGAACAAGGGAGACCGTATCGTATTTTTTTCAAATAAACGTAACGGTAGCGATATTGATTTGTATGTGATGAACCCGCTTGATCCTTCAGGCGCTTCGATGCTTCTGGAACTGAAAGGCGGAGGCTGGGGAGCGCTCGACTGGTCGCCCGATGACAAATCCATTTTGATGAGCGAATATGTTTCCGTAAATGAAAGCAATCTGTGGCTGGTTGATGTGGCCGCGAAAACCAAAACCCAGCTGACGCCGGCACAGGATTCCGTTAAAATTGCGTACGGATCCGGAAAATTTAACTCGGACGGAACGGGAATTTATTACACATCCGATAAAGAATCTGAATTTCAGCGCCTGGCGTTCATGGACATGAAAACGAAAACCGTGAAAGTGATCACCGACAAAATCAACTGGGACGTGGATGAACTGGCGATGTCACCCGACAGGACGAAGTTAATTTACATGACCAACGAAAACGGCGTCACAGCCATGCATCTGATCGACCTGAAAAATCATAAGGAGCAGAGTTTACCAAAACTGGCGGTCGGTTTAATCGGCGGAGTCGACTGGCACGCGAACGCTCAGGAAATCGCGTTCAGCTATCAGACCTCCCAGGGACCAACGGACGTCTATACGATCGACGTCAAAAAACAAAAAGTTGAACGCTGGACAACCAGCGAAACCGGCGGCATCAACGTGTCCGGCCTGCCAGCTCCGAAGCTCATCGAATGGAAATCATTCGACGGTCTGAAGATTACCGGGTTTATGTATGAACCTCCGGCTAAATTTGCCGGTAAACGCCCGGTGGTCATTGAAATACACGGCGGACCGGAAGCCCAGTCACAGCCCGGGTTCATGGGCCGCTACAATTACCTTCTGAATGAGCTCGGTATCACGCTGATCTTTCCGAATATCCGCGGTTCCACGGGATTCGGAAAGACGTTCATGAAACTTGATAACGGATTCAAACGCGAAGATTCATATAAGGACATCAACGCGCTGTTCGACTGGATAGCGGTTCAGCCCGGCCTTGACGCTGATCGCATTATGGTGATGGGAGGAAGTTACGGCGGACATATGTCGCTTGCGATATCGACCTATTACAGCGACCGGATCCGGTGCGCCATGAGTTATGTCGGGATTTCAAACCTGGTTACGTTTCTCGAGAATACCGCGGGGTACCGCCGTGACCTGCGACGAGTCGAATACGGAGATGAACGCGACGAAGTCATGAGAGCGTTTATGCTGAAAATCGCCCCGACAAACAACGCAGAAAAAATCAAAAAACCGCTGTACATCGTTCAGGGCGCGAATGATCCGCGTGTTCCGGTCAGCGAGGCCGTGCAGATGGTCGAGACGCTGAAAAAAATCAAGACACCGGTCTGGTATCTCTGCGCAAAAGATGAAGGGCACGGATTCGCGAAAAAGAAAAACAACGATTATTATTTTGCGACGCTGGTCATGTTCATGAAAGAATATTTGTTGAAATAAAATTCAGGTGGGAAGCGGTCTGATACACAATAAATACGGAGGAATATATGTCAGGCGAAATTACATCGATTTTTTCAAATCTGCTGTGGTACGGTCCGTTATTCATTGTTTGGGCGATCGGATTGGTCATGGCTTTCGGCAAGCGCGCCGAAAATCCCAAACGGTATAACCTGGTCATCATCGCACTGATCCTGTTTTTATTTAACGGTTTTATCGGATTTATTTCCAGCGTGTTTCTGCCGATATTCATGATGAAATCAGGAATGGGATACGGCGGTTTCGGCTGGTTTTTCACCGTCAAGGGAGCTTTTGCAACGATCATTTCCGTGATCGGCTGGGTGCTGATCCTGATGGCTGTGTTTAAGAAAGACAGCGAGTGAAGAATTGAACGCGGATGACGAGGATCAACACGGATGAATTCAGAGTTAAAAACCATAGAACACGGATTACGCGGATACACGCGGATTTGCACGGATAAGAAAAAGGCATTGGTTTGAATCAGCGGCGACCCGTCCAATCCGTGAAATCAGTGATCGGATTTACAGAACACAGATGAAGCGGATCAACACGGATATACACGGATAAGAAAAAGATATTAGATTTAATCCGTAGGAATCCGTCCAATCCGTGAAAATCAGTGTTCGGATTTACAGAACACGGATGAAGCCATTTTATTAGGTGGTGAAAATATCAACAAAGGTTCGGTATATTTCTGGAAGTACAAAACCGACGGATGGATCGGCAGTGAATGGCATTTCTGTTGTAATCTTTTCGGGAGAACAGCATTCCTTCAAGTGCTGGATTCATTATTAAAAACAGATGCTCCTGACCGCGTTACCTTTAATCTGAAAAAAGTCACAAAAACAATTTCCCGGAAGACCGAGGTAGATCTTCCTGTCGAGAACCGATCAGCGCTGATACTGAATTATAAACCGGGCGATGCGAATTTCAACGAATGGACGGTATTTGATAACGAAATTGCAGTAGAATTATCATTCGGTAAAGCCGTTGCCCGGCAATGGATAGATGTTTTTCAGGGTACATCCGGTAATATCTCAGGCGCTATGATAGGCCTTGGCGAAGATGATACCGTTTATGTCTGGCGGTGAATTACTGAAAATCGCTGATTTATAATTTCAATATGACGGTTCGCGAAAGCGCTCAGGGACGGCCGGTGCGAAATCATAACAATAGTACGGTCGCTGAACAAGTCCGTAATCATTGTCATCAGCTCGTTTTCCATCACGATATCAAGTCCCGACGTGGCTTCGTCCAGAAAAATGATTTGCGGATTTCGTAACAGCAAACGCGCAAGGGTCAGCCGTTGTTTCTCGCCGCCGGACATCGTCGCGCCTCGTTCGCCGATAACTGTATCCAGCTGTCCCGGAAGCGCCGTGAGCCAGTTCTCAAGCTGAACCCTGCCCAGAGCCATTCTGAGCACATGGTCAGGCCTGTCCGACGGCGGGTAGTTAAGATTGTTCCGGATGGTATCATTGAATAAAAAAGGTTCCTGCGTCAGCACACCGATGATTCCTGAAATATCGCCGGGTTGAATTTCAGTTACGTCAATTCCGTCAATCGTGATTAAACCGGATTCCGGTGTAAGCAGGCCGGCGGTTAAATCGACAAATGTGCTTTTGCCGATTCCGCTTATGCCTGTGATTAACAGCTTTTCTTTCGGGCGGATAATCAAACCGGCATTCCGGAAAATGTAATTGTCAGCCGCCGGATATCTGTAATTGACTTCTTCCCATCGGATTTCGGATTTGAATTCATGCAACCGTTTATTGGTTAACCGAGGTTTCGTCTGCTTCATCGATGAAACGAATTGACGCCTGATTGACGCGGCTTCTTTCAGGTCTTGAATGCTTTTTACCGTCCATTTTGCGGGATCGATCATGGAAAAAACCGAGGCGATGAAAAGCACCAGTCCGCCGGGTCCGAAATGAAAATCGCCGATCCACATTCCATATCCCGTCATGAACAGCAGGAGAAGCCCGAACGTAACGCCGGTCATTTCAAGTACAGTAACGCTTAATCCTGACAGATGTATTCTGCGCATACTCTGCCGCAGAAATCGTCCCAGAGATGACTGAAAACGGCCCGTCTCATAACCGGTTGAATTGAATAATCTGATCAGTTTGACCGAACTCAGCGCCTGATGAAGCACATGGATCAGTTTATCCCAGCCGGCCCTTTCTTCATCCGCCGTCAAGCGAATTTTTTTATTGAAGGCGTGAGCGGTCCATGTCATGAACGGAATCGCGATCAGGATGAGCGCCGTCAGCGACCAGCTGATGGACAAAAGGATGATGAAGTATCCGGTCAGAAGCGGTAACGCCCGGCTTATTGACGCGTAACCGTCGGCGGTGGCGCGCGAGTAACGCTGAAGCCATGTTGTCAGGCGGTTTAACCGTTCGGCATGACGGCCGGTATAAAACTGATCCGCCGGTTCGTTGAGCATAACGTGATACAGGTCGCCGCCGAACCGTTCTGTCAGGCTTTTTTCAAGCGAATAGGTTGCCCGGGCAGAAAGATAATAAAAAATATTTTTAAGCAGAAAAATTAACCAAGCGGCGGCGATCATGGCCAGCAGCACATCGGGAGACGGTTTCCTGACGGGGAACAGATCGCCGAACGTCCGCAGAAATGACTGGTAATCGAATATATAATTGATCACCGGCATGATCATCGCGACGCTTAAAATGGAAAAAAGGGAAAACGCAACGGACGAAAAAATAAGAACCGGCGTTATGAAACGCGTCGAGGAAAACCTGAAAATGTAAAGAGCCATGAGGCGCTATTTGATCTTTATGACGATCATGGTCATATCGTCATGCTGGGGTAAGGCTCCGGTGAATGTCTGTACATCCTTGTGGATAGCCTCAATAATAGCGGCGGGTGACTGGGCGGCATTATGGTGAATGACGCCGTAGAGCCTGCTGTCACCGTATTCCTCGCCCTGTTTATTCATGGCCTCGGAAAAACCGTCGGTATAGAATACGAATACATCGCCGCCCTTGAACCGGATTTCCGCTTCATCGAGCGATTCGCAGAACCGTTTGCCCTTCTGGAGCCCGATGGCGATTCCCTTGGGCATCAGCGTTTCCGCCTCGCTGGACGACGATTGTTTAATGACCAGCGGATTATGGCCGGCGCGGGATAACAGCATCGTACCTTTATTGAAATCGAATATGGCGTAGATCATCGAGATGAATTTGTCGCGCTGTATATGCTCGTAAAAAACATCGTTCACGCGGCATAACGTTTCTTTAGGCGAATCGGGAGTGATGGTCGCCTGCGTCTGAAGTATACCTTTCGCGAGCGTCATGTAGAATGCCGCCGATACGCCTTTTCCGGACACGTCGCCGATCACGATTCCGATGCGATTCGGATGATTTTCAAAATTTACAAAATCGTAATAGTCGCCGCCGACCTCATAGGCCGGATCGCAAACCGTCGCGATTTCGAGAAAAGTTGACTGCGGGGTTTTACAGCACAGCATGGTAGTCTGAATGTGACGGGCGATCTCGAATTCACGTTCCATCCGCTGCTTGTTCTCGATTTCCTTTACATAATCCGGCACATAATCAAGGATGTCCTCCCCGGTTTCCCGGCTGAATATTCCGGCGATCGCCACGCCCGTGACAATAATCATGAATATGCCGAGAATAATGACCTGGAGCCATTCTGAGGTCAGAAAGAAAAGCCAGCCGTTTAATACGATAAACCCGATCAGGGCAGAAAACGCCAGCGTCAGAAAATCATGTTTCAGAAATATATAGGTAAACAGGATACCCTGCGCCAGGCCGATCAGAACTCGGGCCGACATCGGAACCGACGCCGACAGCAGAAACGGCAGAAGAATTCCCATCGTGACGCCGGCAACCCAGAGCCATACCGCACGCCCGGTTTTTTTCCGTATGAATGACAGCGTAAGAAGATACTGTGAATGCAGGCTGAGAATCACTCCGAAGATACCTGCCGTGATGACAAACAAACCGTTATACGGACCGAAATCGATTTTGGATTCTTCATTGATCATGACGGACGTTCCCGGAATCATCCTGAGAATGAATGTCAGAAGACCCAGCAGAATGAAGGAGTAAAGCATCGCGCGGATCAGGCACCACGCGAAACGGCGGTTGATCATTTTACCGCGCTTGATCGCCTCGAACGTCTGATACTTTTCAGGCCAGGCGTCGTAGGACAACGACGCGCTGACGGTTACGAGGATACCGCTCACAATCAGCCACCAGATTCCCCCGAAAATAAAAATGATGAGCAAGATCCACCAGATCTGGTCGTACGCCATCGCGAAGAACATTCCGCAGAAAACGACTGCGGTAATGGCGCCGAAAAACATGCCCAGCTTCAGGTCAAACGCCCCTTTGCGGAATTTCATAAAGAAATAAATCAGCGTAATCACTGAAAACAGCACGACAGAAAACATGCCCAGAATGCCGTTCATGGATTTAAAGAATTGATATTTTGACGCGTCGGCGTATAGCGGAAGTTCATACTTGTCCTCATAAAAACCGATTTTTGTCTGGCGGACGTGAACGCGGATTGTCCGTTCAAAACCGAACGGCTTATCTTTGGATATGAAAGTAAACTGATATCCGCTGAACTTTTTAGTAATGACGGGAACGACCTGTTTTTCAGTGAACTGGCTCAGGTCAATGCCGCCGATTCGCCTGAATAATGACGTCACGATCAACCTCGCTGAGTCAAGGCTTACCGGCCCGTTTCCGGACATCGGTAATTCCTTAACATTCAAACCGGTGTCGGTGTCAACCGTTTCAAATTCGACGTCCCTGGATCTTGTTTCAAAATAGCGAAGCCTGCCCGAGAGATCGAATTCCACATGAAGAGGTTTTTTATCTTTAATTTTATCGATTCCTTCGCTCTTGGCCGGTGAGGCTCCGAAATTTATGTTCATCCCCGAAGAACTGTCGAAAAGATTCATGTACCTTATGGTCCACCTGTACACAGGGATCAGTTTCTCAATTGCGCGGTTGGCGTCTTCAAAACCGAGGGTTTCCTGCAGAAACCTTATTTGCCGGTCATCAGAACTGAGTCCGATTTCGCGGTTGAAATTTTCGTAGTTAATGGGTGTGGCGAGTTCAGGAAACGACAGGACATCTTTCAGATGTTTACCGACGTCCTCCCGTTTCATGCCCGATTTCAGCGTAAATTCGGAGAAAGTATCCGGAAAGCTGTAAATAAAATATATGATCCCGATGAGCGCGCCCGTGATGAGGATTCCGGTGTAGACAAGGTTCTTTTTAATCATCATAATTTCTCCGGATGATGAAATTCTTTTCGTTTCTTAATGATGTGAAACAGCGCGGTTGTTATCAGTATGACATAAAACGGAAGATATTCATATAATCGCACCGATGTATACCACGTTTCCCCCGAAAACCAATCCAGCGTTCTGAAATGATACAGGCCAAGAAAACCGGAAAAAACTATCCATGAAAGAGAAGGGTGTAAACATAAAACAGGAATCAACATCAGAAATGCTCCGGGCGTCATGGCGGGTGAAAACAATAAGCCGATCGTCATAATGAGATATACGAAGCGGATCATGTTCTGTTTCTGGGAAAGATAACTTTTTTTCCAGTACATGAACAATAAAAGAGCCGTTGCGATTAAAAAAAGTGACGTTATAAGTATCCGAGCGTAACGGACCGCTTCGTTATGATCCGGTGTAATCAGGTTCATCAGGTACAGAATGCCCAGGTAGATTGAGCTGTTGATCTCATGTCCGAATTGAACAGACTCAATATAATCAGCGACCGGTACAGCCAGGTAATCCGGGGTATGATACAGGACAATCCAGAAGGCGGATGTTATCATCGCGATTCCCGTCCATGTTTTCCACCGTGAGCGGATGTCCTCAATAAACGGAAGAACCGGAAGAATCAGCCAGTTTAACGTTGAAGCCAGTCCCGCGAAAACGGCGGCGTACAATGAACGGCAGCGTAAGGCGAATGACAAGCCTGTTACAAAAAGAAAAACGGTAATCATTCCCTCATGAGCGTGATTCGCCGATTCAAGGATGAGTATGGGATTCCATGCGTACACGATAACCCATGCGGTCGCACGCTCCATAAAACGAAGTAACGATACCAGCATGATCATGACGGCGATATCCAGCAAAAGGATCAGGATTTTGTACGCATAAGGGGAATCCCACACCATCGCGACAACGCGGTATATATACAGCGACAAGGGCGCGGACACGGACGGATTGTCCTGATGAGCCACTTTGGGATAAAGCGTTTCATCGCGAAATCCGCGGAGGCGCTCTGAACCCGGCGTGATTTCATACGGATGGATTCCCGCCTGGTAAACTTTACCGTCCCATGCGTGACGATAAACCGAATCGTCAAACAAAGGGTCATGAAAAAACACGATCATCCTGAACACCACCGCGAACAGCAGGATACTCTCGAGCGAAAGAAAACTTTTTCCCCAGAACGCATGTATATACCAGACTATCAGTCCGTAGAGTAAAAACGCCGCGCCGTACCACATTAAGGGTTCGGGCGATAATTCGACGGGAATGAAAACATCTGTCATCTGATTAATGAAAAGGGAGATACCTGCCCCGCATATCAGTAAAATAAGCCATCCAAAGCGTATCAGTGTTTTTTGGAACATAAAGATGTTGTATTCCTTGTTTAATCTTTTTAGATTGCCACGAATTTAATAAATCATTTCATAATCTCAAATTTTAATTTTAACCGCAAAAACAATGAGATGCAGAGATAACCGAGTATGATCAATAATTTTTATACACTATACCGGCAGGTTCAGAATTACCGCGGTTTTCTGCAAGGAGCAAAGCTGATCGGTTGCTTCAGCCAGGCGGAGGAAACCCTGCACCTGGAATGGGTCACGCCCTCCCGGCAGGTGATGATGACGGAAATCAGCGCCGACCCATCATTTCCATACTGGCTTTTGAGGGAACCGTTTAACCGGAAAAAGAAAAACGTCATTGATATATTTATTCCGCTCATCGGGAAGCATCTGACCGGACTGACTATTATTCCATTTGACCGCGTCATCGCCTTGCGGTTTGACAATGATGAAACGCTAGCCGTTGAATTGTACGGATCCCCGAATATATTTTATGTCAATGCTTCAGGGGTAATAGTCGATTCATTCCTGAATCCGAAGCGCTGGATATCTGGGGAATACGCGTTCCGTGATGAAATCGCGTCTGAAGCATCAATTGATGAAGTTAAAAATAAGCGGCTGGAAACGATGTCATCATCCGATGACATGAAGATGGAACTTTCTAAAGGAATTGGAGCATTCAACAAATACCTGTATCTCGAATGGCTCGCGAGGCTGAACGCCGGGAATGAGTCGTCTGCCGTGTCCGTTGATGACTGTAAATCGGCGTTTAACGGATTGTATGATGAATTAATGTCGGGTGAGCCGCGCATTTACAGCAAGGGCGAACAACCGTTTCTTTTTTCGCTCATTTCCTTGCCGTATCTTGCGGATTCGGAACCTTCTCTGACAGTACAGCATTATCCGGATATCAATGATGGTCTGCGGCGATATATAGTACAGAAGAAAAAACGGGACGATGAAAACCGAATCCGGAATCTCGTTATGAAAGCCGCGGCTCAGCGTTACAAAAAGAACGAGACTTTGATTCTGGCGTTGCGTAAAGATATCGGGAAATCGGAACAACACAAAGCATGGGAAAACATGGGACATCTTCTGACAATAAATTTTACGGCGATCCGGAAAGGAATGGATTCCATATCGCTGACGGATCCGTCCGATCCCGAAGGTTTGCCGGTTACGATTCCGCTGGATCCCGAACAGAACCCGCAGGCCAACATTGCCCGGATGTTCGCTAAATCGAAAAAAATGAAGCAGTCGGTCGGGAAAATTCTTCAAAGGATACAGACGGTCAGCCGGGAGAATGACATGCTTGTTTCGGTGCTCAGACAACTGGAACGCGAGCCGGGTCCGGATGATGTGCCCATTGAAAAAATTTACCGTGATTTTCAAAACCGCCGCTGGATTTCCGGCGAACTTCTGAAATCAAAACAGAAAAAAGAAATTGTTTCCGGTGATGAGATTTTCAGGTCGTTTCTTATCGAGGGACGATGGAAAGTCTGGGTCGGGCAGAACGACCAGAAAAACGACCAGCTGACATTCGGCTACGCAAAGAAGGATGATTACTGGTTCCACGCCCGGGGGGTTCCCGGTTCGCATGTGCTGCTGAGATGGGAACAAAAGAAAGACAACCCGCCGAAGAGGGTTTTGGAAGCCGTCGCCTCTATCGCCGCCTTCTTCAGCAAGGCAAAGACATCCGGGCTCGTGCCGGTGATTATGACCCGGAAAAAATATGTCCGGAAAATGAAACACGGCCGGCCCGGGCAGGTAACGGTCGAACGGGAATCCGTGATCCTGGCGGTACCGGAAAATCCTGATCCTTCCCTGAAAATATCTGATACCTCAGGGCAAAATAGTCATTGAAAAAAAGGATTCGTTTTTATAAATTAAAGTTTTGGGAAAAGGAGCGATTGTCGTGATCTTTACGGCACAGGATGAATACAATATTTCCCGGTTGTTGCGTCCGGAAACGGTTCGCCTCAACCTGAAGGGCAAAACCAAACAGGAAGTGATCGATGAGCTGATCGACGCGCTCGACGCTTGCCATTTCCTGGTCGACAAAGAAAGGGCGAAAGCGGCTGTGATCGAAAGAGAACGCCAGGTCAGTACGGGACTGGAAAACGGTTTGGCCGTTCCGCACGGTAAGTCGGATGCCGTTGACCGGCTCGTCGCCGCTTTCGGAATTCATCGCACCGGGGTGATGTTCGACTCGGCGGACAGACAGCCATCCCATTTTTTCTTCATGATGATTTCCCCGCTTACTGTCACCGGTCCGCATCTCAAAGCCCTGCGTGACGTGATCCGGGTGATCCATCCCGAACCGAACCGGAAAAAGATTCTGGCCGCCACGACTCCCGAAGAAGTCATTCGAATCATGGGAGAATTTTTTTGAGAATTTTTTGTAAAGGCATTTCATGTCAGGCTTGATACACCTCCTGATCGCGCTGATGGGCATGCATTTTCCAGCGTTCCAGTCCGGACAGAAAATCCTCATTCCTATGGACATGAAGCAGGCTGATCACCTGAAAGCCTACGGGGTCGCGTACCTGTCGCTGGAGCATGACAACAACGTGGAATGGCTGCTGAATTACCGAGGCGGTTCATTCATGATGGACTACCTTGAGGATGTGGAACATGCGTGCCAGGTGCGCGGAGTCACTTATGAAAGAGTCGGGGGTTCCCGGAGCGTGGAGATTTACCAGGCGCTCGAGGAAAATAACATGGACGCGGTGCTGCTCGAAAAAGCCCCGAAAGTAGCCATTTACACGCCGCCGGACAAAAAGCCGTGGGATGACGCTGTGACGCTGGCGCTGACGTACGCCGAAATCAAGTATGACAAGCTGTTCGACCTGGAGGTGCTGCAGGGACAGCTTCCGGAGTACGATTGGCTGCACCTGTTCCATGAGGATTTCACCGGACAATACGGAAAATTTTACGCGAGTTACGCGCGTGCCGACTGGTACGTTCAGCAGCAAACGGAATATGAACGTTTCGCGAAACAAATGGGTTATGCGAAAGTATCCATGGAAAAACTCGCCGTCGCGAAATCGATCAAGGAATACGTCGCCAAAGGCGGTTTTTTATTTGCGATGTGCGGCGCGACGGACAGTTACGACATCGCGCTGGCCGCCCAGAATACGGACATCTGCGACGTCATGTGCGACGGCGACGGGGCCGATCCGAACGCGAACAGCAAGCTTGATTATTCGCAGTCCCTTGCCTTCACCGGTTTCAATGTAGAGATGAACCCTTATATTTACGAGTTCTCCGATATCGACCATCCTTCCAGTATCGGCCTGATGATCAAGTCGCCGGAGGAGGACTACTTCACGCTGTTTGAGTTTTCCGCCAAGTACGATCCCGTTCCGACCATGCTCACGCAGAATCATGTTTCGATTGTAAAAGGATTCATGGGGCAGACAACAGGATTTCGTAAGTCGCTCGTGAAAGATCATGTTTTGATTCTTGGCGAGGACGCGACCATCCAGTCGGCGAAATACATTCACGGCAATTTCGGGAAGGGTACCTTCACGTTCTACGGCGGGCATGATCCGGAAGATTACACGCACGCCGTGGGCGATCCCCCGACGGAATTGTCGTTGCATAAAAATTCACCCGGATACCGGCTGATTCTCAATAATATCTTATTCCCTGCGGCCAAGAAAAAACCGCAGAAAACGTAATACCTTTAACAGGACACAAATTATGAAAACTCTGCAAACAGTTCTAATAATGGTTTCAGTTTATTTGTCAGGCAGTTTTATAAGCGCCCAATCCAAAGAATCCGTTTTTCTCGTCCGCGTCGACGGCAAATTCGGATTCATCGACAGAGCCGGAAAAACGGTCATTCCCGCGCAGTACGATGAGGCGAAAGCGTTTCAGGAAGATTATGCGCAAGTCCGTTTCGAGAACAGATGGGGCCTGATCGACCGCGCAGGGAAAATGGTCGCCAATCCCCAATATGAGCAGCCGATGATTCTTTCCGAAGGCTTTTCCCCGATCCGAATCGAGGGGAAGTGGGGTTATATCGATAAGACCGGCCGGCGGGTGATTGAGCCTCAGTTCGAGGAAGCCTATGAGTTCAGCGAGGGTTTGGCGCTGGTCCGCATCGATAAAAAATGGAGCTACGTCGATAAAACCGGTAAAATCGCCGTGTCGCTTGCGTTCGAGAAAGCGATGTCCTTCCGGGAAGGGTTGGCGCCGGTCAGCAATCAGTCGAAATGGGGATTTATCGATCCGAAGGGAAACGTCGCCATCAATCCGCAGTTTGAGTGGGTTGGTCCGTTCTCTGAAGGATTGGCGATGTTCCTTGAAAAGGGAAAATACGGATTCATCAATAAAAAAGGCGAAAAGGCCATTCATGCGCAGTTTGAAAAAGCGTTTGAATTCAGGAACGGATTCGCCAAAATCGGCATCAAGAAAAAATTTGGATTTATCAATAAATCGGGTGTACTCATCATATCGCCGCAGTATGATGATGCATCGGATTTCAAAGACGATCTCTGTGCCGTGATGGTGAATGAACAGTACGGCCTGATCGACGCGACGGGAAAGTGGATTGTAGAACCAGCCTATGATGCCTTGAATGATATCAGTGACGGACTGTTGTGCGTCAAAAAAAACGACAAGTACGGATTTATCGACAAAACCGGGAAAACGGTAATCCAGCCTCTGTTTGATTTTGCGGGAAATTTTGAGAACGGACTGGCCGCGGTGTATTACGGTTGCAGCAGTTACAGCCAGATGCCTGATTTGTCCAATAAATGGGTCCGCCTCGGGTATATCAATAAACAGGGGCAGATTATCTGGGTGCCGAGGAATTAACAAAATTTTCATTCATTCAACTTTGTTTAAAACAGTTTTCGAAAAACCACACGGTTTTGTCGTAACATAAATAAAATTTGCGTGTCCAGTTATCGGTTGTATTTGGAAGTTATTTTGCATTAATTACTGCCGGTTTAGCCAGACAGAATACACAACGTTCAGGGACAGGCAAAATATTCAATGAGTCAACAAACCAGTTTTAAAATAAAACTCATCCTCGCGTTTGCATCCGTTTACATCATCTGGGGATCCACGTATCTCGCGATTTTATTTGGCGTGCAGACGATACCGCCGTTTATCATGGCCGGGACGAGGCATCTGGTTGCGGGATTGATCCTGCTCTTCGCTCTGAGAATGCGCGGACCGCTTGAACGTCCCACGTGGTTCCACTGGAGAACCGCCGCTGTCATGGGTTTCCTGATGCTGCTTTGCGGGAACGGGGGCGTGACATGGGCGGAACAGCAGGTTCCCTCAGGACTGACCGCGCTTCTCGTCGCGACGGTGCCATTGTGGATGGGTGTGTTGAGCCGGTTCGGGAAAGGCGCTGAACGGCCCGGGAAACGTGAGTTTGCAGGGATTTTTCTCGGCCTTTTGGGACTTGGCGTGCTCGTGGGGCCCGAAAATCTTGCAGGGGACAGGCCTGTCGGTATCATCGGGGCTGCGGTATTGATGTTCGCGGCGTTCAGCTGGTCGGCGGGTTCGGTGTATTCGAAACACGCCCCGCATCCTTCATCACCGTTTCTGGCGGCAGCCATGCAGATGCTTTGCGGCGGATTATGTCTGATCATGCTTGGATTTTTTACCGGCGAGTGGACAGAATTGAAAATGGAAAATGTGTCCTCACCATCGGCCCTGTCGCTGGTGTACCTGATTATTTTCGGTTCAGTGATCGGATTTACAGCGTATATCTGGCTGCTCAAAAATACGACGCCGGCAAAAGCGTCCACGTACGCTTATGTCAATCCCGTGGTCGCCGTATTCTTCGGATGGCTGCTGGCGTCCGAACCGCTGACGCCAAGAATCCTGATCGCCGCAATCATTATCATAGGAGCGGTCGTGATGATCACGTTGCCGAAAAACATCACACGCTTAAAGATCAAAAAGGATCATACATGAAAACCGTACTCATCACGGGCGCATCAACGGGAATCGGAAAAGCAACCGCCGAATATTTCGCGATGAAAGGCTGGAACGTCGCCGCGACCATGCGCCAGCCGGAAAAAGCGGAGGGCTTTCTCAAAGCTCCTAACATCCGCCTGTATCCTCTGGATGTAACGAAACCGGAAAGCATACGAAAGGCTGTTGAATCATGCATCAAAGATTTCGGCGGACTGGATGTTATCGTGAATAACGCGGGCTACGGCGCGATCGGCATTTTCGAAAAAGCCTCGCCGGAGCAAATACGGCAACAATTCGAGACGAATGTCAACGGTATGATGAATGTGATCCGAGAAGTCCTGCCTCATTTTCGCAAAAAACGAAACGGTACGATTATTAACATCACCTCAACGGGCGGTCTGGTCGCTTTTCCGATTTACAGCGTTTATCACGGAACGAAATGGGCAGTCGAGGGGTTTTCAGAATCGCTCGCTTATGAACTGCGGCCGTTCAATATTAAAGTCAAATGCGTGGAACCCGGCGCAATCAAAACGGACTTTTACAGCCGCTCGCAGGATTTATTCAGCAAAGATGGCCTGAGCGATTATGACCGGTATGAAAAAATCACGTACACGAATACGCAGAAAGAAGGCAAAAAAGCGCCGGGACCGGAAGTTGTCGCGAAAGTGATTTACAAAGCCGCCGTTTCAAAAAGTTTCAGATTGCGTTATCCCGCGGGTTTCCAGAGCCGCCTGATGCTGTCGGTGCGCAGGCTTATCCCGGTGCGATGGTTCAGCGCGATCATACGGATGGTTGTGGAACGGGGGTTGTAAGACTGCTAATAAGATATGTCAAATCTTTAAGATTTGACAGATATTATTTCATCCCCAGCAACCGGCCTTTCTTCAGCAACTGAATCGCTTCACTGAGCCTGCGTTCACGGGTTTCTATTTTCTTGGCCTCCATGATCCAGCCGGTATAGCGTCTTTGATGGGACGGCGCGAGTTTTGTAAACGGTTCCCATACGTTTTCTGATGTCATGACTTTTTTTATAAATGCGGGAATGATTTGCTTCGATCGCTGAACGGAGGTCTTTTTCTCCGGTTTCCTCTTCAGCACCTCAGGTCTTATTTTATCCAGTCCAGCTTGGGTCATTCGGCCCTGCCTGATGAGGTCCTTAACGCGCCGTATATTAAGGTCCGACCACTCGCTTTTCAGATTCCGCGGCGTGAATTTCTGCATGTAACGTTCCTCGTCGATCCGTTTGACGGTGCTGTCGATCCAGCCGAAACAGAGTGCTTCCTCCACAGCGTCATCGTAAGGGATACTTGGTTTGCCGGTGTGTTTTTTATAATAGACTAACCAGATAACTTTTACCCCGGCGTGGTTTTTCGAAAGCCATTGACGCCATTCGGAGCGTGTGGGGAGATAGAGCTGATTATCGGTTTTTTCGGGTCCAGTCATAAAAATTGCTTTGGAATATTAACTTGTAAATTTTACATTAATCAAGACCTTAATGCAATACAAAATATGTTAAATTCATTTCTGCAGTAATCTGCTGTTCATGATTAAATGATTAAAACAAAACCGGAGTGCAATATGTACCCCCGAAGAATGAAGATTACCGGCGTTATCATGATCGCTGTCAGTATGGGAATTCTTGCGTTCGGTGTGTTCCGATTGTCGGAAGAAAATAAATTGATTCAGAATGCCGTACCTTATAACGGCAATATTACCGGAACCCTCAAAATCGGTGATCTGGTTGTGATTGAAGGAAAAGTAAGCGCAAAAAATAAAATTCTCATACACGATTTTGTTGATGCCGCACGGGAATACAAAGGAAATAAGGGATCGTGGACCATCAGCGAAACATTTCGCCAGCCGGTCGTTGTTGATTTGGTCGCCGGAGATATTACGCTTCATTCAGAAAATATTTGCTCGGAAGGAACCGGAAACCTTATTAAAAGCACTGACGAGAAAACATCAGATGGAAGAGAAATCCGTTACATCGGACTGAGGCGAGGAGATCCGGTTACAGCGGTTGGGACTCTGACTTCTCTTAAACCGTTCATGCTTGAAGTTAAGGGCTGGTACTCGGGTTCTGCGGTGGAATATTCATCATTTATCAATTCGAGCATGACCGGTCTTTATGTTTTCTGCATATTATTAGCATTAATTGGTGCGGGGCTATTCTTGTGGGGAATGAAAAAAGTAATACAACCGGCTCCCTGACGCCATAATGATTTTCGGAAAATAGAATAAAATATCTTCAGACTTACAGAGGTTGTCGACTGTAAGTCTGCAGTCTGTCAAAAGTATATATGATTTGTGCCTAATTAGTTACTTTTTCACAGCCGGTCCGAAGATTGTCCACTTCTTGTCGCTGGTCCACATAATATAGGTTTGGCCTGTTTTTTTGTCAGTCGCGATATACTGGATTTGTTCGTATTTTCCGCTGTAAACCGCATCCAGTGTAAGATTGAGGCTCCCGTCGGCGGCGATCACCGGGCCGAATTCAACCCACTTTTTATCCGATGTCCACATGATATAAAGCTGGCCGGTTTTGCTGTTTATTGCCGCAAAAGCATTCTGTTCGTATTTGGCGCTGTAGGCTACGGCAAAGGAAAGGGACAATTTTCCGTCCGCATTGATTTCCTGGCCGAGCTTGACCCACTTTTTGTCGGAAGTCCACATATACTGAAGCTGACCGACCGCAGGATCAAAAGCCGCAAACATGGTTTGCTCATATTTGGGACTGTACACTGAAGCGTAAGAAAATTCGGATTGTGCAAACGCTTCCTGGCTCGGCGCGGTGGAAAGGGCAAAGATCATGACGATCCATGCGGACATTCCGGTTGTTTTTATCATGGTTTTCATACGGAGGCTCCCGGGTTTAATTGAGATTTTCTATAAATACTCTTGGAAGGATTATAGTAAATCGATTCTTTGAAATCGTTATCCTTTCAACACCTGGTACAATACCGCTTTGCCCAGATGCGGATCGTCTTCAACATGAATCAGCTTCAGACCCGGCCGGTCTTTCGGATCGAGCAGCTCTTTGACATTCCGGTTGTAGGTGTCCACCATGAACTGTTCGACGATCAGATAATCCACGTTTCTTTTTTGGAGAAGGTTAACCAGCCATACGACGTTCTTCGGATTGTTATAGCGGAAATACCGGCCCTGCGCGAGAAAAGTAATGAACGGCTTCCGGTCGGCGATCAGTTTGCCGCGGGTTTCGGGAAGGTTATCGCGTATCCATTGGCCCATCGCGCGGTGATTGTTGATGACGCGGTTGGTAGGCGTGTTGTTCGCGACAGGCGTGTAGGACTGGATGAAAACCAGGATCATGACGGCGATCCACACGTGCTTCCATATCGGGCGATTCTGGAAGAGGGTTTTAAGTTTCCAGATTACGGCCGATGTCACAGCGATGAATACGGGAATATGCATCATCCAGTGCCGGTCTATGGTACGGTACCATAAGAAAAGCGTCAGCGCAGGAATAAGCATGATATACAAGAAAATACGCTGATCAGTATAATTTTTTTTAAAAATAAAAAAAGAACTGATAAACAGCGCCGCATGAATCAGGCCGATGATGGTTATGAATGTTTTGAAGTAAATGAACGTATGTTCGCCGAGGCGGCTGAGATCACGGTCATAATTTTCTTTTGAGTAAGGACTTCGGACGATGTATGCGTTATAATTATATTCCATATAGGGATCCGATGCGGATTCGCCGGCATTGATACCAAGAAATGGTTCGACCGCAGGCCTGAACAGAAAGCGGTTATAGGTTGTCAGAACCCATTTTCCGGTAACCTCATGAACAAACCTGATCTGCGGGGCGATGACCATAACAAACACCGCAATCATCAGAAGAAGTTTAAGCGCATCCCGGCGGAATAATTTCCTTTTTAAAAGGAGTCCGAAAAAAAAGACAATCATGATCACGGCAAACTGGAACGATTCCGGTTTCGTGAGGTACGATAAACCCAGGAAAAAACCGATCCATAAAAAGTCCGTCCATTTACCCGGCAAGTTGTCCTGATACGATTTGATAATTTTTGAACCGTAATACATCGCGGTAATGAGCATGAGTATCAGCACCGTTTCCGCGAGTAATCGCCCGGAGAGCCGGATCATAAAACCGTTCAGCGCGTAGAATAAAACGGCGATGACGGCCGTTTCAGCCTGAAAAAGGTTTTTAACAAAATAATAAAAAGGAAAAACACTGATTGTAAAACAAGTTATCAGGACGATATGCGCGGATACCTGGAGATCATTCACAAGAAGATTGACCATTCCGATGAACACGCTGAACAGCGGCCACAAAAACGTATTAGGGACATCGCTGTAAGTAAGGCCGTTTCCCATGAACAGGTTCGCGCCGCTTAGAGCGTACAAGGCTCCGTCTACCCCGCTTCCGCGAGGATAGCTGATGAAAACCGTGAGCAGTACGGACAACGACAGCGAAACCCCCGATAAAATAAGCAGCGAGCGCTTTTCATGCTCAGAGAATTGATTAAAAATAAAATTCATATGTACAGTTTAATACCTGAGTAGATCTTCAAGCGCGTGCCGGATTTTATCCTCATTGATAAGCACGGCTGCTTCCAGTAAACGCGAAAAGGGAACGGGGCAATCCAGGCTGCCGATCCGCCGGACGGGCGCGTCAAGGGATTCAAAGCATTCTTCGGTGATTCTGGCCGCTATCTCGCCCCCGAATCCGCCGGTGAGTTTATCCTCATGTACGACGAGAACGCGTCCCGTTTTCCGTACGGACTGTGCTATTGTATCCATGTCCAGCGGAACAAGCGATCGCAGGTCAATGACTTCAACGGAGAAACCCTGTTCAGAGAGTTTGTTCGCCGCGCGGAGCGACCAGTGAACCGTATTGCCGTATGTAATCACGGTTGCGTCGCTGCCGGCTCTGCGGATACGGGCTTTGCCGAAGGGTACGAAATGATCCACTCCTGTTTTGGGACTTTGCGCGAAGATCTGGTTGTACAGGAATTTCGGTTCGAGAAAAAACGTGATGCCGCGTGACCGGAGCGCAGTTCTCAGTAAACCGCAGGCATCGTCAGCGAACGCGGGCACTACGACGCGAACCCCGGGAAGCGCCGTCATCTGAGCTTCCACGTTCTGGGAATGATACAATCCTCCGCCGATGTAACCGCCGCTCGCCAGCCGCAAAACAATATTGGGGCAGTTTTGACCGTTAGAGCGGTAATATTCATGGCTCGTTTCGACGATCTGTTCCATCGCCGGCCAGACGTAATCGGCGAACTGCGCGGCCTCGATGACTATGCGAATGTCATCCTTGAAGCGGGAAAAGCCGTTCGCCGTTCCCACGATAAAATCCTCGGCGATCGGTGCGTTGAACACGCGGCCCGGGCCGAATTCCTGAAGCAGTCCCTTGGTGACGTTGAACACGCCTCCTTTGTCTTTCGATGCGACATCCTGTCCCCAGATGAAGGTGTCGGGATTGCGGCGGAATTCCTCGTGCAGAGTCCGGTTAATGGCTTCGCGCAGTTTTTCCGCCGGTTCTCCATCGGGTGCCGGCGTTTCGTCAACATCGATCGGCTCGGGGGTGACATAGAGCGTTGCCGTTTCCGGATCGGGCGTCGGTGCGGCTTCAGCGCGATCGGCCGCTTCCTGAACTATTTTCTGGTTGTCGGTTTCTATGGCCGTCAGTTCCTCTTCAGAAAATATTTTTTTATCGATAAGATGTTTTCTAAAGTTGACCAGAGGATCCAGTTTCTGAATGCCCTCAATTTCTTCCTTGCTGCGGTATAACTCATGGCGATCACTGTTGGAATGAGCGTTAAGGCGGGCGCAGTCGGCATGCACGAGCGCGGGGCCTTGTCCTGTCCGGATGTACCCCATAGCTTCGTCCATCGCGCGGCGGCTGTCGAAGAAATCCTTACCGTCGCAATTGAACACGCCGAGGTTTTTCAGGCCCTTGTAATTGTCGGACACCACAGGATTCGCAGTCTGCTGGGCAAGCGGAACGCTGATGCCGTATCGGTTGTTCTGGATTACGATAATGACCGGAAGCTGTTCACGTGACGCGCCGTTCAGGGCTTCATATACATAACCTTCCGATGAGGATGCCTCGCCGAAGCTCGCGAACGCGATTCCTTCGGATTTATAATATTTAATTGCCCTGGCCACGCCGACAGCATGCAATGAATGATTGGAAACATTTGATGATACATTCTCAATCTGAATCGACGGTTTGGCGAAATGATTGGACATATGCCTTCCTCCCCCGGCCACGTCATCACGGCGGCTCAGTCCGTTCAGCATGATTTCATAAACGCTGATCCCCGCGGAAAGGCAGGTCAGCTGGTCGCGGTAATAAGGAAATAAAAAATCTATATTCGGACGGAAAGACAGTCCCAGCGCGAGCTGAATGCCTTCATGACCGCCGCACATCGCCAGATACGACCATCCCTTCGCCTGCCGGATAAATCTTGAAGCCTGTTCATCGATCAGACGGCTCTGATACGCAAGCTGATACCAACGTGTCAGGACGTCTTTCGGAATGCTGATGTTTGCCGTAGGATTCACTGATTGTTTAACCTTTCATCATGATTCATTGAGTACGCCATGAATATAAAACTCATAAGTAAATATATTATTTCTGTAATTCAATTCCAAATTCGTTTTATCCGGCTTCAAAAACCACGATTTGCTTGACTAACAAAATAATAATAAATACATTCGCCCAGTATTACCGGGACTGAAGAGATAAAGCATGATGCGATTTGAAAACATGGATTCTCTTACGATCGGGCTTTTTACTGAATTTGATTCCTTTTGCCGGTTAAAAGCCTTTTTTTCCACACGTACGGGAGGATACAGCTCGGGACCTTACGAATCACTGAACCTGGGATTAAAGACCCAAGATGATCCGGAGCTTATTATTGCGAACCGGAAATTGTTTTTCAGCGTCATCGGCGTTCCTGAGGACCGTGTCGTGCGGCAGTCGCAGGTACACAGTTGCAACATTGCGTACGATGCCGAGCCCGGACATTACGAATGCACGGACGCTTCATTTACGCAGCGGGAAAATGTTTTTCTCACCGTTACCGGGTCTGATTGCGTGCCGGTGCTGTTTTATGAACCGAACAAAAGAATTGCCGGCGTCGTCCACGCGGGGTGGAAAGGAACCCGGCAACGCATCGTTTATAAAACGATCATGAGCATGATAGAAACATACGACACAATACCGGATGACGTGGTCGCGTACATCGGTCCCTCGGTTTGCCCTGACTGTTATGAAGTGAGCGAGGATGTGGCGCAACAGTTTCCTGCCGAGACCGTCAACCGGAACGGAACGGCGAAGCCCCATCTTGATCTTTGGAAGGCCAATGAACTGCAGCTCCGGGAAGCGGGGGTCCGGGCAGTGATGCAGTGCGGATTATGCACGATGGAGCGCCAGGACCTGTTTTTTTCCCATCGAGGAGGCGGAGGCATATCAGGCAGGATGCTCGGCGTGATCGGACTTGCCCTCTCGGGATAGACTGACGGGCGCGTGGTTGTTTCGGGAAAAATGCCGGAAATGATTAGCCTGTAAAATAAAATCCGGTTCCAGCGCCGAAAAAAATCCCGTCATGAATTCATTCCTGCATGATTCCGGATTTTGTTCATTAACTTCAGAACTGATGTTCAGCCAAGGAGACCGAAATGGAAGATTACTTAAAAAACCTGATCCAGTATGCGGCTGATGCCATCTTTACCGTCGGGAAAACCCAGTGCGTCATGACCTGGAATGCCGGCGCGGAGGAACTGCTCGGATATAAAGCGCATGAAATCATCGGCCAGCCGGCGGATGTTCTGTCTCCGGAGGGCAACAAGCGGCTGATGCGTATGATGGTGATTGAAACCATGGAGGGAGACGCCCTGAAAAATCTCGAATGCGAACTCAACGGCAAGAACGGAAAAGTTGCCGTGTACGTCACCGCATCGCCGATCAAGAACGAATTCATGGACATTGTCGGCGTATCGGTTATCGCAAAAGACATCACCGACCAGAACCGCCTTATTCAGATGTTCATCCGTCAGGAGCGTAATCATGCGCATCTCCGCGGGCTGATCGAAACCCTGACCACGCTGAACCATCACATACGCAACGCCGTCGCCGCGATTTCCCTGAAAGCGGAAGTCTGCCGTCAATTGGACCGGGTGGAAGAATACAGGGAACTCACGCAGACCTGTGTACGCCAGTCCAAGCGTATCGCCGCGGTCCTGGAAAGCCTGCACGAAGTGGTCAAACGGGCCCAGAGACTGGACGAGGATGTCAAAACCGTAGACGTCGGGGGTTCTCCGTCACCCCAGCTGGATATTGAAAACAACCTGGAAAGCCGGCTGAAAGCCATCGACGAGGAATTTGCCGATGCTTAGGAATGGGACGCCGGCGCCTGATTTTTCGCATATCAAAATCGTGCTGGTCGAACCCGAGTCTCCGGGCAATATCGGCGCCGTCACGCGCGCGATGGATAATTTCGGATTTTCCAGGCTGTGTCTCGTCAATCCTTGTGATTACAGGGTTCCGCAGGCATACTGGCTCAGCCGGCACGCTGAAGATATCCTCGAACATGCCGTCGTCGCCGGCACCCTGCAATCGGCGCTGGAGGGCGTTCATATAGCCGTTGCCACATCCAACCGGAGGAGGTTCACGCACAACCCGTCATTTACCCCGAAAGAAATCGCCGCAAGGATCCGTGAAACCGGCGTTGACAGTTCTGTCGCGCTGGTATTCGGAAGGGAAAGCGACGGACTCACCAACGATGAGCTTCATCAGTGCCAGCTGTTATCGGCCGTTCCGGTTCATCCCGGCAACATGTCGCTGAATCTCGCTCAGGCCGTGATGGTGTACCTGTATGAAATATTTCAGCATCATCTTGACGGGAATCCCCACTTCGACTGGAGACTCGCCGATCCCCGTGAAATCGAACAGCTCTACCGGCGCATCGAGCTGATTCTCAACATGACAGGATTCGTGCCGCGGAAAACCATGGAACGTTTTATTCTGCGCATCCGCCGGTTATTCGGCCGGACACCGATGGAAGAGCGGGACGTGAGACTTCTGCACAGGATATTCAAACAGATTGAAAATCATCTTCGGAAAAACCGGCTCCGGATTTGATTCGTTCATCATCCGGAGTGATTCAGGAATGACGGAACGGTAGGTTTTTATCAAATTCATAATTCATGGAAAAAGACTTGTGTTTTATATAATCTCATTATATATTTTGATTGTCTTGTTTGTTTGAGTTCAGACAAGCGTGATTCTGAAAACTTATTAATCAACCTATTCCATACTTAACTTAAGGAGAAAGCAATGACTGAACAAGGTACTCCCGCCACGCGTCCTCTTCCCACGCAGGAAGAAATTGAAAAAGGTAAAGTGATGGCAATTTTAGGTTATCTTTGCTGCTTTCTGATTCCGTTACTTGCCGCGAAAGACAACAAATTTGCCATGTATCACTGCGAACAGGCCATCGCGATTTTCCTCCTCCAGATTGTCGGAAGTGTTCTCGCGATCGTTCTGGTTGGCTACCTCATCATCCTCTTTGGTTACGTTCTGATCATCATGGGCATTATCTACGCGATTCAGGGAAAAATCACCCCTCTGCCCCTGATCGGGAAACTGGGCGAGAAATTCAATCTCGTGAAGTAAGCATTACGCTGATATTTCAGGATTTTATCTACAAAAAAAGGCGGATAGAACATATCTGCCTTTTTTTTTGTATTTGATTTTCATCGGATGACGGGGCATGCTTTTTTTTAACCGTCTGATTCAGGATCCCGTTATACGGGACCGCGCGGAGAACATCTTCCTTTATACGTTCGTGCTGTTCGTCAGTGTCATGCTGGAGCCCTTTCAGGAAGGTCCGGTGGAGATATGTGTTTTCAAAAGCCTGACCAACCTGCCCTGCCCGGGTTGCGGGATGACCCGGAGTTTCGTGTATTTCGCGCACGCAGACCTGCTGAACTCATTCCTGATACATCCGTTCGGGGCCATCCTGTTTTTTTTCTGGGGGTGGAGCGCTCTCAAAGATGCAGTATGGCTGCTGTGCAGGAAGAACATCCCTTTCCCGCCGCCGGAATTATGGTCCAAAGGGAAAACATGGTTTATTATCGGGCTTCTTGTGTTCGGCGTTCTGCGGATCTTTTTTTTCATTCAGGATTTCGAACTTTTCCGGCCCCTGTTAAAAACCATTAATTATTTCAATCATTTCTGGAGTTCATAAAATAACCTTTCCGATTACCGGCCTGTGTACGTCTCTCCCGGCAAGACGATTCCAGGCCCGCAGACATGAAATCCTGGGGATTTTCAGATTCAGACTTCATGTTGACATTTCTGTTTTGAATGAATATATTATGCAGCCTGACGTTCCATATTTTTACCGATAAAGGATCCTGCACTTGTTCCGCCTTCTCAAATCATCCGGAAAATACATCACTTTTCTTGTGATGTATGATGAAAAAACAGACCCGAGAAGTTACCGTTTCCGGACCCGCACTTTAAAAACGGGCCTGGTGATGATTTTCATCCTGTTTTTGCTCGCTGTCTTGTCGATGATTTACTATTATTCCAACGCATACAAGATCGTCTATTACGATATGCTGGAAACCAAGTACCAGCAATTGGCGGATGACAACAAGCGCATCCGGATCATCGAGCGCGAATACAAGAAAGTACGCCAGGAAAACGAAAAAATCCGGATGGTATTCGGCTACATGAAAAACGCGCCGGAAGACACCACCGCGTTCGAGGAAAAGAAAAAAACGGCCGGTGAGGAGGAAAAGAAAAACGATCTCATTCTGGTGGAGGGGATGAAAGGGGCCATTCTTCGAACGGGAACGGGAGATCAGCAGCAGGAACGGACCTATTATCAGGATTTCATCTCATCGTATACATCCATACCCTCGACTCTTCCTGTCGACAGCCGGTTTTTTTCCCGCAGGTTTTCGGATTCGGCCGGATCCTCACACTGGGGTATTGACCTGGTCGCCGCGAAGGGAGCACCGGTTAAAGCCGCAGCCGACGGCTGGGTCGCTGTCTCCGACTGGCATGTGCGGTACGGAAACACCGTTGTCCTGTATCACGGATACGGATATTTCAGCGTCTATAAACACGCGGAATATCTGTTCGTTCAGCCCGGCTGGCTGGTGAAAGGCGGGGACATCATCGCGACGGTGGGAGAAACGGGCGCTTTATCAACAGGCACCCATCTGCATTTTGAAATATGGAAAGACAACCAGCCGGTGGATTCTGTCGATTATTTTCCCCAGCTGAAGGACGCAGTCATGATCGACCGCACCGGACACGCAATGAGGGATTCAATAAAACAACTGATCATAAAAGGATAAGACACCATGGCATTCGGAATCAAAGAAAGCGCGGACAGCCAGATGGCCGGTTCTGGCGGCCTCAACCTGATCGGACGGGGAACCGTGATTACCGGCAACATCAATTCGCAGTCCAATCTCCGGATCGAGGGCGAAATACAGGGCAACATTAACTGTCAGGATACCATTACCATCGCCCAGACGGGTACGGTAAAAGGAGATGTATCAGCCAAGACGGTGATCCTCGGCGGAAAAATCACGGGCAACCTTGACATACGCGAGAAGATCGTCATTGAATCGAAAGGCGTCATCAACGGTGAAATCCGTACCCGCAGGCTGATCGTGGAGGAAGGCGCCATTTTCGACGGTAAATGTCTGATGGCGCAGACGTCCGGTGAAATGGCCGCTGATTCAAGGATTAAAGAATAAATTCTTTCTATGCGCCCGGACATCATTCATCAACCCACTGAGACCGGCCTATTATTGTTTTATAACTTTTACCGCGGATATTTTTTATTTCGATGGGTCCGTTAAAAAGCATTGTTTCTTTATTGTCGGGGTCCAGCGGACCGGCTGCCTCCATCCTGACCTGGGGCTGGCAGTTCGCGCTGACGCTTGGCGTTCTGGCCTGGGGCGGTCACTGGCTCGATCAGCATTACGGAACGAAAGCCGTATTTGTGCTGATCGGTCTTTTTATGGGTTTGTTCGGAGGATTCTACCGGTTGTTCAGGATGGTCAGCGCCTTGCCTAAAGATAAGAAAAAGAAAGATAATCAATCATGAAAGAAACAGGGCGATTTGCTCTGCTGTTACTGACCGCGGGACTTCTGATCCCCCTGTTTGCCGGGCTTTCGAACGGTGAGGACCGGTACAAGGTATTATTTCTTTCATGGGGATTGGCGTTGGTTCATGCCGGTGCGGGTTTTTCCCTGAATTCGCGGGCGTTGTCCATGTCGAATAAAATGTTCATGCGCATGGTCCTCGGGGGAATCGGAATCCGGATGCTCGCCGTGGCAATCGCTGTAGTTCTTCTTTTTCCCATGATCCGCGGGGAGCTAACCCTGTTCATTCTCTCGTTCGGTTTTTATTATTTTCTCTTTCACGGGCTCGAAATCGCATATCTGCTGCGAAGCCTGAAAGAACGAAAAAAAGTGTAATTTTATGTAGAATTTCATTTTTTTTTTTGCTAACGTTTACTGACAGTTAGTTACGCATGAAGGTCAATCACCATGCTGACATTTCTCAACACCATGTGGTTATCCCGGGCTCAGGCGGATTCGGTCCAGGCGGTCTCCGGAACAGCGGGCGCATCCGGCAAAGTGGATATAGGCGGGACACTGCTCCATCATATTTCCAACGCGCACCAGATCGAACTGCCGTTCATCGGCATCATCGATCTGCCGCATTTTCCGGATATCCATGTGCTCGGGATGACGGTCAATCTTTCACCCAGCAAGCATGTGGTGATGATGTGGCTTGTTGCGCTTCTGCTGCTTGTGATTTTTCTTTTTCTCGCACGCCCGAAAATGATTCCACGCGGGCTGTATAATATGTTTGAAGCGGTGATTGTGTTTATTCGTGAGGAAATCGTCCGTCCGAATTTCGGATCTCTTACCGATAAGTATATCAATTATTTTCTGACGCTTTTCTTTTTTATCCTGTTCATGAATCTGCTTGGCCTCATCCCGTACGGCGCTTCGGCGACGGGCAATGTCGCGGTGACCGCTACGCTTGCGATATTCACGTTTCTTATCACGCAGGCGGTGGCGATCCGGTCACAGGGGATTGTCGGATTCATCAGCCACCTGACGGGCGGGGTTCCGTGGTACCTGTGGCCGATCATGATCCCGATCGAAATCATCGGATTGTTCACCAAACCGTTCGCGCTCTGCATCCGGTTGTTCGCGAACATGACCGCGGGGCACGTGGTGATCCTGTCGCTGATCGGCCTGATCTTCGTGCTGAATACGATCTGGGTAGCGCCGGTGTCGGTGCTCTTCGCACTGGCGATGTTCATGCTGGAAATATTTGTCGCCTTCCTGCAGGCGTACGTGTTTACGCTTCTGTCGGCGCTGTTCATCGGGTTATCCCTGTCACACGGGCACAGCGGGGATCACGGTTCTTCGCATTAATGGCATCATGAAAGACATACAATCAATATTTACTCTTAACACGGAGGTCATGTTATGGAAGGTGTAGGACTTGGATTTTTAGGAGCCGGCATCGGAGCCGGATTGGCCGCGATTGGAGCCGGTATCGGTATCGGAAAACTCGCCGCGTCGGCACTGGACGGTATCGCTCGTCAGCCGGAAGCAACCGGTGATCTGCGCACGACCATGATCATTGCAGCCGCGCTGATCGAAGGAGTCGCGCTGTTCGCCGAGGTTATCTGTATCCTTATGGCCCTGAAATAATCGATTTTTTGCATTCTCATCAGCGGAATGATAACTCTTGTTATTCCGCTTTTTTTATTGCTTTCAATACACGCTGGAAATCATCCGGCAGATCGGAATCAAAGCGTACCGTTTTTTTTGTGGCAGGATGAACGAAACCGAGAGTTTTCGCGTGCAAAGTCTGTCGCGGCATCATTTCCAGGAGATTCAAGGCGCGCAGTTTCTTTTTTTTATCGCCGCCCGCTAAATTGGGATTGTCGCCGCCGTAGGTTTTATCGCCGAAGATCGGATGTCCGATATACGCCATGTGCACACGTATCTGGTGTGTCCGTCCGGTTTCAAGGTTCAGGCGCAGTAGTGAAAAACCGTCATACAGTTCCATCACTTCCAGATGCGTAACAGCCGGCTTGCCATCACTGACCACGGCAAATTTTTTACGGTCTTTCACGCTCCGGCCGATATTCGTTTCGACCTTCATTTTTTTCTTTTTCAGGTGACCCCATACCAGCGCCCAGTATTCACGTTCGGTTTTATGGGCACGGAATTGCTGGCTCAGGAATCGGTGAGCGCGGTCATGTTTGGCAACCAGTAAAAGGCCGCTGGTATCCTTGTCGATCCGGTGAACGATCCCCGGGCGTATTTCCCCGTTGATGCCGGAAAGGTCGCGGACATGATGCAGAAGCGCGTTCACCATGGTTCCGGAATAATTGGAGAACGCCGGATGAACCACCATCCCGGCCGGTTTGTTCACAACGACCAGGTCGTCGTCTTCATAAACGATAGTCAGGGGTATATCTTCGGGTTTGGCTTCGATTTTTTCCGGAAGCGGAAGTGTGACTTCGATATTGTCGTACGGACGGATTTTGTAGGATTTCGCGGGCTGTTTTCCGTTGACCAGCACGCGTTCCTGGTCAATCAGCTGCTGAATGCGCGTCCGGGAAGCGTTTTCGATCTGGTGTGACAAAAAAACGTCAAGCCGTTCAGCACCCTGATTTCCCGCGACGGTGATGCGGATCGTTCTCATTTTGATATCATCCGGATTTAAAACTGCTTTGCCGTTCCGGACTTCCGGATAAAATCCAAAACAAACTGAAAGGCAGCCCCCAGATTCTTTTTCGCTTTTTCCGTCATCGGTTCTTCCATTTCCCATTCATATCCGCGGATGGCGAGCAGATAAGCGGGGGGCGATTTTTTATATACATCTTCGCACAGCGCCAGCACCGACTGAGGCGACATCGCGTGCGTCGTGAACGCGATTTCTTTCGATGGTGCTATAGACGAAAACTCAAACGGTTCGGTGCAGTTCACGGAAGCGTCAGCAAAAATGGCCGTGTCATATTCGGCAACTAAAGCCGCGTCTTCAATGTTCAGCTGGTAATTGCTGTCGATAGTTATGCCGGGCAGGTTTTCCTTTTCGATCATCTGTGCCAGCGCGTCGCCCAGTCCGTCATCCTGCCGGCCGGGGTTGCCGTATGCGTATAAAAGAATTTTCAAATATGTTTCTCCCTGGATTGATCCATCATGACTGTCAGACCGTTTTCTCAGAACCGTAAAATCGTCGAGAACAGCGCGCGTAAATTGGAGATGTTTTTCGAAGAAGTGATTTCGCCTTTGCTGTTACGGTACAATTTCCCGTTTATGTCCTTCCGCGCATAAGCGGCGGTCGTGTATTCGGTTTCCACGGCAAAACTGATTTTTCCGGCCGTTACAACAACCCGTGGTGAAATACGCCAGATGTTTTTGATGTCAATTCCGCGTATCGTCGCGTCTGTACCGCTGACTTTATTGGAATAATATGCGACCGAATCGCCTGCACCGAGATTCTTGGTATACCCCGCCCACAAAGCGAACTGCCAGCGGCCCGTGTTCCAGATTCCCTCCGTCCAGAGCGATAACGTGTTGAACGGTGTGTACGTCACGGAATTTTTCAGAGTGTCGCTGATTGATTTGACACCGTAACCTCCAAGCATGGTCAGATCAAATACATTCTGTCCGTAAACGCCCTGGAACTTGAACGTATAATCGGATATTTTCATTTTCATATAAGCCGTCGCCGACATACCGCCGACGGTTGCATCCGTTTTGTATTTACTTGCGCCTTTTTCTGTTTGGGTCAAAGGTTGAATCGCTTTATACCCGATCCCGGCGCCGGCAAAGAATTCTCTTTTAGTTTCCTGGTTTTTCGTTTCGTACTGGAACTGTGCGTGCAAATCCGGAATGGGAGAATTTCTCAGCGCCGTCGAACCACCGGGACTTGTGAAATCGCGCTGGGCGGAAACCGCGCCGATCAGGCGGAAGGAGTTGATTTTCTGCGTAATACGGATTTGCGGATTGCGCGAGAACGGCTGCATCGGCGCGCCGGTGTTGAATGAAATCACTTCCGAAAAACAGGCCGGAACGAACATCGGGTGCCAGAACTGCCCGAACAGCAGTTCGGTAGATGTCCAATTAAGTTTCGCAACCGCGTGACGCAGGCGGAAGCCGTTATTATCCACGAAATTTGCGTTTTCATTTCCGAAAAAATCCGCTTCAACGATACCGCTGACCTTTGCTCCGAACGCGTCGGGGGCCGTTATAGAACCGGTCAAACGGGTCTGAATGGATAGAAAATTAAAATTCCCAACGGCATTCAGGTCTTTATTGTTTGCATCGAATGATTCGCTCGCCGGATAAAGCAGAAAATGTCCCTCACGGATCGTAACGTTCTGGCGACTGTCATAGAAAAAATCATTTTTGATAAATCCGTTAAATTTGATCCCGAAATCTTTCGCCTCATCCTGTCCGTTCAGTATAGCTGGAATAAAAAAAAGCGTCAAAACAATGTACTGTAAAGGATTTTTCATGGTTTCATCCTTCGATTAATGATGGGTTGTGTTTCCGTAATGCCGTTGGGACTGATCCGTCCTCAAACATTAAAATAGCGGAGTATTATACTCATGAAATTTTCAATAATCAATCAATAAAATTGATAAGTGCGGGAGAATGACCGGTTATTCACCGGAAAGTTTCCATCGGTTTTTTTCAGCGATAATCTGATCCGGTGAAAAATCCCAGCCCGACTGATCAAAAACAATGACCCGATCGGCCAGACTGAAAAGTCGTACATAACTCGGCTTAACCGAAGAAAGGTTATTATCCGTTATCAGAAGAAATACCGATGGCTCTATGAAATCCCGAACTGACGTTGATTCGCATACGACAAGCGCCTCATCGGGTATCTGTTTTAAAACGACGTTTATAACTTTTTCCATTTGCGCATGGACGGTTTTCAACCGGTATGCTTTCCGCGCGCCGGCTTTAAGCATTCGGGCCGTATCTTTTCCGGAAAGTTCATCAGTTTCTTCAGTGATTTCATAATCACCGGAATAATCATGAAGGTCGCTCGAATCCGAAGACGCTTTCAGAATCGTGACTGCAGAAATTTTCAGACCGACGATTTTGAATTCTCCCGCATATTTCCGGATGATCCGGCAGGCTAATTCGGTTTTTCCAACATTCCGGAATGCGGAACCGATGATAAGGAAATTTGGTTTTTTGATCATGACAATGTATGAACTTTTGAACGCTGCGCCCTGTTGTTCCGAACGTTATTATATGATACCGATAAAAAATTACCCGGGCTGCAGGAACAACCCGGGTTGATTGGTCATAAGCGGCCGTTCATTATTTGCGTTTGACCTGGATGACGTTACCGTCCGCGTCTTTCAGTTTGAATTCGAGCGGCATTTTGCCGTAAGCGTGCGTGGCGCAGCTCAGGCAGGGATCGTACGCGCGGATGGCGACTTCCACGGCGTTCATCATCGGCTCGGTGATTTCCTTCTGACCGCCCATCTGCTTGACGGCGACGGTGTTTACGGCGCGGTTCATCGGTTCGTTGTTGTTGGTCGTGGAAACGATGAGGTTCGCCATGGTGATCTGGTCGTGCTCGTTCACGCGGTAGTGATGGAACAGCGTTCCGCGCGGCGCCTCGATCAGGCCGATTCCTTCGGACTGTTTCTTGCCCTTGCGGGTCAGTTCGTTATCCTTGAGGATATCCGGATCGTTGAGAAGGTCCTTGATGACTTCGATGGAATGCAGAAGTTCGATCAGGCGCGCCCAGTGCATGTGCATGGACTGATTGTGCGGTTTGCCTTTGGTGTATGCGCGGTAAATCTCGAATTCCTTCTGCGCGAGCGGAGTGGGAATGAAGTCGCAGACGTTCAGACGGCCTAGCGGACCAACGGTGTACCATCCCTTTTCCTTACCCAAAGATTTCAGGTACGGGAACTTCATGTACGACCATGTCTTGGTTTGTTCGGCGATATGGTGCAGGTAGTCATGATAATCCACGTCGTTCAGGATTTTCTTTCCGTCGGTATCCACGGCGCGCATCACGCCGTGATACAGGTCGAGCGCTCCGTCCTTTCGGACCAAACTCAGGTGATTGGAAGGGAAAACGGCGAAATTATCGAGCATGTCGGCATGGGTTTTGTGATATTCCTTGAACAGGTTCACGGCGCCCTGCGCCCATTCGACCATCTTGTCCAGTCCGGGCATGCCATCGAATCCCCTGATCAGCGAATCGCGTTCCGCAACGGTCAGGCATTTGTTGATGCCGCCGGGGATCGCTCCGGTGCCGTGGATTTTCTTGCCGGCGGTGACTTTGATCACTTCCTGTCCGTACTTGCGCATCATCACGCCCTGAACGGCGAGATCGGGATGCTTGATCGCCACTCCGATGACGTTACGGATGGCCGGATCGGCGTCGATGCCGAGCAGCAGATCGGCAGCGCAGAGGTGGAAGAAGTGCAGCGCGTGCGACTGGAACATCTGTCCGTGATGCATCAGCCGGCGCATTTTATCGGCAGTCGGGCTCAGGTTTTCGGAGCGGACGCCGACGATATCGTCCGTCGCTTTCGCGGCGGCGAGATGGTGACTAACCGGGCAGATTCCGCAGAGGCGCTGGACGAACACCGGCGCTTCCCAGTATGGACGGCCCTGCACGAAACGCTCGAATCCGCGGAATTCCACGATATGCAGGCGTGTCTGGGACACGTTGCCCGAATCATCTAATTGGATGGTCACCTTGCCGTGACCCTCAACGCGGGTGACAGGCTCTATGGTGATTTTGCGTGCCATATTGATCTCCTTTAATCGTATTTGAAGGTTGGATAGGGTGACTCGATCGGTTTTCCTTCGAGCAGGCACACCAGTGCGTTCCAGATCAGGTCGGCGGTTGGCGGGCAGCCCGGGAGGAAATAATCGATTTTGACGATTTCGTGACAGGGATAGACGCGGTCCAGAATCATCGGCAGTTCGTCGTCGTTCGGGATGACGCGGTCTTCCTTATCGCCGAGCGTCGGACCTTCCAGATAGGCTTCGCGCAGGCAGTCCTCGACCGGGATGCCGTTGCGCGCCGCGGGCAGACCGCCCATGATAGCGCATTCGCCGACGGAAATGAGAATTTTGCAGTGTTTGCGGAACTCGCGCAGGTTTTCCACATTCTCGCTGTTGCAGCATCCGCCTTCAATCAGGCCGATATCGCACTGTTTCGTGAATTTCTTGATATCATCAATGGGGGATTTGTTGAATTCCACCAGATCAATCAGTTTTAAAATCCGGTCGTCGATGTCGAGGATCGACATGTGGCAGCCGAAACAACCTGCCAGGGACGCCGTTGCAACTACTGGTTTTGCCATGGTTATCTCCAAAAGTTTAAAATTACTTGATGTCGCTGCCAATGGGCTGATTATCGAATTTACGCTGTCCGTACGGCGTCTTGAACCCGATTTCTTTTTTGATGATCGCGCCGACCGGGCAGAGGTTCATCGCTTCCAGCGCCTGTTCGTCGGACATCTTCGCGGCGAGTTCCGGATCGATGGTGACGACGTCGCGTTCCCCGCGGTGAATCATGCCGAAGATCTTTTTGCCGTCGGATGTCGTAATGCCGTTAACGCAGCGGAAGCACTGCACGCAGCGGTTGCGCTCGAGATAAATCTTCGGCGCGGTGGCGTCGATTTCGCGCATCTGCCACAGGTAGGGAAAACGCGGCACCATCATCAGGTATTTGTAACCCAGCGCCTGGAGTTCGCAGTTGCCGCTTTTTTCGCACGACGGGCAGAAATGGTTGCCTTCGACGAAGAGCATTTCGATCAGGGCTTTGCGCATGTCCTCGAGTTCGGGACTGCTGTTGTCGACTTCGGCGCCTTCGGTCACAGGTGTCGTGCAGGCGGCCTGCGCCATGCCGTTGACTTTCACGGTGCACACGCGGCAGGAACCGGCGGGTTTCACGCCTTCAAAGTAACATAACCAGGGAATGTAGACGCCGCTGGCTTTCGCGGCCTCGAGGATCGTCTGTCCCTCCTTGGCTTTAATGACTTTGCCGTCTATTTTAAATGTGATTTCCTTCATGGTATTATTCCTCATGATGTAAGTTGGGTTTGCGGTTCGCGGCTTTGCAGGAAGCTTCAACGGCGGCGGCCAGGTTGAATCCGGTCAGGTATTCCGCGCCTTTGTTGATCTTCGCTTCATACAGTTCACGGAATTTGTTCAGCGAACCGAGAACCGGATTCGGAGAGGTCTGGCCGAGACCGCAGCGACTCATCGTCTTGATGATCTTGCTCCATTCTTCCATTTCCTTCAGGTCGGACGTGGTGCCGTGTCCTTCAAGGATTTTGTTGAGTTTGTGCAGGAGCAATACGTTGCCTGCGCGGCACGGGGTGCAGAATCCGCAGGATTCCTCGACGAAGAATTCCATGAAATTGTGCACGACTTCGAGGATATCGCGGTTCGGGCCGAATACGATGAACGAGCCGCCGGTGGCGAGGTCTTCGTGGCCGAGGATGCGGTTGAAATCGGAGCTGTTGATCAGCGAACCCGACGGACCGCCGACCTGAAGGGCCTTTGCGCCCGTCCCTTCGCACATTTCCAGTATTTTCTGCATCGTCGTGCCGAACTCGACTTCATAGATGCCCGGTTTTTTACAGTCGCCGGAGATGCTCAGCAGGCGTGTGCCGGACGATTTTTCCGTTCCGATTGCCTTGAACCATGCGGCGCCCTGCGTCATGATCCGGGCGACGGCGCAGTACGTTTCGACGTTGTTTACGGTTGTCGGCTGGTCCTGATACCCTTTGGTAACGGGATACGGAGGACGGTTTCTCGGTTCGCCGCGTTTGCCCTCGGCGGATTCGATCAGCGCCGATTCCTCGCCGCAGATATACGCGCCCGCGCCCATCTGGATTCGGATGTCAAAATTGAATCCCGATTTTCCGCCGGCGTTCTTACCGATAACATTTTTCTTGCGCAGTCCTTCGAGAACATTTTCTAAATAATTTTTCAGGTACATATATTCTGCGCGGAGGTAGAGAATGCCTTCTTCGGCGCCGACGGCGTATCCGGCAATCGCCATGCCTTCAAACAGCAGTTCGGGCTTTTCGGTGATGATGACCCGGTCCTTGAACGTGCCGGGTTCGCCTTCATCGGCATTGCAGACGACGTAATGGTTTGCGCCCTGGGCCTTACGGCAAAAATCCCATTTCATGCCGGTCGGAAATCCCGCGCCGCCGCGTCCGCGCAGATTGGATTCGCGGATTTCCTTGATTACATCCTCCGGGCCCATCGAAACGGTCTTTTTCAGTCCGGAACCCGTTTCAAAATCGGCCAGGACAACCGAGCCGGATTTCTGAATGTGATTGTCGACCATCGCCTTTATCAGGTCGTTCTGATTCTTCCCGTCGCCGTACTGCTTGACCAGGTCTTTGACCGCTTTGCCCGATTTCAGCGCGGTGATGATTTCTTTGGCCTTGTCGGATGTCAATTTTGTGAAAACGACTTCGTTGACGATTGCCGCGGGTTCCTGGTCGTTCATGCCGATGCAGGAGGTATAGAACAAACCGATGTTCCCGTCGGAAGTAACCTGTCCGAATTTGCAGCCGGCCGCGTCTTCAAACGCCTTGGCGACCGCTTTCATGCCGTTCATAACCGAAGTAATGCTGTTATTCAGATACACGGTGTTTTTTCCCACCGGCGTCTTGGAGAAGAAGTGATAAAACGTTACCACTCCGTCCACATCCACGCGCGAGACGTTCATCTCCTTAGCAATCTGACCGATCGTTTCATCGGTCACACAACCCAGCTGTTTTTGTACATCCCGTACAACATCCAGAAGCCGGGTAGCGTCTTTCTTGTAAGTACCGACAACATCACGCACTACCGTTGCCATGTTGTTTGCCATAGATCCTCTTCAGTCAATAAGTTGTGAGTAATAGATAAGTTAAAAAAATATTCAGAGCGGAATCCTTTGGTTAAGTGAAAAAATATTAATATTATTATAGCGTATAACACTTGCAGGGGTGATCAGAAAAATTATATGACAAAGAGATTGCCTGAAGGCAGGCAGTCCGAAACGGTTAAAATATACAATTTTTTTTCTAAGATTCAAATATTTATGCCAAATTATTAATAATTGATTTTTATCCCTACGAATCCGTGTCATCCGTGTTCTATGTGATGGAACACGGATTTACAAGGAATGGACGGATTGTCACGGATGTAATTCAGTGCTTTTTAATTTCCGTGTAAATCCGCGTTTATCCGAATGATCAGTGTTCTGTGGTATTTATCCGCGTATCAGTTTTTTATATCTTATTCTGTGCGGCCGGTCGGCTTCGATACCAAGCCTCTGTTTGCGGTTTTCCTCATATTGCGTGTAGTTACCGTCGAACCAGTACACTTTGCTGTCGCCCTCGAACGCGAGGACATGCGTTGCCACGCGGTCGAGAAACCAGCGGTCGTGGGAAATCACTACGGCGCAGCCGGCAAATTCCTGCAGAGCTTCTTCCAGCGCACGTAATGTATTGACATCAAGGTCGTTAGTGGGCTCGTCGAGCAGAAGCACGTTTGTTCCTTCTTTCATCATTTTTGCCAAATGCACGCGGTTGCGCTCGCCGCCGGAGATCATATTCGTTTTTTTCTGCTGGTCCTGTCCGCTGAAATTGAATCGCGCCACGTACGCGCGGGAATTGACTTCGCGGTTGCCCAGCATGATCAGGTCTTCGCCGCCGGAGATTTCCTCCCAGATGGATTTATCCGGATCGAGCGGGCGGTTCTGGTCAACGTATCCGAGCCTGACTGTTTCGCCGATACGTATCGTTCCACCGTCGGGTTTTTCCTGTCCGGTGATCATTTTGAACAGCGTGGTTTTTCCTGCGCCGTTCGGGCCGATCACGCCGATGATTCCTCCCGGAGGAAGCGAGAAGTTCATATCTTCGATCAGCAGATTGTCTCCGAATCCCTTGGAAATATTCTGCGCCTCGATCACCAGGTTGCCGAGCCGCGGGCCGGGCGGGATGAAAATTTCAAGTTCCTCGTTACGCTTGTCCTGCTGCTCATTGACCATTTTTTCGTATGCGGCGATACGCGCTTTGCTTTTCGCATGACGGCCTTTGGGATTCATGCGGACCCATTCGAGTTCCTCAGCGAGCGCTTTCTGGCGTTTGGATTCCTGTTTCTCCTCGACGGCCAGCCGCTGGTGCTTCTGCTCAAGCCATGACGAATAATTGCCTTCAAACGGAATGCCTTCACCGCGGTCGAGTTCGAGTATCCATCCCGCGACGTTGTCGAGAAAATAGCGGTCGTGCGTCACGGCGATGACGGTGCCCTTGTACTGCGCAAGATGCAGTTCCAGCCAGCCCACGGATTCCGCGTCGAGATGATTGGTGGGTTCGTCGAGCAGAAGCACGTCCGGTTCCTGCAGAAGAAGGCGGCACAAAGCCACGCGGCGCCGTTCCCCGCCGGAAAGAACTTTAACCGAAGTCGATCCTTCCGGACAGCGGAGCGCGTCCATCGCCTGTTCGAGTTTGCTGTCGAGGTCCCACGCGTTCATCTGTTCGATTTTTTCCTGAAGTTTGCCCTGCTTGTCCATGAGCTTGTCGAAATCCGCGTCGGGATCGGCCATCGCGTTCGAAACCGTCTCGTATTCACGCAGTAAATTCACCGTGTCCTGTACGCCTTCTTCGACGATGTCTTTAACCGTTTTAGTATTGTCCAATTCCGGTTCCTGGGGAAGATAACCGAATGTGATTCCTTTCTGCGCAGTCACTTGACCGATGTACTGCTGATCGACTCCGGCAATGATCCGTAACAGCGTACTTTTACCAGCGCCGTTCAGGCCGAGCACGCCGATCTTCGCGCCGTAGTAAAACGACAAATAAATATCTTTTAAAACCTGTTTATTGGGCTTGTGGATTTTTCCGACGCCCACCATCGAGAAAATGATTTTGTTATCGGCCATGGTTTGTTTCCGGGATCATGTGATTGTGTTCAGCAACAATATAACAAAGCGGGTCAAATATACAAGCAAGAGAATAAAAAAGGTTCCCGGTTAACCCGGAAACCTTTGCCTGCCTGAAACAATAATAGCGTCATTCCAGTTTCTGGTCATCCACGAGCGCCTTTACTCCTTTTACACTTTGTTCGAGCACATCAACCAGTTCTTCCGCCTCCTGAACCATTGCTTCCTTTTCTTTCAGCTTGTCGCCTTTGAGCTGGCCGGATTTCTTTTTCTTCTCGAGATTTTCTTTCGCTTTTTTGACTTTTTCCTTCATATCGGCGATTTTCTTTTCCGATGCGGCTAATTGTCCTTTGGAATCAGCGACTTGTTTTTTCAGTTTATTTTTTGCATCCTCTGACCGCATTTTGCCGAATTCCTTACCGGTCATGCCTTCTTTATCCGTTCCGTAGGCATGTCCTTTCTGGTCGTCCTTTTTTCCGGCTTTGTCTTCTTCTTTTCCTTCTTTCTTTTCATTCTTTTGATCGTCTTTTTTGTCCGAATCCTTTTTTGCGTGTTCTTCTTTCATTCCCTTGCCTTTAGCGCCTTTTTCCTCTTTCATGGCTTTACCTTTGTCGCTCTGGGAAAAAGATAATCCGGATAAACCGAAGACGAACACAATCAATAATAAGGTGAGTTTTTTCATGGCCGTCTCCAGGTTAAATGTCTTTGAGAAGCTGATCCACTGCTTTTTCAGCATCTTCGGTAACTTTCTGAAGATGCTCGGTGGATTTGTTGAGGTCGTTAGCTGTGGAATCGATCCTCACGGCGGCCTGGTGATCAAGATCTTCCTTGGAAGGTGCTTTTGAACCGCACGATGCTATGGCCCAGACCGCAAGGAAGGCTGTCAGGAAAAGAATTCGTTTCATAAATATCTCCCGGTCGGTTATGGTTGGAATATTCTGTTTAGCAAAAATACAAACATAACTTCTTAATAACAAGCTCAAATCAAAAAAATTATTTCATGGATATCGCGCCGCTGCAGCATATTTGAATACACTCTCCGCAGTCTGTGCAAAGATCAGCGTTCACGACAATACGGCCGTTACGGGTTAACGCACCGACCGGACAGGTTTCCACGCAGCATTTCTTCGATGAGTGTGTTTTCAGGAGATTATCGTTTGTTTCGCCGGATGCCGGAACACAGCTGCAGGTTCCGTTTGCATAGCAGCATTTGGCGTGGTCAATTTGGATAGCCATTATATTTTTTCTTCCTTAAATAATTCCGGGTAAAGCTTTACCTGGCATTCTTTGCAGATGCTGTGGCTGAAGTCAGCGTCGGAATGGGACGCGATGTAATTCTCGATCTGGTGCCAGTAACCTTTATCATCGCGGATTTTCTTGCACGACGCGCAGATAGGGAGCAGGCCGCTGAGCGTTTTGACTTTGGAAAGCGCTTCCTGAAGTTCACGGATGATTTTTTCCCTTTCGATTTCCAGCCGTTTGCGGCGCACTAATTTCCAGGTTTCATTTGCGATGAGCTGAAGCTGCCGTACATCAATATCATCATAATCGGTCTCTTTATTGCCGACGCCCATGATGAGTTTGGTTTGTTTCCCTTCTATCACTGGAACGCTCAGGTGACGTATCAATTCGGTGTGTCCCGTCGGCAGGCCTTTTTTCTCTTTCAAATTGGGGTAATCGTTATGGATCACCGGCTGGCGCTGACGCACGCAATCGGCCCACACGCCCGCCTGGGATAGCGGATAGTGTTTTTCATGAACCGCGGTGCAGGCTTTCAGTGTTCCGGTCGACCAAGTAACTAATTCAATGCTTTGTTGATCTTCATTAATGAAATGGCAATATCCGATCCGGCTGTATGTCAATAATTCAGCCTTTTCCAGCGCGTTTTGAATTATTTCGGATTCATTCATGTCAAACGTATGCAGAGACAGTTCCAAAAGGGAGTTCAGGCGGATTTCATTCCTGTTTTTAATGTCCTCGGCAAGTTTACGGGCGGAGATATCGGACAGCATGCCCTGGATACCGGTGACTTTTCCGTCCTGCAGATTGGGACTGCTGGAAACGCTGATCCAGAAAGGTTCGTTATTCTTTTTAAAAACTCTCAGTTCTGTTTCATCCGGCGTGCCGCTGAGTACTTTCCGGAAATGGTCGTCGGCCTTCTGCAGGTCTCCGGGATGAACAAAAAGCTTGAACGGATGGCCGAGAAGGTCGGTGTTTCTATATCCCGATACGGCCAGCATGGCTTTGGAAATGAAAGTGATCAGCCCCTGGGCGTTTAGGGAAAACAATACGTCGTTGATGTTTTCGATCAGCTGGCGGTGACGGTTCTCACTCTCCTGGAGAGCTTCTTCCGCTTTAACCCTCTGGGTGACGTCCCGGATAATTCCTTCATGAAAAATAATTTCTCCTTTATCACTGCGTATAAAATAACCGCTGTCCTCGACCCACATCTCGCTGCCGTCCTTTTTCTTCTGGCGGAACGTGGTCAGTTTTCCCTGCCTGGACAGACGGTTGACCTCATCGCGATCGTCGGCCGAGAAATACATGTCCCGGATGATGTCGAGATTTCTCATATCATCTATGCTTTCATAACCGTACATACGGACATAGGCCGGGTTGGCGTCAATGAATTTACCGTCGGGCGTCGTCCGGTATAAACCGTCACGCATCTGGGTGTACAGCACGCGGTAACGCTCCTGACTTTCTTTCAGGGCTTTTTCATATTTTTTCAGTTCGGTGATGTCCTGAAAAATACCGAAAGCCCCTGTATAAGCGCCGTTTTCATCAAATACGGGAGTAGCCGTGACACTGATGGCTCGCATGGATCCGTCCCTGTGCGTCATGGCCAGTTCGTACCGGTCCGTTCTTCCCTCACGCCGCCGGGCGCTGAGCTGTTTTACTTTTTCAAATTCATCGGCCGTCATAAAGTCCTTCAGATTTGTGCCGATCATTTCCTGTTTGGAATATCCGAGTATCCGGCATACCGCCTCATTCACAAAAAGGAAGTTTTCATGAGCATCGACTTTGCCGATACCTTCCGCCACGTTTTCGACAAGGGAACGGTAGTTGTGCTCGCTGACGGCCAGTTCGTCCTCCAGTTTTTTAAGGGCGGTGATATCCTGCGCGTGCCCCAGGACATAGGGTGCGTGTATGGTGTCATCGATCAGAACATTATTATATAACCAGATAAGCTGTTTGTGGTCCGCGGACCGAAGATGCAGTTCCCCGGAATGTTTCTTACTTTTCCGGATCTGTTCCAGATACAGCGGAAACCGTTCCCGGTATGAGGGTGTGATCAGGTCCCGGAGGTTCTTTCCGATTAGATCGTCTTTGCTTTGGCCTAATGCCTTTGTAACGGCCGGGTTGACGGCCATCAGTACCCCGTCGGGGTCATGAATGCATATCAGGCCCGGGCTGTTTTCGAAAAGATCACGGTAACGGCTTTCACTTTCCTTTAACTCCTGGAGTATCCGGTTCCGTTCGGTGACGTCCTGTTTGACCGCGATAAAATGCTCAATCGATCCTTCGTCGTTTTTTACCGGCGTGATGGTGGCCTCTTCCCAGTATTCCGTTCCGTTTTTTTTGCGGTTCAGGAACAAGCCGCTCCAGACTTTGCCCGCCAGGATCGTCTGCCACAGTTCACTGTATTCCTCGGGTTTTTTTAAACGGCTTTTCAGAATCCGGGGATTCTGTCCGAGGGCTTCCTGTGCGCTGTAACCTGTAACCTGAGTAAACCGAGGATTGACATACTCAATTGTTCCGTGAACATCCGTTATGACGACCGTATTCGCGCTTTGTTCGACGGCGGCGGCTAATTTCCGCACCTCCGCTTCGGCCTCTTTGCGTTCTTCGATTTCTTTTTCTAGCTTCCGTGACTGTTCGCTGATGCGTTTGTTTTTTTCTTCCAGTTCACGGCCGGTTTTGACTTTGATGCGGTAAAAACGGTAGAGAACAAATCCGAACACGAACATAGAAAGGAGTGCCGCGAGTAAAATTAAATTCTCAATATCTTTTTGTTTCAGAGATTGTTCGGTTTGCTTTAATTGAATCTGGTTTTCATAATCGTTCAGAATGGATTGAAAATCGGTAATTTTGGATAACCGGTATGAATCTGAAATCTGTCGTTCCAATTCTGCGTAGGCCTGCAGAAAAGCTAGCGCTTCGGGCTTTTTGTTACGGTCATTCATGATGCCGGACAACAATAATAACGCTTTGAGCTTGGTTTCGGTGCGGTGATTGGATTCTGACAGATCCAGCGCCTTCCGGGCGAAAATTTCAGCGTTCGTCCAGTCTTTTGTTGTACGATATATCTCACCGATCGTCAGATGGATGTTAATGATACTGCCGATATTTTTAATATTGTTTCCGTAACTGTTTATGGCGTAGCGATAATATTGTAAGGCCGCATCGTAATCTCCTTGCTCGCTGTTAACCAGACCGACAGAGTTCTGAATTCCCGCCAGAATATCCATGATATTCGCCTGTTCAAACGGATTCCACGGCTGCCGCAGGGCTTCACGGGCTTTTTTTTCGCCCATGAGCAGGAACTCTTCGGCCCGGGTATACTGTTTTTGCAGCCGATACAAATTGCCAAGATAATTGTATGAATGCGCGATCAAATAAGGATTATTCATTTCCTCGCGGACACGCAGCGCCTCATGAAAATAATACGACGCGGTGTCCCATCGTTCCTTCCGCTGATTGACCAGCGCGATGTTATTAAACGCTACGGACAATCCCCATTGATTGTTCAGTTTCTCAAATGTGAGTGCGGATTTCCGATAATATTGTTCGGGCAATTCATACAAAGCCTGTGCGTAATACACATTACCGATATCGATGAAAACATAACCCAAGGAATCGTCCAGGCCATTATCCCTGTACAACTGATAGCATTTGATCTGGTAATCCAGCGCCTGAAAATACAATTCCTGATCATAGTACAGATTGCCCAGAATCGAATAACAGCGGCCGAGGAGATAGGGCTGATCATGTTGTTCCGCGATTTCCTGAGCCTTTCGCAAATACTCAATGGCCTTTACGGGTTTTAAGGACTGCACGTCAAGGCGCAACCGGTAAAGGTCCATGTCGGTTTCCGCGAAATGGCCCTCTGTAATATGGGAATCGAAAAGCAGGAGCAAGCTGTCGGCTTTCTGTTGCGGGAAAACCGGCACGGATACCGTGAGCATGGTAAAAAGGTAAGCAATCAATTTCATAAATGAATATAATTAAAGAGACGGGATAAAATCAACTGGATTAAATCATAATTATCCTGAAAAAAACGTTAAACTTTTTCAAGAAGTTTTTACGTATTGTATTCCGCATTTTCTCGGCCTAAGTATAGCAATCTATACCATACGGCTACATGTCGGTTTTCCGATTTTTTACTTTCAAACTGCAGTTGATTAAGTGACTGAATTATGATACATTCTCCGGAACATTCTTTATTAAGGAGACCTTTATGAAAAGATACTTATGGTTCGGATTCCTGTTCATCGCCGCAGGTGTTTATGCGCAGGAAAGCCGGCTGAAACTTCCGCATACCCGATTTGAACTGCCGAACGGCCTGAAAGTGATTCTTCATGAGGATCATACCACGCCGATGGTCGCCGTGAACGTATGGTATCATGTCGGTTCCTCCTATGAGAAAAAAGGCCGCACCGGATTTGCGCACCTGTTCGAGCACCTGATGTTCGAAGGTTCGAAAAACGTCGCCGAAGGCGACTACGATAACCTGCTGGAAGCAGTGGGGGGGAATAACAATGGCTCTACTAATGAGGACCGGACTAATTATTATATTACCGTACCGAGGAATGCGCTTGATCTCGCGCTTTTTCTCGAGTCCGACCGCATGGGTTTTCTCGCAGCCGCCATGTCGGAAGATAAAGTCAACGGTCAGCGTGACGTCGTAAAAAACGAGCGGCGGCAATCCTATGAAAACCGGCCGTACGGGCTCGCAGAAGAAACCATCCTGAAACATTTTTATCCGTCCGATCATCCGTATTCATGGTCGGTGATCGGATCAATGGACGATCTTTCCGCCGCTTCCTATGACGATGTCGTGGATTTCTGTAAAAATTATTATCTGCCGAATAACGCGACACTGGTGATTGCGGGTGATATCGATCCGGGTGAAACACGAAAAAAAACCGAATACTGGTTTTCCGACGTACAGAGAGGTAACAAAGGCAAAAACCCTAAAGCCGCCGCGTTTGATTTAACAGGGGAGATCTGCGAGGTTCTGGAAGACAACGTGCAATTGCCGCGGGTTTACATCGCTTACCCGACGCCCGCCCGTTACGAGCCCGGCGACGCCGAGCTGGACGTTCTCGCCAATGTCCTCGCGAAAGGAAAAAATTCAAGGCTATACAAACGTCTGGTGTACGACCTGCAGATCGCGCAGGACGTTACTGCGTACCAGGAATCGAATACGCTCGGCTCCAAATTCATGATCATTGCGACGGCGCGGCCCGGGCATACCCTGCAGGAACTGAAAAACGCCGTCGATGAGGAAATTAAAAAAATCCACGAAAGCGGGATCACCGAACGCGAACTGCAGAGAGCGCTTAACCAGTACGAAACACAGTTTCTGAACGCATTCCAGTTCATCCTGTATAAAGCGGACGTAATCAACATGTACGAAACTTTTACCGGCAATCCCGACTGGGCGAACGAGGACCTGGGGCGCTATAAAGCCCTGGATACCGGCGATATACAGACCATGGCTGTCTCATACCTGAATCCGGGCAAACGGCTGATCCTGAGCATTGTGCCCAAAGGAAAAAAAGAATTATCGGTCAAATAATATAAACGGGAGTAACATCCAATGAAATCCGTCAAAATCTTTTCATATTTGCTGATCGTCTGTATCGGCTGGTCATGGGCATCTGCGCAGGTAGTCGATCGTTCCAGGGCGCCGGCGGCCGGAGAGATTCCGTCGCTGAATATTCCCGCGGTCTCTGTTTTTACGCTGAACAACGGCCTCCCGGTCTATTTTCTGGAAAAAAAGGAAGCGCCGCTGATCCAGATGTCGCTGACGTTTAAAGCCGGCAGTTCCGCCGAAACGCCGAAACAACTGGGGCTTGCAAGCCTTACCGCGAAAATGATGACCGAGGGCGCCGGAACAAGGGACGCCCTGGAACTCGCCGATGAAATTGATTTTCTGGGAATTAACCTGTCCGTCTATGCCGGACGGGAATCTTCCGGGATCAGTTTATTCGCTCCGTCCGCTAAATTTGATCCGGCGCTCGCGTTAGTAAAAGATATATTGACAGCTCCCTTGTTCCCGGAGAAAGAACTGGAACGCAGGAAAAAGGAACTGATCGTTTCGCTCGTCCAGGCGCATGACGAACCGCGCGCCATTGCCGGCACGGCGTTCAGCCAGTTTGTGTTCGGGAAAGACCATCCGTTCGGGCGCACTTCCACAGGCAACGAAACATCGATCAAAGCGCTGACCGTCAATGACATCAAAGCGTTTCATTCGGCGTATTTTGTGCCGGATCTCGCGTACGCGGTTGTCGCCGGCGATATTCGCAGAGATGATCTGAAATCGAAGTTAGAAACCGCGTTCAGGGACTGGAAACCCGGCAAAAAGGATGTCCGCCCCGTCGATGACGCGAAGCCCACCAAAGGAAGGACGATCTATATCGTCGACAAACCCGGATCGGCCCAGACCGAAATCCGTGTGGGCTGCGTGGGCGTCAAACGCAGTAATCCCGATTACTACGCGATCACCGTCATGAATACGATTCTCGGAGGTTCGTTCACCTCGCGGCTGAACAATAATCTGCGCGAACAAAAGGGTTATACGTACGGCGCGTTTTCCCGGTTCGGGATGTTCCTGAGCAAAGGCGCGTTCACCGTTTCCACGTCGGTGCAGACGGAAGTGACCGACAAGGCGCTGACAGAAATTATGAAGGAACTTACGAATATCAGCGTGATCTCCGATGACGATCTCAGTAAGGCGAAAAATTATGTCGCGCTGAGTTATCCCGCCGATTTCGAGGGCGTGCAGAACATGGCCGCCATGATTGACGATAAAATATTTTACGGCCTGCCGGACACCTATTTCAACGATTATACGAAAAACATACTCGCCGTGACCATGGACGATGTGAAACGCGCCGTTCAGAATTATATTCAGCCCGAAAACACGGTGATTGTGCTTGTCGGCGACCGCTCGAAAATTGAGTCCGGAGTCAAGGCGCTGAAACTCGGCAAAACGGTCAACCTGAAACGCGAGGACGTTCTGGGAAAAATCCCGAAAGTTTAACGGATATAATAAACCCTAAAGGTCTGGAGCTTGATAGGTTAAAAAAATTTTTTTCAATTTTTAATTCAAATTGAGTTGGGCAGACCTTCAGGGTTTATAAGAAAATCTGAATGAAACTCCCTTCCATTTTTCGGCCGGTCATCAGGTATTTTTCCGTGCCCGACGCGGTGAAGCCAACATACGAACGGGACTTGCGGTACGGCATATCCAAAGGGTTTGTTCTGGCGGGTTCGGCGAGCGTCGCGGGGATCATCCTGAAAAAAACGTTCCAGTCGTCCGACTTTGAAGTCGCTTTGGTTCACAGTTCGGTCAGCGTCGGATTTTTGCTGAGCATTTTTCTCGCCTCCAAAGCCGGACAATCGCGGACGATGGATTACGCCTATTATCCCGACGCCACAGCGCGCTGGCTTTTCATTCTGACTGGCCTGGTCATGTGGCTTGTGCCGTCATCGTGGATTTTTACGGTGGTTCTTTGTTTCGCGTACGCGCTGAATTCCCTGAACACGCCCGTCATAACCAGCATTTACCGGACGAATTATCCGAACGAGTCGCGAGGGCGTATCATGGGCATCGTGCGGACGTTCTACAATATCGCGTTTGTCGCAGCATCCTACGGATTCGGTCTTCTGCTGGAACTTGACGGCGACAATTATATCTATGTGTATCCCATTATTGGATTGGTCGGCCTCTGGGGAGTGAATCATTTCCGAAAAATTCAGGTCGTTTCCTTCGGCGGAAACAACGGTTCGCCGGAACATCCAATCCGACAATCCCTGCGCGTACTGAAAACCGATAAACCGTTCGCCCGGTTTATGCTGTACTGGGCGATTTTCGGATTTGCCGTACTGATGATCGATCCCGTTAAAACGATTTATGTCACCGACTTGAAATACGGGATCAACGCGGGTTACGAGGAGGCCGTCCTCGCCGTCGTTGTCATTCCGCAGGCGGTTATGCTCCTTACGTTTCCGTTCTGGGGACGGCAGATTGACCGGTTCGGCGTGATCAAAATCCGGTTTATCCTGAACATTCTTCCGACCGTAAGCGTCCTTTTGTTTTACTTCGCGACGAATCTGAATCTGATTTACATCGCCAGCGTGATCCAGGGCGTTTCGATGAGCGGGGCGAACCTCAGCTGGCAGATCTGCGTCATGGAATTCGCGCCGAAACACCGTGTCGGTTTATATATGGGCATTCACACGATGCTGACCGGCGCAAGGGGAATGATCGCTCCGTTTGTGGGAGCTTATCTAATTTCCGCCGCGGGAATCAGTTATACCTTCCTGATCGGATTCGGTCTTATGGTTTTAAGCACGCTGATGATGCTTAATTTCTCGCGTCATCACACCCGCCGGTGGGAAGAGTATGAAGCTTCAGAATGCGATTCCCCGAAGGCTGTTTAGCTGAATTGTATCTCAGGAATTACTTATGATTTGTCCTTCGCTGTCATATTGACAAACAGTGTTTCCTCCGTAATCAATGTTTTGGATTGGTATATAAAAAAACCGGAATCATGAACATTCCGGTTTTAAAAGTAGCTGACCGTGTAATTACTTTACCAGCAACGCTTTCCTGAATTTCACGTCATCCTTGAGGCTGACCTGATACGATGTTTTTTCGAGATGGATCAGGAGGGTCTCTTTTTGCCGGATGAGTTTGGCGCTCCTGAAAACATTCAGGTATTTGGTATTGTCCAGGTAAACATTCAGGTCGGTGTTGTCATAATGGACATAAAACCATTGGAGGGTTTCGTTTTGTTCCTCATGGGGAACTGTAATGTCCACAGCGCTCAGGTCTGTCGGATTTTTAAACAAGATCCTGATTTCAGCCTGCCTTGTCTCGTCGATGAGGTCGATGGTGGTTTTGACTTCATTAGGTTTCGGGAACAGTGCCGGATCCGCGACGAATTTCTGGACCGACCGGCTGTGCGCGGTATCCGCTGGCATGGACAGGACAGCCGGTCTTCGGCTGTCTTCGGATCTTCCGTTGCGTACCTGTTTGCGGATTTTTTCCTTCTTCGGGGGTTCCCGGTATTCAGAAATGGTTTCCTGTTTTGGCGGAAGAAGGATTTTTTCCTTGGCTGGTTCCTGTTTCTTTTCCTTGTCCTCTCCGATGGGCGCGGGGGATTGGTCCCCGTACATCCACTGGTAAAAAAGCCATATTCCGCCCAGGAACAAAAGGATCACTGCGGCGGCCCGGATGTACATCCAGGCTTGTCCGGTTCCTGCGGATTTCTGAATGGTCATTGCGGGTGCTGGCCGGGACTGTTTCAGCGATTCGCGGATTCGTTTTTTCAGCTCGGTTCGGCTGTACTGGCGGATGGCGGCGATGGTCATCGCCTCGAATTCCAGTTCGTTGCGGAGTTCCTCATCGGAAGTCAGAAGCTGTTCAAAGCGGTTTTTATCGCCGGGATCCAGTTGTCCGAGGATGTACCTTTCGGTGATCTCGCCTTCATCAATCCATTTTTTTTCTTCAGGGGTCAGCATGGTAAAAACTTTAGTGTATCATTTGATTTATTTATACTGGCGTTTGACTAATTGTTCAAGTTCTTTTTTGCATTGCCATTTTTTCGCTTTCGCGACGTCTGCATTGCTGAATTTCATATGGTAAGCGATTTCCTCCATGCCCCGTTCCTCGAGGTAAAACATCGAAAGGATTTTTTTGCACGTCGGGCCTAACATATCGATGCACTCCAGTATGACTTTGTATTCTTCCTTATGGATAATATCTTTCAGTGCGTCCTTGTTTTCTTCAACTATCACATAGTCGTCAATATTCCCGATCTTCCCGACTTTCCGGCGGTTGATTTCCCTCAGCCACCGGTTCCTGACCACGGAGTAAAGATAAGTGCTGATTTTGGAGGTCAGGTCAAAGTCTTTTTTCTGCGCGTTTTCCCAGAGTATGACCAGCGCTTCCTGCAGCATGTCCTCGGCGTCTTCGGGGTATCCGCTGTTGTCCCGGATGAACTTGCTGACCATGGCGATATTGTTACCGTAAACTTCCAGCAGAGCTGTTTCATCGCCTTGTCTGATGCGCCGGATGATTTTCTGATCGGATTCTATCGTCGCCGTTTCGTAGGTCGGAGAACCTGTCTTCATCGAATCATGCCTGGTAACTATAAATACCGTTTAAAATGAATTGTAAATGCAAATTTACAATAAAACTGAAATTTTTCTAATGTAAGATATTTTTATCTGACTTGCTAACTTTTTTTCTAAGTTCCGCAGAACGGTAAGCATGGCTTTCTCGCCGTAATTCCCTTAGCCGCTGAAGCGCTATTGTTTTTTCCTGCTGGCCCTGAATTAAGGATATGTAAGTCTCTAAATGGGTGATCGCGTTATCAAACTGATTCAGTTTCCGGTACGCCGTTGAAAGATGCAAATAAAGAGAGGGTTTTACCTTTTTTTTGGATATTGATTCTGTGAAAATCCCGACAGCTTCGTTCAATTTATTTTGTGATATATAATAAAGGCCGAGGGATTCGGCGTATTTCATTTCACCCGAGGAATAGTCATACGCGAGTTTCAAATGGTTTTCCGCATTCTGAAAGTCCTGTTTCAGCAGATAACTTTGTCCCAGGTTGTAATGAGCGGAGGGCAGGCTGTCCTGAATCGAAATTGCTTTCATGTAATGATTCATGGCTTCCGGGAGGTTGTTCATCTGGCCGTAAATGTTTCCCAGATTATTAAACGATTCCGCATCGTTTTCATCGATCTGAATGGCCTGTTCGTAAGCGGCTTTCGCCTTCTGAAGGATACCCAGTTTATCATAAAGGTTACCGAGCTGAAAATGCGCGTTCCGGAATTGCGGATCGGCTTCGACGGCCTTTTTGTAGGATTGTTCCGCAAGCGAATACAGGCTGTCTTTTTCAAGCCCAAGGCCTTTCCGGAAATGGGATTCGGCCAGTTCCCTGTCTCCCGGTCTTCCGCACAGTCCGCAGCCCTGAATAACAGCCGCCGCAGCCAGTATCATGAAAGGTAAAACGGGCCGAAGAATATTCATACGGTATTTCATTCTGAATCCATTCTTGCTGGTTTATGCCTTTTTCTCGAGAGCTTCGATCTGGTCCCGGAAAACCGCCGCTTTTTCGAATTCCAGTTTCCGGACCGCTTCCTTCATTTTATTTTTAAGTTCGCAGATCATGTTTTGTCTGTCTTCTGTGGAAAGCATGACTCCGAAATCGGGTACTGGTTCGGCCGCGAAAGCCAGTTCCATCTGTTCGGTCTCGTATACATAATGGTCCGCCACTGAAGTAGCCTGCAAAATCTCATCCCGCGATTTCACGATGGTTTTCGGGGTAATCTGATATTTCTCGTTGTGCCGGACCTGGATCTCGCGGCGGCGCAGGGTTTCCTCGATGACGGTTTTCATGGATTCGGTGATCTGGTCGGCGTAGAAGATGACTTTTCCGTTCACATTACGTGCGGCGCGGCCCGCGGTCTGCATGAGTGACCGCTCGCTTCGGAGGAATCCTTCCTTGTCGGCGTCGAGGATGGCCACGAGGGATACTTCCGGAAGGTCCAGTCCCTCCCGGAGAAGATTGATGCCGACGAGCACGTCGAACTGGGCCAGCCGCAGGTCGCGGAGAATGTTCACACGTTCCAGCGCGTCAATCTCAGAATGGAGATACCGGACGCGGATCTTTAGATTCGCGAGGTATTCCGTAAGGTCTTCAGCCATGCGCTTGGTCAGCGTCGTGACCAGCACGCGTTCTTCGTTCCGGACCCGTTCCCTAATTTCGTGGATCAGGTCATCAATTTGATTTTTCACCGGCCTGACTTCGATTTCGGGATCGAGCAATCCTGTCGGACGGATGATCTGTTCGGTGACGAGCCCGCCGCATTTTTCGAGTTCATAAGCGCCCGGCGTCGCGCTCACAAAAATCACGCGGTTGATCATCGACTCGAATTCCTCAAATTTCAGCGGACGGTTATCCAGCGCCGACGGCAGTCGGAATCCGTATTCGACGAGCGTGGTTTTCCTGGCCCGGTCGCCGTTGTACATAGCGCGGAGCTGGGGAAGCGTCGCGTGGGATTCGTCGATGAACAGGAGATAATCCTTCGGGAAAAAATCGATCAGGCACGCGGGCCGTTCGCCCTCGTTCCGGCCGGCGATATGGCGTGAGTAATTCTCGATGCCGGAGCAATAGCCCAGTTCCAGCATCATCTCGATGTCGTACTTTGTGCGCTGCTCCAGCCGCTGGGCTTCCAGCAGTTTTCCCGCGGGACGGAGAACATTCAGTCTTTCCTCAAGCTCCGCCTGGATCCGCAGGATCGCCTGGTGAAGTTTCTGCTCGGTCGTCACAAAATGAGTCGCCGGAAAAATAATAGTGGACGGCGGTTTGGCCTGGATTTTATTTGTCACGGGTTCGAGGTAACTGATCTGGTCAATTTCATCACCGAATAGTTCGATCCGGATGACATAATCGTCATACGCCGGGTAAACGTCCACGATGTCGCCGCGAACGCGGAAGGTGCCGCGCTTGAAATCAATGTCATTCCGGTTGTACTGGATTGCAACGAGTTTTTCCAGAATGACCTGCCGGCGGATCATCTGGCCTTTTTCAAGGATCAGCAGCATGTCTTTATAATCTTCCGGCGAACCGATACCGTAGATGCAGCTTACCGAAGCGATGATGATCACGTCGCGCCGTTCCAGCAGTGAACTGGTGGCCTTCAGCCGCAGTTTTTCTATTTCATCGTTGATCGACGAATCTTTTTCAATGAACGTATCGGTCGAGGGAACGTAGGCTTCCGGCTGGTAATAATCGTAATAACTGATAAAAAACTCCACGGCGTTTTCTGGAAAAAACTGTTTGAATTCGCCGTACAGCTGCGCGGCCAGGGTTTTGTTATGGGAAATGATCAGTGTAGGCTTGTTATACGCCGCTATCAAATTCGCCATCGTGAATGTCTTTCCTGAACCGGTCACTCCCAGCAGGGTCTGGTGTTTCAGCCCATTGTTCAGTCCGTCCTCTAATAATTCGATGGCCTTTTTCTGATCGCCCCCGGGGCTGAAGGAACTGACTAACTTAAATGGATTCTCTTTTTGCTGCATGGCTTATCCTGAATTTGATCAATAATATATCTGTATGCGCGGTCAATCGCAATGGTGTTTTGGCCATTCGTGAATAAAAACAGAAAAACCTCCCGATGAGGATCAGGAGGTTTTGGAAAAGCCGGATTCTGTATGCTTATTTCAGAAGGAGCATCTTTTGGAGGCCGTCCAGGTTTTTTTCCCGTTCAGCGGTTTGGCCTTGATTCTGCAGATATACAAACCGCTCGCAACTGCGGACTGCCGGTCATTTCTGCCGTTCCATCTGACGGTATAGAAACCCTGGGTCTGGTTCCGGTCGACAAGTTCTGTCACTTTTTGCCCCAGAGCGTTGTAGATTGTAAGGGTGACTTTCGATTCGTACGGAATCTGGTATTTAACGGAAGTAGCCGGATTAAAGGGATTCGGGTAATTCTGGTACAGGGTAAATTTCTTCGGTCCGGCGATAGTGACTTTCTGAGGTTCGTGATATGTCATCGTTCCGTCATAGGCGATATCGACGATGCGGTACACATAGGTTCGGTCCGGCAGGATATCAGAATCCGTCCAGACATAATCAGTGGCCGAAGTGGTCGTGCCTTGTCCCTTCAGCGTCGAGACCGTTGAATATTTCAGCGATGACAATTCGGTGTCTGGGTCATCCGCTTCGGATTTCTGGACAAGCCAGTACGCGTTATCAACCTCGCTTTCCGTCCGCCAGTTCAGGGTTACGGATTCGTCGTTCTGTACGGTTCGGAAATAAGCGAGGACTACGGGAAGGGAAACGTCGATGCTGTCCGCGTAAGGTTCCACACTGGTATATATCTTATATGATTTAAACGCCGTAGATGAAACATTCTGTATGCCTGCAGAAGAATCAATAATGACAGTTACGCTGGCCAGATTTCCGATTGTGACCGAATTCGGTACTGTGGCGATCAGTGTATCCGGGTTGGTTCCTGATCCTTCAATCAATGAGAGACTGGAGGGGTTCACTGAATTGATCGTAACTTTGGAAGTAGCCGGGACGCCCTGTGTAAAAACCGCATCATAAGGAAAGATCATTGTAATCGTACTCGAACCGGAAAGCAGACGACCGCGTGTGCCTGTTTTTACATACCACTTGTACAGGCCGGTTGAACCCGGGTAATTGGGTATGATTGTCAAAGAATCGAATGAGATGGTTGTTGTAGTGGGAACCAGGGTATAGGGTTCACTTGTGCCATTAGCAGGTTGTTTATTAGTTTTGATCAATAGCGTATAGTTCCCATAAATTGATGGATTTTGCAGATTAGCCGATGACAGAATTGCAACTCTAACGGAATCGCCATTATTAGCATTGCTAGGCGTTGTAATGGTAATGGTTCTTTGACTAGGGTTGGTTGAAACAGCATAGGCATTTGCAAAGTTATTATTTACTTGAGTGGCGATTTGAACAGAAGATACAGGTATAACAGGTGGAATATATGTATTGTTTGGAAAAGTAATAGTTATAGTGCTATTATTAGCAACCAAATTACTGCCAGTAGTATGAAGGGTAAACCGGATCGTGTCATTTGAGGGAGCGTTAACTGTATCAGGATTAACCATGACCCGAATATCTGATACAGCCGGTGTATTTGTTATTGAATATGGGTATGAAGCCACATATGAATTTTCAACACTTGTCTTTATGTTCGCAATATAACTTTGTTGATTAACTGGATTTGTAATCGGATTAATAGCTCCTTTGTTTCTTATGTCTATCTTCAACTGAGCATTATTCAAAATAATTAAAGAGCTAGGAACCGTAATGGTTATAATTCTTGAAGCTAACGAAAAATTAGTTGTATCCACTTTAACGGTCGTCGTACCATTAACAGTAATATAAGTGCTGTCATAATTCGATTTTATTAAACTAATTCTTCCAAGGTAATCTGAATGGGGAAGGTTAATTGTTATCGTACTAGAACCCGGAATAAGCCGTCCAAATTCTCCCACATTAAATTCAAAAATATAGGGAGACGTGACATTTGTTCTTGGGTCTAAAACGGTGACAACTGCTTGGGTAACGGTTGAAGATGCTACGGATATACTGTAAGTCGGCGATGTCACCAAAACCGGTTCCGATTTAGTTCTTAATTTAATTGTATAATTTGACGCCACAAGAGTGGGATTCAGCAATCCCCCCGTAGAATTAATCAAAACCGTCACGCTGGTTAAGTTACCGATGCCCCCGGCCTGGGGGACAGTAAGTTTTAATGAATCTCCTACAACAACAGGGTTGAATAACGGATTTAGTCCGTTAACTGTAATGTCGGTTTTACTTAAAGTCGGCGGGACATAGGTGTTACTTGGGAAGAGAATGTAAATAGTGTCACCCTGGACCAGCGCACCGGACGAACCGGTCGTGAATTTAACCGAATAGCCCGCTTTCGCATTTACGGTTGAGGGAGTGGGCGTAACTGAGGTAATGGATAACGCCTGTGTCAGGGTCAGCGTGTAATTGGCCGAAACGGATAAAGTATCAGAACTGGTTTTAACACTTACAGTGCTTGTGCCCTCGGGATTCCGGTTGTCCAGCCGGGCTGACGAATCAAACACAACCGCGAAAGTCGTGCTATTCCCGATGACAAGGCCGTTCGGGAGATATACCCTGACTTTTCCGCTGTCCCCGCTTGCCAGGACACTGACCGTTTCGCATGCCTGTCCGCTGATCTTAACGCTGGACGGCGTGATAAAGGAAGGTATTCTCGTTCTGTAGCCGAATGTGATATCAATGTAACTTGAACCCGCCGGCGTTCCGCCTACCAGACGCCCAACGGTGGTTGTCCTCATGTTGAAGGTATAAACCGAACTGTAAGCGTTTATGACCGAAGGATTTGCCGTTGCGGTTACAGCAGTAACCGACGTGTTGTTGCCCGTGATTGCATAAGGTGAGGATATGACCGGCTGCAGATCTAAACTGGTCCTTACGGTTGTTTTGTAATACGTGCTGCTGGGAACCGGAGGATTCCTGATGCCCCCGGAGTCGACAAATACGACCGACGTGGGCGTTACATTTGCGTTCGCATAAAGTGTAACCGTTCGGGTTGCCAGGGCAACCTGAACTGATTTTGTATTCGCCCCGTTTATTTTTGTGTTGGTCGGTGTAATTCTTGACGGTGTCAGTAATGTACTATCTGGAAAAACAAAGGATATCCAGTCATTATCTGGGGATTTTAACATTTGCGCGCCGGATATGCTGAAGGAATCCCGGACCGTCTGATTGACTCCATAGCTGGATAAACTGATGCTGTTAAGGGTTATGGCCGTACCGCCAATGTAATAGGATTGCGAGGTGACCGGAGTACTTTCGACGCTTGTAAAAATATCGACAACGTAACTTCCGGCAATTCCCGGATTGAGGATAGGCTGTGAGCCGATTTTTCTTTTCAATATCAGGACGATTTTATCGCCGTTATTTGTATATACACTGGCCGGTACCGTAAGCCGGAGCGTCTTTGTGGTGTTGGTAGCATTGATATTACCCGTATCCACCCAGACATACGATCCTCCCCCGACTGAGATGTATGTGGAATCATAATTGCTCCGTATGGTGTCCAGGAGATATCTGTCGTCGAAATCAATTGATATCGTGCTGGCATCGGGTTTAAGCCTTCCCTGGGCGCCCAGGTTAAATTCAAATTGATAAGGGGAGCGGACATTGATCGCGGTCCGTGTCGGCGTTACGAACGCTGAGGAAACCTTGGTAGTCGAGTTTGTGATGGCATACGCGCTTGAGTTGACGGGCGTCGTATCCTTGGTGGTTTTAAGCGAAACATAGTAATTGCCAAGAACGGAGGGATTCAGGATTCCTGCGCCGGAGGATATGGTGATGCCGACCGAGGACGAGTTGCTGATATTGATCGGTACGACCAGGATTAACGTGTCTTCATCGGCTTTGTTTTTGTTCCGGATGATCACTGCCCCGGCCGCGTCGCTGTAACCGCCGCTGGTGATGGTGATGAGGGACGCCGTGATTTCATCGGGGATGTACGTGTTTTGGGAGAAAACGAATATGATCGAATCGTTATAAGCGGTCATGGCGCCGGTCGAGCTGGTATAAAATTCCAGGGAATATCCCGCTGTCGCATTAACGGTAGACGGCGTTACGGTAACGGCCGTGATGGACATTTGAGTGGAGGTTGTAATGTAATATTCCGCCGAGGGCACCCATGCGGTTTCAGAGCTTGTTCTGGCCCATAGCGTGTATGTCCCGAAAGTGGGGTTGATAATGCCGCTTCCGATCCCGAACTGGATGGTGACCGAATTGCCCGCTGCGACACCGACCGGGCAGTAGATAATCACGGTATCTGAAAGAGCGGTCGCGGATGCCGGCGTTCCGTTTACGGTCACACCGGCCAGGGCCCCGTCCGGTATCGTAGTTGCGAGCGGAAAAGCAAGCGTAATGGTGCTGGAGGCGGTCAGGGCGCCGCCCGACCCGGTGTTAAAGCTCACTGTATAACTTGCCGGCAGGGTTTCAACCGAGGGATTCGGGGTTACGCCCAGACTGAGGATATTCGAAGATGATGATGTAATGGTATACAGCGGAGAATGAATCACGGGCGTGCGTGTTTTGGACGTAAAAAAACTGACCCGGTAGGTTGCCGGATAAACGGGATTTGTGATGGGAACCGATGAACTGAACACGATCGTAAACTGCCCCGGGGTTCCGCCGTTTTTTTTGATATTGACCGGAGAAAGGATCGCGACCCTCCTGTGTTCGGTTCCGCTTACATCCACGGCATTGGAAGCTGTATTGTTTACAGTCACTTTTGTGGGATCAATGGTTTCAGGAACGGTTGTGCTGTCATTGAAAACAATAATGATGCTGTCCAGGTTCGCATCAATGTCCGCGGCGGCGTTATTCAGAAGCGTTCCTGTGATCGTATATTTTCCTGCCGTATTCGTCGTGGAAGGGGAAACGGTGACGGATGTGAGCGTCTGTGAAAATGCAAGTCCCGTACACAAAAGCAAAAACAGGACTGTCAGAGCTGTCTTTCCGTAGTGTCTTGTGTTCATCGCTTTCCTTGGTTTTTATATGTTATATTTTTTTTTATTCTGTTATAACTGATTGTTGCGTTGTACATTCCGGAAAAAACTGTAAATATCTTTTATATGATATACAATGTCACAACTATAATGGTCAAAGAACGCGTTGAGATTTCTCAAGCACCCCTTTGCACAATTATGTAAAAGCATGATAAACAAATCATGCTCATAAATTCAATACAACGATGTACTTATTTTATTTTTAACTGATTATAATTACTAGTACTTAGTAGATTCTTATGGCTCTTCTGTATTGGTAAGATTATGTTCAAAGGCGTACCGGATCAGTCCAGCGGTGGAATGAATGTTCAGTTTATGCATCAGGTTCGCGCGGTGAGTTTCGATTGTACGCGGGCTGAGAAAAAGCTGCTTGGCGATATCCTGGGAGGTCATGCCGTTTGAGATCATTTTGAGAACTTCCCTCTCTCTTTTGGTGAGCGTATCCAGCCGGTCTTCTGCAGGAGCCGCGGCAGTGGCGGACTTGGACATGTACTGTCCGATCATTTCATAGGCTTTCTGGCTGAAATAGGTTTCGCCCTGCGCGACACGGCGGATGGCTCGGACGATTTCCTCGCCGCTGGTATCTTTCAGCAGGTACCCGCTGGCGCCGGCCTCGATCATTTTGCCGACATACCCGGATTCCTCGATCATCGTCAGCGCGATGACCTTGGTGTACTGGAATTTCTGTATAATCTGGGCGGTCGCTTCCACACCGTTCATCCCGGGCATGGAAACATCCATCAGGACAATGATCGGCTTGAAAAGTCTCGTTTTGGCCACGGCGTCGGATCCGTCCGACGCTTCACCCACGACTGCAAAATCATGCTGCTTACCCAATAAAAGTTTTAACCCATCCCGGACCACCGGATGATCATCAACTATGAGAATCGTTATTTTCTGGTTCATGTTTCCCCGCGTTTTGGTATTTCAATAATCAAAGACGTTCCTTTTCCTTGCATGCTGTCAATATGCAGATTTCCGTCCAAATAAGCAACACGATCTTTTATGCTCCGCAAACCCATGCCGGCATAGGACAAACCGGCGTCAAAACCCCTGCCGTTGTCCTCAATCGTCAGGATAATGACCGACTCATATCCCACGAACTGGACGGACACTTCAGTCGCCTCCGCATGCCTGGTGATGTTGTTCAGGGCTTCCTGAACGATCCGGTACAGCGCCAGTTCCTTGTGATACGGCATTCGTTCCTGCAAGTCGTGCGTCTGGAAATTCACACGGATGGCCGTATGGCCGAACAGCTGCCGGAGCAGGTTTTCGATGGCCGTAAAAAGCCCGTAATCCTCCAGGGTCCTTGGCAGCAGGTTGAAAGCGATGGTTTTCGTTTCCGCAAGAGCGCTGTCCAGCATCTGCCTGACTACAGCCATCCGGTTTACGAAGTCCTCATCAGGGGTATCCCCGGAAGAAAGAGTTTCCAGGATCCGTTTCGCGCCCGAAAGGATCTGTCCAAGCCCGTCATGAAGTTCGCCTGCCATTCTCCGTCTTTCATCTTCCAGCGCTTCGATCACGCCGCTGAGGTGATGTTTCTGCAGGCGCAGCCGGAGGTCGGCTTTTTCGGTATTATCGCGCCGGGACCGGTCAAACAAAATGGCCAGCCTGAACCAGTGGTCGGCCAGCTGGAAATCGTGATACTGCAGTTCAATCTCGACCAGTGAACCGTCGGGCCTTCGGAAAAATTTTATGTCCGGATGCCGGCCGGTCTGTTCCGTATCTGTTTCTGCGCCGGCCGGCTGTTCAATCCATTCTTTCATTACGGCGGAAGGCCAGTCCTTTCTTGTAAAACCGAATAAATCCAGTGCCGACTGGTTTACGGCGATGACCGCGTACGTCCTGACCTGGAAGATCAGCATCGGGAACGGGATGTGGTCGAACAGGAACCGGTAGCGCTGCTCACTGGCTTCCAGCGCGCGCTGGGCCCGGATACGGTCGGTAATGTCATATCCCACGCCGATCACCAGGTTACCGGGCGCCGGGGAATCCGACCAGATGACACACCGCTGGTTTCCCCACCGGTCTTTGATCCATCGTTCGTACGGGGCGGTTTGCAGTTTTGTCCGGTCAACGGCAGCCTGCTGAATGTTTTTTCTTTCCTCATTCCCGTTCTCCCCGTCCCGGGTCAGGTTCCACCATCCGTTTCCCAGTACTTCGGACAGTTCATAACCCAGAAGGTCTTTCACGGCGTGGTTCGCATAAATGATATGGCCCTGCGCGTTGGATACAAGAACCAGATTACGGATCCTCATCAGGATGTTGTGCGACAAGTGAAGGGACTGGATCAGATTGCGTTCCGTGATATCGCGGTTGATGCACAGGAGCGCCATACGGGACTGGTACTGGATCAGGCATGCGTTGATTTCCACCACGATTTCTTTTTGATCACGGTTAAGGTGCCGGGCCTCAAACCCCGTGGCGGACTGTAAAGAGTCGATTTCACCGAGCAGGCGGTGAACAGCATCAGCATTCGGCCACACCCGGCTGATCGGGTTTCCGGGCAATTCGTTTTTCGGGTACTTGTACAGTTTCCCGCAGGCCTCATTGACCGCCAGGATTGTCAGATGCTCACGGTCGATCACCATGATCGCGTCGTGCGCGAACTCAAAAAGATTTTTATATTCATTCTCGGATTCTTTCAGCGCCCGTTCGGTTTTTTTGCGCGTTTCGATCTGGCCGATCAGATCCTGTTTCTGACGGAAAAAATCGCTGACCAATTGCGAAATCTGCTGAAATTCGAAGGACCGGTGCGGGGTTGAGGATAAAAAGGCCGGGTCACTTTTTATCAGCGCCTCCGAAAGATGTTTCAGGGGTGAAAGAATCCATGTGCGCACAAATACCAGCAACGGAACGACGATGATAAAACCGAACAGAACCAGCAATCCGATCTGAAAATGCGAAAGCCGGATGATCTCCGAAACTACCGTACTCCTGAACTCATCGTGCAAAACCGCTATGGCCGAACCGTCCCAGCCGGTAAGTACATCATGGATATGAATAATCTCCGGGTCCCCACCGGGTGTTTCCGGAACACTGTCCCTGTCAATCCGGATCGAAGTGTTGTTGATGTCTTCCAGCTGGCGGATGAATGCATGGTTCCAAAGCCGGCCGGCAAAAAAGGTTCCCCGGGGAGGCGAAACGCGGCTGATGTCATCGCTGGGCTGAACCGGCGCGCCGAATATTTCCAGAATCAATGTATCCGTCCATACATAAAAATGAGTGAAGTAATTCTTCTTTTGAAAATCTTTCCATGCGGAATCCGGCGCGGGAAATTTCAGCAATGATGAATCACCGGCGTTTTGCGTGGAATAGACCAGGATGTTTTGCTCATTGAACACCCATGACGCCTGAACATTGAAGCTCGGCAGGACCATGTCAATATTCACATAGGCCCATCCGGTATCCGGATTATTTGAAAATTCCAGCATCTCATCCCAGTACGAATAATCATATACAAAGAGATCCATGGTTTTCTGAAGCAGCAGCATGGAGCGTTCCAGCAAAAGGGCTTTTTCCTGCTTTTTGGATAACACAAGCTGATCCGTTCGGTCTTTGTCGATAATCCAGAACGTGATAAAAATCATGCTGATCAGCGCAATTACCGATGAAAGAAGATAGAACAGCCGTGTCTGGATTTTCATAAAAAATTTTTAGTTTGTCGTACCCGGTTTATCGTTTTCTTCTTTTTTCCCATATGCGGTTAAGCCGTTCCCTGAATCTTTTTTCGGAACCGCTGTCGGTGGGGCTGTAATAAATTCTTTCCTGAAGTTCTTCGGGCAGATAATTCTGGTCGGCGAAATGAGGCTCATTCTGATCGCTGAAATCATGAGCGTATTTATAGCCTTGTCCGTAGTTCATTCCTTTCATCATTTTCGTAACCGCATTACGGAGATGGAGCGGAATGGGAAAAAGGTTTTCCTGCCTGACGTCGACGAGCGCCGCTTCGATGCCCAGGTACGACGCGTTGCTCTTGGGACAGCTGGCGAGATAAGTCGCGCACTGCGCCAGGATGATCCGCGCTTCCGGCATGCCGATGTAATCCACGGCAGTAAACGCCGATACCGCCAGCGTCAGCGCGTACACATCTGCGTTGCCGACGTCCTCGGACGCAAGAACAATCATACGCCGGGCGATAAACTTCGGATCTTCGCCGCCTTCGAGCATGCGAGCCATATAATAGAGGGCCGCGTCGGGATCACTGCCCCGTACGCTTTTGATGAACGCGCTGATCGTGTCATAATGCAGTTCGCCCGCCCAGTCATAGGCGACATTCTTCCGCTGATAGGCTTCGGTAATGACATCCCGGGTGATATGAATGTCTTCGGGGTTTTCCGACGCGCTGAGCTCCACGCAGATTTCCAGCGTGTTCAGCAGGTTCCGCGCATCGCCTCCCGCGTAAAAAATCAAAGCGTCACGGTCATCAATCGTGATGGTTTTTGATTTCAGATGTTCATCGTTCCGTAACGCTTCGTCGAGGATGGCGCTCAAATCACTCTGGGTGAGTTCTTCAAGCCGGAACACCTTGCACCGTGACAGCAGCGCCCCGATGACTTCAAACGAAGGATTTTCAGTAGTCGCGCCGATCAGCGTGATCACGCCTTCCTCGACTGAATGCAGCAGCGCGTCCTGCTGGGCCTTGTTGAACCTGTGAATTTCGTCAATAAACAGCAGCAGCCGTTCGCCGGTCATTTTTTTGAGCGATTGCGCGTCCTGAATGACTTTGCGGACATCAGCGACTCCCGAATCCACGGCGCTCAGGGAAACAAATTTTGATTTTGTTTCAGCGGCGATGACGCGGGCAAGGGTTGTTTTGCCTGATCCCGGCGGTCCCCAGAATATCATGGATACTAGCTTTCCGGACTCGATCATTACGCGAAGCGCTTTTCCCTGACCCAGCACATGAGCCTGTCCCACAATCTCCGCTAACCGCTTCGGACGGACCCGTTCAGCCAGCGGCGATTTACGGTCTGATTTTACGTGCGGCGACGATGAATAGGATTCTTCCTGCTCATGAAATAATGACATCGGTGTTTCCGGAAATTGACAAATCGGTCAAATTATGGACATGACCGTTAAACGGAAAAAAATTTATTTCATTTCAAATTCAATCAACAAAATGATTGATAAACCCCAGCCCTTTACCGTGACTGCATCCATTGAGCGTAGTCCAGCACAGCTTTCATCTGACTCTCCGCGTGAATGCCGGCTTCTTCGAGCACTTTGGCTCCGGAGCCGCTGCCCAGATAATGGCCTTTACGGAAAGGATGAAGGGTTCGCCGCAATCCTTCGTCAGAGCGTATCCATTTATACAGGGTCGGAAGCGTAAAATCGGTCATGCCGAAGGCTTCCAGTTTGTGTTTTTCAGGGAACAGGCGTTCTTGTTCTTCGGAAGGAAGCATTTCAAATAATTCAGTGCTGGATATATAATAAATATTCATGTTGATGCCCTGCGCGTCGAGCTTCTCCAGCACTTCATTCACAAAAATCGTGGCGACGGCGTTTCCCTGCAGCACGAGCGTGCCGTGATAGGCTTTCGCTTTCGGATCAGCCTTCCTGAACGCGTACACTCCCTTTACAGATGAAGCCGGTTCAGGGAGTTTCATTTTGGCGCGGTCAGCGATGATATCCTCGGGACGGGAAACAAACGGCGCGAGTATGGCGGGTCTTTTCTGAAGCGCGGCAACCACGAGCGGCCACATGTCCAGCGCGTCCCACGGCGTGAGCGTGATGAGTTTTCCTTTGGGAAAATTCTCCAGCAGCAGCTGAAACGCCTGCGGATCGGCGTGCGTCGGTCCGTCCTCGCCGGTCTTCGGTCCAGCGTGCCCGTTGACCATGATCCACGTCATGAACGGCTCACCGGTGATTTCCCAGTAATTCTGCTGTCCGATCGCGTGACAGCGCGCGGCCGTATGCTCCATCGCGGCGATGAACGCGGAATAGGAGGATGACATGCCAATGTGATTCCTGAACGACGCCAGTCCGTGCATAAACGCGCCCATGGCGTCTTCGCAGATACCCCCGACGGGCAGCAACCGCGAACCCGGATTCGTGACCGCGTTAAACCATCCTTTCGGGAACCCGTCGTTCAACCCGGAAATGCTCGTCGAACCGAACAGGTCGGCCGCCGTTCCGATAATCGCGCCGCCGGTCATCTTATTCAGGTGATTCAGCACCGAAGCGAGTTGCGCGCGGAGCGTGATTGATTTTCCGGGCGTCAGTGAAAGCTCCGGGGGAACAACCCCGGGACTGACCGAAGATTCATAGAGTTTTGGTAACCGCGGAGCGTCGGACCGCTTCTGAGGATTACGCTGCGCGAGACGCTGTTTGGACTCCGTGATCTTTTTTGCGGCCGTGGCTGTAAGCGCGTTGTCTCTGCCGATCACATCACGAACCACGCTTAACGTATCCCAGAAAGTTTTCTCGATATTCATGTTCGATTTATCGCCGTTGAACCGCGGAAACTGAACGTTGAATTCTTTTTCAAACGGGTTAAGGAACTGATAGAATTCATCCGAGCAGAATTTGTATCCGGCGCCGTGCGAACTCTTTCCGGTCATGCCGTAGGACCAGCCTTTCACCGTCCGGTACACCACGGCGGTAGGGATTTTAGCGTCAAGGGAGTACGCCAGCTGCTGCGCGGCAAAGATCTGCTGATAGTTATGGCCTTCGGGCACATAAATAATATTCCAGTCATGCACATGGAGAAGTTCGGGCGGAGTCCACTGGACGTAGTCGCCCGGATTACCGCTTTCGGCGGTGACGCGGTCTGAATCAATCGACGACTGATTCCAGTCCACGTGTAAAATGACATTGTATAACTGCGCGGAGGAAGCCGCGGCGAGCGCTTCGTGAACGCGTCCGGGAGTCATGCCGCCCTCGCCTTCGATAACGTTGACCATCGGCGGATCGGAAGGATACATGTCCAGCGCTCCCAGGGCGATGCCGAACGCCGCCGGTACGCCGATGCCGCTCGGACCCGTCGCGGTCTTAACAAACGGAACAATGCATGACGGATGGCCGTCCAGAGCCTTGGAATGAAATTGTCTGAACAAGGGTGTTTCCTGTGTGGGATTGCGGCGGAAACCCAGTAAATCCTCAAACCGCAACTGACGTTTTTCGGGAGCCAGCAGAGCCGGACTCGAAACGCGGATGAGTTCGTTGCGGAGAGCGTACATCGCGTACAGCCCCATCGCTTTATGCCCGGCCGCGTAACAAAGAATGTCGTTTTCGGAAATATCCGGTTCCGTAAAATTATAATCCATGCGGTTATACAGCAACCCCTCCACGATTCTGCCCGATGATAAGCTGCCTCCGGGATGACCTGATGTCGGCACAAAATTATAGAGAATGCCGCATAAGGTGCGGTATATCAGGTCCAGTTTTTCAAAAAACGACAATTCATCGGCCGCAACATTCCACGGCGCACAGCGCAGGATGTCGGCAATGTCATAATACTCGCCGCGGCGCTTGTTCATCTGAAAGCCGGAAGGCTTGAAATCCGGTAAGGTTATACGTGATCGCATGGCAGACTCCCCGTTGAGGATTAATCATTCTTTAAGTCAATTTTGTTTTGTCCGAATAACTCCGCTTCTACGGCCAGGCAAAGGATATGCCCGAGCAGGATGTGCATTTCCTGGATCCGGGGCGTATCCGATGAAGGGACGTTCAGCAAGTGAGCGCACAGGTTTTTCATCTGGCCCCCTGTTGCGCCGGTCAGTCCCACCGTAATGAGTCCGGACCGGTTTGCCGTTTCCACGGCCCGCAGGATGTTTTTTGAGTTTCCGGAAGTCGAGATGGCAATCAGCACATCTCCCTTGCGTCCGTTCGCCTCCACAAGCCGCGAGAACACTTCATCGAATGAAAAATCGTTTCCTACGGCGGTCAGGTGCGAAGTGTTCGTATGAAGAGCCTCGGCATGCAGCGGCTTGCGGTTCAGGTAAAACCGCCCGGAAAGTTCCGCGGCCAGATGCTGCGCGTCCGCTGCGCTTCCGCCGTTTCCGCAGAACAGTACTTTGCGGTCATTCCGGTATGCCTGAATGATCAATTGAATGACTCCCGACAACCGAGCCTGCAGATCCGTATCCCCGAGAAGCGTTTCCTTGCTTCTGATTGAATCGATGATCACCGACCGGATGGTGCTGAAATAGTCCGGCATAATAGCTCCCTGATAATTTTGAGCAAAAATATAATCATTTCTAACTTGTACTGCAAATTTTTTGTACGCGTTACTGCGCTGAGGTTTTTATCATGGTATCACTGTATAGATAAACGTACGGCGCCGTCAATGTTTTCGGATCAGCAGTAAATTGTATCCGTTAACAATTTTATTGTAACTTCTGAATAAATTAAGTTATATTACGCCGTAAGAAAAGGCATATTATAATACTAAGTCATCTATGATCCGTTATTTTTTCCTGGTATTCATTTTGTTCGGGGTTACGGCAGAGGCCCAGCAAATCATCGCGGATGAGACGCTTTTCAAAAACGGGATCAGCGGTTATCGTCAGGGACAATTCGCCGAATCGGTCAAATCGTTTGAACGGGTGGTTTCAGATTTTCCTGCGAGCAGGTTTCAGTCCGCAGCGAGGCTGATGCTGTCCAAAACCTACCTGCATCTCGGTATGTATTTCAAATCCGCGAAAACCGCTGAAGACCTGATCGCCCGCTATCCGGGATCGCGTTACCGTATCCCCGCGCACTGGGTCATCGCCCAGGCCGCATGCAGAAGCGGAAAATTTTCAGCGGCCCTTGAAGCGCTGTCGGTCCTCAGGTCGTTATCCGGAAATCCTTCCGATCAGAAAGCGGCGGACAGTCTTATTACAGGAATCGCGCGGCATCTGATGCGGTCCGATGAACTGTCGGGTTCGATTGATATCCCGGGACCGGAAATCCGTCCCGTTCTCCAGTTTGAACTGGCGAAGAAATCCGCTGAACAGATGCGGTACCGGAAAGCCCGGAATATCCTTTCCGGCATAGACCAGAAAGAGGCCTCAAAAGCGCTCAGGCAGGGCATTGTTTCCGTGTACCGGAATATTTCCGCTTTGCCGGAAGGGCCTGTTCATGTCGGCGTGATCGCTTCGCTGACAGGCGATGACAGCGATATGGGCATTCCCCTGAAAGAAGGAATCGAACTGGCGGTACAGCAGTACAACCGGAAGCATTCGCCGAAAATCGAGCTGCACATCCTGGACAACCGGTCTGAAATCATAACCAGCATGCTCAGAACCCGGGAGCTCCTGAACAGCGACCGCATCGGCGTTTTGATCGGCCCTCCCGACGGTTACGACATGGCGGCCGTTGCCTCGGAAGCTTTCCGTTACGGCATTCCCGTCATTTCCCCCAATTCCTCCATGAACCGCCTGACTGAACTCGGCGATCATGTGTATCAGGCGAATATCGACCTGAATGGTCGGTTTCAGGCGCTTGCGGAACACGCTGTCCGTTCGATGGGCATGAAAACTTTCGCCGTACTCGCCCCCTCCGACGAATACGGCGACGCAGCCGTCAAAAGTTTTATCCGGACCGTCCAATCCTTAGGCGGAAAGGTCATCGCCGTGGAACGTTATTACGAGGGTACACAGGATTTCCGCAACCAGCTGATCCGCATCCGGAAACTCGGCATGATTGAGGAAATGCTGCGGAATCTGACGTACGACAAAACCGCCCTTTGGGCCGGGCGTACCCTCGATTCGCTGTATGCGCTGTATTATCCGGTCGGCCTGGATGACCGAGAAATGTATGCCGTTCCGGCGCATGCGGTCGAAGGCTTGTTCTTACCGGTTTATCCGGAGGATATCGCTTATCTTCCGCCGCAGATCGCTTATTACAACATACAGGCGCAATGGCTGGGAGGGGATCACTGGAATCAGCCGCAATCGCTGAAACAGCATCAGTCTTACATCAAAGGGCTTACTTTCACAGCCGACTACCTGCTGAACGCCGAAGATGACAGCGTCATGGATTTCATGAATGAATACCGTTCTGCCTTCAAGAGGAACCCGGTCCGGGAATCCGTTTTCGGATACGACGTCATGGCGATGATTGCCCGGCTGGCTGAAGAAGGAAATTATGACCGCGACGATTTCAGCAAAGCCCTGAAAAGCGGCATCGAATGGAAAGGACTCCATAACCGGATCGTGTTTACCGGGGGATCGAAAGTCAGTTCAGCCGTTCATCTGTTGCAGTATAAGGACAACAACATCATACGAATAAAATAGGCTTGAGGACGAAAATGAACCGCAAATTCCAAAGGTTTCTGTTTGCATCTTTTTTCTGCAGTCTGATGTCCGGCCCAGCCTGGGGACAAGCCGACAGCGTGACCTGGAGTGAAATCATGTTCAAACCGGCGCTTTCCGGCGATTCGAGCGAATTTGTCGAGATCGTCAATTTCGGAAACACGCCGGTTGACGTGGCCGGCTGGCGGATCCGCGACAACCTGGGACTTGATACCATCAAGGACGCAGGATTCGGTACGGTTCTTCAGCCCGGCCAGTTCGCCGTGATTTTCACCAAGAACTATGATATCGTAAGCGGATTATACATGTCGCTTGTTCCGCCCTCCGCGCTGATTCTGAAAGTCCATGACAACCAGATCGGAAATACGCTGGGCAATACGCTTGATTCTCTGCGGCTGATCAATGCGGGCGGGGATACGGTCTCGCGATTTTCCTACAGCGTATCCTCATCCCATACGGCAGGCTATTCATTAGAAAAAAAGATATTGAATCCTATCAATACGAATAACTGGTCTGCCGGCACGACGCTTCACGGAACCCCGGGTGACGTTAACAGCGTGACACCGGAAGCCTATGATTTATCGGTCAGCGGTTCGGGTATCGTCTTTTCACCGGCGATGCCCTTCCAGGGACAGGCTTTCAGTGTATCGGCGACCGTACGAAACGACGGCACCGCTCAGGCCGGGGGTTACCAGATAAAGTTCTGCAGGGTTACCGGGACCGATACAGTCGCTTATCACACCGAATCAGGATCTCAAATCAATGCCGGAGATACGCTGGTTGTAAACGCAACGGATACGGTTTATTCGCAGGATCAGTGGAGCCTGGTACGGATTATCTGGCCGTCCGATCAGGACCTGTCCAATAACGAGGCGTCAAAGCGGGTGACCCTGGCCGGAGAACCTTTCAGGATTGTCATCAACGAGATCCTGTATGCCCCGGGAACGGGTTTTTCGGAATGGGTGGAAATCGTGAATCGTTCACATAATCCCATCAACCTGAAGAACTGGAAATTCGCTGATGCATCAAAATTCAGCGCGCCGGTAACGATCACCGCCGCCGATCATGTTCTGCGGCCCGGAGATTTCTTCATGCTGGCTCAGGACACTCTGAAAATGATCACCCAGTACGGGGCGCTGCCGGCCCGGATGATCCAGGTGACGGGCTGGCCTGCGTTAAACAATGACCTGGATATGGTCGTGATATTTGATTCAGTCAATTCAATTGTAGACAGCTTGTTTTACAGCGCCAGCTGGGGCGGATCCACCGGAGGAAAATCGCTGGAGCGGAAAAATGCCGACAGCTCTTCAAACGCATCGGCCAACTGGGGAACGAGCATCGCATTGGCCGGAGCGACGCCGGGCATGGTGAACAGCCTGACGGCTACATCCTATGATATCGGGATCGCCTCGATCGGCTTCGTACCGTCATTTCCTGAAAAGAGCCAGGAATATTCGGTAGCCGTAAAGATCAAAAACTACGGCACTTTACCGGCCGACACCTTTCAGATACGTGTCATCCGCAGGACCGGCTCCGATTCACTGATTTTACTGCAGGCCGAATATTATAATCTGGCAGATTCGTTGATGCTTTCCGTTCCCGATACGGCGCTGACATCCGGGCAGATATTATTCGCGGAACTGTTTTACACGAAGGACCAGAAATCGTTCAACAACACGGCGTCCCGGACGCTGGTATTCGGTGCGCCGGGGAACAGCCTGGTGATCAATGAGATCATGTACAGTCCTGCGACGGGACATTCCGAATGGATCGAGCTGGTCAACCGGAGCCCGGATACGCTGGATCTGAGGAAGTGGCAGATTGCGGATGAGGCGGCGTTCACGTCGAATTCATTCAAGACCATCACGTCGTCTTCGTACCTGGTGTTTCCCGGGGAATATGTCATTCTGTACGAGGACAGCAATGAGTTCAGGGCGCAGTATCCGGACGCAAACATTCAGAGGTTCCGCCCGGGTTCGTGGGTATCGCTGAACGAGAGCGATATGCTGGTTCTGGCGGACAGTCTGGGGAAGATCGTGGACAGTTTGTTTTATGAGAATTCATGGGGAGGATCGAGTGACAGATCCCTGGAAAGAAAGGATGCGGAGGCGTCCTCGGTATCTTCCTCCAACTGGGGAACGAGCATCGCATTGGCCGGAGCGACGCCGGGCATGGTGAACAGCCTGACTCCTTTTGATCTTGACTTGTCCGTTTCATCGGGTAATATCAGCTGTACGCCCGTATATCCGCAGGCCGGCGACACGATCGAAATCCTTGCCGTTATACGCAATTCCGGCCTTCTTAAGGTACGCAACCCGTTCAGCCTGATTCTGTATAATGACGAAAACCTGGACGGAACAGGAACGGCGACTGAAAAGCTGGATTCGGCGGGATATGACAGTCTTGCCCAGGGTGATTCAGTCATCTATTCGCACAAGTGGCTTTTCCCTGCGGAACAGCTGATAAAAAAAGTCAGTATGAAGTATTTTGCCTCCCTTGATTCCATCCGGCTGATTGTCAAAATCAGTTTTCCGGGCGATGAACGGCAGGATAACAATCAGGCGTATAAAACGATCCGCATCGGCATAAAGCCGCAATCGGTCGTCATCAACGAAGCGCTGTATTATCCGGATACGAATCAGGTTGAATTTATCGAGTTGTTCAACCGCAGCGAGGATACCCTGAACCTGCGGAACTGGGGCATTCATGACGCGTCGGTAACTTCGAAGAAATATATATCGTCTGAAGACCTCTATTTTTTACCCGGCAGTTATTTTGTCCTGACATCCGATACGGGCGTCTACAGAAAATATCCTGATCTTTCCCCGGCATCCGTCATTATCGTCAGGTCCCTCGCGGCATTCAACAACGACAAGGACGCGGTGGTGATCAAGGACGCGATCGGAGCGGTAGTGGATTCAGTCTATTATTACAATACGTGGGGCGGGAAGAAAGGAATCAGCCTTGAGCGAATTGATGTGAACCGTTACACGAACGATCCCGGGAACTGGGGCAGTTCGATCGCTGTGGGAGGAGCGAGCCCGGGAAACGTTAACGGCATACTGAGCGCCCGGCCGGCTTTCCGGAATGCGCTAGTCATTAATGAAATCATGTTCGGGCCGTTTACGGGTGAACCGGAATACGTCGAATTTTACAACCCTTCGGATTCTTCGGTCAATATCGCAAACTGGAGCTTCCAGGTCAATGAAACGAAAGTGATCCTCACCACCAGCAGTTTTGAGGTTCCCGCCGGCGAATATGCGGTGATATCGGAAGATAGGGCTTTTCCGGCGCGGTATAAAACTATCCCGCGGCTTCTGAAACAGTCGAACATGCCGAATTTGTCCAACACCGGCGCGACCCTGATGATCCGGGACCTGGTGGGTACGGTCATTGACAGCGTGGCTTATGATCCCGACTGGGGGGGCAGTAACGGGCTTTCCATCGAGCGGATCAGGCCGGCCGTCAACGCGAACGTCCGGACGAACTGGGGGAGTTGTGTGTTTGCCGAGGGAGGGACTCCCGGTTACCTCAACAGTATTTTCACGGATGAAGACCAGCCGGACAAGATCAGGTTGACCGCCGATCCCAACCCGTTCTTTGCGGATCAGGATCAGCAGACGAAAATCACAATCGAACTGCCCGTACTGCAGGCACGTCTGACACTGAAAATTTTTGACAACCAGGGACGGCATATCCGTACGCTGCTTAACAATTCACATTCGGGCGGTTACCGGGAAGTGTTCTGGGACGGGAAAGACCAGAAAGGCCATATTGCGCGTATGGGCATTTACGTGATGCTGCTCGAGGCGATCAATGAAAATCCAAGATTCAGCAAAAGCGTGAAAAAAACCGTCGTACTGGGAAGAAAGCTGTAATGCGGTTAACCGGCGCCTGCGCGGCATGAAGGAGACAAGGACGTCAAAACGGCATAACGGACCTATAAAATTTCCCGGTTTGATCAATCCGTCAATTCGCTTTTTCTTTCGAAAACAGGACATTTATTCATATCGGAGGCTTTCCACCGGGTTTGCCGCCGCAGCTTTTATCACGTGTGCCCCGATCGTCAGCAAGGTGATGGAACCAACCATGATCAGAGGGAACAGGAACAGGCCTGCGGTCATTTCCATCCGGCTGGCAAATGAATCCAGCCAAAGGTTCATGGTATAATAGGAAATCGGGATGGCGATAATAAACGCGGTGAAGATTAAAAGCAGAAAATCACGTGTCAGCAGCAAAAGGATTCTCGTCATGCCAGCGCCCAGGACTTTCCGGATGCCGATTTCCTTCGTGCGCTGAATCGTCATGAACGACGATAACCCGAATATGCCCAGGCTGGTGATGAATACAGCGAGGAACGAAAAAAGACCGAATACTTTCCCGAACAGTTCGTCCGCCTTATACTGCTGATTAAAATACTCATCCAGGAAAAAGAAATCGAACGGATTCCCCGGGAAAAACCGGTTGTATTGTTCTTGAACCGTTCCGAGAACCGCTTTCAGTTTATCGCTCCCGACTTTCATCGCGAAGTGTCCTCTAACTCCGCGACCCTGCGGCAGGAACCGGTAAATATGCGGCTCGAACGCGGCTTTGGGCGACTGCTGATGGAAATTTTTCAGCACACCGATCACGCTGAAGATTTCCCCCCAGTAGCTGACCTGCTTTCCAATTGCGTCTTCAGGACCTTTAAAGCCGAGCCATTCACAGGCTGTTTCGTTCAGGATCAGCGCCTGCTTGTCGGAAGGAAATTCCATCGAAAAATTCCTGCCCGCGGCGAATGCCAGGCCGAATACGTTTACGAAATCGTAATCGATCCCGACGATCTGGTAATTTTTTTCCTCATCCGACCCGACCCGGTGAATGGCTCCGGCGTCCCAGTAGATCTGGCGCCCGGGAACTTCGGTGACCACGCAAAAGGATTCGATGCCGGCGTTTTTCCGGAGTTCGTGTTTAAAGACCTCCAGTTTACTGACGAACGTGGAATCCCGTACCCGCGGAGCCTTGACGACCAGGATCTGGTCCCTGTTGAATCCCAGATCCATGTTTTTCATAAATGACAGCTGCTGATAAACTGCCAGTGTGCAAATGATCAGTCCGGTGGCCATTACGAACTGGAACACGACAAGCCCCTTGCGCAGATTCATTCCGCCCGCCGCGTTCCCTAATTTTCCCTTCAGCACTCCGATGGGTTTGAACGATGTCAGCACAAAAACCGGATATGCGCCGGACAGGAACACCCCGGCGAAGAACATCAGACTGACGGCGGCCCAGAACCATGCCCGCATCCATATCGGATGATCCGCCGGGATTCCGGTGATCTGGCCGAATAACGGCAGCGACAGAAACAACAGTGCGAACGTCAAAAGGACCGCGATAAGATTCGTCAGCAGGATCTCGAACAAAAACTGCCCGGTCAGTTGCCGGCGCGACGCGCCGATGACCTTCCGAAGGCCGACTTCACGCGCTCTCGTCAACGAACGCGCCGTAGACAGGTTGATGTAATTCACCCATGCGATGATGATGATGAAAAAAGCAATAATGAAAAGATAGTTCACCGTATCCCGGTCGCCGTTGGGTTCGTATTCCTGCTGAAAATGCGAGGTCAGGTGAATATCCGGCAACGGCTGCATTTTAAGAAACATGGTCAGATTATACTGACGGAACATTTCACCCACTTCGGCTTCGGCCAGGGCGTTCAGTTTCCTTTCAAACTCTGACGCGTCCACACCTTCTTTCAGCAGAAGATACGTGAACGCACCCGAATCACCCCAGGATTCATCAAAATCCTCGCCGTATATTTTCAGGATATTCTGAAACGACATCAGAAAATTAAATTTCACATGCGAATTCTGCGGAACATCCTCGAATACTCCGGCGACGGTAAAATTCATTTTTCCGTCCAGGCTGATCGTTTTCCCTTCAGGATCTTCATCGCCGAAATATTTTTTCGCCATCGAAGATGAAATAAACGCTTGATTGGGTTTTTTGAGGTCATTGACGGGATTGCCGGATAAAAAACGGAAACTGAAAATGTCAGCAAAATCCGGTTCTGCGAAAAATATTTTATCTTCGATATACTTTTCCGCGCCGTATGAAATAACCGCGGTATAACGAACCATGCGTGCGACTTTTTCCGCCTCAGGCATTTTCGACCGTACTCTCAGGGCCGCGGGGGGACAGCAGGATGCGAACCGAACGGCATCGCCGCCCTTATCCTCCCTTTCATAGCGCAAACGGAAAATCCGGTCCTGTCGTTCATGAAACCGGTCATAGCTTTTTTCAAAATGAACGTAATACAAAATCAAAAGGCAGACCGCCATCCCGGTGCTCAGGCCGAGAACATTGATCAGCGTCAGCGTTTTGTTTTTCCGCATATTCCGGAAAGCGGTGACCAGGTAGTTCTTAAGCATAACACTCCTTTAAAAAAGCAAAGATACCCGTTAAAGCCGCAGAACGCGATTCATGAATGGGTGCGTTCAGGCGGTTCTGTCCACGGCAAGACGGGAATCGTTCGCAGCGGTTTTTATTTGTATGCATCCGGAAAGTTCAGGCCCGGAACCTGTACATAATGCTTCCCAGATAGCCCTTGTCATTGATCTCCGCGATATACATGCCCGGCTGCAGATGGGCTTTTTTTGTAAGCATCCGCTCGGATAAAGTATTTAATAATACGGAAACCTCAGCCGGTGCCTTGTCATTATCGAACAGAATGGTGTGCCCTTCATCCGCCAGTTTTTGGAGAATATCTTTTAAATTCATGTATGGTTCCCTTATCGTTTATTAAAACTGTTTCTTACAGACTCACATACTTTATATGTACGTATGAATTCGTCATTCTGATTCGCTTCTTTTCTAAATTTTGAAGCATCATTTCATTAAATATTATACCTTTAGAACAGGTTAACAATTTATATGCCATATTCTCGTCATCTTTATTGCGTTGTTAATATTGCGGTTATGAATAATCGGCTCGGCATTATGATTTATCGTGTTCGGTTTTATTACAATTATGTACGATAATGAACGGCAAGGCATTATCCATTACACTAAAAATAACACACCAAAAAGATCATAAAAAAACGATATTATCAGTTGCAAAACGCCGTTCAATAAATTATATTGGCGGAAATGAAGAGGCCCGATGAACTTTAAAGCCGGATATTTTCAGTTTCATCCGCGATTCGGAAAAATCAAGAACAATCTGCTTACCATTGTTTCCGCGCTGAATGACGTTACCGCGGATCTGATCGTGTTGCCCGAACTTGCTCTGACGGGTTATTATTTCCGCGACCGTGGGGAGGTTATGGAATTATCGGAAGATCCTCATCAATCCGGACATGTGGACAGCCTGATTGCGCTGTGCCGTGACCGTTCATTTTACATGGTGACGGGTTTTGCGGAAAAAGCAGGTGATCGATGCTATAATAGTGCACTATTGCTTGGCCCGGAGGGCATTGCCGCCGTGTACCGGAAAATCCATTTGTTCAATGATGAGAAAAAATGGTTCCATCCCGGCGATACGCCGTTTTCGGTTCATACCGTAAAAGACGTGAAGATCGGGATAATGATATGTTTCGACTGGATCTTTCCGGAAGCCAGCCGGATACTGTCTCTCAAAGGCGCGGACATACTGTGCCATCCCTCGAATCTTGTCCTGAATTACTGCCAGAACGCAATGCTTACGCGGTGCCTTGAAAACCAGGTCTTCGCGGTTACCTGCAACCGGTTTGGCCATGACCGGCGTCCGCACGGCGAAATCAGGTTCACCGGGAAAAGCCAGATCGCCGCCCCGAAAGGTGAACTGCTGTACCGGTCGCCTTCGCAGCGTGAAGAACTGGTCATTCTGGACATCGATCCGGAACTTGCGAGAACAAAAGCCATCACGCCGGCAAATGAGATCTTCTCCGACCGAAGGCCGGATTTTTACGGCGAACTGGCAGCAACAATCTGAAATAAGAATTATACAAGGCTTTTCAGGTATTTTTTCCGGATCGGTTCCGGGAAACGCTCAATTGCGTACCGGAGCATGGTCCGCGGCATGCGTTTGTACCTCGGCCGAAGGAACCTTTCCAGTTCCGTGCGGTCCCTTTTTCCGGCTTCGCGAAGCATCCATCCCGCGGCCTTATGAATCAGATCCTCCCGGTCCCGCATCAGCATGTCCGCAAGACGGAATGTGTCTGCGAAATCATTCTGCCGGATAAAGTTGAAAGTCGCAAGGACCGCGATCCGCCTTTCCCAGACCGATGAAGACCGGGCAAGCGTGTAAAGAACATCCCTGCTTTTGTCCCGCAGGTAATGACCGACAATATTCGGAGCGGAAAGATCCACCAGGTCCCAGTTGTTGATATGGCGGGATGATTTCTGATAAAGGCCGTAAATCCTTTCCCTGAGAGGCTCATCGCCTGTGTTGTAATTCCGGATCATCAGGAACAGGGCGGCCATTCTGCATTCATGAAAAGGGGAATGCAAAAGCTTTTTTATTTCTCCCAGAGTCACGTCCGGGCACTGTTTCACAAATGTTCTCAGAACGGGAACACGGATGCCGAGGAAAATATCGCCCTCACCGTATTCCCCGGGACCGGTTTTGAAAAAGCGCTGAAGGATACCGGCCTGAGCGGGATCCGACTTTTTTTTCAGTTCTATTTCGATATCAGCCGCTGTCATGATATTTCTTCCTTTGCTTAAGTGTTGCAAGCATTGTTTTCCGATTCGGCCATAATATTTTATCCAAAAACGGATGAAAAAAAAGACTTTTCTGATTTTACAGGTTTTTTATTGAAATCGGTACGGAATTCCCTTATCTTATCGTCAGGAAAAATATATTTTCTTCATTTATTAAAGGGGTTTCCCATGCGAAAACTGTTTTTTGTCTTTCTGACGTTTCTTGTTTTCATGAATGCCGGGGTCAGCGCACAGGAAAAAACGCGTCTTTCCGTTTTTCCGTTTGAAAACAAAAGCGAACCTTTTTATGACTGGATGGGTTACGGATTCAGCTACCTGGTTTCTGAGGCATTGAACGCCACACAGGCCGTCGAGAGCGTCCCGCAGGATTCCATCTATTCCGCGGAATCCGATCCGAACGTGAATCTGAAAAACATTTATGCGGGTACGGTTTCCCCCTCATTCCTCCTTTATCAGGTGAACTGGAAAACGGATTACGTTATTCTCGGCGACTATGCAATCACGGGGGATACGGCCGTTGAAATCAGCTACAAATTCTGCGTACCGCAGAAAAAAGCCCTGACTCAGCCTTACATAGTGAAGGGAAAGTTCGGGAAATACACGGATATGTACCTGACGTACCTCAAATTCATGGAATCGGTATACGCCGGCCTGATCGGATTCGATGTGGTCATCGACCGGCCGGGCGTGGAAAACAGTCATGACCGGCTCAGGAACCTGATCGCGGGTTATGACGGTTTGCAGGTTTACATCAAGAAATGGCTGGCCATCCGGCATTATGACAATGCCGTCCGCCTGACCGGGGAAAAGAATTACGGCCGTGCGGTGGACTACTTCAATCTCGCCGCCGCATACGATGAAGCCAGGACCCTTAACATTTCCCAGAACCTTTCAAAAACCCATGTTCTGCGCGGCGCCTCGTTCTACGCCGACAAGAAACTTGACGAAGCGGAGAAGGATTTTCTTTTATCGGTAAGTCTAGACTCGGGCAACGCCGACGCGTATTACAATCTGGGAAATGTTTACAAGGATAAAAACGATTTTGACAACGCCGAGCTGAATTACCAGAAAGCGGTGACGGCGAATCCGTCTATGACCGCCGCGTACGTGAATCTCGGTTACGTGTTTGGCCAGCAGGGGGATTACAATGCGTCCGTCAAAGCCTATGAAAAAGCCCGTACGCTGGACGGGAAAAACGCGCTCCTGCTGTATTACACGGGAGTTGCGTACGACAACATGAACGACCTGGTTCAGGCAAAACAAAATTATGAAGAAGCCCTGAAAATGGATTCCACGATCGCCGGGGCGCATCTTAACCTCGGCATCATCTGCAAACTTTCCAAAGATATTGTCCGCGCAAAGGCCTGCTATCAGCGTGCGCTGACTTACGATCCGAACAGCGCCCTGGCGCACAGGAACCTGGGTATCCTGCTGATGAATAACAAAAAGGAAGCCGCTCAGGCCCTGGTTCACCTTGAGCGAACACTCGAACTCGACCCGGATCAGGATGATGCCGCGGCCATCAGGAAAAACGCCGATATCCTGAAAAAGAAAACCCAGAAGAAAAAGAAAAAATAATTAAACGAACCTGCGAATCACCGCCGCTGATCGGGTCCGATCCGGCGGTTTTTTTATGGAATCAGCGGGCGGTAGCCCACCGCGTAGATCCGGCCCTGAAATGAAAATTTCTGATAGATGCCCGACTGGGGTATGATTTTCTGGATCCGGTCTGAAAGCGGCCGTCCGAGCCACGCGCTGTTTTCCTCTGCGTTCGGTTCGTACAGGCCGACGTTTTTCCGCACCAGCGTATCCAGCCTGACCGAAGATACCGGCCATGCGGGGCTCTGCGCGGTGTCGCCAGCGGAAACCTGGCGCACGTATATCCGGATGCGGGTAGCCCGGAAAGGCTTTCCCGGTTCCGACCGGAAAGAATCGACCCATCGGCTGAACAAATCGAGCCGGCCAGCAGGAGTGACAGGGTCCGGGTTTTCCGGCACGCGGAATGACAGCGTATCGTTTTCAAAAATCAGGTGCATCACGGGAAGAATCCCTTCTCCCTGCGGCCGGGGAATGGAGTCATTTGTCAGAGTTCCGCGCCCGGAACAAATCCGTTCATACAGCTCAAAAAACCTCTTCCTGTCTAACTGTGTCCAAATTAACGTGCGCCTGCCGTCCAAATAACCGAACGTGATGATCCGGCCTCCGGCCGTAAGTGTAAAACTGGGTGCGTTCAGTTCGCCGCCGATCCGGTTGATGATCCCTCCTGAAGTCTGTTTCTGAAAAAGGATTTCGTTCGCTTCCCTGTCCGGCATGAAGGATCCCCCCGAGCACGAGACGAAGCCCTGGCCGAAGGCGATCAGAGCGAGCAGAAACAAACCCGGGTCCCGGCTCACGGGTTTTCCCGGTTTTCCTGGTACAGGATATCCAGGATTTCAGCGATGTCGGTGATTTCATAATCGGCGCCGGAATCGACTGTGTGGAACACGTCGCCGTAACGTGCGAATACGGTTTTCATGCCGAGCTGCCGGGCCCCGGCCATGTCCCGTTCGGCCCAGTCCCCGACCATCATCGCTTCGGCCGGGCTGACGTTCAGTTTGTCGAGCGCCTTCTGGAACGGGGCGGGGTGCGGCTTCGTGTGATGCGTATCCTCGTAGGTCACGACGGTTTCAAAAACATAGTGGATCTTGAGCGAACACAGGCGCAGCCAGGCTTCGCGAGTCGGGGCGTCGCTGACCACGGCGAGCTTGTACCGGCGCCGGATCAGCTCGATCAGGGTCTGGTGTACGTGAGGATAGGTTACGAGCGAGGCTTCACGCTCCTGCCGGTAGGCGACGATCCCGTTCGCCAGGATGCGGTGATCAATCTTTCCGCAGCACCCTTCGACCAGACGGTCGAGCACCTGCTGGTATTCGTACCCGTAGATGGAATAAATGGATTTGATTTTTTCGATGATCTCCGTTCTGGGAAGCTGCAGGCCCGCATCGATCATGGCGTCTGCGGCCCGGTGGATCGCGCGTTCCTTCAGGCCCATGAAGTCCACCAGCGTGTTGTCGAGATCGAAAATGACGGCTTTGATCATGATTGGCCTACAGGGAATCGACGGAGGACAGGTTGATGATGTCGCCGCCGCTGCGCAGTGTGGCGTTGGGGCAATCCACCCGGTTGCAAATGGCCATCGAATGGGAAAAATCACACTGGATCGTCATGAAAGCTGCCTGAAGCTCTCCGCCGCAGAAACATTTCGCAAGAACCGGCAGCGGGGTCTCGCAGACGGGGCAGTACAGTTTGACGATTTCCTTGGATTCCAGGTCCAGGTCAATCGCAACCCGTGTTTTTTCCCCGTAGATCGGGCTCAGCGCGATCATTCCCTTCTGCCCGTCCTTTTTTTCCACCCCGATCATCATTCCCTCATAACCGTGGAAAATGGCTCTTTTCGTGATCATGTTATGCCCGTGAGGACACAAACATTCCTTGATCACAAGGATTTTTCTCCGTTCCGTAAATTCCTTGCGCAGTGGGTTGGGAAAAATCATCATTCCTTTTTCATCGAAACGTTCCATACTTAACCTCCGGATGATGGTGAATGAAAACTCTTTTATGAACGGATCAAGATAGTAACTTTTTCAGCAACTTTCAACTTTGAAATGTCCCGCCGGAATCAGTGAATGTCATAGGCCTTTTTACGCATGGAAATATTCAGCACGATGGCGATCAGGGTCAGGTTCGTAAGCAGCGCAGTGCCGCCATAACTGACAAAAGGAAGGGGAATGCCCGTAACCGGCATGATGCCCGTGGTCATTCCGATATTTACGAACACCTGAAACGAGAACAAAGAGGCGATGCCTACCAGCGCCAGATTGGCGAATTTGTCATCGATCACGGAGGACAGCAGAAGCATCCGGTATACTAAAGTCGCATAGAGCAACAGGAGGACCAGCGCGCCGGCCAGCCCGAATTCCTCACCGACAGCTGAAAAAATAAAGTCTGTGTACTGTTCCGGAAGGAATTTCAGCTGGGTCTGGCTTCCTTCCAGATATCCTTTGCCCAGCAATCCGCCGTTGCCGATGGCGATCTGGGACTGTTTGACCTGATACCCTGCGCCCTGCACGTCGCGCTCCGGCTCAATGAACGTCAGGATCCTTTCTTTCTGGTAATCTTTCAGAGAGTCCCAGAACGGTTCCGCGGCCAGTCCGAAAATAATGTTGACGGCCAGCACGGCGATCATGATCAGGGGGCGGCGTTTCGAGAAAAACAGGATGACGGACAGCACGATCAGCACAGCGATGAATACATGGAAATTATAACCGCTTCCGACATAGATCAGCACCGTGGCGGCGGGAGAAAACATGACAAAAATGGAAAACAGGGAGATGCCGTGCCGGTAGAGCATGGGAAGAGGGATGGCGCCGATGCTGAGCGCCGTACCCAGGTCCGGCTGTTTCATAATCAGGAACATCGGAACGGCCGCCAAACCCCATCCCAGGAGGATATTGACGATGCTCGTCGGTTTTACCCTCTGCAGCGCGAGGATACGGGCTGTAAAAAGGATGGTCGCGATCTTGGCGACTTCCGAGGGCTGGAGGCTGAACATGCCGAACGAGAACCAGCGTTGGGCGCCGTAACGGACAGCCCCAATCGCAAGAATGAGAATCAGCAGAAAGACGGAAATTCCGTACAGCCATACTGAAGCGCTGTCCACCAGCCGTACCGGGATCAGGACCAGGACCACCACCCAGATCAGGCCTACGCCCATAAACGTGAGTTGCTTGGTCACGTTCATCTGCTTTTCGGCGTCCAGGGGATAGGTCGCGCTGTAGATGGTAAATATGCCCCAGACGCAAAGAATCAGCGTCGGCAGTAAAATGAAATAGTCCAGGTCCCTGAGAAAATGTTTTATTTTTTCGATTAACATGTCAATCCGTTTTCAGGGCGCGGCGATTTTCAGTGTCTGGAATTTTTTCTGTTTCTGTTCCAGGGGATCAAACGCCTTTTTACCCCGGATGTTCTTAAAATAGTAATTCATCACGAGCGCGCTGACGGGGGCGGCCATGTCGGATCCTTCGCCCGCGTTTTCCAGGATCACCGCCACAGCGATTTCGGGATTGTAATAGGGAGCGAATCCGATAAACCATGCGTGGTATTTTCCGTGGACATTTTCCGCGGTTCCGGTTTTGCCCGCTACAAGGGCCGCCTTCAAGCCCGCCTTTTTACCGGTTCCGGCGTAAGAATTTACGACCGTAAACATGGCGTAACGCATGAGTTCGATGTATTCCCTTTTTACGGGAACCTGTTTTGCCGCGTAGTTGATCTTCCGGATACCCGATTCATCCTCGGCAAGCCTCACAAAATGGGGAGGATGGAAAAGCCCCCGGTTCGCAAGGATCCCGCAGTACTGGACCATCTGAACCGGCGTTACCAGGATCTCGCCCTGTCCGATTCCAAGGTTGACAACGGTGCCCGCTTTCCAGTTGTCGCGCCCGTAGCGGCGATCAAAGAACTCGGTGGTTGGCATGACGCCTTTCCGTTCATTCGGCAGGTCAATCCCTGTGAATTCACCCAGTCCGAACATCCGCCCGTATTTTGCCAGCTTATTGATCCCCAGCCGCCAGGCCAGGTTATAGAAATAGATATCGCACGACTGGGTGATCGCGTACCGCATATCGACGCCGCCGTGGCCGTGAGGATTCCAGCAGCGGAATTTGTTGCCTCCGAGCTCAAACACGCCTTTGCATGCGAAATAGGTTTCCGGTGTGACCACGCCTTCCTCAAGTCCCGCAATGGCGGTAATCATCTTGAACGTTGAAGCGGGAGGATAACCGCTTTGCACCAGCCGGTTAAACAGCGGCTTGTTGGGATTTTCGTTCAGTTCGCTCCATTGTTCGCTGGTGATGCCTTCCACGAACCAGTTGTTATTGAAATCCGGTTTGCTGGCCGCTGCCAGAATCTCTCCGGTCGTGACGTCAGTGACGATGATCGCTCCCCGGTATCCGCTGAGCACCAGTTCGATGTAACGCTGGTACTCAAGATCGACCGTGAGATACAGATGATAGCCGTCATGCGGATGCCTGACAATGCCGAGATCGCGGGTGATGTTCCGGGAGGCGTCCACCTCAAACCGGTGATGTCCTTTCTGGCCGCGCAGTTCAAGGTCATAAAATTTTTCGATTCCCGATGCGCCGGCATATTCACCGATCTTGTAATCCGCGTCAGCGTAATCGCTGGCCTGAAAATAACTCAGGCGGTTCTCGGTGATCTGGGACAGGTAGCCGATGACATGCGGCATGGTCAGCCCTTCCCGGTAGATTCTCCGGATATCCACCTGATGCTCGACGCCCGGATACAGAAGGCGGTTTTCCTCAAGGTGGGAGATCTGTTCCAGGTCGGCATGTTCCATGACCGTGACCCGGTTATCCGCTGCGGGCTGACGGAGCCGGTCCATGACATCCGCTTTTCTCATGCGGGTCAGGGATGACAAATAATGGATCTGATTCACATCGGACGAATCAAAGGTTTTCAGATTCACCACTATACTGAACACCGGCTGGTTATCCACGATCAGTCGTCCGTACCGGTCGTAAATACGCCCCCGGGCAGGCATCTGGTCGATGGTCAGTGTCCGGTTGTGCTCGGCTCGCTGGCTGTAACGGTCATGAACCATGACCTGTAGAAACAGCAGGCGGAATGCAAGCGTCAACCAGACCAGGCCGAAGAAAACCATTAAAAACAGAATGCGGGAATTGATCATGTATGCAACCTGAAATCAGTCCTTCCGAAGATAATCCAGCCATTGTTTCGGAATCCCCAGACCCAGGATCAGGGACATTACCGCGCTGAATGCGGCGTTGGGTATGGCCTGGTTCATGAACAGAGGGTAAAAATCGAGTGGCGATCCGAGCGTATAAACATAAAAATAAAAAGCGTCATGCCCCAGGGCGAATAAGAAAACGACCGCGGGAAAATAATACCGTTCGATGACCAGTACGTGCCGGCTTGACAGATAATAAACGAAGTATCCGGAGAGAGTCTTGGACAGGGCATGAAGACCCATGAAGCCCGTCATCATGTCCTGAAGGAAGCCCGCGTAAAAGCCGAGTACCGATCCGCCGATGGGACCGAAACGGAATCCTGCGAATAGCGTAAGGATCAGAAGCAAGTCCGGCCGGTAATCCCCGACTGACAAAAACGGGTTGACAAAAGACAGCTGCAGAACATGGAATATCAGTGTGCCTGCGGCAAATCCGGCGATCAGCCGGTTTCTTTTGATGAACCACATGCTCATGTCATGGCCTTCCGGAACGGATAAAGGACTCTTCGAAACCCCGTTTCAGCGCGATGCTCCGGGTTGTATCCGTCAGAACAAATACCTCCTCAAGCGCGTGGAATTCCGTGAATGTTTTCAGCCGGATATCCTTGAAAAGTCCGGGGACCTCGTTATTAATTTTGTACACGACGCCGACGGGGATGTTCGGCAGGAAATAATCACTGTATTCCGAAGTCAATATGACGTCGCCGATCCGGACATCAAAATGCTTGAGCACGCCGTAGAATCCCATTTCGTTCGTTTCTCCTTTCCACAGGATGATTCCGTCGATCCTGGTTCTCTGGATTTTACCGGAGCACCGGAACCGTTCATCCAGCAGGATCTCGCATACGGAATGATCGCTGTAGATTTCGGAAATTTTTCCCGCCAGTCCGCGCAGGCTGATCACGTTCATGTCTTTCCTGATTCCGCGGTCGGAACCCGCGTTGAGCACGATCGTATTGTAGTTCGGATCTGGGATCCGGGTCAGAATGTGCGAAGCCAGGGTGGTCAGGGGAAAGCGATCCTGGAACCGGAGAATTTTCCGCATCCGTACATTTTCGATGTAGGCGTCTTCCAGGACGATGTTCCGTTTCATGAGTTCGAGGTTCTGGTCCCGCAGTCGCTCATGTTCGGCCTGGCTGATGAAGGATGGTAAACGGTCGGCGTAATGCCCGGCCATCGATGCCAGCATCAGAAAATACCTCCGTATGACGGTCAGCTGCGGATTGGTATTGGTTTGCAGGAGTACGATGGAAAGGACGACCAGAGAAAGCAGAACGATATATTGCCTGTACAAATAAGACAATTCCCTGAGGCCGGAAATCTGATTTCTGATTTTCCACCACATGGTTAATTCATCCGCTCCTGCCGGGAAAAGGGCGCGGGATAATGCGCCGCAGGGTTCCGGCGTGTCAGTATTTCTTGGATTTGAGAATGACGGCCTGGTAGCGGGAAAGGTTTTCCAGCACCTGCCCCACACCGCGCACCACCGCCGTTAAAGGGTCTTCGGCGACGATGACGGGCAACCCGGTTTCCTGCTTGATTTTTTCGTCGAGGCCGCGGATCAGTGCGCCGCCGCCGGTCAGGACAATTCCGCGGTCCAGGATGTCCGATGCGAGCTCCGGAGGCGTCCGTTCCAGCGTGTTTTTCGTCCCTTCGATCACTTTTCCGATCGGTTCGGAGAGAACCTTCCGGATCTCGACGGTGTCCGTTTTCAGGGTCCGCGGGATGCCGGATACGATATCGCGTCCCTTGATGTCCATTTCGATTTCCTTGGGAAGGGGTACGGCGTTGCCCAGGCTGCATTTGATGTCTTCGGCAGTACCCTCTCCGAGCAGGAGGTTATGCTGGTTCCGGAAGTAATGGATGATCGCGCGCGTGAATTCGTCGCCGGCGATTTTCAGGGAGGTGTCGCAGACGATGCCGCTGAGCGAGATCACCGCGATTTCCGAGGTTCCGCCGCCGATATCCATGACCATGCTCCCGATGGACTGGTCGATTTCCAGTCCGACGCCGATCGCGGCCGCCATGGGTTCCGGCACCAGATACACTTCTTTCGCTCCCGCATGTTCGGCGGAATCCCTGACCGCGCGCTGCTCGACCATGGTGATGCCGCTGGGAACGCCCACCACGATCCGTTTGCCCATGAACCGCGCCGGGGACACTTTCCGGATGAATTCCTCCAGCATCAGTTCGGTCATCTCAAAATCGGCGATGACTCCGTCTTTCAGGGGGCGTATGGTGAGGATATCGTCGTGCGTGCGGCCCATCATTTCCTTGGCCTCATGGCCGATCGCCATCATTTTGTTGGTGCGCCGGTTGATCGCGACGATCGAGGGCTCATTGATCACCACGCCTTTGTTCCTGACGTACACTAAGGTATTCGCCGTGCCGAGGTCTATGGCGATTTCGTTGTTGAAGATGTTGAATATGCTCATCGGGCGCTGAACTCCATGGTTATATTCCTGTCTGAATCGGTTAACATGTTTGTATTAATGCCTGAAATGTCTGATGCCGGTGATGACCATCGCCATACCGTGCCCGTTTACGGCCGCGAGGACTTCCGCGTCCTGGACCGAACCGCCCGGCTGGATGACGGCGGTGACGCCGGCTTTGGCCGCTTCGTCGATATTGTCGCGGAACGGGAAGAAGGCGTCCGAAGCCAGTGCGGTTCCACGTACGTCCAGCCCCGCCTGACGGGCTTTTTCGACGGCGAGACGGACGGAGTCGATGCGCGACATCTGCCCCGCGCCGATGCCGATCGTTTGTTCCGGACGGCTCAGCACGATCGCGTTGGACTTCACGTGCCGGACAATTTTCCAGCCGAATAACATGGCTGACATTTCCTCATCCGTAGGCTTTCGCTCGCTGATGACGCTCATGCCGTTCGGAAAGGCCGTATCGTCCGTACCGTCGGTAGTCTGCACCAGATATCCGTTCAGAGCCCGCCTGATCTCGAAATCCTGCCGGAGACGCTGTGAAAACCGCCTGAAATCGAGCTCCAAAAGCCTGAGATTTTTTTTCTTTCCGAGAATGTCCAGGGCTTCCGGCTCATATCCCTCCGCGAGTATGACCTCGGTGAAAACGTCCTTCAGTTCATTTGCCGTTTCCGGGTCCAGGATTCCGTTGAAACCGATGATGCCCCCGAACGCCGCCTGAGGATCGGTGGAACGGGCCCCGGCATAGGCCTCACAGAAATCCTCGCCCAAAGCGGCTCCGCAGGGATTGTTATGCTTGACAATGACGCACGCGGGCTTGTCAAACTCCGCCGTGATCCGCGCGCACGCATCGGCGTCCAGCAGGTTGTTGTAGGAAAGTTCCTTTCCGTGCAGCTGCCGGTACAGCATATCCGGCCGGTTCGTCTCAAGGTAAAACGCGGCGCTCTGATGCGGATTTTCACCGTAGCGCAGGGACTGGTGTTTTGTAAGGTCCAGTTCAAGACGGCCGGGAAAGTATCCGGCGGGGGTTTCTTTCAGGGACCGGAAATAACGGCTGATAACCCGGTCATACCGCGCGGTGTGCTCAAACGCCTTGATCATCAGTTCGTACCGGATGTCTCCGGGAATGTCCTTCCGGGCCGCGGCATGATCTATGATCATCGCGTAATCCGCCGGATCCGTGACCGTACAGACGTCGTAAAAATTTTTCGCCGCCGACCGGATCATCGAAGGGCCTCCGATGTCGATGTTCTCAATGGCTTCGTCAAGGGTGTTGTCCGGCTTGCGGATCGTCTGCTCAAATGGATAGAGATTCACCACGAGGAGGTCAATAAAATGAATGTCATGCATGCGGGCCTGCGCGATGTGTTCGGGATTGTTCCTCCGGGCGAGCAGGGCGCCGTGGATCTTCGGATGAAGGGTCTTGACCCGGCCGTCCATCATTTCAGGGTAATCGGTCACATCCGATATGCTGATGACGGGAATGCCCGAATTGCGAAGCACCGCCGCCGTTCCGCCTGTGGACAAAATATCCGCGCCTGACTGATGAAGAGCTTGAGCCAGCTCAACGATACCTGTTTTGTCTGAAACGCTTATCAGTGCCCGTTGGATCATAAAATGATGTTAACATCCTTTTTTAATAAAACTAAACAATGTATTTATTTGAATCAAAAAAAGCAAGTTTATATCCGATTCATCGTTTTTTTTGCTTTTCTCTTTATTCTTTTCTTCGGAGGAGCCTGGTTATGAAAATAAAAATATATATTTTTTCGCAAATTTTTTTTACATTGCCAGAGTTTGAACTAATCATAATAAATAGAGACATCAATGAAATATTGCCCGAAATGCGGATTTGATATTCAATCATTCAATGGCGAAGGACAGAACGAAACGAATTACTGCCCGGAATGCAGATACCCTTTCAAACAGGCGGCTGATGGTTCATTACTGAAAAATTCCGGCAATAAAAGTGAAATCGATTTTGTGCAGATGATCCGTGAGAAAAAATACATACAGGCGGTCGCGGAATACCGGATTCAGAACCGGGTCGGACTGAAAGAAGCAAAATCCCGTATCGATGAGCTGGCAAGGCAGAACAATCTGAGCATTACGGATGAAGGATCGGGAGCCAGGACGCGTTTTTGGGTATACCTTTTTCTCAGCCTGTTCCTGGGGCTGATGGCCGCTTCGGTCGGGATCGCAGTTTTTCCCGAAACCGGGCTGATTTCGAAACCTCTGTTCGGCGGGGATCTTACGATCGAATCCGCGGAACTTTACACCCCGGCCGGGCAGGCCGGAACCACTTCCGGCAAATCCCGTTCTTTTTACTCCGGAGGTGAACAGGTCAGCTTACAGGTTTTCGTTTATTCTGCTCTTCTTTATTCGCTGATTTTCTTTATATTTTTTTATATGCGTCATATCATCCGGCAACGAAAAAAAGAAGCGCTGGGGTGATGCAGCCGGTCACATACGATGAAGGAGTATCCCGTGAAAAAATTTTTTCTGTTTCTGAGTTTTGCTCTCATCACCGCCGCTACGGACGGGTCATTTTCCCAGTCCGGTAAGAAAATCACGCTGGACTGGATGTTTTCCCGTGAGCCGTCGAATCTGACGACCCTGCCTCAAACCCAATGGCTTGAGGACGGAACGCTGATCCTGTACGATACACGGATTCCGGCCGGTCAGCGGAATTTTGAAAAATTCAATCCCGCCAGAGGAACCCGTACCCCGATGCTGGACTTGGGCCTTGCCCTGAATTCCCTGAAAGCATTTACGGGAATCGAGGCGCCCGAATACCTCGGGTGGCCGGAAGCGTTTGATTCCGGCGGAAAAAGGGGGCTGTACCTGTTCGGCAGCGATTTGTTCGTGCTCGACATCGGGCGGTCGGAATTTATCCGCCTGACGGAAACGGCCGACGAGGAAAAGTCGCCGCGTTTTTCACCGGACGGAAACAATATTGCATATGTCCGGAACAACGACCTGTTCGTGTATGACCTGAACACAAAAAAAGAAATCCGGCTTACCGACGACGGAACCGAGTCCACGCTCAACGGGACATTGTCGTGGGTGTACTGGGAGGAAATTTTCAACCGGGAGGATTTGGGGTATTGGTGGTCTCCGGACTCGAAATCGATTGCGTTCCTGCAAACCGATGAATCCATGGTCACGCAGGTCCGGTGGGTTGACTTTAAGCCTGTTGTGCCGCGTGAGATCATCCAGCGATATCCCAAAGCGGGGGAGGCCAATCCGAAAGTCCGTGTCGGAATCCTGGATGTATCTTCCCTGAAAACCACCTGGATCGATTTTGGCAAGGATACTTTTGAGTATATCGTTCGCGTTCAGTGGCTGCCGGATGGCAGGAACGTGAGTGTCCAGACGATGAACCGGCTGCAGACCGAACTGAACCTTTGCTTTGCCGGCGTATCCGGCGGAAAAGCGAAACGGATAATCACGGAAACCGATTCCGCCTGGGTGAACGAGCATGACGATCTTCATTTCCTGAAAAACGGCCGCGAATTTCTGTGGACATCCGAGCGAACCGGATACAACCATATTTACCGGTATTCCATGGACGGTAAGCTGATCAACCCGGTTACGACGGGTGAATGGGCGGTACGTACGTCCGGAAGGAATGAAGCGGTGGTTGCCGTTGATGAAAAAGAGGGGATTGTTTATTTCACCGCTCAGGAAAAATCGTCCGTCGAAAAGCATGTATACCGAACCGGGCTGAACGGGAAAAAAATGAAACGGTTGACGGATGACGAAGGGGTTCACCAGGTCCGGTTCAGCCCTGACGCCCGTTTTTTTACCGACCGTTTCTCTCATTACCGGTTGCTGCCCGGCCTTTATTTAAGGAAAAAAGACGGTTCAACGGCGTTTACTCTGGCCGCCCCGCTGACGGAACAGCTGAAACAATATGAAATCAGCTATCCGGAATACCTGACGATTCCCGCGCGCGACGGATTTCCCATGCCCGCGCTTTTGTATAAACCCGCTGACTTCGATTCCTCGGGACGCTATCCCCTTATTTTTTACGTGTACGGCGGACCTTCGGCTCCGGAAGTTCATAAAGGCTGGCACCGTTATATGTGGTATCATCAGGTTCTTCTGAACGAAGGGTATATCGTCACGATCGTCGACAACCGGAGCGCGACGGCTATCAGCCGCGACCTGGACCAGACTGTCCTGTACCAGCAGGCCGGCGACGGTGAGCTGAATGACCTGATCGATGCCGTTCGCTGGTACAAGCGGCAGGCCTTTATCGATTCAAACCGCGTAGGTATCTGGGGCGCGAGCGGCGGCGGACAGTTTACGATGTTGGCGCTTTCCCGGACGAAGGAATTCAGGGCGGGCATCTCCGTCGCAGGGGGAACGGACTGGCGGTTTTACGACACCAAGTACACCGAGCGTTCCATGAAAACGCCTCAGATCAATCCGGGCGGATATGAAAAAACCTCGCTGATGCAGTACGCGAAAGACCTTCACGGCCGCCTGATGATCATTCACGGCACCTATGACGACAATGTTCACCCCCAGCATATCTGGAATTTCACCGACGAACTGATCCGCGCGAACAAGCGGTTTGACATGATGCTTTACCCGATGCGCAAGCACGGTGTGGGGGACCGGCCGGGAAGAATCCATTATTTCAACACTATGATGGAATTCTGGAAAAAGAACCTTTAAGGATCCCTGGGTTCTTCAGGACATGCAACCCGGCGAAACCCGTATGCAGGGATCAGGATAAAAAAATCACCTTCGGTTTTACCGAATTTTACTATTTTTCTTGACAAATCAGGTAATTTTTTTTATACTCAGTACCTTGGGCTCTGTAGCTCAGTTGGTAGAGCAGAGGATTGAAAATCCTTGTGTCGGCGGTTCAATTCCGTCCGGAGCCACTTGAAAACCTGTGAGATTCACGGGTTTTTTTGTTATATGCTGTGCCGGGGTTTCCCGGCAAACGGGGATCGGGGATTATGAAAACACCTGTTCTGCGTAACGGGATGCCATCCTGTCCCGAATCCCGATGAATCCTTCAGAATTCCATCGAAAATTTCAGGAACCGGTTCAATTATTGTTATATTCAATCCGGCGTGTATTTATTATTTTCTGAAAGAGTCGCCACTTGGAACCCTGTAATCGTTTTTTTCATTATACCTATGAATACCTTTCTGTGCCGCGGACAAAATCCGGACTGAATGCCGGAATATGGTTTTGTACAGGTGATTTTTACATATATTATTTGACAAAAATAGATAATTCCGTATATTCTGTTCGAATTTATTTATTGATCTAACCACGAGACGACCTATGAACCTATCCTGTTTTTTCCTTACCTGGCTCGGAGGCGGGGAACATAAAGGCGGATTACTGGATATCGATCCCGGCCTGATGATCTGGACCGTGATCACATTTGCTTTGCTGTTGATTGTGCTGGGAAAATTTGCCTGGAAGCCGATTATCAAGACATTGCAGGAAAGGGAAGAACGCATACGCGGATCTCTTGAACAGGCGGACCGTGCCCGCCGCGAAGCCGAATCCCTGATGGAACGGAATAACGAGATCCTGGCCCGGGCGGAACTTGAGGCCCAGTCGATCATGAAAAAAGCGCAGGAAAGCGCGGAACGCCTGAAATCGGAAATCTTCAAGGAAGCAAACGCCAAAGCCGCCGAATTCCGCAATACGGCGATCCAGGAAATGGAGCGCGAAGTGACTTCCGCCAAAATCCAGCTGCAGCGGGAAATCGCGGACCTGGCCGTGCAGGCAGCCGCGAAAGTCATAGCCGCCACTCTCAGCACTGACCAGCATAAGAAAATTGTCGACGATTTTATCCGGGAACTGCCGACCCAGAAAAATTAATCACAGATCTGAACCCTCCCGCGAAGGCGAATCATTCACTATGAAAAATCTCAAAACCGCAAAACGATATTCCTCTGCGCTGATGCAGGCCGCCGGGAAACTGAACCTGATCGACCGTATACATCAGGACCTGATGGAACTCCGGAAACTGAGCTCGGAATCACCCGATTTTCACGATCTTCTGGTCAGCCCGATCATACCTGAACAGCAGAAAAAAGAGGCGCTCTCCAAAATCCTCGAAACCGCCCTTCATTCCGTAACGATGGAATTCCTGCATATGCTGTGCGGGAAACGGAGAGAGAATATTCTCTCCGAGATCATCGACGTGTTCCATGAAGAATATCTTGAGCATCAGGGCGTCGTGAACGTGGATGTCGCTTCGGTTCTCGATCTCGAACCCGCGCAGGTAGAAGCGCTGACCTCCCGCCTGCAGGCCATGACCGGACAGAAACCCGTCCTGAGTTTCACCAAAGACCCGTCGCTGATCGCGGGTTTTGTGGTTCGCGTCGGGGATACCGTCATTGATGGTTCCGTAAAACATCAGCTTGTGAAATTAAAAGAGAAATTTATCATTCGAAAAACGTTTTAACCAACCCGAGGACAGACTATGGCTGTATCAGTTCGACCGGACGAGGTTTCCAGCATTTTAAAGCAACAGCTTTCCGAATTCAAACGGGAAATTGACACATACGAAACCGGCGTCGTATTACAGGTGGGCGACGGCATCGCCCGAATTTACGGATTAAGAAACGCCATGGCCAGCGAGTTGATCGAATTCCCCCACGGGATCATGGGCATGGTGCTGAATCTGGAGGAAGACAATGTCGGCGCGGTGCTGTTCGGCGAATCCACCGAGATCAAGGAAGGCGACACCGTGAAGCGCACCGGGCGCGTGGCCGAGGTTCCGGTGGGCGAGGAGATGCTGGGCCGGGTCCTGAACGCCCTGGGCCAGCCGATCGACGGCGGACCGGCCATTCACGCGAAGCAATCTTCCTATATCGAACGCAAGGCGCCCGGCGTCATCGACCGCCAGTCGGTGAAGGAGCCGCTCGCAACGGGCATCAAGGCGATTGACGCGATGATTCCGATCGGACGCGGCCAGCGGGAACTCATCATCGGCGACCGGCAGACCGGGAAAACCTCCATCGCGATCGATACCATCATCAACCAGAAAGGGAAGGACGTCGTCTGCATCTACGTCGGGATCGGGCAGAAACAGTCGACGATCGCACGGGTGGTCCAGACGCTGAAAGACTACGACGCGATGAGTTATTCGATCGTGATCTCGGCGTCCGCCTCGGAACCGGCGCCGCTCCAGTTCATCGCCCCGTACACGGGAGTCACGTTAGGTGAGTTTTTCCGCGACAACGGCAAGCACGCGCTCTGCATTTACGACGATCTTTCCAAGCACGCGGTGGCGTACCGACAGGTCTCGCTTCTGCTTCGCCGCCCGCCCGGCCGCGAAGCGTATCCCGGCGACGTGTTTTACCTGCATTCACGCCTGCTGGAACGCGCCGCGAAAATGAGCAATGAAAAAGGAGGCGGTTCGCTGACTGCCCTGCCGATCATCGAAACGCAGGCCGGCGAAGTCTCCGCGTACATCCCCACCAACGTCATTTCCATCACCGACGGCCAGATCTTTCTCGAATCCAACTTATTCTACTCCGGCGTGCGCCCGGCGATCAATGTCGGCATTTCCGTCTCCCGCGTCGGCGGCAACGCACAGATCAAGGCGATGAAACAGGTGGCCGGCCGGATGAAACTCGAACTCGCCCAGTACCGCGAACTCGAAGCGTTCGCCAAGTTCGGCTCCGACCTCGACAAATCCACCCAGCAGCAGCTCCGCAGGGGCGCCCGGCTCGTCGAAATCCTGAAACAGGACCTGTTCCAGCCCTATACCTTCGACTCCCAGATCGCGATCATTTACGCCGCAACCAACGGATATCTCGATGAAGTTCCGATCGAAGACTGCAAGCGCTTTGAGAAAGAATTTCTCGAAACCATGGAGCTGCGGTACAAGAACCTGATGAACGAGATCGCCACCAAAAAAGAACTGAACGACGACATGAAAAAACAGCTGGACACCATTCTCCGTGAATTCAAGGAAGCATTCAAGATCAAAGGAAAGTAATCTTATCAAACCATTCAAAGGAAAAAAATAATGAAACGCTTTGCCGCTTCAGTCAGCGCACTCCTCGCCGCAATTCTGATCCTCAGTTCCTGCGGACAGGCCCCTAAGGAAATTCCCATGGAAAACATGGCCAAGATCATTTTCAAGATGGCCATGGACAAGAAACTAGATAAGGAAGAGAACCCTGCAACCCTTGAGAATGCGGTCATAGAACCCTATGCGAAAGCCGAAGGTTTCTCAGTCGCTGATTTCAAATACACGGCCGAACTGATCGACAAGGATCCGGATAAAAACAAAAAACTCGGCGAAATGGTCGGCAAACTGATGGTGGATGAAATGCTGAAAGCCCTGGGCGGCGGCGGAGCGGACCTGGGCAAGATGTTTGAAGGCGCCCTGGATTCGTCAAAACAGGGAAAGAAATAAAGGATTGGACGAAGAATCATGAACGGATTATCCCTGGCCCGCCGGCTGATGTTTCCGGCAATGATCCTTATCACTGCGGTGCTGATCCTGACTGGATGCGGGCTCAAAAACCGAGAAATACCGATGGAATCTTTTGTCGACATCTGGTTCCGGATGCAGTCCGATCAGGCGTTCCGGCAGCAATATCCCGACCCGGTCAAGGCGCCCGATCATATCCTGACGGCTTACACCGAGCCTTTCGGTTTTAAGGCCGACGATTTCCGGCATACCTGGCAAGCGATCGACAAGGATGAATCGATGAAAAAGGAATTCCAGGAGATATCAAAAAAGCACATTGACAAGATGGCCCTGGAAACACTGAATGAGATGACGGAAAAAGATTCCCTGCTGAACAAACCCTGATCCCAAACCAACGGGTAACTGAACCTTATGGCGACATTACGAGAAATACGACGAAGAATTGTTTCGGTCAAGAGCACGCAGAAGATCACGCGGGCCATGAAAATGGTAGCGGCGGCCAAGCTTCGCAAGGCGCAGGAAAATATTGTCAACGCCCGGCCGTACGCCTACAAGCTGGGTTCGCTGATCAAGCATCTTGCCATGAACGAGGAAGTCAAGCAAAACCCTTTTATCAGTTATCGTGACCTGAAATCTCTCGAAACGAAGAAGGTTCTGCTCGTGGTGGTCACCGCCGACCGATCCCTATGCGGCGCGTTCAACAGCAGCATCATTCGGAAAGTGAATCACCTTCTGGAAGAGAATTTCGCGGAATTCTACGGCCAGAACAACCTGAAACTGCTCACGGTCGGCCGCAAGGGATACGATCATTTCCGCAAGAGGGCTTTTCCGATTGTCAATTATTACGTTGACTTTTTCAAGGATATGCATTTCGGGAAGGCGCAGGGCGTAGTCGCCACTTGCGTGAAGGAATATCTCGAATTGAGGGCCGACGAAGTGTACGTCCTGTACAATGAATTCAAATCCGCCATGCAGCAGCAGATTGTGCTGGAAAAATTCCTTCCGGTCGAACCCGAAAAAGTCGAAAGCTCGAATTCGCATCAGCCGGTGACCGATTATCTGTACGAGCCTAACCGCAATGAGATAATCAACGCCCTGGTTCCACGGCACCTGAACGTGCAGATGTGGCGGATCATGCTGGAATCGTTCGCGGCGGAAATGGGCGCGCGCATGACCGCGATGGACACGGCCACGGAGAATGCCGGTGAGCTGATCAACGATCTTACGCTCTTTTACAACCGGGCCCGCCAGGCGGCGATCACCAAGGAAATCCTCGAAGTCGTCAGCGGCGCCGAGGCCCTGCAGAAGCAGTAACCGAAGGAATCAATTGTTCATAACGCTTTTTTGATCATTAATCACTTTTAAGGACAGCCACTATGCACAAAGGTAAAATCGTTCAGATTATCGGTCCGGTTATCGATGTTGAGTACAGCGATGGACATTTACCTAAGATATTTGACGCCAATCACATTCGCCGCGAGGACGGATCGACCCTCGTTCTGGAAGTGCAGCAGCATCTCGGCGAGAACCGCGTGCGCACGGTCGCCATGGATTCCACCGACGGCCTGGTCCGGGGCGCGGAAGTCATCGACACCGGCGAGCCCATTTCCGTGCCGGTCGGCGATGAAGTGCTGGGGCGGCTGGTGAACATCGTCGGCGAGCCCATTGATCAGAAAGGACCGGTCGCCACAAAGCAGCGATATCCCATCCATCGCCCCGCGCCCGCGCTGAGCGACCTTACAACAAGGAGCGAGATGTTTGAGACCGGGATCAAGGTCATCGACCTGATCGAGCCGTATCTGCGCGGAGGGAAGACGGGATTGTTCGGGGGGGCCGGCGTCGGGAAAACGGTGATCATCCAGGAACTGATCCATAATATCGCGAAACAGCACGGCGGTTATTCGGTGTTTGCCGGAGTCGGCGAACGTACACGCGAAGGAAACGACCTGTACCATGAAATGACCGAATCCGGCGTGATCAGCAAGACCGCTATGGTGTTCGGGCAGATGAACGAGCCGCCCGGTGCCCGCCTTCGCGTGGGTCTCACCGGCCTGACCATCGCCGAATATTTCCGCGACGAAAAAGGCCTCGACGTGCTGCTGTTCATCGACAACATTTTCAGGTTCACGCAGGCCGGCTCGGAAGTGTCCGCGCTGCTCGGGCGCATGCCTTCGGCTGTCGGATACCAGCCGACCCTTTCGACGGAAATGGGCGAACTGCAGGAACGGATCACAACAACGAAAAAAGGATCCATTACGTCGATTCAGGCGATTTACGTTCCCGCGGACGACCTGACCGACCCCGCTCCGGCGACTGCATTCGCGCATCTGGACGCGACCACGGTGCTTTCCCGCGCGATCTCCGAACTGGGCATCTATCCGGCCGTGGATCCTCTGGATTCGACCTCCCGCATCCTCGATCCCCACATCGTCGGGCCGGAACACTATAACACCGCCAAATCGGTTCAGCTGATCCTGCAGAAATACAAGGACCTTCAGGACATCATCGCCATCCTGGGCATGGACGAACTTTCCGACGAGGACAAGATCGTTGTTGCCCGGGCCCGGAAGATCCAGCGTTTCCTGTCCCAGCCGTTCCATGTGGCGGAGGCCTTTACAGGAACCCAGGGCCGCTATGTCAAGAAAGAGGATTCCATTGCCGGTTTCAAGGCCATTGTGAACGGCGAAATGGACGATCTGCCGGAACAGGCTTTTTATATGGTCGGAACCATCGACGAAGCGGTCGAAAAAGGCAAAAAGATCCGGGCCGGCGCCTGATCTAGAACAGGAAATACTTTATGGACAGCAAATCATTCAGCATCGAAATCATCACGCCTAAACACGTCATCTTCGAGGGCGAGGTCGTCGCGGTTTTTGCCCCCGGGACCTGCGGCAATTTCGAGATCCTTAAAAACCACGCGCCCTTCATTTCCTCCATGACGATCGGCGAAATCCGCATCCGCCAGGAAGACGGATATGATGATTATTACGCTACCAGCGGAGGTTTCGTGGAAGTGCACCAGAATAAAGTCCTGATTTTGGCCGAAACCTGCGAAAAAGCATCGGACATCGACCTGAACAAGGCCAAAGAAGCCCACGAACACGCCCTGAAAAAAATGGAAGAGCGATCCAGTTACGATCCCGAACAGATCACGCTCGCCATCAAGCGCTCGATCAACCGCATCCGAATCGCGTCCAAATACGCCGAACGTCAGAAAATCTGATTCCGGAATTAAAAGGGACTATACAATCATTCATCGAATACCGTGGCGGAAAGCTCACGGACAATCTGATAGTTGCCGCGGGGATGATTGCGAGCCGGATTTCAGATGATCGACGAAGCATCCGGCCGATTGCCTGCAGGCACATTCCCTGTGCATTCGGGTGAATGCATTCCCGGGGTACGTCATCTTCCCGGACACCATTCTCCCGTAACACAGGCTGTTCGTTCGGTTTCGCCGTATCCCGCTTCCGGAAGAAAAAAAATAAATCGTTGCGAAATAAATAATAATTTGTAACATATTTCATCAGAAATTTAATCAGCGGCGATTCCGTAAGTGTCCGGCGCCCAGAAAAAGCACCCGAAATCCGGAGTTTGATACCCTATATGCCCGACTTTGCCCATCTGCATATGCATTCCCATTACAGCCTTTTAGACAGCTGCTGCAAGATACCCGATCTTGTTAAAACCGCCGCGGAGGACGGCATGCCGGCTCTTGCGCTGACCGATTACGGCAACCTGTTCGGCATACCCGAGTTTTTCATGGAAGCCCGGAAGAAGAACATCAAACCGGTCATCGGAATGGAGGCTTATCTGACGGACGACCGGCGGGAAAAGAATAAAATCAATTATCACCTGATCCTGTACGCGGCGAATCATAAAGGTTACCAGAACCTCATGGCGCTGACGTCGCAATCCTATCTTGACGGATTTTATTACAAACCCCGTATCGACAAGAGCCTGTTACAACAACACGCCGAAGGACTGATCGCGACGACGTCGTGCCTGAAGGGTGAAATTCCGCAGCGCCTTATGCACGGCAAGTATGAAAGCGCGAAAAAATTAACGGAAGAATATCTTTCGGTTTTCGACGGAAGGCTGTACGTAGAAATTCAGCGGCACGGGCTGGCCATCGAAAAAAAAGTAAACCGCCTGCTGATTCGTCTGGCAAAAGAGCTGAATCTTCCGTTAATCGCGGCCAATGATATACATTATATTAAGGCTGACGACCGCGACGCCCACCAGGTTTTGCTGTGCATCCAGTCCGGACGGACCATGGCCGATAATAACCGGCCGCAGTATCCGAACGATTCTTTTTATTTCAAATCCTCCGCAGAAATGAAAAAATTGTTCCGGGACATTCCGTCATCCATCGAGAATACGCTCCGGCTTGCGGAGGAATGCAGCGTCGAACTGGATTTCGGGAACATGCACCTGCCCGTATTCGAAATTCCGGGAAGTTTCGCGACCCAGCAGGATTACCTGAAGCACCTGACGTATGAAGGTCTGAGAAAAAAATATTCAGATCCCTTATCCGACGAGATCGTCCGCCGCGCGGATTTTGAACTCAGTGTGATTGAAAAAATGGGTTTTCCTGGATACTTTCTCGTTGTTCAGGATTTCATCAATTCAGCGCGAAGGATGGGCATCGGCGTCGGGCCCGGCCGCGGATCGGCCGCAGGAAGCATTGTATCGTACGCGATCGGAATCACCAATGTCGACCCCCTGAAATACAGCCTGCTGTTCGAGCGCTTCCTGAATCCCGACCGGATTTCCATGCCCGATATCGATATTGACTTCGACGATAAAAAGCGAAGCAGGGTCATCGAGTACGTCATTGATAAATACGGGAAAGACAATGTTGCGCAGGTGATAACGTTCGGAACGATGGCGGCGCGTGGCGTCATACGCGACGTGGCGCGGGCGCTCGAAATCCCGCTCTCCGACGCCGACCGTACCGCGAAACTCATTTCATCCAGGCCGGGCACGACCCTGAAAACCGCGCTTGAACAGAGCGAAGAACTCAGGAATATGAAAACGGGAAAGGATGAACATTACCGGAAGCTGATTGAACATTCCCAGAAACTCGAAGGCTTGGTCCGTCAGCCCGGCATTCACGCCGCGGGTGTCGTGATCACGCCGAAGCCGACGCGCGAACTGATTCCCATCTATAAATCAGCCAAGGATGAAATTTCAACGCAGTACGACAAAGACTGGCTCGAGAAATTCGGCGTCCTGAAAATGGATTTTCTCGGACTGACAACTTTATCCATACTCGACGAAGCCGTCAACCTCATACGCGCCAATCACGGGGTCGGGATTGATCTTGACCGCATTCCGCTGGACGATCCCGCCGTGTATAAATTATTTTCCGACGGTAACACGATCGGCATTTTCCAGTTTGAATCGCAGGGCATGACGGAATACATGAAACAACTCAAGCCGACGAATATCGAAGACCTGATCGCGATGAACGCGCTGTACCGGCCCGGCCCGATGGCCGAAATACCGCGCTTTATCGCCCGCAAGCACGGACGGGAATCGGTCGATTACTATCATCCTGATCTTGAACTGATTCTCCGCGGAACTTACGGTGTGATTGTTTACCAGGAACAGGTGATGCTGATCGCTCAGGCCGTTGCGGGATTTACGATGGGCAAAGCGGATTACCTGCGCAAAGTCATGGGGAAAAAACTTGTCGACCAGATGGAAAAAATCCGTCCCGAATGGATCAGCGGCGTCAAAGCGAAAGGATATCCTGAAGCGCTCGGCAAACAACTCTGGGATTTGATCGAAAAATTCGCCGAGTACGCGTTCAATAAATCCCATTCAGCGGCGTATTCCATCGTGGCGTACCATACGGCGTATCTCAAGGCTCACTATCCCGTGGAATTCATGGCGTCGGTGCTTTCGGCCGAAATGGCCAACACCGACCGCATCGCCGTCCTGATTAACGCCTGCAAAGATATGGATATCGCCGTTCTGCCGCCGGACGTGAACGAAAGCGAGGCGGGATTTATGGTGAGAGGAAGCGCGATCCGGTTCGGCATGGCCGCCGTCAAGAATGTCGGATTCAGCGCGATTGAATCGATCGTGAACGCGCGAAGGGATCACGGAAAATTCAATACCCTCATCGATATCTGCAGCCGCGTCGATCTGAGGCTCGTGAACAAGAAAGTCATGGAAAGCCTGATCATGTCGGGTTCCTGCGATTCGCTGCAGGGTCATCGCGCCCAGAAATACGCCGTCATCGAGGATGTGCTGCAGATCGCCTCGAAAATCCAGGAAAAAATGAATTCCGAACAGGTTGATATTTTCGGCCATCCGCTGCAGGCCGATAATATGGCCTCGCTGAACACGGTGTTTGAGCTTCCGGACATTCCCGGCTGGACACGTTCGGAGGAACTCGCTAAAGAAAAAGAACTGATGGGCTTTTACGCGTCAGGCCATCCGCTGGACAAATACCGTTTCGATATTGAGGCGTTCACGACCTATCAGCCGGGCGATGAGGATCCTTCCGAAAGCGCGCCGGTTACCGTCGGCGGCATGATCAGCGAACTCCGGTCGATTTTTGATAAAAAAGGCAAACCCATGGCTTTCGTGTCATTGCAGGGATTACAGGGAACGATTGAAGTCGTGGTGTTCTCGAGCGTCATGAAAGATACAGCCGATCTGATCAGGAAAGAAAATGTGGTGATTGTGCAGGGCAAAGCGTCGCACCGCAATGAATCCGTCAGCGTCATTGCCGATACCGTTATTCCGATGGATAAGGCGTTCGGCATGTTTACGCGGAAAATTATCCTGGAACTTGAATATGATGAGTGCACCGCCGAACGGATCGGGGCCATCGACAACATCTTTGCGGGGTACCAGGCTAAGAGCGGAAACGGATCAACGGGTTCAGGCGTTTTGATTCAGCTGAACGTGAAACTGAATGATCCGGGGTCGGTGATCCGCTATAAAATCAATAAGTATCAAATCACTCCTTCGCGTGAACTGATACACGACCTGCAGAAAACGATCGGCGCGGAACGGGTGAGAATACAGACTTCGGGTTAATCAGTCCACCGACAGCGTCTGAAGCGAGGACGCTTTTTTTGTATCCACAAACAACAGCATGACGATTCCAAGAATAAAAAACACGATCAGCGAAATAATCGAAAGCCGCGCGTTGCCGGTCCAGACCTGAATCAGGCCGAACACCACCGGGCCCCAGATCGACGAGAAGCGCGTAAAAACGGAATAAAAACCGAAAAACTCAGCCGCGGCATTTTTCGGGATCATGGCGGTGTACAGCGACCGGCTGAGCGCCTGTGATCCTCCCAGCACCAATCCGACCAGAACGCCCATGATGAGGTATTCCTGAGGCGTGGTAAGGAAATACGCGTACATCACGACGCCGCACCAGATCAGAAGCGACACGATGACGGCGGATTTTGTCCCGATGCGCCCGGCGAGTTTGCTGAACGCCAGCGCTCCCGCCATCGCTACGGCCTGGACAATGAGCAGTGTGAGCATCAGCGTCGATGAGGAAAACTTAAGTTCCTGTTCGCCGTAAATCGTCGCCATGACGATCACCGTCTGAATGCCCTCATTGTAAAGCATGAAGGCGATCAGAAAAACCAGCAGCGGTTTCAGCGTGCGGATTTGCCTAAGCGTATGCACAATTCTCATGACGCCGGTTTTGATGACGGCTATCGGCCGCTGGACGGTCTTTTGCGTCTTAGGTTGTTCACGGAGCCACATGAACGTAATGACCGCGAAACCGCCCCACCAAATGCCGGAGAGCGCCAAGCCGATGCGGACCGCGAGCGGCTTGTCCATTCCGAACGAATCGTGAAAGGTGATCAGCGCCAGCGCCATCACCAGCTGAAGCCCGCCGCCGATATACCCGTACGCGAAGCCCTTGCCGGAGACCCAGTCCGTTTTTTCAGGCGACGCGATTTCGGGAAGGAACGCGTCATAAAAAATGTTACCGCCGATAAATCCGATCTTCGCGATGATGATCAGCGTAATCGTCAGCGTCACTTCCCCGGGTTCGCAGAAATAAAGTCCGACGGTCGCGGCGCAGCCCGCGTAACAGAACGCCATCAGGAATTTTTTCTTGGAGGTGGTGTAATCGGCGATGGCCCCGAGAACCGGGGCGAAGAGGAACACAAACATTCCCGCTGCGCTGATCGCGAAACCCCAGAGCGCCGTCGCGGAATAAACCGTACCGCCGATCTCTATGCCGTTCTCAGGTACAAGGCTCGTCGCGAAATAGATCGGGAGGACAGCCGTGATCACCGTCAGGATAAACGCCGAATTCGCCCAGTCGTACATGCACCATGCGAATATGGTTCTTTTGTCATCTTTCATGGTCACCGCGTAATGTTTTCATCCGGGTCAATATAGGAAACCGGCCGGTGAATTTAAAGAGAATAAGCGCAGGACACGTACGGAAAAGTTCAATCTTGCGGAGTATGTATAAATCATCTATATTAGCGAAAAATTCTGACCATGAAGCGTTTACATTATGAAAACAGGCATCATTGAATTTCCCGGATCCAACTGCGATCACGACGCGTTTTACACCGTGAATGAAATATTTTCGCAACCCGCTGAAATGCTCTGGCACAAGGACCGGCGGAACCTGAAAGAATTCGATCTCATCATTATTCCCGGCGGATTTTCGTACGGCGATTACCTGCGGACAGGCGCCATCGCGCGGTTCGCTCCGGTGATGCAGGACGTGACCGAATTCGCGGAGTACGGCGGAACAGTGATCGGCATCTGCAACGGGTTCCAGGTGCTGACGGAATGCGGACTGCTTCCCGGGGTTCTCAGGCGCAACCGCGATCTGAAGTTTATCTGCAAAAACATATTTCTCCGCGTGGACAACCGCGAGACGGCGTTTACCGGCGATTACCGGCATCACGAGGTCATTCAGATTCCCGTGGCGCACGGCGAGGGAAGTTATTTCACCGACGCCGATACGCTGAAACATCTGGAAGAAACGGGCCGCGTCGTGTTCCGTTACTGCGCGGAGGACGGCTCTGTATCGGATCAATCCAATCCCAACGGTTCGCTGAACAACATCGCAGGAATTATTAACGCGCGTGGAAATGTACTCGGGATGATGCCTCACCCGGAACGCTGTTCCGATCCCGTGCTCGGCAGGGCCGACGGAGCGAAGGTATTCAGCTCGCTTCTGGCCTCGGTGGGAACGGTCGTGGCGTAAGCTGGTCATACGATCATTCTGAAAAATAGAAATGAAAAGCTTTACAGTTTTATAAAATTAATTTTAATGATTAGTTGACATGAAAAAATATTTAGTCATGGCTATTTTTATGTTTACCATATCCTGTACCCATTATGAGCCATTAGAGGTTGTACGCATGGTCAATCTTGAAAAATACTCCGGGACATGGTATGAAATCGCGCGGCTTCCTAATTTCTTTGAAAAAGGGCTGGATTGCGTATCCGCGACTTACACTCTTCGGGATGACGGACGAATTGACGTGCTGAATCAGGGGCGAAAGATCGACGATCCTTCCGAAATAAAATCAGCGAAAGGCATCGCATGGATTCCCGATACGGCGGAATCCGCAAAACTCAAAGTTCGATTTTTCTGGCCGTTCTCGGGAAATTACTGGATTCTCGAATTAGATCAGGACTATCAGCATGTGCTGATCGGCGAACCGTCGAGGAAATATCTCTGGATATTATGCCGTCAGAGAACACTGGATGACCCGGTTTACAGCCGGCTGAAGGAAAAAGCAAAACAGCTTGGCTTTGATACGGAGAAACTGGAGAGAGTGAATCAGGTGTGCGATTAAAAAGTTAAACTTCTTAAAGAAGTTTACTTTTGCTATATCGAAAACCTCAGGATAAATTTCGAACCTTTGCCCTGTTCGCTTTCTACACGGACGCTGCCGTTATGCAGTTCCATGATATGCTTGACAATCGATAGCCCGAGTCCGCTCCCGCCCAGCTGACGTGAACGGTGCTTGTCCACACGGTAAAACCGCTCGAATATCCTCGGTATATCCTCCGATGGAATCCCGGTTCCGGTGTCTTCCACGGTCACGATATACGATTTCTGCTCCTGACGGTCGCGGATCGTTACCGCGCCTTTGTCTGTGTACTTGACGGCGTTGTCGATCAGGTTGATCATCGCTTTCTCAAACTGGTAAGGATCGGCGAACAGTTTGAACCCCGCCGGACTCTGCAGGTCAAGATTCAGCGACAGTCCTTTGTGCTCCGCCCGTTTATCGAAATCTGATTTGATGTTCGTTAAAAACGATTTGACCTCAACCGAACGCAGGCTGAGCCCGATATCGCGCGTTTCAAGCTGGGAAAGGTCGAGCATATCCTCGATGATCGTTTCCAGCCGGTCAACGTTGGACAACGTCCGTTCGAGAAAGCGTTTGCTCACTTCCTCATCGTGCATGGCGCCGTCCTTGAGCGTTTCGATGTACCCGCGGATGGAGCTTACCGGTGTGCGAAGTTCGTGCGACGCATTCGCGACAAAGTCTTTCCGGATATCCTGCATTTTCTTGAGCTGGACAATATCATTTTTCAGCCTGCCCGACATCTCGTTCAGGATTTTCGCGAGTTCACCCAGTTCGTTGTCGGCGCGGACTTTGATCTCATTCTCAAAATGCCCCGAGCCGATGGCTATCGCGGAACGGATGATGTCGTCCATGGGCCGTGTTATGCGGCGTGAACTCCAGCGCGAGATGAGGAGCACCAGACCGATGATAATCAGCGCGGCGAAAAGAAAGATCCAGCGGATTTCTGAGATCAGACCGTCGATGACCATCTGATGGTGCGCCAGCCGGATGAAACGCTGTTTCGGCGATTTGTAAACCGTATAGATCAGGTCGTCATCCACGGTGGCGCTGTGGCGTATCGCGGAGCCGAATCCGTCCGGGGAACGCAACGCGTCAATGACTTCGGGCCGGTTGAGATGATTTTCTTTCGTATCGAGCAGCTGGTTATTTTCATAATCAGCGATGACAGCGCCCTGCGCGTTGAGCACCGTAATGCGCGTGTGCGTAACGGAGGATAATCCTGAAATCTGACGGATGATCTGAGCGGAATCAGCCGGAAGAAGATCATCCGCGAGACGGCACTGAACCTGAAGCTGACCGATCAGTTCCTGTTGAAGGTTTTTCCTGACCGTCAGATCGACGACCAGTAACAGCGCAATAAAACCGATCAGGAATAACGAAATGACTGCGATTGAAATCTGGGAACGAATGGTTTTCATATAAATACTGCCACAAAGGCGTCCCGATAAATCGGGACACAAAGTTAAAAATATAGTTAATTTTTAATAAATTTATATCCGACGCCGCGGACGGTATCGATTAAATCGCCGTAGGGGCCGAGTTTTTTTCTGATCTTGGTGATGTGGACATCCACCGTACGGTCGATGAAATACGCGTCCTCGCCCCAGACCTGGTACAACAGCTGATTGCGGGAATACACAACGCCGGGATGATTCATGAGAAAGTGAAGCAGTTCGAATTCCTGATGAAGGAATTTGACTTCCTCGCCGTCAACCCTGACGGTATAATCGATGCGGTTGATCTCGATACCGCCGATGGTAATTTTACTTTTTTTATCGTCGGACAATTCCTTCTGCACGTCGAACCGGCGGAAAAGAGTTTTCACTTTCGTCACGATTTTCCGCGGGCTGAACGGCTTGGTGATATAATCGTCGGCGCCGAATTCGAGTCCCACGATTTCGTCGATCTCGTCGGCTTTGGCGGTAAGAAATATGACCAGCGTGTTTTTCAGGGACTGGTTCTGACGGATGCTTTTGCAGACCTCGAATCCGTCAAGCCCCGGCATCATGATGTCGAGAATGATCAGATCGGGTTTGAATTTCTCGGCGATGGAAAGCGCTGTTTCGCCGTTCGCCGCGGTGAGCACCGTGTAGTCTTCTTTTTTCAGGTTGTAGACCAGAATATCGAGGATATCCTGTTCGTCATCCACGCATAGAATGGTTCGTGTTTTTTTGTTTGGCATGGTTTTTTATTTTTTGTTTAAACCTTGAAGGTCTTTACCTGAAAGCAGTCAGAAGAAAATGAAATTGAATTTATTGTTTTGTTTAACATGTAAAACCTTTGAAGATTACGTTACTTTCTTGGTTTGTTGAAATGCTTGATCATTTTCGCCATGCGGATGAAAACGACGTCTTCGGCGATGTTGGTGCACAGGTCGGCGATTCGCTCGATGTTCCGGCTGATGCGGATGATTTCCAGTGACGTGGGAATCTGCGAGGGATCGTTCATCATAAGTTTCAGTATCTCCGAGAAAAGTTCCTTGTTGCGCTGATCGATCTGATCGTCGCGTTCGCAGACGGAAATGGCGAGATCGGAATCTTTCTGGACGAAACTGTCGATGGCGTCCTTGAGCATGTTTCCGGCGATCTCGCACATGGACGGGATTACGCCGAACGCGGGATTGTGGCCGCTCTGGATCAGAGTCTTGACGGATTCGGCGACATTCTGGGCGTGATCGCTGATGCGTTCCAGGTCGCCGTTCATTTTGGAAATGCCGACGATGTCCCGCAAATCCACGGCCACGGGCTGATGAAGCGCGAGCAGGTTGAACACGGCTTCATCCACGGCGATTTCCATGTCGTCCACGGCCTTATCGCCGGCGATAACCGCGTCGGCAAGCACGGTATCGCTTGTGTTCAGCGCGCGCATGACGTCGGCGACCTGTTTCTCGACCATCGTTCCCATGTCGATGATCATTTTTTCAAGTTGAGCGAGTTGTTCGTTAAAATGTGATTTCATAATTTTCCGGTTGATAATAATATATAGGTCTGTTTGTCGATTATCAAATGATTTCCTTATCCGAACCGGCCGGTGATGTAATCCTCGGTCATTTTCTGATTCGGCGAGGTGAAAATGACTTTCGTATCGTCGTATTCGATGAGTTCGCCGAGCCACATGAACGCGGTTTTTTCGGATACGCGCGCGGCCTGCTGCATGTTGTGCGTCACGATGACGATCGTGTAATCCGTTTTGAGTTCCTCCATGAGGTCTTCGATTTTCTGCGTGGCGATGGGATCGAGCGCGGAGCATGGCTCGTCCATGAGTATGATTTCAGGGTTCACGGCCAGCGCCCTCGCGATGCAGAGCCGCTGCTGCTGTCCGCCGGAAAGCGACAGCCCGCTTTTCTTGAGGTCGTTTTTCACCTCGTCCCACAGCGCCGCGCGTTTCAGCGAACTCTCGACGAGCTCATCCAGCACTTTGCGGTCGTGCGTGCCGTTGATCCGCGGCCCGTACGCGACATTATCGTAAATCGATTTCGGGAACGGATTCGATTTCTGGAAAATCATTCCGACTTTCTTGCGGAGCAGGACGACGTCCGTGTTCTTGCCGTAAATATTATGCCCGTCGATCAGCACTTCGCCTTCGATGCGGATGTTGGGGATCAGGTCGTTCATGCGGTTGAGCGAGCGGAGATAGGTTGATTTTCCGCAGCCCGACGGTCCGATCAGCGCGGTTATTTTTTTCGGCTCGATGTTCAGCGAAACGTTTTTAATGGCCTGTTTCGCGCCGTAGTAGACGTTCACGCCGGAGCTGGTGATTTTGTATGCGGTTTCTGTTGGATTCATTGAGATTTCAGGTTAAGCGTTTATGGATTTTTTTCTTAAACGGTACCGTAAAAAGATAGCCGAGAAATTGAGCAAAAACGTCAGCAGGAGCAACACCAGCGTCGTGGCGAACTGAATGCCGCGCGTCTCATCGACGTTGGTGGACTGCGTGGACATGATGAACACGTGATAGCCGAGTTCCATGAACTGGTCGGACAGGCTGTCGGGCAGGTCGGGCAGGAAGTAGGCGGCCCCGGTGAACAGGATGGGTGCGACTTCTCCCGCGCCGCGGCTGACCGCGAGGATGCCGCCGGTCATGATGCCGGTGATCGAGCCGGGAAGAATGATTTTTTTGATGGTTTCCCAATGCGTCGCTCCGAGCGCGAGACTTGCCTCGCGGAGTTCACGCGGAACAGTCTTGATGGATTCCTCGACGGATACGATAACCACCGGAAGCGTCAGCAGTGCCATGGTGAGACTGGCCCAGAGTATGTTCGGCTGTCCCCATTTCAGTTCCGCGCCGCCGAGAAAAAACGTATCCATTCCTTTTCCGACAAACTGGATAAAAAATCCGAGGCCGAACAATCCGAACACGATTGCGGGAACGCCGGCCAGCGTATTGACGGCGAATCGGATCATCCTGGCGAATCGCGATTTCTCGCCCGCGTATTCGTTAAGGTAGATCGCCGTCACCGTTCCGACCGGAACGCCGGCAACGGACATAATCAGAACGAGAAAAAACGTTCCGACGATCGCGGGGAAAATTCCGCCTTCGGTCATGCCGTGCGAAGGAGCCTTGGTCAGGAAATCCCAGGTCATGACGTCCCATCCGCCGGCGATGATGCGGATCATGACGAATCCGACGAGCAGGACGATCAGCGACGCCGCCAGCGCGGAAAAGAAAATGACTGAAAATCCGGTAATGTTTTTAAGTTTCACGGTCAGCCTCCCCTGAATTTTTTCATGAGCTTCTGGCGGATGAAAATTTCAGCGACGGCGTTCAGCGCGAACGTGAAAACAAACAGAATGGCACCGATGAGGAACAGAATATGATAATGCGGTTCGCCGAACACGACCTCAGCCATTTCGGCGCCGATCGTGGCGGACATGGTCCGTACGGGTTCGGCAAAACTGGCGGAGATCAGCGCGGCATTGCCGGTGGCCATCAGAACGATCATCGTTTCTCCGAACGCGCGTCCGATGCCCAGAAGCGTCGCGGCGAAAACTCCCGGTGTCGCCGCCGGCAGAAGCACGAACAGCGCCGTCTGCCACTTCGACGCTCCAAGCGCCAGGCTCGCTTCCGTCATCGATTTCGGGATGGCCGTCAGCGCGTCTTCGGAAATGGTGTACACGATGGGAATGACCGCCAGCGACATGGCAAGCCCGCCGATAAACGCGTTCAGGCGGTATTCAAAACCGAACAGTTCCTGGATGAACGTCGCCATCACCGTGAGCGCGAAAAACCCGATCACGACCGACGGAAACCCGGCTAAAATTTCGATGCTTGGTTTAAGAAGTTCTTTGGCCCATTTCGGCGCGAACACCGATGTGAACAGCGCCGCGAGAATGGCGATGGGCGCGGCAATCAGTATAGCGATGACCGTGACTTTCAAACTTCCGACGATCAGCGGAACAAGACCGTATTTCGGCACGTCCGAGATCGGCTGCCAGACACTGCCGAGAAAATTATTCATCGACAAATCTTCGCTTACGACGACCGTTTCTTTCGGCTGTTCCTCAGCTGATGAACCGTAATCGGCGGCCATTTCTTCGCCGTATGTTTCCTGCTGTTCTTCCACGACGATGGTCGCTTTGTTCTCATGTGAAAATGAAAATAACGGTATCGTTTCCCTGAAAATGAATACAATGATTAATCCGATAAACGCCAGCGACAAAAACGCGATACTCTTTATTATATACCCGGCGATTTTATCGCTGATTTTCCTTCGTTTGTACAGCCAATGACCGGGATCGGAAAAACCGGAATCTCCGCTTGTTTTATCCTGGAGTGACTTTGATTCAGTGTTTGGCATTTTTAAATCTTATAAAATCAATAACATGAAAAATATTTATGTTTTAAACATCATCAAGGTAACAATCATTTGTTTCTTTATGTTTAAGAAATTGTTACCGAATTGTTAAATTTTAATAATAAGGGTAATGCTTTCCTATGAGCCTATTAATATGGACAAATAATCTTTTTAGATCCATTTCGTAGTTTGAATAAATTTTTGCTAAAAAATTTAAGTGTCTGTTTTAAAGATGGATAAATCCATATTATTTAATCCATTGTCCTCAGAAAAGGTTCACAGTTGAACTCATTTAGTTAACCGGCCTGCCCTTTGGGTGGAACAATGTAGGCAATGGGTAGACCGATGCACCCTTTTGGTTGATGTTTCAACCCTTTGGGTCTATGCCATGAACTGTTTGGGTTCAGCGATTAACCTTTTTTGATAAATGGCCTACCGTTTGGGTTAATTGGCGAACCATTTTCATCGAAAGTTTGACTTACAGGGTAGATGAATTACTGAATAGGGTTGACCTGTGAACCCTTTTTGATAAGGCATTTGTCTTTTAAGTTGATCATTTGATATTTTAGATTCGCCGGTCATTGAGTGGTGCTGGAGGGGCGGTCGTTTCGATACACCTCGCTTGCTGAGTGTTTCGAATGTAATGAGAAATGTATCGAAGCAAGCGAGTTATACTCAACGACCGCCGGAGGTTTTTTTCTTTTTCTTATGAAATATCTTTTTTGAGAGTTCGGGCAAACGATCACTATCGCCATTGATAAGTGCTTCTTTCTTTTTACGGCACCATCCCTGAACTTGCTTTTCTCTGTAAAAGGCCTCATCTATTCTCGAATATTCCTCGAAATATACCAATTCAACCGGTAGACGCTTTTTGGTATAATTAGCGCCCTCGCCATTTTGATGCTGTGACAGACGGTACTCAAGATTGACAGTACTTCCGGTATAATAGGTTCTATCAGCGCATAACAAAATATACATGTAACCGGTCATAGTATTCAATTGTTTTAATAATTAAATCATGACAAAAAACCGTTTATTAATTTAACATTCCAAAAAATAATCCAAAAATAAATGTATCATTCTTGATATATTCGTTGTAAGCGAATGTATTGTGAAGTACGGTTGCGGGCGGTCGTTTCGATACACTTCGCTTGCTGAGTTTTCCGAATGTAATGAGGAGTGTATCGAAGCAAGCGGGGATACTCAACGACCGCAGGTTTCGCCCGTCATTGAGTCGGGCGGGTGGCATGGTATCGAAATGACCGGCTAAAAATATTATCGCTCGATAATATAACCCTCACTTATCGAGTAATCCGAACGAGGTGAGAAATGTATCGAAGCAAACGGGGTTACTCAACGGCCGCCCCGATTTTGCCAATGTTCTTATTTTTAGTCATCTATAGAATGAGTACTAAGTTGTTACTGTTCTATTAACTTAATAATAAACAAAATCTATACTTTTATAATACGGTTATTTTTACTTATAAAAACACATAATATATACTTAACATAAAATATTTAAAAAAGTACTTGACAATTAAAAATAATCGTGTAAAATTGCTACACAATTTTCTCGAGAAATTGGTAATTAAAAAAGTAGTTAACAACGTAAGGAGTAAAAACGAGATGAAAACTCAAAAAAATCAAGTATTTAACAAGTTGGGGGGGGTAATTCTATTACTTTCTCTTGTTAGTTTCATGTCTTTAACCTCATGCGCGGACCAATTTGGTGACAACCAAACGGACAATTCCGCTGTCCAAATAAAAGAAAAACTCAATGATGTGGCCCAGTCATTAGCTGCCGATCGTACCTGGTTAGACGCGAAAACACTGGAAGCCCTGAAAAACGGCCCGGTGAAAGTGAGTCAAACCATGGCAAAGAACACCGGTTCCGGATTTTTTGAAAATGAAGAAGTCGCCATCGAATTGTACAGTAATTCCATGGTAGATGCGTTTTCCAAATCTCTCGGAAGCGCGCCTTACTATGTAGGTCTGGATCCTGACGTGTTTCATTTTCCGGAGAATATCGATGAAGAAGCGTCCGGACTGCCCGTATTGGACATCCCCGCATTTTATTTCAACGGGGAATCGGTTGAGGAAACCACCGTCCAGTTGGATCCCGATAACGCCACGAACAGCGTGATTTTCTTTGTCACCACTCTGCCGACCCAGCCGGGTTCCATGGCCAAAACCACGGTTACACCGGGGACGTATTATTGCTTCCGGCAGATCACGCTTAAACACAGGCAGGACGAAAGCAACGAGGAATTCGAACTCTATTTCTCCAGCGGCCCCGACCCGTTGATCAATTACATCAACGGAACCACGACCCACATATTCAACGGCTGGACCTGGAATGACGCCGCCGGCAACTCCCGCACCTATCCCGACGTCAATGTGAAAGCGACCTACTCCACGCTGGATAACCAGGAAATCGCCTTAGTGCGTGTGGATAATATGCAGGCTGGCAGCAGTGTCCGCATGGTGGCCATTGAGGCCGACTGGGCGACAGGCGATTATTATATGGGCCACTACAACCGCGACCAGCAGGCCGGTTCTATCAGCAACTATCTGACCGATTATTACGATATGGCAGATAACACCCGCAAACTGCAGGAAAACACCGCCTATTATGTGGATTACAGGCATATTCTTAACGACGATCGCTACACTCTCGGAGGAGTTAAGAGTATAAATTCTGATAATTTAGATACGAGAACCTCAGGCGGCACACAATGGATGCAGACCGTTAACGCATTCGGTGGTCCGTTAGTACACATGGACTGGGTTATGGCTCAGAAGACGTATTAATCATTTTTTATTCATTCGGGCTATCCGGTGTAAGCCGGATAGCCTGATGATTTTGGAGATACAATGAAAAACCTCTATCTTACATTTTTTTCATTATTACTCACCTGTTGTTTCGGTTGTGAAAAGGATAAACCCTACGAAGGCCGATTGGACAAGGATTATGAATTGATTATCGCTCACGCCGTACCTGATGAAGACAGGGAGTTCCCGATTGAAGTATTCGTGGGAAAATTACTGGCCGTTTACCCGGATTCCACAGACGCAGCCAATCTACAGGGCTACATGATGCAAATTCAGCTCCGTTCCTTTGTGGATGATTACCGGGGATTGCTGAAGTATCATAATGACGCCGAAGTATTCATGACAGCGGGAACCCAAACCGTAAAACTTCAGAACGTGGGCAAGGGCACTTACCGGGATGTTTCCAATGAACTGCATATATCGGGTTTACAAACCTGCTCCCTGCGCGTAACGAGGCCCGGAGGCCATGAGTACTGGGCAACTGTAAAAGTGCCTGATAATATCACGATTACGAATATTAATCCCGGGGATACGGTTACCGTATATCCAAAAAAAGTTACACCGGAATCAAATAGTTGTTCTAATTTAGTATGGATATCAGGTCCAGCCGTCGCTGAGGCCTATTCTTATCGTTTTCGCAGACCATTTTACTTAGATACTAATCAACAGGATTTAGTTTCATTTCTTTTAGCTAATTCATGTGGGATGTCATGTATCATTAATGAGTGTGGGGACCAGATAACAAACTATAATATAACTCCCTGGACTTCCATGGCTATGGATACGATCCTGACTCGTGCATGGGGTATGAGAGAGACAACGGGCTTTGAGCCTAAAATGATAGACTCGCTTAATTTCTGGAGATATCAAGCCCACATCACCTACCGCTCAAATATTACCGATGAAGACGGTAATAAGATTGCCGGTTATTTTGGGGCTTACAATTCGGTAAAAACTCATTTTGTAATGAAAGCGTTACGGGATTCGTGTACCTGCGATTAAGACGGAAGGGTAAAATTATAATTACATGATGAAATTCTATAAGATTGCTATAACTGCAATATTATTTATTATCACATGCTGTTTCGGTTGCGATAAAGATAAACCATACGAGGGCCGTTTGGACAAGGATTATGAATTGATTATCGCTCATGCCGTGCCGGATGAAGACCGTGAGTTTCCGATTGAAGTCTTCGTAGGGAAATTACTTGCCGTTTACCCGGATTCCACGGACGCGGCCAACTTGCAGGATTACATGATGCAAATTCAGCTTCGTTACTTTGTGGACGAGTACAGGGGATTACTGAAGTATCATAATGACGCTGAAGTATTCATGACAGCGGGAACACAGACCGTGCAACTGCAGAATGTGGGCAAGGGCACATACCGGGATGTTTCCAATGAACTGCATATCTCGGGATTACAAACCTGTTCCCTGCGTGTAACAAGGCCCGGAGGCCATGAGTATAGGGCAACTGTAAAGGTACCGGATAATATCACTATCACAAATATTAATCCCGGAGATACGGTTACCGTATATCCAAAAAAAGATACACCGGAATCAAGTATTTGTGTCGGATTACCATATATTTCCGGTTCACAAGTCACCCACGGATATTTTTATCGTTTTCGTACCCCTTTTTATATAGATACTAATCAACAGGATTTAGTGTCACTTCATTTAACTAATAAAAGCGGTATAGCGTGCATTATTAATGAGTGCGGGGACTTGATAACACACTTTAATATATCTCCCTGGACTTCCATGGCAATGGATACAAACCTGTCACGCGCATGGGGCATGAGAGAGACGACGGGCTTTGAACCTAAAATGATAGACTCGCTGAATTTCTGGAGATATCAAGCTCACATCACCTACCGCTCCAATATCACCGATGAAGACGGTAATAAGATTGCCGGATATTTTGGGGCTTACAATTCGGTGAAAACTCATTTTGTAATGAAAGCCTTAAGGGATTCGTGTAACTGCGATTAAGACGGAAGGGTAAAATTATTATTACATGCTGAAATTCTATAAAATTGCTATAACGGCAATATTATTTGTTATCACCTGCTGTTTCGGTTGCGATAAAGATAAACCCTACGATGGCCGTCTGGACAAGGATTATGAATTGATTATCGCTCATGCCGTGCCGGATGAAGACCGTGAGTTCCCGATTGAAGTCTTCGTGGGAAAATTACTTGCTGTTTACCCGGATTCCACGGACGCGGCCAACTTGCAGGACTACATGATGCGAATTCAGCTCAGGTATTTTCAGGATGAATACCGCGGACTGCTGAAGTATCAGGATGACGCCGAAGTATTCCTAACGGCAGGTTCCCAGACCGTGCAACTGCAGAATGTGGGGAAGGGCACTTACCGGGATGTTTCCAATGAACTGCATATCTCGGGTTTACAAACCTGCTCCCTGCGCGTGACGAGGCCGGGAGGTCATGAATACCGGGCTACTGTTAAAGTACCGGATAATATCACCATCACAAATATTAATCCCGGGGATACGGTTATTGTATATCCTAAAAAAAATACACCGGAATCAAGTAGTTGCTATTCAATTGCATGGGTATCAGGTCCTCAAGTTACTGGTGGATGTTCTTATCGTTCTCGCACCCCATATTATTTAGATACTAATCAACAGGATTTAGTATTTCTTCAATTAACTAATAAAAGTGGTGTAACTTGCATTATAAATGAATGCGGGGACTTGACAACAAACTTTAATATATCTCCCTGGACTTCCATGGCAATGGATACGATCCTTACTCGTGCATGGGGCATGAGAGAGACAACGGGCTTTGAACCTAAAATGATAGACTCACTGAATTTCTGGATGTATCAAGCCCACATCACCTACCGTTCCAATATCACCGATGAAGACGGCAATAAGATTGCCGGTTATTTTGGGGCTTACAATTCGGTAAAAACTCATTTTGTAATGAAAGCGTTAAGGGATTCGTGTACCTGCGATTAAAACGTGAGGGTAAAATTATTATTACATTATGAAATTCTATAAGATTGGTATAACGGCAATATTATTTGTTATCACCTGCTGTTTTGGGTGTTATTTCAACAAACGTTCGAATAAATGTTAAAAAAGTATTTTTATAGGTGTTGCATGAAAAACCGGATGTTTCTATTTCTTATGTTTTCGATTAGTGCGATTTGTTATATCTGTTGTGAAAACAAAGAATCAAACTTTACAGATGAAATCATTGTAGTAGGTGCGATTCAAAAATCAAATAATTACATTTATGTTGGTTATCTAAACAAAAATGCTGATCCTGCATATAACGATCCGCCATATAAGCCCATAAAAGACGCTATTGTAGAAATTAGAAATAACACACAAAATATTATTTTAAAATACAAAGATTATGAGGATGAAACAAATTATGGTGTTTATGTTGATGAAAATAATTTACTGCAAAATTCCGCAAATATGAATTATATTTTAACTGTCTGGGTTGTGAATATATATAGCGCTACTACCGACATTCCACAAGAACCCCAAATATTAAATATTGCTGAGAATGACACAATAAACATACCTATTATACAAAGAAAAATATATCATTCCAGTTATGGAATTGTTGATAAGGGACAAATTAAATTTAAAATATCAACCACTTCAACTCCTTCCAACATAAAATCATTTACATGCACAAGCATTTCTCCATATAGAATCCTTGAATATCACACTTTTAATGATAGCGCTTTGGTAGATTTCTTTTTTGATACCACGGCAAATTATTCAGCAATGAATATTAATGTTAGTATTTATGATTCAGCTTTAACAAAAAACAAATATAATAATTGGACTTCCGATAAAAGATTTATAGTATTTGATTCCAGCGTAGATAGCTTTTATCGAGAAGAAAAAAATAAAACATTAGAAGCAAGTAGTAATATTTTACATGGATTAGGTTTTTTTGGATCGTTTAATTCATCAAGTAAAAATTTCATTGCTAAAATACAAAGGTAAAATGTCCAAAGCCGCATTAGCCAGCCGGTTATTTTGGTGCTTACAATTCGGTTAAAACTCATTTTGTAATGAAAGCGTTAAGGGACTCGTGTACCTGCGATTAATAGGCGCATAAGATTTATGCGATGAGGAATAATTATTTAAAATATTTTCAATATATCCGGTAGTTTCCTAAAAATCATCAAACTCCATTACCTTTTTATCATCCGGTAACGGTATCCGAAAGGGATTGTACCAGATCGCCCGGATTCCATTTTGTAAATCGTCCAATACATCCGCTTGATAATCATCGCCGATTGTGATGACTTGGCCGAACACAACACTCAAATCGTGGTAAACCATATCGAAAAAATTCCGTCATCGGTTTCTTAATAAAATATCCTATACCACTAAAATGTCTATTAGTACCATTGCGCAAATCATGGTAAATCGATTTTCAATTGATTCTATACTAAATACAAATTTGAATAAGGTTGTAAAAAGCGTAATCATTGTACTTGTTTTTTTTATTCAAAATAAACCACAAAACAACGTCGTTCAGAAAACCTTGATTTAAGACATTTTTTTTATTAGATTCATCGCCATTGTAAAAACCTTACAAAGGAAACCCCATGTCAGAATTTAAGCAAGCCCGGTCGGTCGTCGATGTGATCAACGAAATCATCGCGCGAGAGAATGAATCGTATGATTTTCACATAAAAGCGGCGAAAGAGATCGGCGACGAAAAGGCGAAAACCTGTCTTACAAAATTCGCGGAACTCCAGCGGCGCCATTGCCAGCAATTGCAGGAATGCCTCGGCAACATCCAGTCGCAGATGGATATCGACCGCTCGATCATGTCGAGCTTCGATCAGAATTACGAATGTTAATGAATTAAATAAACGGCTCTAATTTAGAACCATTTTTTCAGGAGAGACACTATGGCGAAGTACAAAATTGCCTGGCTGCCGGGCGACGGGATCGGAATCGAAGCGCTGGAAGCGGCGAAAATTGTTTTGGATAAACTGGCTCTTGACGCTGAATACATACACGGCGATATCGGATGGGAATTCTGGTGCAAGGAAGGCGACGCGTTCCCTCAGCGTACGATTGATTTATTAAAGAATGTCAATGCCGCGATGTTCGGCGCGATTACTTCCAAACCCGTAAAAGCCGCGGAAGCGGAACTCGTTCCTGAACTGAAAGGCAAAGGCCTGATCTACCGTTCACCGATCGTCCGCATGCGTCAGCTGTTCGACCTGTACATCTGTCTCCGCCCCTGCAAAGGCTACGCGGGCAATCCCCTCAATTTCAAGGAAAATATCGACCTCGTCGTGTTCCGTGAAAACACCGAAGACCTGTACGTCGGCGTCGAATACAACACCGTGCCGGATGCCGTCGCGAAGGTGCTCGCGGAGACGAACAAAGCGTTCGCGCCGTTCAGCAAACTCTCCGGCGACGAGTACGCGCTGACTTGCAAAATCAATACGAAAAAAGGATCGGAACGCATCATCCGCGCCGCGTTTGAATTCGCCAAGAAATTCAACCGCAAGAAAGTTACCATCGTTCACAAGGCGAACGTGGTCCGCGCCACCGACGGATTATTCCTCGAAATCGGTAAAGCCGTCGCGAAAGACTATCCGGGCATACAGATGGACGACGCGAACATCGACGCCATGACGATGTGGCTGCTGAAGAATCCGTTCAATTACGACGTGCTCGTCGCTCCGAATCTTTACGGCGATATCATTTCCGATTTATGCGCGCAGATGGTCGGCGGGCTCGGATTCGGCTGTTCCGGCAACATCGGCGAAAAACTGGCCGTGTTTGAACCGACGCACGGTTCCGCGCCGAAATACGCCGGTATGTACAAATGCAATCCGATCGCTACGATTCTCGCGGCGAAAATGATGCTCGACTGGTTAGGCGAAACCGATAAAGGAACGCGCCTTGAAAAAGCTACCGCCGACGTCATCAAGGAAGGCAAAGTACGCACGTACGATATGGGCGGAAACAGCAAGACTCTCGAGATGGCCAATGCGATTGCCGCGAAACTTTAATTTAACGAAAAACGAACACTATGCACGACATCATCATTCATGAAGTAGGCCCGCGCGACGGCCTGCAGATGGAAAAACAGATCGTCCCCCTCGAAAAGAAGCTGGAATGGATCAAAGGCCTTCTGCACACAGGCATTGACATCATCCAGGTCGGCTCGTTCGTTCATATCGAGAAAATGCCGCAAATGGCGACAACTGATCAGTTGTTTATCGAATTGGCAAAAGACAAACCGAAGAACGTCATCCTGTCCGCGCTGGTGCTGAACGAAAAGGGACTTGAGCGAGGGATGAAACTCGACGTCGACATGTTCTGCATGGGCGTTTCCGCGAGCGAGACGCACAGCAAGAAAAACACGAATATGTCCGTCGCTGAGGCCACTGAACGGATCATCGCGATTGCCAATACGGCGACCGATGCGAAAAAGAAAGTCCAGGTCTCGGTACAGTCCGCGTTCGGCTGCGGGTTTGAAGGCCCGGTTCCGATGGACAACGTCATCGCGATCGCGAGAAAATTCGTTGACGCGGGACTGCGCAATATCAGCCTCGCCGACACCGCCGGACACGCCACGCCCGATAAGGTCGAACAGTTGTTCAGCGCCGTGAACGCCCTCGCCGACGATATCGACCTGACCTGTCATTTTCACAACACCTACGGCATGGGCCTCGCGAACTGCTACGCGGCGATGAAAGTCGGCGTGAAGTATTATGAATCCTCGGTCGCTGGACTCGGCGGCTGTCCGTTCACGAAAATCGCAGGTGGCAATGTTGCCACGGAAGACCTTGTTCACATGCTGCAGCACATGGACATCCGGACGGACGTTCAGTTGGATCCTGTGATGACCGTTGCGAATGACGTTGCGGCGTTCTTCAGCCGTGAAATGCCGGGAACCATTTACCGTACCGGCGTGATCCCGGAAAAAAAGAACGCCTAGCGAAAACCTAATTATACGGAGTGACTATGAAAAACCTTGAAGGAATCCGGGTGCTCGACCTGACGAACGTCCTCTCCGGACCGTTCGCGACTCTGCATCTGGCGTGGCTTGGCGCGGAGGTGATCAAGATCGAAAATCCCAAGGACGGGGACCTCGCGCGTAAATTAGGCAACGTTCCCGAACTGAACGAAAAAAACATGGGCACCAGTTTTCTTGCCCAGAACATGAACAAGAAATCCGTCACGCTGAACCTGAAAGAACCGGAAGCGAAAGAGATATTCAAGAAACTCGTCGCGAAATGCGACGTCGTGGTTGAGAATTTCCGCCCCGGCGTCATGGACCGTCTCGGCGTGGGATATAAAGTCCTGTCGGAGATCAATCCGAAAATCATTTTCTGCGCGATCTCGGGATTCGGGGCGACGGGGCCCGACGCGTTCAAACCGGCGTACGACCAGATCATCCAGGGTCTGAGCGGCATCATGGCGATCAACGGCGACGAGCGGCTCAATCCGCTTCGCTGCGGTTTTCCCGTTTGCGATACCGTCGGCGGAATGAATGCCGGTCTCGCGATACTTGCCGCGCTGTTCTTCCGGGAACGCACCGGCAAAGGCCAGTTCATCGACATCGCTTTGCTCGATTCGATCATGCCGCTGATGGGCTGGGTTGCCGCGAACCTGCTGATCGGGCATCAGCAGCCGCAACTGCTCGGCAACGACAATATGACCGCCGCGCCGTCGGGAACATTTAAGACCAAAGACGGGTTCATCAACATCGCCGCGAACAAGCAGGAACAGTGGGAAGCCGTGGCCGATGTGCTTGGCGTGCCGGAGCTGAAAACCGATCCCCGGTTCCAGAAACGCGACGCGCGAAAGAAAAACCGTAAGGAGCTTTCTCCGCTGCTCGAGGCGAAACTCGTCGGAAACACGACCGACCATTGGGTCGAGATTCTTAACAAAAACGATGTACCCTCCGGGGCGATCCTGTCGCTCGAAGACGCGCTCAACCAGCCGCAGATCAAACACCGCGACACCATCGCGACGGTTCAGGCGGAAGGCATCGGCGAACTTAAGCTGTTCAACATGACAGCGAAATTCGACAAGACGACCAACAAAGTCGAGACGGCGCCGCCGAGACTGTCTCAGCATACAGAAGAGATTCTGAAGGAAATCGGCTACTCGGCCGACGACGTGAAGAAACTAAAAGAAAAAGGCGTTGTGTAATATTTATTATTATAACCGCAAAGCACGGGAAGATCGCAAAGGAAATAAAATATACCGGAAGAAATTTAGGGAAAACAGTTTGAAATTCATTATTTTTTCTTTGCGTGCATAGCGTTCTTTGCGGTTTACAAAGAATTAGCAATCAAACAAAGGAGTATGTCCTATGGGCATGACAATTGTTCAGAAGATCCTGGCCAAAGCTTCGGGCCTGCCTTCTGTAAATGTCGGCGACGTGGTGGAACCGAAAGTGGATCTCGCCATGTCGCATGAAAACGGAGCGCTGGTGATCAGCCAGTTCAAGGAAGTGTTTAAGGATACGGGACTGGAACTGAAAGTCTGGGATCCGTCGAAGATCGCGATCATATTTGATCACCGTGTGCCTGCGGAAAGTTCCAAGACAGCGACAAACCAGAAAAAGATCCGCGAATTTGTCGCGTCGCAGGGAATTACGAAATTCCATGACCTGCGCGGCGATGAAGGCGGCATCTGCCACCAGATTCTTCCGGAAAACGGATACGTCCGTCCGGGTTATGTGGTCGTCGGTACGGACAGTCATACCACAAGTCACGGCGCACTGGGCGCTTTTTCATTCGGAATCGGCGCCACGGAAATGGCCGCCGTCTGGTCGCTCGGGCGAGTGCTGAACGTCGAAGTTCCCGGAACGATCAAAGTCGTCGTCAACGGAAAGTTCCCGGATATGGTAGGACCGAAAGACCTGATCCTTTATCTGATCGGAAAAGTTTCCGCCGAAGGCGCGAATTTCCGTGTCATCGAATTTCACGGCGATACGATCAAAAAAATGTCAACATCGGGACGGCTGGTCATCTGCAACATGTCGGTGGAAGCCGGCGCGACATCGGGTATCGTTCCCGGGGATGAGGAAACCATGCGCTATCTCAAGGAAGAAGCCGGCGTGAAAGGGAAAATAGTGCCTGTTCTGCCGGATAAAGACGCGCAGTACGAACAGGTCATTGAAATCGACGTATCCAAGCTCGAACCGCAGATCGCATGTCCGCACACGGTGGATAATGTCAAGCCGATCAAGGAAGTCGCCGGCAAGGCAATCCAGCAGATTGTCATCGGTTCCTGCACCAACGGCCGTCTTGACGATCTAAAAATCGCCGCCGAAATTCTTAAAGGCAAGCGTGTCAAAAAAGGCACGCGAATGATCGTGTTCCCGGCGTCATGGAACATCTACAAACAGGCGTTGAAAAAAGGTTATATCAACACTTTAGCGGAAGCCGGCGCGGTGATCATGAATTCCGGCTGCGGATGCTGTCTCGGCGTGCATCAGGGCGCATTGGGAGACGGAGAAGTCGCTTTAGCAACAACCAACCGCAATTTTAAAGGCCGTATGGGCAATCCCAATTCGGAAGTGTATTTATGTTCCCCGGCGGTGGCCGCCGCGAGCGCCATCACCGGCGTGATCACGAAACCGCGGAAAGCCGCCAAAGGAGGTAAAAAATGAATACCAAAGTCGTGTATAAAGTCGGCAACGATATTTCCACCGACGTGATTTATCCCGGCCGGTTCATGGCGACCGTATTGCCGACGGAAACGATTCAGTTCGCATTTGCCGATGCAACCGAATTCAACAAAAAGCTGAAGAACAAGGAAATTCCGCATGACAGCGTGATTCTCGCCGGCAAGAATTTCGGATGCGGGTCATCGCGCGAACAGGCCGCGTCCTGCCTGCACGGGCACGGGTTAATCGTGGTCGCCAATGATTTCGCGCGGATCTTCCTGCAGAACGCGATCAATCTCGGATTGCGCACGATTATCGCTCCGGGCATTGAAGGCAACGAGGGCGACGAACTGGAGATTGCGGAAACTTCCGTGATCAACAAAGCAACCGGTAAGACTTACGCGATCGAGCCTCTGCCCAAAGCCCGTCAGGCCATTGTTCAGGCCGGAGGACTCGTCCCCTACGCCCGGAAGAAACTGATGGAAGAACGGATGAAATAATCCGGTTCCCAGATTAAAGAAAAACCACGCATCGATTGATTGCGTGGTTTTTTTTGCTTATCGGTTTGCCTCTTTACATATACCCCGAATCATAACAAGTCTTGTTCGAGGATTTTGTCGCGCATCCCGACAGAGACTGGATCGTAGTGCCTGTCCCAAGCGAAAGGCACCGAACCCGAGGGATCATTTCGATCTGCCGCACCCGGATTGTCATTTCGATCCCGACGTATCGAGAGAGAAATCCTGTATTCACAGAATCAATCATTTATGGTTTTTTCATTTTATTTTATTTTCATGAATTTTGACTGAACCTGATAAGTTTGAATTTATTTAAATGAACTGATGTTTTCTATTTTCCAATCATTTCTCTTAACACCTATATTTTCATGCTATTTATCCTGTAGACGAAAATGTTTAGCAGAATAATTTATTTTAATAGTAACATTTTCTTCGATAAAACATAGGTCTTATCTGCAGATTTCGCTACCATCCGGTATACATATGTGCCGCTTGACGATTGTGAACCGTTACTGGTTTTTCCATTCCAGTTAATGGCATAATTACCGGCGGTTTGTCTTTGGCTGAGAATTGTGGCTACTTCCTGTCCCAGTAAATTATAAATCTTGATCGTGACGTGCGCGGCTGCCGGAATTTGATATTGAATGCTTGTACGAGGGTTAAAAGGATTGGGAAAATTCTGTAAAAACACAAATCCGTCTGAAGACTCTTTAATACCGGCAGAATTATCTATAACCGTGTGCACGAGTGTTACATGATAATCCGTACTGCTATTCACCACCAGTTGTTGGCCGACAACTTGTATTTTATCGGTATTTTCAGCAATCAGCAGACACATAGCATACATTTCGGTCGCATTGAAAAAACCATTCGGTAAGGGTTGACGGTAAATGGTGGAAATGTTCCATGAATTATTAATTTTTACCGCGTACCGGATATTTCCAAGATTAAAATAATTCATACCGGCATGAGATGAGGCTATATCGGAAAAAATGATACGCGGAGTATTGTATTTATCAAATACAAGATGGGTTAACCCTCCGGTATAATCTCTCCCGTCCGATCCGTAATACCCGTCATCGCCTGTGGCAACGGTCTCGTTCTCCCATACCCCATGACTTATTTGATAAACAAAAAGCAATTTCGCATGAGTCGCCGAACCGGAGGAAAAACGCCCGATATACGTGCAGGAAATATTAGGCCTTCCATTATTATCCAGACACAGGGAAGGGAACCAACCGCCATCATCGCGTCTTCCGGGTAAATAATCAGCCGCCGTCTCAATCACCCAATCCCCCGATCTGTTAGTCGAATAACACAAACGGCTTGGAGAGTAGTTGGATAAACCGTTGATCTGCTCACCAAAAACCACATGAATAAATCCATCATTATCAACCTTTATATCCTGGCGATTGGCGGACTTGACATATTCGTCCATAGTCCAAAACGTATCGTAATTATGAATGAGTTCTTTTTGCCAAACGCCGTTTGAATTGGTTATGTGGTACAAATGGGCATTAATGAATGCATAATAGTAATCATCAGAGTCTGGATTTGAACGTGTTTTAAGCGCCAGCAAATGGAATGAATTATTCGGGCCGTTATCCGCCGATAGTTCATATATATGTTTTCCGCCTTCTCCGAAAAAATGAATGATGGTTTCACCGATCCATACATTATTATCGTTTTTAAAATAATGCTGAATGATTTGGTCGTTAGTATCCGAGCTCGCAACAAATATATGCGGATTGGAGAGTGAATCAAATAAAAGCACAGAAATTTCCATTCGTGTTCCGATGGTTACTGTATCCTCAATTACGGTATTATCGGTCTGTATTGTTCTATAAATAAGACAGCCTTCATTATTAGCGTTGTTTGAGTCAAGTCTGAAGTATGAAATCCCCGCCAATCCGTCTTTGGTACATTGCGCCCAACTCCTACTGTGACTTTCATTAAGACCGTAAAATATCGTTACCGGAGTTCGACTCCCCTCAGATTTTCTAGAGATTATTTGCGTTGATAATGGAGTATGCGGTAAACCAGTAAATGTTAAAAACATACTGAAAAAATATGCCAGTGAATTTGTTTTCAATATTTTATTTACCTTTCTAATTTTTCTTCAGCAATAGATTCAGATACTCTAATGATACTAAATTAAAGCAAGTGATCGGTTGCCCTATATCAGAAAAAATCTGTAAATGCAAGTGTAAAATATTCCATATAACAGTATTTAGTCGTGTTCATGACGTGATATCCGATGCTTTATTATCTTTTTTTCCTTTGATCTCATTTTTAAATGATTAATAAGAATTATATAACTTCTTCGTACGCGATATATAAATTTTTGTTTCATCAGAATTGATCTGTCAAAATTAAATCGTTACACGGGAAAAGCTCTATGAAAATGTTAGACATATAATTACAATATACATATTACCTGTTTTATCGGAGGACAATTCATATAGCGATAATACAATAACGCGAAATGGTTTGAGAGCGGTACTGTTAATTATCTCAATTGATCATGTCTAAATATTTACTGAATAAATTGCCTGTAATTCCGATATAGATTTCTATATGCATAATTCCGAAGATCTCATCAGTAAACGTATTTTTTGATTTTTCGTTTTTTTATGCTCATTACTCGTGCACTTCTGCACATCTATTTCACAATCACCACCGGGAAGTCCATGCCGCTGCCGAAGCTCCTCGGGAACTGAGCCTGACGCTTATACTTCTCGCACAGGTTCGGCACCTGGTCTTTTACATAGGCGCTGAGCTCCTCAACGGTGATCTTGCTGTCTTTACTGCCGCCCTCGGCTTCGCCTTGCAGTCCCTGCAAAATTGAAAAGGTAAAGAATCCGTGTCCGATCTCGGTTTGTTCCTGCGCCATTTGGTCCGATCCGCTGGCCATGATCCAGTACGTGCCGGTGCTTCTTGCCAATTGTGCGATGGCCTTTTCCTCCGCCGCGCCGCGGGCCGCCAGCATCGTCACCATACCGCCCGACTGGCAGGCGTCGATGACAAATAATTGTTTCTGGGCTTTCAGCGATTTCGAGAATTCCTGTATCTCGTCCGCCGAAACCGCTTTGTTCTTCAGCATCTGGTTATCGCCGTACATCTGCGTAACGTCGTAAGGAATGATATAGAACTTCGACTGATCTTCTTCGCTCATCACACCGTGACCTGCATAGAAGAATATAAACACGTCTTCCTGCCGGGCTTTAGCAGTGATAGCCTGAAATTCGCTTAATAACTTTGTTTTAACGGCTTCATCATCCTGAATGTAAACAGCCTCCACTTTATTGAAGATGCTTCCCGCTCCGCTCTCAACTGCAGACTTGAAAGCGCCGGCGTCAGCGACCGCGTAGCTCAGGCTATATTGGGGATTCTTATATTTATTCACGCCGACAACCAATAAATAAAGGTTTGCCGTGGTTTTAGCACCCTCGTATCGGAGCGTTAACTCATCCGGAATCGCCTCCGTCCGCTGTGAATTGAACGCTGTCGCCCGAATCTTGTTCTCGCCGGTTACCAGAGTCAACGTAAATGTCTTGGTGATTTCTTTTCCCAACGCAGATTGGCTGACTGCTTTAATCATGCCGCGGCCGGTGGTTTCTAATAATTTTCCGTTATGAAATAGTTTGATTTCATCGATACCTCCGCCCTGATCGTTGGCTTTTACCGTTACAGTGACTTGCGGAGTACTGGAAGTAAAATTATTATTCGGCGACGTGATCTGAACTTTGGGCGCGGTCAGCAGTTTCTGAATATCCACATCCGCTTTCGCGAGCGTCTCACCTTTAAGCGTTCTCAGCAGCAGGTTCGGCGTATAGAAATGCTCAAACAAGCTCTCGACGGGTATGACCTCCATACCTTTAACAAAATGAACAAGCTTCATGCCCTTCTCTGTTCCGTCAAAACGGCCGTCCGGAGTTACGACGATAAAATCATCGCCCTCACCAAACGCGAACCCGGTCAGGATTAATTGTCCGTTTACTGGATTCCAGAACTTGATTACACCGTCGCGGCTGGCGGATATAAGAAACTTACCGTCCGGAGTGAACATGACTTTCCTCACCCAGTTCGTGTGCCCGGTTAATGTATGAATGACCCTTCCGGTGTTCACATCCCATATTTTGATCAGGTTATCGGCGGCTCCGGACACTATGGTTTTTCCGTCAGGGCTGAATGCTACGGAATTAAGAAATGATTCATGTTTTGAAAACGTCCGGATTTCATTCCCCGTGGATGCATCCCATAACTTTAACGTAGAATCCATGCTTCCTGAGAGAATGGTTTTTCCATCGGGACTGAATGCGACCGACACCACCCAACCTTCATGGCCCGTGAATGTCTTGAGTTCATTACCGGTATTGATATCCCATAATTTGATTGTCTGATCTTCGCTTCCGGTCACGATCGTTTTTTTATCAGGGCTCATGGCCATTGAAAAGATTATATCCGAATGTCCTTCAATGGTTTTAATAATTTTTCCCTTATACTGACTATATGAATTCGGATCCACTTTCCAAATAAATATCTTGCCGTCCGAATGAGCGCTGATAATCTGGTTGCTGTCAGGGCCGAATAAAAAATCCCGCGGGGAATACTCGATTTTCTTATCATACAACGACGTTAGCTCATTTTCCGTGGCGATATCCCATACGACCGGGCTATTATACATACTGGCCGAAACAGCATATTTGCTGTCCGGGCTGATGGTAATAAAATTTACGTCACTTTGCTTATAGCTGTTATGTTCTTTACCTGTATTAAGATTCCATAAATTAATTCGCCAGGCTCCGGTAAGCAAATAATTTCCGTCAGGGCTGATGGCCGCCGCCCAAAGCTGTTCAGCGTCACCCGAGAAAGTCCGAACCAGTTGGTCCGTTTTAGCGTCCCATATTTTAACATACTTCACATCGGTAACAGTTGCGTAATATTTACCGTCCGGGCTGAATGAAAGCGAATTGCTCCATACCTCCGCGGGTATACTCCTGATCACCTTCCCGGTAGCCGCATCCAGCAATATACTTTCGATTTTAAAATTATCTTCACTTGCATCGGCGTAATATTCCCCGGCAAGTATGGTTTTCCCGTCAGGGTTAAAAGCGTATTGGATGTTGCTGGTGCCAGACTTTCCTGAAAACGTCCAGACTTCCCGCCCTGTAACAGCATCCGCCAGAAGAAGTCCTGTTCCGTTACGTTCCGATGCATATTCCTCATGCATGACCGGGTATTCCATCAGCAGATATTTTCCGTTCGGGCTGTATCTCAGTGAAATGATATTTTGTTTTTGCGGAAACGTTTTAATTATTTTCTCGGTTACTATATCCCACATACGAACCGCACTGTCCTCATAAGATGCAGCCATATATTTTCCGTCAGGGCTGATCGCCATTCCCGTTATGTCCTTGAACGCATGAACCTGGTAATAAATATCATATTTCCCTGCTTGTTGTCCTGTCTGCACTGACCACTGAAAAAAATCATGTTTCTGTTTCGCAAACACGTATTTGCCGTTGGGGCTGATTACAATAGCCTCCAGTTCATCTCCGTCATTTTTAATTGTCAGGATCTCTTTTCCAGAAAAAATATCCCAAACTATAATTTTCTTTCCCACATAATCAACTGAGAGTATATTTTTACCATCAGGAGTCATAGCTAAGCTTTTAATTTGACTGGTATGTCCTGACAAAGTGCGGATTTCCCTTCCCGTGGCCGCATCCCATATTTTGATTGTCTTATCATGACTTCCGGTAATAATGTATTTACCGTCAGGGCTGTATAATAGATGCCATATATCATCCGTATGACCCATATTGACGGTCAATCTCATTTCCTGTGAAAAAAGGTTCTGATTAACAATCAATGACAAAAACGTTAAACCCGCAATCAGATTTCGTGACATAAATATTTCTCCGGAAGTTAATTTAATAATATATCGAAAATTAAATAAAGTGTATGACCGATTTAGGAATCGTGATGTTTTTTAAATTTTTCTTCTTAGGTATTTTATTTTTGGTATTAAAACTGATTTGAATGATACATTTAATTTTGGAAATTTGCAAATCTGAACATAGCATTTCAGTGTTGGGATTTCAGGCGGTATTATATACTATCAGCCTGTGAACTATTCTATTTCAATGACCGGAAAGAATGTTTACTGAATTTATTAAAATAAACTTTGCTTGTATAGAATTGAATATGATATACCCGGAATTGGTATTGCACAGATGCGTTGAGTAATTTTAAGCGACGAACTATTGTATAAGTCATAAAAATGAATACATTGAGTCACAAAAAAACCGAACCCATGATTCAAATGATTGAAAAACGGATAACGCGATGAAAGCCATTGTCTACGAAAAATACGGTCCTCCGGAAGTGATGCGGATGAAGGAAGTTGAGAAGCCGGTCCCGAAGGATAACGAAGTCCTCGTCAAAGTACGGGCGACTACGCTGAACCGCACGGATTGCGGATTCCGGAAACCGGAGTATCCGGTCATCATCCGGCTGATCAACGGATTGTTCAGGCCGAAAATCAAAATTCTGGGCAGTGAATTCGCCGGGGATATCGAATCGGCCGGAAATAATGTTCGGGAATTCAAGACCGGCGACCGGGTGTTCGGGCTGAGCGCGAAGAGATTCGGGACTCACGCTGAATATGTATGCATTCCCGAAGACGGATCCATGGCGCTTATGCCGGCGAATGTTTCGTATGAAGACGCCGCGGCGGTTTGCGACGGCCTGATGCTGGCGCTGACGTATATCCGGAAAATCAATTTTACGGGATCAACCGATATTTTAATCAACGGAGCTTCCGGCTCGATTGGTACTGCGGGACTGCAATTAGCGAAAATCAACGGGGCTACAGTCACCGCCGTTTGCGATACGCGGAATATGGATCTGGTGAAATCCCTCGGCGCCGACCGTGTGATCGATTACCTGAAAGAGAATTTTACCCGTGATCCAAAGATTTATGACGTGGTTTTTGATGCGGTGGGAAAAAGTTCATTTTACAAATGCAGGAAGTTGCTGAAACCACGCGGGATTTATTTTTCCACCGAACTCGGTTTTCTCGCCCAGAATATTTTCCTCGCGCTGATCACGCCTGTATTCAGGGGCAGAAAAGTGAAATTCCCGGTTCCTAAAGACAGCCGCGAGGACATTCTTTACTTCAGGGGGTTGCTGGAAAGCGGAAAATACAAAGCCGTGATCGACCGGCGGTATCCGCTGGAACAGATTGTCGAGGCGGCGAAGTATGTTGAAACCGGGCAAAAGTCGGGTAACGTGGTCATAACGGTGCAATAATATTCGGAGTCTTACGTATGAACGATCTCAAATCTATTCAGGAATTTTTTTCCCTCAAACGGATTGCCGTTGTCGGCGTGTCGCGGAAAAAAACGTCTTTCGCGAATGATATATTCGATAAAATGATCCTCAGCGGTTACGATGCCGTTCCGGTCAATCCGCATATGACAATGTTCCGCGAACGACAATGTTACGCCCGACTGACGGACATCACTCCGTCAATTGACGGAGTGATTATCCTGACGCCCAAAGCTAAAACCGGTGAAGTCATCACCGAAGCGGCTTCAGCCGGAATAAAAAATCTCTGGATACAGCAGGAATGCGCCACAGCGGAAACATTAGAGAAACTGCGGAATTACGACGGGCTTGTGATTACGGGCGAGTGTATCCTCATGTTCCTTGAGCCGGTTCAGTCGTTCCACAAATTTCACCGCTGGCTGGCGAAAGTATTTAAGAAATATCCGCGCTGAGACGGACCGACCGGGTATCGGGTTCGGAGCGTTTGCGTATCATATATGTTCATCGGATTCATTTCCGTTGCGGAATAAATCGGTCAGGTCGCGCCGAAAAAATCTTTCCCTGCAGGTTGCTTTTTCGGATTCCATTCGTTACATTAAGGAAAGAGCAAAAGTTGTATCCTGATGAACCGGAATCCCGATTATGGAAACATCATCCCTTAACACTTTTTCCGTCATTCTGATCGCGATCGGAGTGGTTTTGCTCGGAATACAGATCTATGTGTTTTTCAGGATACGAAAATCTCTGGGCCAGATTACCGTGTTCTTCCGGTTTGTCAACCGGGTGATCAGGGATATGGAAAAATTCCAGATCAGCGCCACCGCGTCGATCCAGGAAAGCCAGCAGATCATCCAGACCCTGCAGAAGGGGAGCGTCAAAACCAACCAGAAAAAAACCTGCATGATCTGTAAGCACAGGGTATCTTTCCTGCGGTTTGACAAGGACAGCGTGGGGTTTTCCTATTTATGCGGAAGATCTAAGAAAGTCGTTTCTCTCCATGATTCATGCCCTATGTTCGAGCTCGATATGGAATCGACAAAACCGTAAAAAAATATACCGTAAAAAAACAGTTATTTGAGGAGGATAAGTTTCTTTGTCTGAAATCCTTTACCCGTTTTTAACTGGTATATATAAATTCCTGAACTGACTTCTCTGCCGTTATTATTTCGTCCATCCCAGTTAAAAACATAAGTACCGGGAATCTGATCTTCGCTCACCAGGGTTCGCACTTCCTGTCCCAGGGTATTAAATATTTTTAAAGTTACTCGTGCGGCTTCATTCAACCGGTACTTTATGGTTGTGCTTGGATTAAAAGGATTAGGATAATTCTGTAATAATGTGAATGAAGAAGCCTGAATAGCGGGTTTTTCGTTTATTCCGACGAGGACGCTGTTCATGTCTGAAAAGAAATTTTCTTTAATCAGTCCTGCATAATTCTTCAGAGTGTCTCCGGCGCTGCTATGGCTGCTGCCTGTGGCTCCGATCAGGGCGTACCAGATATCCAGGGTATCTCCGGACGGGAAATCAAATGGGCCTGATCCCATAAGGCATCGGCGGTCCCAGCCGGTTTCGTATATCATTACATCCCAGGGTCCGGATGGCTTTTCATTACCGTACCAGTCCAGACCCTGCATATACTGGTAGCGGGAACTGTCATATTTCATCGGTAAATTAACGGTATTGTCAGGTTCGTTATAATTTTTTTTGATTGCCATAGCGGATGTGCCGAGTATGTTTTTCATTCCGGGCAGCCGTAATCTGCAAAATCCGTTTTCATTGATATCTGTTCTGTCGGCCGTGTCGGTGGAGGTTCCTGGGATTGCCGCGGACTGGAGTAATTGTATTCCTGCGGCATAAGGATACAGGTCCGTGCTGTCGCTCAGACAGTATATGAGGGATATATTCGAATCAGAACGGATCATGTCATTTCCATAATCACTTCCCGCATCGGGATCTCCCCATAACCCAAAGTAACATGATACATAGTTCAGATTCGACTTGTTAATAATTTTCATTCGTACGATAACGGCATTATTAAACGGATAAGACAGAAACTGGAAGGTCTGGCGCTGGCACTCTATTCCCAGTTTAGGGGAAGGTGAATAAGGCTGAACGACATTATCCGGTGACAGATCGTTAAACACGGCCCATGTGTCTCGGGCGGAAAGTTTTAAGGGCTGACCGGAACCGTTATGGGGAGCTTCCGGCGGCCAAAGCAGAGAATGTTCAGGGAGCATAAATATTCTTACATTGGAAGAATCCGGATTCTGTGTAATCAGGGAATCTAGATGTCCCGTATTCAGGATGCGGCCGGCCTGAAATTCAGTGCCGAACTCTGCAATCGAAACTGAAACCGTGTCGAACGAACCGCCCTGGCCGGGCTTCAGGACTCCAAAGTTGAAACCCGAAGCATTGAATAAATTTCCCGGAAGATCCTTCCATCGCATTCCGTAATTGGAATTCGTGATTAATCCGTTGTTGGAAACCCAATACAATATGTCATTGGCGTCAAGGCCTACCCTCCACAAAGAGTCCGGAACGGATCGCGGAATCAAATTCTTTTGAGAAATGATTCCCGGATTTTGGGCGATGATCGGGCAGTTAATCAAAAAACATAACAGGAGCAATGACAGATATTGTTTTTTATTTAAAGAACGAAGTATGTTTAACATAATAATCTCCTTTTCATTATGCAAACGGACGCATTTAATGAATTAAAATCATTTTTTGCGATTCACTTTTGTTCCCAACTGTTAATCGATATATATACACCCCACTTCCAACGGGTTTATTGTGTTTATTATTTCCGTTCCAGAAAACAGAATAATTTCCGGGTTCTTTAATTTCATTAACCAATATTCTTATTTCTTTCCCTAAAATATCATAAACAATTAGCTTAACTTGCATTTTATCCCTTATAGAAAAATTGATAAGAGTACTTGGATTAAATGGGTTTGGATGATTCTGTTCTAGGCTAAAACATCTTTGAGTGTTATAATCAAAGTCGGGTTTTGATAAACAGTCATAATGGATGTCTAGTGTGTCTGTCGATGCAGAAATTCTAATTGAATTTTGTGAGTAATTTTTAGCAATGATATAATAATATGCTGTCCAACTTCCATATCCAGCACAACCGATTTCCGTATCAGTATAACTTGTATCAGTAACATCCGCAATGTTTATATATGTACCATATTTATTGTTTAATTTTCTGTAAATTTTGTATTGCATAGCAAAAGGTTCATTATTTGATGACCATCTTAAATAAGGACTACCGGAAGATACAGAAACATTGAAATTAATTGGTTTTTCAGGTACAAATGATTTAGTTCTAGGATATTGATAACTAGATAATCTGTTTCGATTTGATTCCCAAATTCCCCATGAAAAATCGGGAAATGAATCCTTCACTCTTAACCAATCACCCGAATACGGATTTAATTGTGGCCAATAATAAAATTTATTTGTATCTCCATAAGCATATTTAATTGAAATATCCACTTCATGATAATATAATGGATCGCTTGACATAATATACATGGAATCAACATAATTAATTATAAATGAATCCACTGTTATGTAAGTCTGATCATCTAAATTTGAATCTTGGAGACAGAATTTATACTTACTATAGGCGATTGTGTCTAGAGGTGTAGGATTATTTGCTGTCCCTATAAAATTATACTCTACAGAATCCCTCGATAAATATTTATTAATATACCAAATATATCTAGAATATTTTGTGATCGGTACGATTGAATCAGCCGTTGCTGAACGATTCCAAATAGTGTTTTGTTTTTGAAAAAATAATCTTGGATAATTTAAATCCCCAGTGTTTGAAATGAAAATTCTTAATTCAGCATTCCCAAGCAATTCTTGACATACGATCACTTTGAAATTCATAAAAAAAATAAGGATAGACCATATCAAAATAGCCAGATAAAGGTTAAATGGTGTAGATCGTTTCATGATAGTACTCCATTTAAATATTTTAAAGATTATCATCTTTAAAGTAAAATACTTGAAAAGATACGATTTGTCAAGTAAAATATTTATTTTTTTTTCCGCGAAAGATTCATCACCCTCAATTGCTTACATAATTTACATAAGGGACAGATGACGCACATGGATAAGTTCTTTCTTTTCACGCATTGTTTCAGAATGCCCAGCCGGCAGATCGCGAAATCGTATTTCACCGGATCGCGTGGATCCAGTTGTTTCAGTTTTTCCGTGATATCGATGACCGTATTCAGCGAAACGTCTTTTCTTTTCGTCAGGCCCAGATTCAGGGCGATCCTGTGCACGTGCGTATCCAGCGGAATCAGGAGTTTGTCATGAGGCAGGCTTTTCCATAATCCAAGGTCAAGGCTGTCGGAACGGACCAGCCAGCGGAGCATAAGATTCGGACGTTTGCAGGCGCCCTTTTTTTCAGGATCCGGAAGCAAATGATTGAAACCGGTTCCTCCGGCTTTTTTCAGTTTCCATCCCTTTCGGTCGGTTTCTTTTAAATCCGGCACGGCGCGCCCCCAGGCGTATATCAGGTGCGGATCATCCGGCCGGTAATGGCTCAGGAACCAGTTTTGGAGCGTGTCATGACGCCGGATGACGGTCTGCAGGGAGTACAGCAGCCGGAGAATGTCCGTTCCGCGGACCATCCGGTAATAGAAGGGTTCCCATTTTCTGATTTCTTTTTCCGGATGAAAGCGTTCGGTAAAAGCCCGGGGCTGATGATCCATCAGCTCAACGCAACGCTGACCGGCTTTTACGATCTGGTCCACACGCCCGAACGCCAGCGCGGACATCAGGACCGCCATGATTTCCCGGTCTTTCGGGCCGGTAAAGGATTTCACCAGCCACAACGGGTCGGATGCAATATACCGGATGTCATAGCGCGAATACAGTTCATCGAGAACCGGTTTCAGGTCCGAAAACCGCGAACGGGATCTTGCGTCCGATTTTTGTTTTTTTATTGGGCGTCCGGTCATATATTAATATATGAACGAAAAAACGAGAAGACAATTTCTTTCTCATTCGGCAAAATTTCTGGCCGGTTGCCTGCTGTGCGCCATACCGGGATGCAAAAAAACAGGCATGTTTGCCCGGCCCGGAAAAGGAGACGATTCGATGGATACAACGGGATTCGGTTCAGCCGGTGGTTTTGTGCCGGCCTATGTGAAATTATCCGAAAGCGGGGAACTGAAGAAACGCGGGGAACATTTGTGGTCGGTGATGTCGTCATGCGAGTTATGTCCGCGTGAGTGCGGGGCGAACCGGCTGAAAGGACAGAAGGGATTCTGTCAGGCCGATTCCCGGTTAAAGGTATATTCCGCCCATCCGCATTTCGGCGAGGAAATCTGTCTCGTGGGGAAAGGAGGATCGGGCACGGTATTCTTTTCCAACTGCAGCCTGCGGTGCGTGTTCTGCATCAACTGGGAAATCAGCCATGAAGGGACCGGCGAGGACCTGTCCGCTGAAAAGCTCGCCCAAATGATGCTTCAGCTTCAGAAAACAGGATGCCACAACATTAACGTCGTGACGCCGACGCATTATTCGCCGCACATCCTGCTCGCGCTGGACATCGCCTCCAGAGAGGGACTCCGGCTGCCGCTGGTGTACAATACCTGCGGATGGGAAAAAAAGGAAATCCTGCAGCAGCTCGACGGGGTGGTTGATATTTACATGCCCGATTTCAAATTCAATGATTCATCTTTGTCTTCCCGCTATTCCGCCGGCGCGGACACGTATCCGGAAGTCACGAAAACAGCGCTTTCCGAAATGAACCGGCAGGTGGGTACCGCGCATCCGGCGAAGGACGGGCTTTTATACCGCGGCCTGCTGATCCGCCATCTTGTGATGCCCGGACTGACGGAGGATTCTAAAAGCGCAATGAACTGGATCGCAGAGAACCTCCCGAAAGACACGTATGTCAATATCATGTCGCAGTACCGGCCGGTCTACCGTGCAAAGGAATTTCCCGAAATCAACCGCCGCGTCACACCGGATGAATACCGCGAAGTCGTGCTTCACGCGAAATCCCTCGGACTGACAAACCTGGATATACAGGGGCAACTGTAAATGAGCGGTACGAACATAGTAAGAACATAAATTAAGACCGAAAAATTGCAATTTTAAGCAGGCTTGGCCGTGTCTTCCGGGGCGAAAAGATCGAACCGCAGGAAGCGGGGAAATTTTTTTATAAAAACGGATTTTTCAATTGTTCCGTTTGGAGGAGTGACCCCTGATATCCATGGCTTATAAAAAAAGCTCACGGTCCCTGATAACAGACCGTGAGCCCCTGAAATTTTATCAATACAACCCTGTATGCGTAAGAAACAAATGCTATTTCACCAGCAGCATTTTTCTGGTCAACGATCCCTGCGGGGTTTCCAGCCGGTACAGGTATAATCCGCTTGCGGCCCTGGATCCTTGAGCGGTGCGGCCGTCCCACCGGACGGTATGATAACCCGCCGGGAGGACTTCATCAGCCAGTTCCTTGACTTTCTGCCCGAGAATATTGTATACTGTCAGCCGGACTTTGCTTTCCTGAGGCAGGCCGAATCGTATCGTGGTCGCGGGATTGAACGGATTGGGATAATTCTGCGCGAGCTCTGACTTCTGCGGAAGGAACTCATGTTCCGGATTGTACCGCAGCGCGATTTTGCCCGGCTGTTTCATGCGGCCGGTAACCTGTCCCGTTATTCCTTCACCGCCAAGATAAACCCATGCGTCATCATTCTGCTGATACAAGCCGATCTTCCGTTCGTCAAAATCCGCATACCGGCCTTTGAGAGCGAGCACATCCTCCGCAGTGTACCGCATTCGTACGGTGAAATATTTTCCGCTCCTGATCCCGGCCGTGCTCAGTATCTCCAGATGGCCGCCAACCGGGGTTTCATCAGAATGGCATGCATATCCGGCCGATTCCTGTTTCAGAGACTTCATCAGCAGGATGTTGCCCGCAACCGCCGGCTTCCAGCCGGTTACGATCCATCCGTCCTCCGAAGCCGTATGCTTTTCAGCCGTGACCGACCATGAACCTTCTTCGCCCGTGATGACAAGGGGCGCGCTCTTCAGGAAGCTGTTAATCGTATATTCTTTGGTCTGCCGCGATACGTTATCTGCCGTATCCAGTCCGGTAACCGTGACGGACAGTTTGCCGATTTCACTTATTTTATAAGGCGTGTAATACAGGCTGTCCTTGCCGCCGAGTTTCTGCATCGGAACGGTAGAGGAGTCTTTCACGTCCGAAGTCGAAGCGTCGCGCAACTCAAAAAACGCCGTGACGGATTTCATGGGCTCGCTGGAGGCCGTGTACAAGTCGGCATAATGTTTCAGTACGGTACTGATCAGCAGTCCCGTCGTCAGCTGGGCCGGAACGGTGTCGGAAACTGAAGCCGGCGTCCTGAACATAAAAGTATCCGGGCAGGCGACCGAAGCGGTTCCGTCAGAAACCGTCACATGCCAGCTGTATGACGAACCGAATTTCAGCCGATCCGGATCAGACAACGCATGCGAAGTATCCGTCACGGTTATGATGGTCGTATCGAGCAAATTCCCGGACAGCCGTAATGAATACCTTAATGTGTCGCCGTCCGCATCGCTGGATTTGCGCCATTTGAAAACAATCGGCTGTGAGAGACCGGTCAGTGCACTGTCATTCGCCGGTTCCAGCAATTGAACCGCCGAAGGCAAATCATTTACCGGCGTTACTGTAACTGCAAACGTGTCGCTGACCGTACTCCATCCGTCAAATGCCGACACTTTAATGACGGCCACGCCGAACGCGTTCAGGACGCTGCTCAAGAACAGGCTGTCATTTTGCAGATACGCATTGATGTCACCGCTTACCACGGCTGCCGTATAGTTCAGCTGGGCGTTATCGGGATCCCCGAACACGGTATTCAGGCCGGCGATGAACACGTTGCCGAAATCCTCATTTAACAGGGTATCCGCAACAGGTGAAGTCACTTCCGGCGGCAGATTGACATTGTAGGCGAATGTATCCCGCGCGATAACCAAATCGCCGGTTTGAGTCAGGTTGCCGATAACCATGGATCCGCCGTCGTCAGACCCTCCCGGGGTACGGGACAGGATGTCCGGATAGGTCCATCGCGGTAAAGTCGACAGGCCGGCAATCATGGTGGATTCATCCAGCGGTTCGGTAATGCCGGTATTAAAATCAACGGCCAGATAACGCAGGGTCGGAGTGAAGGATGAGTAAGAAAGAGCATCTGATGAGAATTTCCAGTATCGTTTCAGCGCGCTGTCCGGATAGGCCAGCGCCGGATGGGCTCCGCTCATGAGGGATACCGTCATTTTTCCGGGCGCCGTGACATTTGAAAAACTTACCGTCACGGGTGTATAACCGGCGGCATCGCCCAGAGGATACTCAATCACCGGAGATCCGGAAACCACGAGCATCCGGAGGTTTCCGTCAATGTACCCGCTGGTCCGGATGAAACTGGATGTATTGACAGTGAAAGTATCTTGAGTGGCAGTTGAGACGATCCCGTTCAGGGTGACATATCCTGCTAAAGACAAATTTCCGCTTAGTCTGCGGTCAGCGTTAATATAGAAATATCCGGATGAATTTGTAAATGAACCGCCGGTCAGTCCGGTATCGGTCAGAAACGTGTAATAAGTATTCCAGGTTCCAAAGTTCAAGAGATTATTGGTGATACGGATCGTCGTCGGATTACTGCTATAGGTCGTTGTTCCGTAATTAGTTAAACTCCCATAAACATAGAGTGAATCATTATTTCCCAGAAGGGTTACGCCGCTGTTAATAAGCACGATCCCATTCAACGATACGTTGCTGAAATTCTTATTTCCACTGCCGTTGAAAATGATTGAGTCGGCCATGTATGTTCCGCTGAAAGTCTGACTGCTTCCGGCAAAGTAAATTTGCGATACCCTGGTTATTGCGGAACCGATTGCGGCGTTGTAGTATACAATCCCGTTACCCCATACAATTCCGCTGATTGTGGTCTGAGCCGTTGTAATAAGGGTATCCGATAACGAGGGTACAATCAGTGAGTCGCCCGCTGACACTGTCAAATTCCAAATACTGACGGTTCCGGCAATGCTGCAAGTGGTATCGATCCTCATCTGATTCTGGAACGTGCCGGTTCCCGCAATGACGGCCGGTAATTTGACATTTGTATAATACGTATTCCAGGTTCCGTGATTCGTCAGGCTGCCGTACGCGTTAATCGTGGTTGCGCCGCTGGAGTAGGTGGTCACCCCGTAATTGGTGATGTTTCCGTACACGTTCAGCGTCGTAGAGTTACCCGATACGGTTACGCCGCTGCTGATTAACACATTGCCGTAAAGGGATGTGGCGCTTGCAATGGTTTTTGTGGCGCTGCCTCCGAAAGTAATCTGCGGAGCCGTGAATGTTCCGTTCACCGATTGACTGCCTCCGGCAAAAAACAGACCGGATACGCCCGTGTTCGCCGAAGTGATGTTGTTATTGTAATACACGACGCCAATGCCGTACACCACGCCGCTGATCACAGTCTGCAAACTGGTTACCAGCGTATCCTCCGTTGTCGGTAATAGCAGCGAATCACCTGCCGTTACCGTCAGCCGCTCGGCACTCACCTTTCCTGAAATCCGGCAGGTGGTATCAATGACCAGGTCGTTCTCATACAATCCCGTTCCCGTGATCAGCGCCGGAATCCGGACATTCGTTGTATATGTATTCCATCTTCCGTTATTCGTCAGGTTCCCGTACGCGTTTATGGTTGTTCCGCCGCTGCTGTAACTGGTTGTCCCGAAATTGGTTATATTCCCGTACACGTTCAGCGTGGTCCCGTTCCCCGATACCGTCACTCCGCTGTTGATTAACACATCGCCGTAAAGAGTCGTCGAGCTTAGAAAAGTTTTTGTGCCGCTGCCCATGAAAACGATTGAATCGGCCGTGAATGTACCGCTAAACGTAAAAGTGGTGCCTGAGAAAAATATTTTGGGTATTGTTGTTTTTGCCGAGGTGATGTTTCCGCTGAAATACACGACGCCGGATCCCTGCAACACGCCGCTGATCACAGTCGGCTGGCTGGTTAACAACGTATCCGCCGTTGCCGGCAATAACAGCGAGTCGCCCGCCGTTACTGTCAGCCGCTGAACGCTTACCTTCCCTGATACCCGGCATGTAGTGTCAATGATTAAATCATTTTCATACATCCCCGTTCCCGTGATCAGCGCCGGAACTCTGAGATGTGTGGTATAGGCGTTCCATGTGCCATGATTCGTCAGGTTCCCGTATGCGTTAATGATTGTTCCGCCGCTGCTGTAGGTTGTGGTTCCGTAATTCGTAATGTTTCCGTAAATGTCCATCGTGGACCCGTTTCCCGATACCGTCACTCCGCTGTTGATTAAAACATGGCCGTACAGAGTCGTCGTGCTTATGATGGTTTTGGTGGAGCTGCCTCCGAAGGCAATCTGCGGAGACGTGAAGGACCCGCTCACCGATTGACTGATTCCGCTGAAATACAGCCCGGCTACGTTTGTGTTAGCCGAAGTGATGTTGTGATTGTAGTACACGATGCCGCTTCCGTATACCACGCCGCTGTTTACGGACTGCTGGCTGGTTACCAGCGTATCCGCCGTTGCCGGCAATAACAGCGAGTCGCCCGCTTGTACCGTCAACCGCTGAACACTCACCTTTCCTGAAATCCGGCAGGTGGTATCGATTATCAAATCATTCTCAAACATCCCCGTTCCCGTAATCAGCGCCGGAACCCATAGGTGTGTTGTATATGTTTTCCATGTTCCGTTATTTGTCAGGTTCCCGTAGACGTTAAATATCGTGCCGCCGCTGCTGTAGGTCGTGGTTCCGTAATTCGTGATATCTCCGTAAATATTCAGCGTGGTCCCGTTCCCCGATATCGTAACTCCGCTGTTGATGAACACGTCGCCGTAAAGTGTCGTCGTACTTCCGATGGTTTTGGTGGCGCTGCCGCCGAAGGTAATCTGCGGAGACGTGAAGATTCCGATCACCGTCTGGCTGATTCCCGCAAAATACAGATCAGATACTTCCGTATATGCCGAAGTGATGTTGCCGTTATAATGCACGACGCCGGATCCCTGTACCACGCCGCTGATCACAGTCGGCAGACTGGTTACCAGCGTATCCACCGGATCAGGCAATAGCAGCGAATCGCCAGCCGGGACCGTCAGCCGCTCGACACGTACTTTTCCTGATATCCTGCAGGTGGTATCGATTATCAAATCATTTTCATACATCCCCGTTCCCGTAATCAGCGCCGGAATCCTGACGTACGTTGTATATGTATTCCATGTTCCGTAATTTATCAGGTTCCCGTAGGCGTTAATGGCTGTTCCGCCGCTGCTGTAGGTCGTTGTCCCGTAATTCGTAATGTTTCCGTAAATATTCAGCATGGTCCCGTTTCCGGTGACCGTAACTCCGCTATTGATCAGTACATTGCCGTAAAGCGTCGTCGTGCTTACAATAGTTTTGTTAGCGCTTCCGCCGAAAGTAATCTGCGGAGATGTGAATATTCCGCTCACCGTTTGGCTGATTCCCGCAAAGTGCAGATCCGATACCTCCGTATTTGCTGATGTGATGTTGTGGTTGTAATATACGACACCGCTTCCATATACCACGCCGCTGATCACGGATTGCAAACTGGTTACCAGCGTATCTGCCGTTAGCGGTAAAAGCAGCGAATCGCCCGCTGGTACCGTCAGTCGCTCGACACTCACCTTTCCCGAAATCCGGCAAGTGGTGTCGAGGATCAGGTCGTTTTCATACAATCCCGTTCCCGTGATCAGCGCGGGTGCTCTGACATTCGTTGTGTATGTATTCCATGTTCCGTGATTCGTCAGGTTCCCGTACACGTTTATCGTGGTTCCGCCGCTGCTGTAGGTTGTGGTTCCGTAATTCGTAATGTTTCCGTAAATATTCAGCGTGGTCCCGTTCCCGGATACCGTAACTCCGCTGTTGATTAAAACATCGCCGTACAGAGTCGATGTGCTTCCAACGGTTTTGGTGCCGCTGCCGCCGAAGACAACAGAATCAGCCGTATACGTTCCGGATAAGTTCTGTCCGATTCCTGTTAATCTTAAAATACTGCCTTCGGATCCCGCACAACCGCCCGATATATTTCCCGAAAAATAAATTGTATAAGCGCCCAGATCAAATCCGGACGGGCTTCCGCTCTGATTATCAAAACCGTTATAACTCCCGATGCCGTTATTAGTCAATGTTACACTGACTCCGGGGGATATCACGATCGAATTGCCTGTCGCAGGACTTCCCCCTGTTCCCGTTCCACCGGACCATGTCGCTGTTCCTGTCTGGGTTTGAGGATCCCATGTGCCGCTGCCGGTGGCCGTTGCGGTTTGGGCGTACGTATATCCGGATAAGATCAAAGATACGATCATACCCATCAGACCCGACTTAAGAAACCATATCACGTGTTTCATAAATCCTCCCTGAGTCAAAATGTAAAAAAAGATCCGGTTCCAGAATATCAATAGTTGATGTGCATAAACAATTTAATGCCGATGAAAGCAGGAAATCAAGTTATTTTTCAATACGCTGAAAATTTCTTTTTACTGAAATTTAGCTACACCTGTACGAAAAACGCAATCATCAGAAATAAGCGATTCCGTGTTAATAATCAATTGGACACGGTACCTTCGATGCGCGAGATGGAAAATTACTCCAGCGGCCCTGAATATAGGCGTTCAGGTATCAAATCCAAACCGGGGAAATGAAGTGTAACCTATGATCGGGCCGGCATGATAATGATGGCCCGCTTTCAGGTTTTTTCACTACGCGGGGAAGAAATATATGTTAGCTAAAAAAATATCCGCGAAAAACGAATATTCCGAAATCATGACGTGGTTAACGGAAAGGGACGATTTTTAGAAATCGTCCCCCTGAAAGAAATCATTTCCCTACAGATGATGAAACATGCATTTCCGGATCAAATCTTTTCCAGCGCGTGATCGAGGTCGTTCAGGATGTCCTCGATGTTTTCTAGCCCGACCGACAGCCGGATCAGTCCGTCGGAGATGCCGAGGCGTTTTTTCACCTCAGGCGAGACGGAGGCGTGCGTCATGCTCGCCGGATGCTGGATCAGCGAATCCACGCCGCCGAGGCTGACCGCGAGCGTCATCACGTGAACGTTGTTCAGCAGTTTCGCCGCCGCCGCGTAACCGCCCTTGATCTCGAACGTCACCATGCCGCCGAAATCTTTCATCTGCTTTTTCGCGAGCTCATGCTGAGGGAACGATTTTAAACCGGGATAATGGACTTTATCAATCTTCGGGTGTTTTTCCAGAAATTCCGCAACTTTCATCGCGTTCTCGCAGTGACGATCCATTCTCAGCGGCAGGGTTTTCAGTCCCTGGTTGACGAGCCACGCGTCGAACGGGCTGGGGCAGGCGCCGAAATCTTTCATTACGTGATACAGCCGGTCCTTGATATCGTCACGGTTGGTAATGACCGCCCCGCCGACGATCGTGCCGTGCCCGCCGATGTATTTCGTCGTGCTGTGCATGACCACGTCCGCGCCGAGCGTCAGCGGACGCTGAAGATACGGCGTCGCGAACGTATTATCCACGGCGATCACGACATTGGGATTAATCGATTTCGCGATTTTGCATAACGCGGCGATGTCAGTGATCGTCATCATCGGATTGGTCGGAGTCTCGAACAGCACGAGCTTCGTTTTGGGATTCTTTTTCATGATCTCCTCGAACTGCTCGATCTTATCGGTGTCGCACGGGATCGCGTGGATGTTGTATTTCGGGAGTATCGTCGTGATCAGGTTGTCCGTGGCGCCGTAGAGCACCGATCCGTAGATTATGGTGTCGCCGGACTGCATCACGGCAAGAATCGTGGAACTGATCGCGCCCATGCCCGACGCGAAGATCAGCGATGACACGCGGACATTCTCGGGATCTTTGAGCTTGACTTCGGAACCTTCCAGCGCGTTGAGCTTCGCCTCGACGACCAGCGCGGTCGGGTTGCCCATGCGCGTGTAGATGTAACCCTCTTTTTTGGAAGCGAACAGATCGGCGCCTTCCTCGGCGGAATCGAAGATGAACGTCGAGGTCTGGTAAATCGCGTTCGTGTGGGCGTGCGTTTTCGGCTGCCCGACTTTTTCCCCGGCATGCAGCGCGCGGGTGGCGAATCCGTACTTCAGATAAAATTTATCGACGGCGTCTTTGTTTTTTGATGATTCCATGAATGCTCCTTATGTTTACTGGCTGGTAGAATGAATTAAATTATTTTATTGTTATCACTTTTCGGTACGCTTTCAACCGCCGGCTCATTCGTTATGACAGCGGCCGTAACCGGGGGTATATCCTGCGCGAAAGAAGAAAAAAACTTATAATAGAGCGCTTGCAGACGTGTTTTATCGACCAGAGGGACCAGCATGGCCGTCAATACGATGCTGATCAGTACGACCGCGAACACGACATCCCGGATAACATCCCCGCCGCTGACGCCCGCCTGAAGCGGCATGCCGGCCAGAACCGCCGCGGCAAGCCCTTTCGGAACCATGATCGACATGAGGGAAACTTCTTCTCTCTGAATTTTACGGCTGACGGTAAATCTGCATATAACCATCCGCGCCGCATAGATGATAACGACAAGTCCCAGAGCCGCGATAAAGGAGAGGATACTCTCAAAACGGATCGACAGTCCGAGAAAAAGAAAAAAGAAGGTTTTCAGCAAAAATACAATTTCCCGGTAGAAGCTCTTTTCCTGCTCGCTGATGACGGCGAAACTTATTTTTCGCATCAGCGGCAGATGGTCAAACCGGAATGATTTGAAATTGGTCAGGGTAAATCCGAAGCTCAGCGCCGTGATCGCTCCGCTGAAACCTAGTTGCTCAGCAACCCCGTAACCGATCAATACCGCGGCGACCGTCGAAAACATGGAACTCCGGAACCGGTCGACTTTGGAAATTACAAACAGCCATCCCAATCCGCCGATCAGTCCGATCACAACGGCGAAAACGAGCGAAGCCATGATGGATCCGGCGATTTGCCCGCTGGCGCCGCCGCCTCGCTGATGCGTGTCGATCAACGCCGCGACGAGAACGATGCATAATACATCCGTAATGGCCGACTCAAGAATGAGGATGGTTGACGCCGGCTCTTTCATGTTCAAACCTTTGACCATCGGTACTACCACCGCGGACGACGTTCCGCCGATAATCGCGCCCAGCATCAGCGAAGGCAGCATTTCAAGCTGTAAGATCATCAGCGAAAAAATGAAGCCGACCGTCATTGTTGCGATAAAGGTCAACAGCGTAATAATCATCGTCGGGCCGATGGACTGTCCGAGTGTTTTCAGGTCGATGGTCGTTCCACCCTCAAATAAAATCACGATCAGGGCGAGTGTTGTCAATACATTCCCGAAACCCCCGAAAAATTCGGGCGACATCACGCCCAGAAGCGGTCCCGCGACAATTCCGAGTATCATCAGCAAAAGAACGTCCGGAACTTTCGTTTTCTCAAAAAGTGAGGAAAAAAAATACGACAGGAAAATGAGAATGCCTAGCGCAAGTATGAACATGGACATGAGCGTTTATTCCTTTTATTGATCAATCTACATCCGTATACTCATCCCTCAGGATCACGAGTATCGCGGCCTGGGGAACGAGGAGGTACGTTTTACCCTCATATTCGATCTCGACGGAGGCTTTGCGGAGGAACAGCGCGTAATCGCCTTCCTGAGCCTGGACCGGAAGATATTTCGGCTGATGACGGCGTGAATCCATCCACGGTTCATCATCGCCGCTCCCGGCGTCAGGCAGGGGATATCCGGGCCCGACTTTAATGATGGTACCGGACTGTACTTTTTCCTTTTCCTCGACGCCTTGAGGAAGATACAGACCGTGGGATGTCCGTTCCTTATGATCGTCCGGCCGGATGAGAACACGGTCTCCGATAACGATCAGGTTTTTTTTAATCGGCATATAATGAATCTTTCTTTAATGTTGAAGGAAAATAACGGGACATCATACTATGATATTCGCTGCGGAAGGCTTGAAGTTCGGGATCACGGATAGGGTTCAGGTATTCCTGATGCGATAAGCAGTATTTGAGTTTTACAGCCAGTATACGGCGTACTTTTTCATGAATCAGAGACTCAGAAACTGTTCCTTCTTTCACGGCGCGTTTCAGCGCTTTCATAACACGGATCTGAATGGATTGAGTATGACCAATCATCAGCATATCCGCGCCGGCGAGTATGGACTGAACAGCGGTCGCTTCCACGGAATCATGATAACTCATAAACGCCTGCATTTCAATCTCGTCGGTGATGATGATTCCTTCATATCCGAGTTCGCCGCGAAGGATGTTTTTCATAAAAATTTCAGACAAACTGGCGGGAGTTCCGGTTGTATCGATGTCCGGAAAAGACAGATGCCCGACCATGACCGCGTCAAGACCTTCGGCGATCGCGTATCGGTAAGGAACGAGTTCCCGCTCGGACAGTGTTTTTTTGTGAGTGTGAATAACCGGAAGTTTACCATGCGAATCCAGGTCGGTGTCGCCGTGTCCCGGAAAATGTTTGGCGACAGCCAGCACGCGTGATGAACGCATTCCCCGGATCGTTGCGATACCATGGGTTGCGACGACATCCGGTGTTTTTCCGAAACTCCGGAAAAACAAAAATCGGTTCAACGGATTGGATAAAACGTCGAATACCGGCGCGTAATTCAGGTTAATGCCGGCGTGAGACAGTTCGCGTCCCATCATCAGGGCGATTTTATAGGAAACAGACGGATCATTCAGCCGCCCGATGTCGCGCGCATCTGGAAACCGCTGACATTCCGAGGGAAGTCTCGAAACGGTTCCGCCTTCTTCGTCCATAGAAATGAACAGCGGCAGTGGGTTCGCCCGGTTCCATGATTGCAATTGTTGGGTTAGTTGTTTTAATTCATTCAGTTTGTCAAAGTTTCTTTTATACAATATAAAACCGCCCACAGGATATTCAGTCAGAAATGATTTCACACGGGCATTTCCGGGCGATTGAAAAAAGCCGACGATCATCAACTGGGCGATTTTCTGGTCCAGCGACATGGATCTGACAAAATATTCTTCAGGGGCAAGGACGGATACGGGCAGTTTGATTTTTTCTGCCGGTTCATTTGGTTTCAGAATAACACAAAGTGCGACGACCGTTAACAATATGAATAAAACCAAAAGAGATGTCTTATTGAATAAACCGCTCTTCATTCAGGTTTTATATTCCGATCACTTTAACTTTGAATCCCATCGCAGTCAGCTGAGCAGATGCTTTTTTCCGTTGATCGCCCTGGAGTTCGATGGTATTGTTTTTTAGTGTACCGCCCGTCGCGCATACGGTCTTGAGTTTTTTACAAATCGGGTCAAGATCCGGTGGCGGAATGCAGTTGATGACAGTAACCTGTTTTCCCGCGCGCTGTTTTTTGTCCAGTTCAATGCGGATTACCGTTTTCTGTGAATTTTTCTCAACCGGTTCCGGGCTCTCCTCTGAATCGGTTTTCCAGTCGGGGTCGGTTGAATAAACCACGCTTGTTCTTGTCATCGTATTTTTTTTCATCAGACAGCCGGTAATAAACTATGGTTAAATTTTGATAACGTCATAATCCGCGCAATATACACAGCTATCGCAAGATATTCAATATAAGAATCAGATTTTTGATGCGCATCGACGATTCCAAAGAAAAAACTTGATTGTGTTTATCCGGAATATTACCTTTACGTTAAGGTTAAAGTATGAATGATGAAACTGAGTAAATTAAATAAACCCTTGTTGCGTATCGGAAAAATGGCGGAATTGTTATCAGTGACTCCCCGTACGCTCCGATATTATGAACAACTGGGGTTGATCCGACCGGCATCCATCAGCGCAAAGGGGTACCGTTATTATACGATGGATATACTGCCGGTCATCGAAAAGATCAGGGATTTGCAGTCGGTGGGCTTGTCCCTGGATGAAATAAAAGTAGTCACCGGTTTGTTCAGCCAGGAAAGTAAAAGAGCGGAGGCTAAACGAAAAATGCTGGAATTTATGCAGCGGCATCTGAAGGATATTGATGTACGGATGAAATTGCTGAAAAAAATGAGAACAGACTTGACCCGACAGATATCAATCACACGGAGGAGGCTAAATCAACTGTCCGGAGGAAAACGCGCATGATGGATTTGTCGCTAAAAGAAGTCGGTTCTTTCCTGATGATGACCGAGAAGGATGTTCTGAAGCTCGTGAAACAAAAAGAACTTCCGCACCACCTGATCCAGGATAAGATGTATTTCAACAAACAGCACCTGATCGAATGGGCGCTGATGCGGAACCATCCCATCAATCTCGCCGGGCACCGTCATTTCGAGGAGTACGCTGTCAAAAGCATACTGCCGGTCATTGACGAACAGTCATTCTTTTACCGTGAACCGATGAACGAGGCAAATTATATCGAGCGCATGGTGCAATCGGCGCGGTTTCACAATCCGGTGGACCGGGATGTCGTCATTCAGCTTCTGCGCAGCAGAGAGCAGATGATGTCCACGGCTATCGGCAACGGTATAGCCCTTCCGCATCCCCGAATACCGCTTATGCTCGGACAGGAAAAACCGATCATCCATTTCTTTTTTCCCGAAGAGCCGCTGAACCTTAACTCCATCGACGGCCAGTCCGTTCATACGATTATCCTTCTGATTTCACAGACGGTGAAACAGCATTTGAGTCTGCTTGCGCATGTCAGTTATCTGTTGTCAAAAGCCGATTTCCGGACCGCACTTCAGCAACAGAAACCCGCCGCTGAATTACTGTCCGGCATAGAATATTTGGAACAACAAAAACAATTAACCAGATCATGACCGAACTGATCATTATAAGTTTTTTTCTGCAGATCACGGGAATATTGTTTTTACTTACGCGGTCTTTTAAATTGCCGATCGCGTACCGAGTCGCTCATATAATATTTATGGCCGGGCTGGCTTTGGGTTTGGCGGCGTCCCTGAAAGGTTTATGGGCGTCCGGCAACCAGCTGTCTGTCCCGCATCCGTATGTATTGTTTGATTCGTTATCGCTGTTTTTCCTTTTCGTCATTCAGGTCGCGGCCATTCCTACGATGCTTTATTCCATGGCGTATACCCGTCGTCTTCATGAATCAGGGAAGCCTGTCCATTCTCTTACGCTTTTTATAATGCTGTGTGTTTTTTTTACGCAATGCGTCGTTATCGTAAACCATTCGGTTCTGTTTCTGGTTGTCTGGGAAATGATGGCCGTGTCCTCGTATCTGGGCATGGTATATGACCGTGAAAAAAAAGAGGTACAGTCGGGCAGTTTCATTTACCTGATCATGACGCATTTATCGGTTATGCTGCTTTATGTGTTTTTTATTTTACTTCATGAAAAAACCGGAACCTGGTTTTTTACTGAAATGAATCTGAACGGTTTTTCATGGATCATATTCATCGCGGGTTTTGCGGGGTTTGCCGTCAAGGCCGGCTGGATGCCGGTGCATTTCTGGCTTCCGCGCGCTCATCCGATCGCTCCGACCATGCTGAGCGCGTTTCTTTCCGGCGTCATTATTAAGATGGGAATTTACGGCATGATCCGGATGCTGATGATCATGCCGATAACGCATGAGCTGGCCGGATGGGCCGTACTCGCGTTAAGCCTTTTTACGGCGATCTTCGGCGTATGGTACGCGCTCGCGCAGCATGACATCAAAACCCTGCTGGCGTATCATTCGGTAGAGAACATCGGCATCATCGGCCTGGGCATAGGCCTGGGCATGCTGGGAATGACGTATCAGCAGCCGGTGATCATCCTGCTCGGGTTCGGGGGAGCGCTTCTGCATACGCTGAATCACGCGGTGTTCAAATCGCTCCTCTTCATCGGCAGCGGCGTGATCTATGAAAATCTTCATACGCGCAATATTGAGAGCATGGGCGGACTGGTTCACCGCGCACCGGCGTTTGTTACGCTCTTTCTGATAGGATCCATAGCCATCTGCGGATTGCCGCCGCTGAACGGATTTATTTCCGAATTCATCCTTTATCTCGGGTTCTTTGAATCCGCGGGCGAATTGAAATCATTTTATCCCCTGCTGATGCTGATCATGACGGTCGGGCTCGCGTTTATCGGCGGACTTGCCGTCGCGTGTTTCACCAAAGTTAACTCGATCATGTTTCAGGGAAGTCCCAGATCGGTTCTTCCGGAATTCACATTATCCAGACTTTCCTTATCCGCGATGATCTGGCTTGCGGTGCTATGCGTCTGGATCGGTCTTTATCCCCAGTCGTTTCTTTCCCTGCTGATTCCCGCTGTTGCTGAGTTTGGCGTGTCGGGAGAGGTTTCTTTGACCGCATTTGACTCGATTTGGGTTTTTAACGGAATTTTCACGGGATTTTTTATCGTGATTACGGCGGTCATATGGATCAAGCTGCGCTGGGTGAACATCCGCGGTCAGCGCGTGACGAAGGTGTGGGCCTGCGGTTACCGCCGTCTCTCTTCGCGGATGCAGTATACCGCCTCATCCTATGCCGACGAGCTGAACTCGCTTGCCGAGCGTTTTCTACATATAAAAAAACATGTCAATCCACCGGATCGCATTTTTCCGTCGGACGGACATTTTTCCTCGCATGCCGATGATTACAGTGAGCGGAAAATTGCGCGGCCAACCTATCATTTCATTTATTCGCTGTTCAGATTTTCCGATATCATCAACAAGACCGATATACGGTATTACATCGCGTTTATTTTGGTGGCTATTATTTTTTACAGTTTTCTGGCGTTTATATGGACCTTGTAAACATCATTCTCGCATTAATGTCTCTGCTGGTCATCGCATGCTTCGCGCCTTTGTTTGCGGGGCTGGTGAACAAACAGAAGGCATGGTGGACAGGAAGGATCGGCGCGCCCGTTCTTCAGCCGTATGCTGAGCTTCGCCGATTGATGTTCAAGGAATCCCTATATGCCAAAGAAACGTCATTTATCAGCCGTATCGCGCCGGTAATCACAATGGTCACACTGCTGATCGCGGGGATGATGCTGCCGGTTGGCTATTTCAGGCCGATGATCAATTTCGACGGCGATATCATTCTTTTCGTCTATCTGCTGGGACTTGCAAGATTCATTCAGATACTCGCCGCGATGGATATCGGCAGCGCGTTTGAGGGCATGGGCGCCGCGAGGGAAGCCACGTTCTCGGTGTTCGCCGAACCGATATATTTCTTCACGCTCGGAAGTCTCGCGTTCGTGACCGGCAAAACCTCGCTGTGGGATGTCTTTCATACGGTCAGCTTCAGCGATCCGTCGTTCATCATCTTCATCATTGTCTGCACCATTTCCGCATTTTTACTGATGGTCACCGAGTGTTCCCGGATGCCCGTGGATGACCCGAATACGCATCTTGAACTGACGATGATCCATGAAGTCATGATCCTCGATAATTCCGGTATCGATTTATTTCTTTACCAGTACGCGGGTTACGTCAAACTGATGATTTACGCGACATTCCTGGCCTGTTTTGTCAATCCGTTTATCATCCAGGATCGCGTGATCGGGTTTATCCTGTTCGCGCTGATCATGCTGGGATTGACAGCCGTTCTTGCATGGGTCGAGACCATGACGTCCCGGTTCAAGCTGAAATACATTCCCCAGTATCTGCTGTTTGCCGCCGCGATCGGGATACTGAATCTCCTGATTTATTCATTTATCCGCTGAGCGTTCATGGAAAATGTAATCCAGATCCTTTTTTGCCTGACCCTTCTCTACACCATGGTCACTACCCGCGTAAAAACGTACGCGGCGATTCTGGTCATGCAGGGTTCGCTGATCACGGTCATGATGGTGTTTCCGTTTATCGACGCGTTATCGGTGCATATACTGATTATACCATTGCTGACACTGATCGTAAAGGCGTTCCTGATTCCGCGGTTCATTAATAAATTCATCGTCGATCTGGATGTTCCGCGCGTTGTGGAATCGACGGTTCAGCCTTTCAATCTTCTGCTCATGCTTGTCTGCGCGATGATCGTTCTGTTTCTGTCGTCCTACGAATTGTCGGGCGTGACCGGAGTAGCGCCGATTCCCATGGCGGCGGCATTTTCCACGATTGTGTGCGGAATATTTTTAATCATTTTCCGCAAAACGCTGATGATTCATGTTGTCGGTTTTTTGATTCTTGAAAACGGGATATTCCTCCTGGGAACGACGATTGCCGGTGAAATGCCGTGGATCGTTGAACTCGGGGTGCTTCTGGATATTTTTGTAGTGGTGTTCCTGATGGGCATAGCCATGAACCGTATCCGGACGACCTTTGAACATACGGATGTATCGGCCTTGGGCCGCCTGAAAGATTAATATGACTGCCATATCCGGCATACTGATCATTCCCCTTGTTACGGCGATTGCCGCGTATTTTTCTCATGCGGCGCGGTTTAAATATGTACTATCACTTGTTACTGCGATCGTACATCTTACCGCCTGCGGCATGGTTGTGAACGGATTCCTTCAGCCGCCCGACACCGATTGGTTCCTTTTTGACGCGCTCGGCAAATATTTTCTGCTGATCCTGTCCGTCGTGAATTTCTTTGTGGTGCTGGTGTCATTTAAAGTTCTCCGGCGCCCGATGACCGGAAAAGCTGCGGATTCCAAGAAATATTATTTCAGCCTGATCAATCTCTTTCTGTTTGCCGGCAGTCTCGCGATCATCAGCAATCATTTCGGTTTATACTGGGTCGCGATCGAGGCGACAACGCTCAGTTTGGTTCCGCTGATCATCTATTACCGCGATCCGGCGTCCATTGAGGCCATGTGGAAATATCTGTTTCTTGTTTCCGTGGGCATCGCGTTCGCGTTTATCGGTATTTTGTTTCTCGCTCTGGCCGCGAAAAACACTGAGCTTGCCCGGCAAAACCTTTTTATCAGCGGCTTAATTCAAAATGGCACATTGCTTAATCCGGTCTGGCTCAAAGCCGGATTCATATTCTTTTTCGTTGGGTTGAGCACAAAGATCGGAATCGCTCCCATGCATACCGGGGATGTTGACGCCACGAGCAATTCGCCGAGTCCGGTGGCGGCCATGATGGCGGCCGCTTTAAGAGCGGTCGCGCTGATGGGCGTACTGAGGTTTTTCCTTATCATGCTGCCGACGGATTCCGCCGGATTTGCCAGAACCATGATGATCATAGGCGGCTTGTTATCCGTGATCGTCGCTTTTATGTTTATTCAGCGGACGAACAACTTCAAGCGGATGATCGCCTATTCAAGCGTCGAGCATCTGGGGCTGATCGCGCTCGGTTTCGGCATCGGAGGCATTGCCCTCATCGGGGCGGTGTATCATCTTTTTTATAACGCGCTGACGAAAATGGCTTTATTTTTCAACGCCGGCAACATCCACTGGGCCTATCAGACCACGGATATCAGGGACATCAAAGGAACACTGGGGCATCTTCCATGGTCCGGCTGGCTGTTTCTTTTATCATTTTTTGCGGTTACCGCTGCGCCTCCGTTCGGAACGTTTTTCAGCGAACTGATGATTTTTCAGGGACTGATTCATGACGGGCATTATTTTTTGTTAGCGGCTCTTCTCGGACTGCTGCTCTTTATTTTTATCGGTATGGGCAAAAGAACCTTTGCGATGTCATACCGCGAAACAACAGGAAAGACGCCCGATACCGAAGGTTTTCACATTATACATATTGCTTCCGTTTTTATTTTAATTTTACTGGTTGTTTCGGGATTCTATATACCCGGTGACATCGGAAATCTGATCATGTCAATCGCAAATGATTTCGGGGTGCAGCCGTGAGTTATCTGACCGTACAAAATCACCGCCCGTTTAAACTGAAAGACCTGTCTGTTCTTCCTGTTCCTGAATTTGAATCGGATGTAGAAAAATTATTGTCCGGCGGGTGCCGGATGATCGGATTGTTTGGTCTTGAACAGGATCAATATCCTGTCACGGTAGTTGCATTGCTGGCCGATCCTCAGTCCGCTTCGATTCACATTGCCGGAACAGTATTTACTCAGTCTGAGCGGAGTTATCAATCATTCGCGAACTGCTTTCCGCAGACGAATTATTTTGAATGCGAGCTGTCCGAAAATAACGGGATTGTTCCGCTGAATCATCCGTGGCTCAGGCCGGTCAGGAAGCAGGATACCGTTCTTGGTGATCAGCCTTATTCTTTTTACCGGTTGGAGGGAGATGAGGTTCATGAAGTCGCGGTCGGCCCGATACACGCCGGCGTGATCGAGCCGGGGCATTTCCGCTTTCAGTGTCACGGGGAATCAGTTTATCATCTTGAAATCAATCTCGGGTATCAGAGCCGCGGCATCGAGAAAATGATGACCGGCGCGGATGATCTTCAGCGGCTGATGCTTGCGGAATCCATCGCGGGCGATACCGTGATCGGGCATACGCTTGCCTACGCCATGGCGATGGAAGGATTGTCGCAGACACAGGTCAGCCTGAAAGCTCAGACAATAAGGATGATCGCGGAGGAACTCGAGCGCGTGGCGATGCATCTGGCGGGATTGAGCGGAATTGCCAACGATATCGGGCTCGCGATTGCCGCGGGAGCCTATGGGAGATTGAGGACTCTTGTAATCAACAGTTCCGGGCAATTGTGTGGATCCAGGTTTGGTCGCGGACTGATCTTTTCCGGGGGCGTCCGGTTCGGGCTTCATGAAGAGAATATCAGCGCTATGCGGGAACAGTTGCTGGAAGTTCAGCGCGACGTCCGGATGATCCACGATTTTATGTTTAATCTTACCGGCGCGCTGGCCCGCTTCGAGAATACCGGGGCTGTTTCGAAAGAGTGGGCGGAAGCGGTCGGGCTGGTCGGCCCCGCGGGACGCGCCTGCGGAATACCCGCGGATGTCCGTCATCAGTTCCCCTATGGCGGGTACCGGTATTTCACGATGCCGATGACCGTTCTGTCCACCGGCGATGTATATGCCCGCGCTCGTATCCGGGCCATGGAGATGACCGATTCCCTTCAGTTCATTCTCGACCATCTTGATAATCTGCCTGAAGGGGAGCTTCAGTCCGATCCCAACAGTGTTCCACCGGATACCGGAATCGTGTCGCTCACCGAAGGATGGCGAGGGGAAATTGTTCACGCCGTGTTTACCGGTCCGCACGGAAAAATTAACCGGTACAAAATCAAAGATCCATCGTTTCACAACTGGTACGGACTCGCGCTGGCCCTTCGGAAACAGGGCATCTCCGATTTCCCGCTTTGCAACAAGAGCTTCGACCTATCCTACGCGGGACATGATTTATAAATACCTTGCCACAAAGTCACCAAGGCACAAAAGATATAAATAAGAAAACTAAACATGTTTGAAACCATCAAATTAAGAATAGCGCAGGGTGATCCGATCGTGCATGACGTTCACGCGCGGAATATATTTCCTTTATTCAGAGGACGTCCGGAATTGGACGATTCCCGCTGCGCTGCCGGTTGCAGTCAATGTGAGGCAGTGTGTTCCACTCATGCGATTACGCTGAATCCGCTGAAGCTTAATATGGGACATTGTCTTTTTTGCGGACGCTGTGAAACCGAATGTCCTTCGCAAGCCATTAGGTTTACCAATGATCAGCATGTCGCTTGCGGAAACGCGGACCAATTGCGGATAACACCGGCGATAAAGGGATTCAAACCTGCGCCGGCTTCCGATGCGATTAAAAAACTTTTCGGGCGTTCACTGAAACTCAGGCAGATTTCAGCCGGGGGATGCAACGGCTGCGAACTGGAACTCAACGCCTGCGGCAATGTCAATTTTGACATGAGCCGTTACGGCATCGAATTTGTCGCATCCCCGCGGCACGCCGACGGCATCGTGATCACAGGCCCCATACCCAAAGCCATGGCCGACGCCGTGAATGATTGCTACGACGCCGTTCCGCTTCCGAAAATCATTATCCTGAACGGCGCCTGCGCGATCAGCGGAGGTATTTTCAAATCGTCAGCGGTACTTGACCGCCGGTTTATCGACACTCATCAGGTTGATTTATATCTGCCCGGATGTCCGACTCACCCGTTGACGGTCATCACCGGGATCCTGGACTGGCTTGAACGGAAAGGCTGAACGCGGTTGTTTCATTGTGCATGTTTCATATTTAAATAAAAAAAGAATGATTAGCTTTTTACTGTGTTATAATGTATATATCTCAATATATACACCTGTATATATCTCTGCGCAAAATTTATGAAAGGTCATTTTATGAAATTTTTCCTGATTTCCGGATTGCTGGTTTGTTTTGCAAGTCAGATTTTGTTCGCTCAGTCGTTAGACCGGGAACGGATTAAAGAAAAGCAATTTTTAATCCAGAATGAGAAAAACAAATTTGCAAAAAAAGTTAAAACAGAACAACGGGCAAAGAGTTATCCAGGCGATCCTAATATTGATGTTACTTATTACAAGCTGAATATAAGAATTACGGTTCCTCCGAAACCTAAAAATCTCACTGGTTCCGTAGTGATCCGGGGCAAAAGCGTCATCAGCAACCTGACAGCGGTTTCACTGGATCTGCAGAACACCATGACGGTCGATTCGATCGCAGGCCCGGCTGGGAATCTGCCGTTCTCTCATGCATCGAATGTCATTCTGGTGACATTGGACCGCACGTACGGGCAGGGGGAGGATTTTCAGCTGACGGTCCATTATCACGGAGTCCCGGGTTCGAGCGGGCTCGGCAGCTTTGAGTTCTCCACCCAGGGCGGTCAGCAGGTGGTGTGGACGCTCAGCGAGCCCTACGGAGCGCCTGACTGGTGGCCGTGCAAGGACAATCCCTCCGACAAAATTGATTCGGCTGACATTCTGATCAATACCCACATGGCCTACAGAGTCGGATCCAACGGTATTCTCGTGGATACGATATCCAATCCGGCCGATACCACGCACACCTATAAATGGAAAACACGGTACCCGATCGCCAATTACCTGATCTCTCTCGCGTTCACGAATTATTCGGAAAGCAGGAATTATTTCCGCTACGCGCCGACCGATTCCATGCTGATCCTGAACTACATTTACCCGGGCAGTTATTCATCGTGGAGTACGGCGCTGGCCAAGACCGTCGGGATGCTGGAAATATTTTCGGACATATACGGAATGTATCCGTTTATCAATGAAAAATACGGTCATTGCCAGTTCGGCTGGGGCGGCGCGATGGAACACCAGACGATGACCTCGACCGGGACCTCAAGCGAATATACGATCGCTCATGAACTGGCTCACCAGTGGTTCGGCGACATGATTACCTGCCGCGACTGGCATCACATCTGGATCAACGAGGGATTTGCGACGTATTCCGAAGCTCTGTACCGTGAACGCAAAGAAGGGGGTGGCGGATACTGGAGCGAAATGGATAATAATATCTATTACGCCAAATGGGCTTCCGGGTCCATTTATCTCCAGGACATTTCCGATCCAAACGAAATTTTCGACTGGTACCTGACCTACTGCAAAGGCGCGTGTGTGCTTCACATGCTTCGTCATGTTGTCGGCGATACGAATTTTTTCAATACCATGAAATCGTACGCGCTGGATACGACGTACCGGTTTAAAAACGCTTCAGCGGAGGATTTTCAGACTGTTACCGAAAACGTAAGCGGGATGGACCTGGATTATTTTTTCCAGGAATGGATTTACGGTCAGAATTACCCGGATTATGGCATGGGATGGGTCAGCAATCCGTCAGGCAATCAGTATGAACTGAAAGTGCGCCTCAAACAAACCGTAAATTCACCCTCGCCGGCCTTCTTTACCATGCCGGTCGATCTGAAAATCACCTACAGCGGGGGAGGGGATACTACGGTTTCCGTATTCAATAACCAGCAGGACCAGGTTTTCACAATCATTCTGAACCGCCAGCCTTCCGGAGTCCAGGTCGATCCCGAGGAATGGATACTTCGAGATGTGTTTTCGATCAGTTTTACGGGTGTGGATGATCCGGATCTCACACCCAAATCGGTTGAACTGTATGCCAATTATCCCAATCCGTTTAATCCCGGAACGCGGATCGGGTATTTTTTGCCTGAAAGTGCGAGTGTAAGGCTTAAAGTTTATAACACTCTTGGCCAGGAAGTGCGGTCGTTGTTCAGCGGACGACGGAATGCCGGGGAACATTTCATGAACTGGGACGGAAAGGACGCTTCAGGCAAATTCGTTTCCAGCGGCGTATATTATTACCGGCTGGAAGCCGACGGAACCGCGCGCACGAGAAAAATGACGCTGTTGAAGTAGTACTGTTATACATAATTAACTTCGTCAAGATAAAAATCTGTTTTTCAAAAATTCCTGCCTGATGACAGTTTGTTGACTATTGCCTACGAGTATACTTATGGCGCAGGACGTTGACAAATAAAATCGTGTTAGTTGAAGGGGGGAATTTCAAACACATGACCCCGCACTATATTGCTTCCGAAGTCACCGGTTTTGATTTTTTTAAGATCGTGGTACATGAAATGAACCGGCAGGAATGGAATGCTATCATGGGCTATAAGCCGCCATGACCAGGGGTACATCCATACCTGTAACAAATGTATCCCGGTATGATTGCATCGAATACTGCAACAAACAAAAATTTGAAGGAGGATTTTTGCCGGCCCTGCTGCCGAAAATTTTCATGATATGATTTCCTTCGGAAATTTTCATCATTCCGGGTTAATATACGGATTTGCAATAAGAGGTTAGATAGAGGTACGTGAGATGATTAACGGGTAAAATGAGGCAGGAATGAATATAAAACATCAATTGCAGAGAATATCTAAATATAAAAAGAATCAGATTTTCCTGAAATCATTTTTCCGCGAAAGAAAAATGCATCTGAACGATGACCCAGTTTCCGTTTCGTTTTTCAAGGACTCCGGTCCAGCGCGTGTTTTCCCAGTTCGCCGGCTGGCCTTTCCATTCATTGATATCATCCAGTATACAATAATACCACGCGACGTCTCCTGAGTTGGAAATATTGATTTTCAAATCCCGGATGTCATAACGGATGGCCTTGAAATGCGGACTGCCCCAGAATTTTTCGCCTTTCTTGAATTCCTCAAATCCCCTAACAACACGGTCCGATGGCTGGACTTCAAGGTAATTGGAATCGTTCGCGATGGCGCCATATAAAACGTTAAAGTCCTTGTTTTTCGCCCAGCCGATGGCGTTGTGAATGGCTTCGGTGATTTTTGCTTTTTCCACATCCGGATTGACCTTCTGCTGTGTGCAGCTGAACACTATCATTGACAAAGTAATCAGAAACATAGATGTTGGCATTTTCATGATACGCTCCTTAAAAAATTTCATAATATATCCGCAACAACGATGAACCATGAGTCACTTTCTTGGATTTTGAATCTTCTTCAATAATCGTTGAATTTTCAGGTTTTCCGGCTCCAACTCAAGAGATTTTTTATAAAACCGTTCGGCTGGATCCATTTTTCCCTTGAAATAATACGCATTCGCCACGCTTTCGTGTGCGGAAGGCGAATCGGGAAACCATTCCAGTTTCTTTCTTAACAGTCCGAACAGAACCGGCTCGTCATTTTCGGATAAAAAATTACTTTCTAGTACATACAGGAAAAATTCTGTGATCAAACCGAACGGCCGGCCGATTGCGAAAACGGAATCTAAGGCGGCGTCGGCTTTTTTTATTTCATGGTTACGATAAAGAGCTTCTGCTTTATCCATTATACGCTGCATATCATTGACGGCAGATTTTAACCGGACGTCTTTCTCCTCACGATATTTGTAAGCGGCACGGCGGGCCAGAACCAGCGCCGTGTCGAGAGCCGCGGAATCGGGAACCGGAATATCCGGAATCACACCGACGCCTTCCCAGTTGCCTCCTGTGACGGGATTGACGGCCCGGGCAATCGGTATATAGATCTCGAACTGATTGTCGATTTTAAAATATCCGACGCTATGCGCGCCTCCCCTCGTCGAATCGCCGATCAGCACCGCCCTTTTCAGGACCTGCATATCAAAGGCAAATGTTTCCGCGGCCGAAAAGGTACGACCGCTTGTTAATATAAAAAGCGGTACTTCCGTCATCCGTTGAGACTCGACGGCGCCGGTAGTCCAGAATTCATCCGTATAATCCTCTGTACGTACATATTCACCGGTTAACTGCGTGGGATGCGTCAGAAAATAATTGCTCAGAAAATCGCCCATTCCTCCGCCGTTTTCGCGGATATCGATGATCAAGGCGTTGGCGTCTTTCAGAAAAACCATCGCCGCATTCAGCAGTTCTTTGGCTTCATCCAGTGCGTTGAATCGCCGCAAATCCAGGTAACCGATTCCGCCGTCATCAAACCATTCCAATTTATAAAAACCGGTGTGCTCTTTTTGTTTGATACGATTATATCTTATGGAATGATGCAGAGAACCATGGGCCTTTTCCCCAGCGGAACTGGTTTCGATCACACGAAAATTCATGTGTTTGTCCCGCGTAATTTCCTGAAGGTCTGCGGTCACTTTAGCCGCAAACTGTTTCGCATTTCCGCAGGAATCGTACGCGCCGGAAACGTAAATTTTCCTGAATTGTTCAGCTGCAAGTATCGCTTTATCCGGATACACGTATTTTGAGATCAGGAGACTGTCGATCTTCTCAAGGATACTTGTTTTGTATTTTTTATCGGCTATATTGTCCTGCGCCAGGACTGCAAACGAATTCATAAGAAATATTTGGAATATAACCGGAAAAAGAAATTCAGGTTTATGCATAAGATAACCCGTAAAATAATTTTTATCCATTCACGGAGGGCAATATATATTTCGAAACTAACTCAAGAATGGGCCTCTCCTGATCCACATTCCAGCCTATGTCATAACCGGCTGTCGTGACGACAATCAGACTCATTTCGGGGAATATCAGTATGGTCTGACCTCCGAACCCAAGGGCCCAGTGCATTTGATAATTATTAATTTTTCCAAGCCACCACAAGTAACCGTAATTGTAATCTTTTAAAACGCCCCATTCGGGCGCGTCATTTTTCCATGTTTTTACGAAACTGGAATCTGTCCAGGCGACCGGCACAATCTGCCTGTTATTGATATTTCCGCGCAGCAGGTACAAATAACCGAAAGCTGCCATCTCCCTGGGTGTAAAATACATATCGCTCCCGCCGAAATAATATCCCTGCGGATCCTGCAGCCAGTCATCCAGAGTAATTCCCATCGGTCGAAGCAGATACTCATTCGCCAGTTCTTTCGAAGACTTCCCGCTTGCTTTCGTCAGTATGGCCGAAAGCAAATGGGTCTGAAAAGTGCTGTATCTGAATTTTTCTCCCGGCGAGGAGAGCAAAGGCAGTCCGATCGTCGATTTTATCCAGTCAGGCGAATGAAGAATGCTGTCCCATACGGCTTCTTCCCCGATAATGCCCATCCGCATGGTCAGCAAATGTCTCAGGGTAATATCATACTTTCTCGCATCCATGCCCGCGTACACGTATTCCGGAAAATAATTCATTACTTTTTCATCTAAGCTGTCGATGAAACCTTCTCTTAACGCGATCCCTGTCAGCGCCGATAAAAAACTTTTTGACACGGATTTGACGTTATGCGGCGCATCGGGACCATAGCCGTTAAAATAGCGTTCCAAAACAAGTTTTCCGTTGCGGATCACAACCAGTCCATCCACATAACCAAGACGGTCAGCGTGCAGTACCGCGGAGTCCAGCAAAGCCGGCATCATGTTTTCCGCTTCCGGAGTTGAAATCTCCCAGCGGAAATGATCCGGCCTGGAATCGTTTTCTTCGCAGGAAAGAAAACTGACAAGCAAAGTCGCGATCAGACTGATCACGATTCTGCGGAAAAGGGTCCGAAACATAACATTCCTCTTATAAGACTATGTGCCTGATCCTGTACTATCCGTAAATTTTTTTCAGCCTTTTCGCGTAACGCCGGCTGAGTATAATGGGCTCTTCCACGCCTTTAAGGTGAATGTGATACGAGTAGTTCACCCATTTTTCAACTTTGTCAATATACTCAATATTGACGATATGGGACCGGTGAACCCGGCAAAAATTGCTTTCCGGAAGCCGTTCCTCCCATTCCTTCATTGTCTTGAACACCAATCCTTTTTTACGATCGGACGTGATGATGTTCGAATAATCGCCCGTAGCCTCGATGTACACGATGGAACTGATCCGGATGAAACGCATCGCGTCATCCACCATGATGAACAGACGGTCGTTATAGTCCCATTGTCTGGATGACACGGCGGGCACAGGTTCCCCTTTGATGACACGATCGATCGATTTTTTGAGGCGTTCCGGCGAGACTGGTTTCAGCAGGTAATCGAGAGCATTCACTTCAAACGCACGGATAGCGTATTCGTCATAGGCCGTGACAAAGATCACCGATCCGTCATAATCAACCTGACTGAGCAGGTCGAACCCCGACTCTCCGGGCATCTGGATGTCCAGGAAAAGGATATCCGGCTGATGTTGATTGACCTGTTCCGCTGCGGTCTTCACCGAATCGGCCTCGCCCGTTACGTTAATGTTTTTGAACTCGTTCAGCATGGATATGAGTTCTTTGCGGGCGAGCCGCTCATCATCGACAACAACAGCGGTTAATGTTTTCATTGACTTTTCTTACGGGTTAGTGATTTCCAGATGTACATTAACGGACGATTCGGTTTTTTGTATGTCCAGCAGATGCTTATCGGGGTAGGCTTTCTCCAGCCTCTGGCGGACATTTTCCAGTCCTTTGCCGGTGCGCTGTACATCCGCGCTCAGGGCGTTATAATCCGGCAACTCGACCCATCTCCCGGAATTAAAAATATCAATCATCAGCCGGTTCTTCCTGACTTCGCCGGATATCCTGATGGTCAGCGGCATGGCGCTGGTCTGCATGCCGTACTTTACGGCATTCTCGACAAAAGGCTGAAGAAGAAAACTCAGAACCGGAAATTTTTCTGCTTCCGGTGTAATATCGAATTCGACGTTGAGTTTTTCCTCAAACCGCTTTTTTTCGATGGAAAAATAATTCCGTATCGCTTCGAGTTCGCGTTTCAGCGGTTTTTCCGCATCATTGTCGAACAACAGCGAATACCGGAGAAATTCCGACAGCTCCGTGATCATTCCTTTCGCGGCCTTTACGTCTTCGTCGATCATCGCGCGGATGGAGTTCAGGCTGTTGAACAGAAAATGAGGGTTCAGCTGGTATCTCAGCATCTGCAATTGCGCCTGCTGGGCAAGCACCTGTGCTTTTTCGGCGCGGTCTTTCTGGTACTGCCATTCGAGCATGAATTTAATTGCAAAGTAAAGTACGCTCCACAAGAGTAATATCAGATACCAGAAAAGGTTTGTTTTATAATATTTAACAAATGAAAACTGCGTATAGATCTTCAGCCATTCATCAATCCGTTCTTGCGTCCAGAACGGCGAACTGACCAATACGTCAAGAGGTTCCCAAAATATGTGCAAAATCGTAATTGAAATCAGAATGTAAACAGGTATCACGCCAATCGATTTTGTTTTTTTATAAATATACCGGTAAAAATATCTCAATCCCGACGTTAGCGTGAATCCGAGTACATAGGTTATAAAAACAAGATAAAATTTCTCAAGTGACTCAAAGATATAGTTTACATTATAGAACTGCATCGCGATCGCGAATAACAGCCACCCGGATACCTGAAGGATCCAGAAAAGTTTGTTTTTGTTGTCCATAATGATTTTCATACGTAAGAAAATATCAAATAATATCAATAAATCAAAAACATATTCTGTCCAGCGGTCAAATGGCTCGGTAAGGGGTATCCGGCCGGGCTCCATACACAGATCATACAGACCGGAAAGCCATCATCTTTTATGAAATTATCTTTGTTTTCCTCTTACAGGTTTCTGTCAGCCATTCACAAGATTTTGCGACCACTTACGGAATACCGCGAAACTTTTTAAACATTGATCGTATTTTAATGTAAGCTTACTGAAGTTTATGCAGGGTCTTTCAGTTATAGCTGGATGAATAATGATTTAGAGTTGCGATCAGACACATGAAAAAATTCAGAGAAGATATTTACCGTACATGGCTGAATTCCGAATTATACGAAGCCCGGAAAACAGCCGCAACAAAAGAAAGGAAAATATCATGACAACCTCCGAAAAAAACAGTCCTGCCAGGCAGGAACGATCCGTTAAACCGCCTCTTCATCACCGGACGGTTCTGATTGTAAGTCTTCAGGAAGATCTGATTAAAACCATCAGCCGGGAATTATTTAAGGCCTCGTATTACTGCCTCAAGGAATATACAAGCGAACAGGCTATCACGACGCTTGACGCGTTGAAAGTGTCTGTCGTGCTGATCGATATCGATATCCCCATTGAGGAAACCAACCGTATGATAGAATGGGTTGAGGAAAACCACCCGGAGGTACAGGTTTTCCTGGTCAACAGTACCCGGCTATGCTATGAACTGCATCGTTCCCCCGCCCGATCGGACAATCCAATATCTTTTTCCGCTCAGAGGCTGCAGGAAGCTCTCAAGCCCCAGCTGGATCCTGCGTGTAAACAGGAAGTTGCATGATCATTGCAATGTAATCCTTTTCGAATAAGCGGGATACAAATATTGAATCATCTTTCAATCATCCGCTGCAGAATAACGGATGAAAAATGCAAATCCTGGACAAGTTGAATCGCATGAACTTAGACCGGATCAGCGAGTTTCGATATACTGACCCATTGTCCTTCCGCCCGGTCAATCGGCATTTGACCTGGATTCAAGACATAAATTATTCTTACCTTTTATCAGATCGTATGACCTTTTGCAGAAAACTTCTGTAACTTTTCGCTTTTTCAGCGTATTCCCTTAATAACTCTGAAGAGGTCATAAAATGATGCTTGCCATTCCGATTTCATTAGCCGATGATCCGCCGTTTCCTTGCGTCAAAATATCTGAATGCCATTTCTTTCCGTTTCGCCGGAGAACCGGCATCAAGGAAAACACCCGGTGGACAGTATTTTGGAAAAAAATGAAATTGCTGACAAGCTATGGTTTACCATCATTATTTATTGTAAAGTTACAAATATGTTCAATTAACATTTATGGAGAAAATATGAACATCAGAATGATCGGTTTGTTTTTGTCCTTAACCATAGCGCCTGTATATTTGCTGAACGCGAATATCCTGAATGTTCCATCCCGATTTCCAACCATTCAAAACGCAATGGATTCAGCGGCTTATGGGGATACGGTACTGGTGGCGCCGGGTACATATTATGAGAACGTTCATTTCAGGGGAAAAGGAATCACTCTGGCGAGTCACTTTGTGCTGAACCATGACACCAGTTACGTCAGTACAACTATAATCAACGGAGGTTCGCCTGCCCATACGGATACCGGCAGCTGTATATTGATGAACATGCCCGATATTTCAACCGCGCTGGATACTTCCGCGGAAGTGATCGGATTCACTCTCACCGACGGTACCGGCAGCGTATTCGAGGATGAGGCATTTCCCGGAACCTATTATCGTGAAGGTGGCGGTATATTCATTCAGTACTGGTCACCGCGGATACGGTTCAACCGGATTCTGAATAACCACATTGATACAGACCCGTCGCATCCTAACGGCGGAGGGGGCGCCATACGCAGTTTTAAAGGCAATCCCACGATAGAAAACAATGTCATGCTGCATAACTCAGGTCATTGCGGTATGGCTGTAAATTTTTACTACAGCAGCGGAGTGATCCGTAACAATATTATTGCGGGCAATTCAGGTGCAATCGTATGGCGGGGGGGAGCGGTGTATTGCTTCAGTAATTATCTGAGTTACCCGATTCTGATCGCGAACAACACTATTGCGAATAATGCGGCCACTGACATCACCTGTACCGGGGGACTTCGGCTGTATAATTCCAGTTTTGTAACCGTTAAAAACAACATCTTATGGGGAAATTACCCTACACAAATATACCGCAGCGGTACAGATGCTGTCATTACTTTCAATGATATGCAGGGTGGTTATGGAACCGGCAATATCAATATCGATCCTGAATTTCAGTCCTATAGGTTCTACCTCAGCCCATCCTCTCCATGTATAGATGCCGGAGATACTAATGCAATATTCAACGATCCTGAAAACACCGGGAATCCGGGTTACGCTTTATGGCCGGCTCAGGGCAATGTACGAAACGATATAGGAGCCTTTGGAGGGCCATTCTCTGCGGTTGTCGGAACGGCGACGGTCATTGACCTAAAAGATTACGGATCTGATTTAATAATATCCGGGCTGAAACTATATCAAAATTACCCTAATCCGTTTAATCCCTCAACCACCCTCCGATATGAACTAGCTGAAAACAGTCGCGTTCTGCTGAAAATATACAATATTCTCGGACAAGAAGTACGAACTCTCGTTAACGGATTTGAATCCGCCGGACTGAAACAAAAAGTATGGGACGGAAAAGACCTGGATGGTAAAACAGTCGCAACCGGTGTATATTTGTATCATTTACAGATCAACACGGAAGACCGGATAATCATGAAAAGCCGAAAAATGATAATGGTTAAATAATTGTAAAAACTGTAAAAAGGAAGGACTTCGATTTACAGTAAAACTTTGTATGGTATTTTTAGTCTGAAGAATTCCGCATTATTGACTCATAAAATGACAAAACATCATGTGATGAATGGATTGTTTTTGATTTTTATTAGCATAACGTGCTCCTCAAAAGGATAATTTCATATATCGCTTTCGTAATCCTGCGCTGATGTTTTTAGTCTTATATATCATTCATCGCTTGGATTGACCTTTCACAGAATATCCATGAAACCTTCTTCCGTAAGTACGTATTATCATAATAAATCAAGGATTATGGAAATATGAAAAGAAAGAGAAGCAAAATGAATATCTTAATCGCTGTTCTGTTTCCATTTATATTGCAATCAGCATTTGCCCAGCAGGTATCTGACATCGAAGCTGAAAAAGTAAAAATTAAAGACGTTGTCAGCAGTTGCATCGGATGGGCGAAAGATAAAAACCTGGATCTGTTTTACAGCGTCATCGCGAATGACACGGATTATGTCAGCGTATCACCCGGCAAACGAGTAGTAAAAAAGTTCGAGGATGTGAAGGTCAATGTTCCGTTCTGGATGAACCCGGATTTCAGATACGTCCGGCATGAACTGAGAGACTGGGAGGTTACTTTCGCGAAATGCGGTGAAGTTGCCTGGTTCTATTGTGTACTGGATGACATTAACACCTATAAAGGAGAACCCGCCGAGTGGAGAAATACACGCTGGACAGGCGTGGTGGAAAAACGAGACGGTAAATGGGTCATTGTGTCACAACATTTTTCGTTCGCGAGTGACAAGTAGTATAACTAACCCTGGTAAGGAAAGAATGATGAAGAAAGTGCAGTATATTATCATCCTAGCAGTTACTTTCATGATGATCTTATCCATGAGAAATTTTAAGCCGGAAAAATTTACGAATGAGCATCTTACGACTCGGATAGAAAACGGTTTTATCGCTTTCTATTCAGGCCGTAACGGGAACAATGATATCTTCAGGATGAATCCGGATGGAACAGGTATTTTACAACTGACTACCCATGCAGCTAATGATATGTGCCCATCCATTTCACCCAATGGGCGGAAAATTGCTTTTTTGTCGCAAAGGGACGGGAGTTCAGAAATTTACCTGATGAACATCGACGGCTCCGGACAGACTCGTATCACTGATAATTCAGATACGGAAGAACATCCCTCATGGTCGCCGGATGGAACGAAGATCTATTTTATGAAGGACTTCTCCAGCCGTACGGAAATATGGGTCATGGACGCTGACGGTAGCCATCAAACCCGCCTGACCAATAACTCCGCGCGCGATGAGCGTCCGGTGCTTTCACCCAACGGGCAGACGATATTATTCATGTCGAACCGGAATGGCAACTATGAAATATATACAATGAATACGGACGGCAACAATCAGACAAGAATGACGAATAGTACCGGTCATAAAATATTTCCCATGTGGTCGCCGGATGGTTCTGAAATTACTTACGGATTGACGGTTATTGTTGGTGGTATTCCTCAGGCGGATATTCATGTTATGAATGCAGACGGGAGCGGCGATACAACCGTAACATCCGCCAACGGACGAGATGAAGATCCCATTTGGTCGCCTGACGGAAGCAATATTGTATTCCATAGCGAAAGGGACGGTAATTTTGAAGTTTACAAAATGAATTCAAACGGAAGTAACCAAACACGATTAACCACAAACAGTTCCTGGGACGGCTGGCCGAGTTGGGGAAGAGATACTTCTCAAGTCGATATTAAAGACGACATAAAATTCCAGCATGGTTTCCAGTTGCATCAGAATTACCCAAATCCCTTTAATCCATCTACCAAAATCGGATTTGAAATCTCAAAACAAGGTTTGGTCTCTCTGAAAATTTATAATATTCTTGGACAGGAAATTACCGAACTGGTCAATCGCATTATGCAGCCTGGTATCCATACCGTTGAATGGAACAGCGGGACTCTGCCGAGCGGTGTATATCTGTACAGGATAACTTATTACGGGCGATCGGAGACAAATAAGCTTATCATTTCAAAATAAACCAGCTAAAAAAGAACAGGAATTACAAAAATGAAAAATCTAACTTGTATCATCAGTTTTCTCCTGATAGCGGCCGTTTGCGTTACAGCGCAGCAAAGTAAAATAAATTCTGCGGTCAATTACCTCGGCCAAGAGCTTCCCGGAACCATTCCCGTAATTTTCGCCAAAGGAATTGTATCAACCAACCATCATGAATACGCCTGTTGCTTTTCACCCGACGGTAATGAATTTTACTTTACCCGCCGGGATCAGTCAACGCGGAAAACTTCCGTGATGGTTTGCCGGCTGGAAAACGGTGCATGGACAAATCCGGAGCCATTGACCGTCTTGTCATCTGAAAGCATGTCCTTCGAACCTTTTGTAACGCTCGATAATAGACGGTTATATTTCCAGACCTCCGCGGTCGTGAACGGAAAGCCCGAAATGATGACTAAGTACGTGGAAAGAACGGAAAAAGGCTGGAGTGAAGTCAAAGATCCGGGTGATATTTTTAACCCGACCAAAACTATGCACATTTCCGCCTCAACCGATGGCACAATTTACACGACCGATATTTCGGGCGGAATGGGAAGTGAATCGCTTGGAATCATCAGAATGGTTAATGGTAAATATGAAAAACTCGAAAAGCTGGGTCCACCTTTTAATAAATCTGAAAAACAGCAGCATCCATGGATTGCTCCTGACGAAAGCTTTATTATTTTTACTGTTCGGCGACCTGGACAGAATCCTGCCAGCCTTTTGTTTGTATCGTTCAGAAAAAAGGACAATAGCTGGATGGAACCCGTGGAACTGTATCTGGGTATGGACGCCGGGCAACCTAATGTATCGCATGACGGCAAGTACCTGTTTTTCACATCCGGTGACCCTCGTGCCGGATCAGATATCTACTGGGTCTCCGCGAAGATCATCGATGAACTGAGACCGAAGGAATAGAATTATCTAATAATTTATAAATTGAAACCCATGAACTATTTTACGTTTTATCGCTCATTATTCTTAATAGGGTTATTTGCTTTTTTAATAATTCAATCGTGTTCTGCTCAATCGGGTCATACAATTGATGAAAAAAGAATCGAAAAGCTAATTGATTCTGTTTCCATTTTGCTAAATCAATACTATGTTTTTCCAGATGTCGCAAAGAAAATAGAGGTTCAATTGAAAGTAGAATATGCGAACGGGCATTTCAATAAAATAAAAAACGATGAGGAATTTGCCGGGAAGGTTAACCTTGAAATGAAATCTATCGCTAATGATTTGCATCTGCGTTTCTGGGTTGCCGGTAGTTCAGGGACGTTTGGCTCAAACAGGAAAAAAGTCACTGAATACAATTATCAAAACGTAAACGATATGACTGAATATGGATTTTTCCGAACCGGCAAAATGGAAAAAGGCATCGGGTATCTCGAAATATTGGGTTTTCCATCGCTTAAATCAGCTAAAGAATCCATTGACGCCGCCATGAAAAATTTGATTGATTCAAAAGCGATCATCATCGACTTAAGAAGAAATGGAGGAGGAATGCCGGAAACGATCAAATATATTTGCAGTTATTTTTTCGATAAACCGACTCACATTAACAGTATTTACTGGAGGTATCTAAATAAAACAGTCGACTTTATCACTCTGGAGAAGGTTGGCGGCAAAAAAATGACTGATATACCGATTTATGTCCTTACTAGTTCAAATACTGTATCTGGCGGTGAAGAGTTTGCCTATAATATTCAAACACAAAAACGTGGTGTTTTAATCGGGGAAGTTACCGCAGGAGGCGCTAATCCAAGCGATGTTTTAAGTTTTGATAATTTTAGAATCTCTATACCAACCGGGAGGGCAATTAATCCAATAACTAAAACAAACTGGGAGGGGGTAGGTGTTAAGCCCGATTACGAGATAGAAGCATCTATAGCGCTTGAATTAGCGTATGAAAAAGTTTTATTGTCAATTAAACAGTAACTACTTAGTACCATCATAAAAATTCTACATAATGGTTTAAATGAATTTTACTAGGTTTCCGCTAAAATCATAGAAGAACTGAGGGTAAATGAATAAAATAATTCAAATAAATATTTAGATTATTAAATAATAAGAAATTATATGAGCAAAATGAAATCTACTAAATCCGTTCTTTGTTTGCTTCTGTCAGTATTTTTTTATCCGGGCTGCATGAATAAAAATTTATCTTACTCTGATAAGCAATTGCAATCATTAGTTGAAGAGTACCTGACGGATAAAAAGGATATCCTTGGGACAGTTATTAAGGTGGATGTAGAAGGCCAACAATCTTTTACGGCGGCAAGCGGCTATTTTGACCTTTCACGTAAAAATCCAATTCAACCTACAGATAAGCTCATCATTGGCAGTATCACCAAAGTATTCACGGCTGTATTAGTGCACCAGTTGGCAGAACAAGGAAAAGTAGAACTTCAAAGGCCGCTTATCGATTATCTGCCATCCGATTGGTCAGCCGTACTGGCAAAGATAAAGTATGGCAGTGAAATAACAGTAGAACACGCCCTTTGTCATCGGAGCGGTCTTGCAGACGTAACAGAAACACATGAGTTCAGGAAAATGTTGCAAGACGCACCCTCTAAACCCTGGTCAGCTATTGAAATTCTTAAGTTAACTCATCAACAAGGAGAACCTAAGTTTAAACCCGGTAAAGGTTACGACTATTGCAATACAAATACTCTTTTACTCGGAGCCTTAATCGAACAAGTGACCAGGCAGCCATACCGTGTGTCTCTGAAAAGGAACATACTCGAACGAATGGACATGAAAAATACTTTTCTTTCCGAAGGTACATTCGGTTCGGGTAAGGACGGCATCGCCCATGGTTATTTTTTCGTTGGGGATAAGGTCTATGATGGACAGGAAGTCAGTGTAGGGTGGGCACAGGCATCGGGGGGTATCATAAGTACCGCGAACGATCTTATCATGTTTTTCAAAGCACTAGTATCACACGAGTTGTTCGAAAAAAAAGAATCTTTTGAACAAATGGTTCGAATAGTCGGAGGAAATGAACAGTATGGACTTGGTATGATGGTTTTCGACGATCCCGAAATTGGCATACACTATGGGCATGGAGGAAGTTTCTGTGGAACGCGTACTTTACTGGCATATTTCCCTAAACACAAAACGACTGCTTTTATTTGTCATACTTACTGTGCTAACACGGAAGATCCGGGGATTGAAAAACTGATGAAATTGGTCATAAAAGATATCTTTCATGATGAATCTGAAGTTCCGGATCAATCCAAAACGGACGTTCATGACATTCTTGCAGATACATTAAAAATCTATGAAAACCCGGATAATCCTACATTGGGAAACTGGGATTTCGATGTACAGGATTTATGGAGTATTAACAATATTAACAGTCAAACGATCAAGAAAAGGTTTTTATTTCATGTTGGCGAGGATGGTGAAATATACCTCATGGATCCAGCTTCCGGTAAAATATTTGTTTTGGATTCGAATGGTAATTTGCTGTCCACTTTTGGCGAAGAGGAAGAACTAACCGGATATCCGGCAGGTATGTTTATCACATCGGATTACATCTACGTCTTCGAGGTGGGGAATACGGTCAACAGGATTAAAACCTTTGATAAGAAAGGGAGCTTAATAAACTCCTTCAAAATCTTTCAGGACATTTCACCCAGAGTTTTTGTAAATGGCGAAAAGCTTGTTGCTATTCGTTCCGGAACCGATATTGATAAAAAACAGACTTACGAAACTCTCGAACTTCTTGAGGAAGGAAAAAGTAAAGGTACCATTATCGGCAAATTTCAGGCAGAGGAGAAGTTAATTGTTAGCATGACAGTAAATATGGGACGTACTCATATCCTTTTGGACGATATTGAGTTATTCCCGAAGTTGATTGTACATACAGATAAAGACATGCTCTATCTTGGCAGAAGCGACCGGTACATGGTTAAGAAATGTAACTTGCAAGGCAATGAAATCCTCGCGTTTACTGTCAAAGGAAGAAACAGAAAAACAGTACCAACCCATATTAAGGAAAATTTAGTTGCAGGCATTGGTCCAATTGGTGGGAAGGCGATGCCAAAAGAGATCAGTAAAGAAATATTTGCCGGAATCCCTGAGCAGCAGGTGTTTTTTACTCATATCACAACAGATGAACAGGGTTTGATTTATGTATTCGTTCCCGATATCATTAATACGGGAAGACAGGAAATTGATATTTTTTCTCCTGATGGTCACTACCTTTATCAAGGTGTAATTGAACTTACAGAAGGACTTGAAAAAGTCAGACCGCTTATCATAGAAGGTGAATACTTATATACACTGGCACATGATGATAAACAAGATATCAGGCTTATTAAGTACAGAATAAAATTACCAAAATTGAGCGGAGAAAAATCTCAATGAAAAAACATATCCTGATCGACATGTTGCTGTTTACAGCAATGACAATTAACGCGCAGCAAACCGATTTTCCAAAACTCACCGGTCCCTACCTCGGCCAGAAGCCGCCGGGAATAGTACCTGAAATTTTTGCGCCGGGTATCGTTTCCAAAGAAGGAATACAGTCGAAACTCCTTATCGTCCCTGATGGCAATGAGGTCATCTACAAAAACATGATTGCAACCGGCAACGCATCCGCCGATCGAAAAATGAGCTTCATGAGCATAAAGCAGTTGAATGGACACTGGGGATCACATGTTGATATCCCGTTTTCTCTGGAATTCATGAATGACGAACCCGCGCTTTCACACGATGGACAGAAATTATTTTTTGTTTCCAATCGTCCCAAAGCGGACAGCGTCCAGCCACAGAAAATGCCGGACATCTGGGTCTCGGAAAAAACCTACGGCGGCTGGAGTGCGCCGCAAAACATCGGTATGCCGGTTAACACGGAAGGAATTGAAGTACAGCCGTTCTACAGCACCGACAACAAGCTGTATTTCGGCAGAAAGGATGGAATCTACTATTCACAGTACTCAAACGGACAGTTTTCTGATCCGGTTAAACTCGATGACAATATTTTTAAAGGAAGGGTAAGAGGCGTTTGCATTTCGCCGGACAACAAAACGCTGGTTGTACACTCGGATATGCCGGGCGGATTTGGCAATTGGGACTTGTATATTTCTTTCATAGGTAAATCAGGTAACTGGACACAACTCATCAACATGGGGAATACTGTCAATACCGATCAGTCCGAAGCCAATGCCACCTTTTCACCGGATGGGAAGTATCTTTTCTTTTCCCGAGGCGATGACATCTACTGGGTCTCCGCCAAAATCATCGAAGAGTTAAGACCAAAAGAATAATAAATAAATGTGAAAGAAAAAACCAAAATGAAAAAAATAATCCTAATCAGCTGTTTGATGTTAATGTCTTTTTTACCGCTTCATGCACAGCAAAACGACAACGACGATGTGGTTATTGGCAAGTACAGGATAATCGATTCAAAAATTCTGGGTGAACAAAGGCGCATTCTGGTTAATTTACCGACAGGATACGAATCGACCGGGATAAAATATCCCGTTGTTTTTCATCTCTATGGCGATTATGTTATGACCTACTTTTCCAATGCCGCATCATTCCTGAATGAATTGCATAGCTTCAGGAAGATGCCTGGAGTAATCCTCGTCGGAGTGGATAACACAGATCGTTACAGGGATCTACGGCCACTAAAGCCTGATGGAAATCCCGGCGGCGCTGATCAATTCGCTCGGTACTTCAGAGAGGAACTGATACCCTTTCTTGATCAGAATTACCGGACATCCAATTTCAGAATACTCGTTGGCCCTCAGGCCGGCGCATGCTTCGGGTATTATACACTCATGGAACACCCCGATTTGTTTCATGCCTATATACTGGAGAACTCTTTTGACAATCCAAAGCAGATCGATGATTACTTAATAGCAAAAGCTCGGACCTTTTTCACGGCAAACCGATCGTTGCCAAAATATCTCTACATGAAAACCGGTAAAAAAAGCCTAAACTACGCGTTTTCCATGGAACAGCAGGCGGTAATTGAAAAAAACACGCCCAAGGATTTTCGTTACCGGTTCATAACGTCCGATCACGAAGACTTCATGCTGGAAACCGGTTTTATTGATGGATTCAAAGAGCTGTTCACCGGTTACAGTTTGCCCGACAGCATCACATTGTGCGGTTTGGACAGTATTTTGAAATATTACGATGAATTGTCAAAGCGCATCGGGTATAAGATTGACGTTACGGATCATACGCTGCACTTTGCAGCAAGCCGGTTGAATGGCCTTGGAAGAAAGGCAGATGCCCGAAAAATCTACGAACACATTCTCACAATTTATCCTAAGTCTTTGGATGGTTTGTTTCAAATGGGTATGATCCATTCATCGGAAGGCAACTTCGAAAAAGCGATAGAATGCTATAACGAGTTTCTTACATTAAGGCCTCAGGAAGCTGTCGTTCGAAATGTAATGAAAAGAACCGAACGAATCATCAATGAATCGGCGGTTTATGTGATTGAGAAGGAAATTAACACAAATGGAATAAAGAGCGGTAAAGTTCTGTATCAAAAACTGAAAAAGGATAATCCTAAAAAAAAGTATTTCGATGAAAATGAATTTAATGCCATGGGTTATCGGTTATTAAGCGCCGGAAAAACCAACGATGCGATTGAAGTATTCATGATGGCAAGGGAGTCATTTCCTCAGTCATTCAATATATTCGACAGCTTAGGGGAAGCATACCTTAAAGCCGGTAACAAAAAATTATCCCGGGAAAACTTTCAGAAATCACTCAGTCTAAATCCGAAAAATGAAAATGCCAGGAAGATGCTGGAAGAACTTAAGAAAAAGTAAAACCAGCCCGGAATCAACAAACAGCTGAGGCCGAAGGAATGATATAACTTATAAATAAAATAAAATTGGAAAATTTAAATGAAAAAACTAATACTAATCAGCTGTTTGCTATTTGCAGCTATGACAGACAATACCCAGCAAACCGATTTTCCAAATCTCACCGGTCCTTATCTTGGGCAGAAGCCGCCGGGAGATAAACCAGAACTGTTTTGCCCTGACATCGTATCTAACGGGGTTAATCACAGCAGTGTGGCAATTAGTCCGGATGGAAATGAATTCTACTGGAGCGCTAAAGATAGAAGAATCTGGTTTACAAAAATTGAAAATGGATATTGGATAAAACCCGAATTGGTTTCATTCTGTAAAACGAACTCAATTCAGTACGATAATCCCTTTATTACAACTGATAGTAAGAAAATGTATTTGACCTCATTTCGTTCCGGCGCTGTATCGCAAAAGAAAGAAACAATCTGGTGTTCTGAAAGAACACTGACCGGATGGTCAGAACCCGAACCAATCAGCCGAAAAGTGAATGAAGTGCCTTTACACTGGAGTATTTCGGTATCGAATGCCGGAACCCTTTTCTTTCAATACCAGGATACAAGCGGAAAATCTTCCGGCGGAATAGGAGATATATATTACTCACAGCTGGTGGATGGCGAATATATAAAGCCTGTAAAAATGGGCCCGGAAATTAACACATGGGGAACGGAAACCTGTCCTTACATTGCGCCGGATGAATCATACATTGTATTTACCAGAATTCTGAATGGGCCTGAGGATTCCGGAATTTTTATCAGTTACAAGGACAAATCGGGAAATTGGTCGCCGGCAGTGATGGCTGAAGGCGGATCGGCTGAAAAAGGAGGACTAAGCCCTCGTATCTCACCTGATGGTCAATACCTTTTTTATGTTACCGGCGGAATGTGGTGGATGTCATTTGCAAAAAGAATCGAAGAACTGAGGCCGAAGGAATAAAACTTAACAACGTCAAAAAACACTAACTCAGAATCAACATGAATAATTCTAATCTTTATTACTTATCACTTATTATTGAGTTTATTGTGTTTTTTGGATTTCAATCGTGCTCAGCTCAATCAAATAAAACAATTGAGGAACAAAGGGTTGGAAGTCTAATCGATTCAATCTCATGTTTCCTAAACCAATACTATGTTTTTCCAGATGTCGCAAAGAAAATAGAGGTTCAATTGAAAGAAGAATATGCGAACGGACATTTCAATAAAATAAAAAGCGATGAGGAGTTTGCTGAGAAGGTTATGTTAATCTGATGAGTTGTTACAGTTTGTTTTCTCAAGTTCAAATCGATTCAATCACTTGGGGAGCGTTAGATCAGCATGAGAAGGCTATTGCCGTTAGTCCTATCAATCCGAAATATGTAGTTACTACGTGGAATGACTTTAGATCAGATCAATTATCACAACCAGGATATGCAGTATCTAGTGATGGAGGAATTAGTTGGTTCAAAAAAGATTATGTAACAAGAGATGAATATGGACATCCTTTTGATTATGGTTTCGATCCTTCTTGTGGTTTTGATAGATATGGAAATATGTATTATTGTTACAATGTATATTACAATAATGGTCAACGCGGCCCTGTATATTTATCTAAATCAACAAATTATGGTCAAAGTTGGGTTACTCCTCATATCCTCGTCTCCGTGAATTATGAATACAATCAAGACAAACCATACATGGCCGTGGATAATACCGGCGGGCAATACACTTAATGCATCACGGCCGGCCATCGGACACAATCAAAAAAGATGTTATTTTTGAAGTGATTTAACCGGTTGATACTTAGATAATTTTTTGTGCCGGACGCCATAAAATCGTGTATTCGGACAAATTATTCTTTTGATTGATTCTTACAATACCGCACGGTTTGCCGATAAGGTTGTTCATCCGAATAAATCATCAGTTTTGCCGTTCCTGATCGCAGGATCAACCGGATCCACATCGAATGTGCGCATCAATTTCGGATCATAAGGCGTGAGCAGCATTTTGAGATCAACGGGATTCAGCGAAACATCTAACCAGCGGGGTTCATCCGGGCGGGCAAGGATCACCGGCATGCGGCTGTGAACTTCGCGGACCAGGTCGTTCGGTTCTGTTGTGATGATCGCGCAGGAGATAAGGACGCTGTCCGATCCGGGATCTTTCCAGCGGTCATAAATTCCGGCCATGGAAAAGAGGGAATCGTCTTTCATGGAAAAGCGCACCGGGATTTTCCGTTTCCCCTCCGCGCGGAATTCGTAAAACCCGTCCGCGACGATCAGGCACCGGTTTCTGGCGATCAGAGATCTGAACATCGGTTTGGTGTCAATCGTCTCGGCACGCGCGTTGATCAAAGAGTAATCCGTTTTTTTCTGTTTGCTCCAGGAAGGGACCAGTCCCCAGCGCATCAGCGAAGGAACGGGTTTTTCCCCGGCGGAATAAAGAGTCAGGACTTTCTGTGTCGGTGAAACATTGTCGTTTGGATGGTAATCGGGCTCGATTGCGCCGATTTCCTCATCATCCAATTCAAAGCGGCCCTGAATTGTTTTCAGAGCCGCCGTTAATGTAAACCTTCCGCACATATGCCTCAGGAAAAATGATTAGATTCCCGAAGAGATCACCGGGCCGTCATGCGCCTGATCTTCGCGAGCCGCTGTTCCGCAAGCAGTTTTACGGACGACTTCGCGTAATCCGCGGCGATTGAGGCATATACCTTTTCCGCCTCGGCCGGCTTGTTCGCGTTCACATAGCATTCGGCCAGCCCGAACCTGATTTCGAGCTCTTTTTCATGTTTCGGATAAATTTTAAGAAATTCTTCCGATAAGGTGATGCACTGGTCCATGTCCTTGCTTTGTTCGTTGGATTTCAGCAGGGCCAGGTACTGATCGGCGATCATGGGAACCATGCTTCCGCCCGGATACATCTGGAGGATCTGCCTGTACAGCGCAAGGGCCTTGGCGGTTTCATTCTTATCCTGGTACAGGCGCGCGCTTCGGAACAGGGATTCCTCAATGCGGAACGATTTTTTCGCGTCGCCTTTTACCCGAGCGGCAAGATCCGTATATATCCGGATAGCAGGTTCCGTGCGCGAGCTGTCTTCGAACTTTCTGGCGACCCGGTAAATGTGCAGGTCCGTGATCCAGCGGGAAGACGGGTTGTTGGCGCGGATGTTCTGATAGGCCTGATAAGCGTTGTCGAGCGAGCCTTCCTTCTCGAAACAAATCGCTTTCTTGGCAGCGATCCATTCCGACAGGTCGGGGTAAATCGTAAGGATATCATATAATTCCCGGGCTTTGGCGTACTGCTGTTTTTCCCAAAGTTGTTTTTCTTTGGCCAGAACATTCTGCACCATGAGTTTTTTGTCGCCATCGCCCGTGGATTTGCGGTAATGGACGCCTTTGTCGGTTCCGATCCAGATGCTGGCGTCGTCGCCGAACACCACCGCGCGCACGTCATTCGAGGGCAGGCCGTCTTCGGTCGTGTAATTCATCCAGAATGTGTTGTTGAAGAAGCTGAGTCCTTCCTTGGTTCCGGCCAGGATCATCCCGCTCCGCGAACCTACGACACACAGTGTATTGTTGGAGATCAAACCGTCGTCGACGGTGTACTGTTTCCACGCGCCGTCGTAAGTCACAATGCCCTTGTCGGTCGCGAGCCATTTGGTGTCCCTGGAATCAATATAGAAATACCGGATATCGTTGAAATTGACTTCGCCGGTGCTGACGATCACTTTCGGTTCGTTATCGATCTGGACGAGATATTTGTCAACGACCGCCCATAAGACGGCGCGGCTGTCCAGCGCGAGGAATTTCACGTTGTTGCCGGGCAGTCCGTTCTTGGTCGAATAATTCTTGGCGCCCGGGCTGATGAAGATGCCCTGGTCGCTGGCGGCGATTTTCCATTTGTTCATCGGTTTATAAATGAACCAGTTGATGATCTTGTTATTGAAAGGCGCCCAGGTGAGGTTCCATTTTGTGCGGTTCTTGCTGTACTGCATGTTGACGAGCGCGTTCTTGCTGTTCCCGTTGAGCACGGCCCATACGTCGCGGTCGGCGTCCATGTAGATCTGCCGGATGTCCTTGCCCGGCAGGCCGTCCACATAAGGCGTGAGCGCGCCGATATTGAAATCGCATTTCAGGACGCCGTTCGCCTGCGTGGCGACCCACATGTTCGTTCCTTCCTGGAAAAGGTGGTTCACCGCGGAACCGACCTCATAGGTTTTCCATTCCACGCCGCCGCGCATATCATCCAGGATGTCCTTGCGGTGGTTCTGATCGTACTGTTCGGAAAGCCGGTAGAGAATTTCCATGTCCACGGAAGTTTTCGCCAGGTCCAGATATACAGGTTCCGAGGCGACCTTGCCTTTCTGTTTTTCTTCCATTACCGCGATCTTCCAGCGGTTCTCGTCGAACCGCAGGTTATTCGGATATTTATTGTTGATTTTCTGCAGGATGCGTGCGGCGCCGAACGTGTCGCCGTCCGATTCGAACAGCCATGCCATTCGAAGCATCACCGATTCCGTGGCGGGATCGTCGGGATAATTGTCAAGGAACATCTGGTAGTATTTCTGTCCCTCGGTCACTTTTTTCTTCGACCGGTGGAAATCCGCCAGCTGCAGAATAGCGGACTTGGCCAGTTCGTGCTTTCCGTAACGCGACACAAATTCGGTCAGCAGTTCGAATCCCTTGTCCGGCTGGCCGATATACAGGTACATCTGGGCAATCCGGTACATGGCTTCGGGGACCTCGGGTGCGGACTGAAGGTAATCCTTACGGAGGAACATATTAAAATAGCGCGTCGCAGTGACGTATTGACCCAGGAGATGCGCGTTCCGGGCCTTTTCAAAGAAAACTTTTGCGATCTCTTTCGCTTTGGTCTTGTCGGTGTACTGGCTGAATCCGTTCAGTCCGCCGATCCAGATCCCGTTGTCGCGGTCCGTTTCCACGGAAAGCAGTTCATCGGTAATGATCCCGTCCTTTTTCTGGGTAAACAGCGTTTCCGTTCCCTCGGAGATCAGGTATACGCCTTCGTCTTTGGTGGCGGCCCACGCGTTGCCCAGCATATCCAGCGTAACGGAGCGAATGCGCTTGTCTTTCAGGAATTGATCGGCCTTGATGCCATTGAAGCGGAGGACGCCTTTGGCGGTCCCCATCCATACGGTGCCGTCCGCGGAAGCATATACGTCATAAATGTCGTCTGTGGGAAAACCGTGGGAATCCCGGTTATACGTTTTCCATTCTTTTCCGTCGAAACTGACAAGGCCGCGGTCGGTTGCCATCCAGATCACGGCGTCCCAGGTGGAATGGATGGCCTTGATCTCGTTGCTTGGCAGGGATTTGCCGGTGCTTTTCTGGTCATAAAAAAACCATTTATCGGCGGCTGTACGTTTGTAAAGTCCTTTGGAAGTTCCCATCCAGGCGTTCCCGTCATCATCAATATGAACGGAAAGGAAGTCATCCGTTTCGATCTTAATCGCGTCTTTCTGGAGTCCCTTGGTATAATGGACGATTTTTTTCGGGTTCCACACATCCACTCCCTTATTGGTGGCAATCCACAGGTCACCGTTGCCGTCCGCCGCAAGGTCCCGGATTTCATTCGAGACCAGTCCGGAACTCATGTCGATGAACGTGTAATTGGAACCGTCAAATTTCATGACCCCTCCGGCGGTCGTGCCCATGAACGCCAAATGATCGAGAAAAGCGATGCAGGTAATGTCTACCGACCGGTCATTCCGGGTTTTCGGTTCCGTTTTCTGCCATTGGGCGTTCAGGGATCCCAGAACAAACGTCAGAAACGCGATCAAAAAGAACCATTTCTTTCTATCAATCATTGTTATACACCTCTATTATGTGGAATAGATAATAAATGATTATTAATAATAAGTTAAATAAGGTATCGAATTTTACGCTCTTTTTCAATAAAAAAAAGAGATTATCAAAAATAAGCCGCTGTTTTTACCAGCATCATCCCTGCGACAGTTCCAGCGCAGTTCCAGAGCATGTCTTTCCAGCTGAAGAAATTCGGAGGACGGGACTGATCGTACAATTCCTTGCCGGTTCCCATGGAAATCGTAAAACCCAGCGAGGGCAGCATCGGTCTTTTCACCCCCAGTGCATCTTTTTGTACCTCATAACTTCCGGTATATAAAAACATGCTGAAGGTAAAATGAAGGATTTTGTCTTTTCCGAACCAGGGATCATCGTGACGCACGATTTTTTCTGATTCGAAAGCTGCCGGCACTTGAAGCGGCGCATTTCTTCTGATTTTAACAGGATTCTGCGCGGCAAGCGGACCTGAGCATAAAATGAGAAGAACCGGAAGAAATATCCGGCAGGAACGGTGCCGATGTAACCGACCGTTTTTCACCGATGTTCAGTTGTTCAGGAATAATGCGGGCGCGATCCCAAGAAGAAAGATCCCGAAGACGCAAATCCCTATGGCCGTCTTTCCTGCCGCGGAAAGGGTCAATGCGGGCCGGGATTCGTCCGGTTGGTGAAAATACATTTTCACGACAAGATTCAGATAATAATAAACCGAGACAATCACAGTGAGCAGGGCTATGACGGTCAGCCAGTTATAGCCGGCCTCGAGCGTAAGGGCGAAGACCTGAACCTTGGCGATAAAACCTCCCGTTAAGGGTATGCCCGCCAGGGACAGCAGGGATATGGTTACGGCCAGCGCCAGCGCCGGATGCGTTTTACCAAATCCATCAAGACGGTTCAGTTTCAAGTTTTTACCGTCCGTTTTTTCAAACGCGTAAAGAACACTGAACATGACAAGGTTCATGAGAACATAGACCAACAGATAAAACGCAATGGCGTTCTCAGCGCCAGCCGTTTGATTCAGCGCGGGACCGGCCAGAATGACCATCGCCAGATACCCCGCGTGCGCGATGCCGGAATAGGCGAGCATTCTTTTAACGTCTTCCTGGATCAGGGCCAGCAGGTTCCCGCCGATGACCGTCACAAGGCAGATTCCGTACAATATACCGGACCAGTTAGCGTAAAGCGGGCTGAGCGCCTCAAGAAAAATCCTTATAAAAACAATAAACCCGGCGGCTTTGGGAACGGTGGTGATGAAAGACGAAACAGGAGCGGGCGAACCTTCAACCACGTCGGGCGTCCACATATGGAACGGTATCAGCGCCAGCTTAAAGGCGAGCCCGGTCAGTAACAATCCGAGGCCGCTCATCATCAGCGGTTCTCCGAGCATATTATGCGTCCCGAGAAAACGGCCGATGTTCGACAAATGCATGCTTCCGGTCGCGCCGTACGTCAGCGATATGCCGTAAAGAAAAAATCCAGACGCGAACGCGCCGAGCAGAAAATATTTCAAAGCCGATTCCAGCGACTTCACGCGGGTACGGTTCATGCCGATCAGGACGTAAAAAGAAACCGACAGTATTTCCAGCCCGAGATAAATCACCATCAGATGGCGGCTGGATGCCATGATCAGCATGCCCAGCGTGGCCAGCAGCAATACAGCGTAGAATTCGGCGGATTTTTTCGTTTCGACCGCCTGGTGCGTGGTCAGGATATAAAGAACCATGCCGGCCAGAATGATGAAACCAAACGACGAAGTCAGCGCATCATAAGTTATCATCCCGCTGAAAGCCTGAGCCGGTTCAGTGCAGCACAACATCCATACGGCGAGGGAGACACCCGTAAAGACCGCGGCCGCAAAACATAAATACTGACGGGCACGGTCAGAAAAGGCTCCGGCCAGCAAAATAATCAACGCGCCAGCGAGGAGGATCAGATGCGGCAACACGGCTGAAAGACTGGTATCGGGAATAATGACTTCCAAGTAAACTCCTGACGTATGTTTAGGTTCCCCTGAGAATCACGATTTCCTTATCGTGCCGCTGAATGTTGTAGACGCGGCAGGCCGGATTCTGTATCATGATTCTGGACAGCGGCCTGGAAATGAGATCCTCCAGCGCGCGGTTGACGCCGCGTGCGCCCTCACGTTTGAAATCCAGTCCCTCAACGCACAAGTCGACCACGGAATCGTCGATCGATATGCGGATGTCCTTATCCATGAATCTACGTGTGATAATGTTAATTTTCTGAAGGGCTATTTTTTTAAGAATTTCAGGATCCAGCGCTTTGAAAACTATGATATCATCGATACGGTTCAGAAATTCCGGGGAGAAATGCTTTCTCAGCGCCCCTTTTATGCTTTCGGCGATTTCTTTATTTTCGTCAACCGAGCTTCCGCCGAATCCCATTTTTATTTTCCCGTATATCGTGTCCGATCCGAGATTGGAGGTCATGATAATCGTGGCATGCGAAAAAGAAATCGTCTGCCCCTTGCCGTCGGTCATTCGCCCGTCGTCGAACACCTGCAGGAACGCCTCATAGATCTTCGGGTGCGCTTTTTCGATTTCGTCAAGAAGGATCACGGCGGAAGGATCTTCGCGTACGGCCTTTGTCAGACGTCCTTCGTCATCGTAGCCCACAAATCCGGGCGCGGTGCCGATCAGTTTTGATAGCGCGTACTGGTCGTTGTATTCGGACATATCGATGCGAACGAGCCGTTTTTCGCTTCCTTCAAGCGCCTCGGCCAGCGCTTTGGCAAGCTCTGTTTTTCCGACGCCGGTCGGCCCCACGAAAAGAAACACGCCGTCGGGGCGTTCGGGATTGACGTCGAGTCCGCTTTTCGTCATGCGGACGACTTCGGATACTTTCTCGATCGCCTCGTCCTGTCCGATGACCCTCGAGCGGAGCCGGTCTTCGAGCGACGTCATGCCGGTCAGCGCGTCGATATGGATATTTCCTTCGGGAATACGCGTGACCTGCGCGATGGCCTGCACGACATGTTTTTCCTGAACAGGAACCGTATCCTTGCTGTCGTTAGGCCTTGATAAACTCGCCTTGATGCAGGCGCGTTCGATGATGTCACAGGCCTTGTCGGGCATATACCGGTTTTTGATATACTGATCCGACATGTCGTAGACCACGCGCATAATGCGCTCGGACACCGTGACATGAAAAAAATCTTCCAGTTTCGGACGCTGGTGCTCCAGGATTTTCATTGTGTCGTCCTTGAGCGGCTCAAAAATCGTGATACGGGTGAACCGCCTTTCAAACGCGCCGCTCTTGGCGATATTTTTCTGGTATTCCTCGTCGGTGGTCGCGCCGATCAGTTTGAAATCAGGCTGGGTCAGCAAAGGCTTGAACATTTCGTCCAGGCCCCCGGTTTCATGCGAACTGTACGATCCCGCGCCCATCAGCGTGTGAAGTTCATCAATAAATATGATCACTTTGTTGGCCCGGCAGAACTGGGCCAGCTGCATGAATTTCTGTTCAAGCGTTCCGACATAGCGCGTGCCGGCGACTACGGAGAACACCTCCAGTTCAAGCAATTTATAAGCCCTGAGAATGTCCGGGACGCGGCCCTGCGCGAGCCGGTGCGCCAGACCGTTGATCAGCACCGTTTTACCGACGCCGGGCTGGCCCACGATCAGGGGATTGGCTTTGCTGCGCCGGCAGAGCACTTCAATGAGTTCCTGCATCTCGTTTTCGCGTCCGATGATATCATCAATCTTATTCTCTTTCGCCAGACTCGTCAGGTCGCGGAGAAAATTCGGAAGACCGGCCATAACCGACTCTCCCAGTACCCCGGTGGAAGACTGCTGCTTCGACTGTTCAGTGCCGGTTGCGGTTTCCGTCGCGACATGGGAGGGATCGATCTCGCTGAGCAGATCGTCAAACCATTTGTAATTCGGATCGAACTGCTTTCCCTCATCGAGCATTTTTTTCGCGAGGTCGTCTTTGCCGAGTTTATGGTAAGCCAGCGCGAGATAATAAAAGCCGTAGGAATTCTTGCTCTCGATCGCGAAAGATTTGGTAAGGATATCCACCGCTTCCTGGAAGCGTCCCAGGTCGCAGAATACACGTCCGAGCTCGCGCATGACACGGGCGTTCTTGGGCTCAAGTTCGATGAACCGTTCGAAGGATTTCACCGCCTCGTCCAGCCGGCCCAGATTCATCAGGCTGTATCCGTAATAATCATACACGAACGAATCGTTAATTTTATTCGGATAAGTTTTTTCGACAAGTTCCGTCAGCTGCTTGTCATCCTTGAGATCATAATAAAGAATCTCAAAAATGTGATGCATCGCCCAGTTGAAATAGCTGACATCGGCCAGCTGGTAATCCTTCATGACTTCGATGGCTTTTTGCGGATTATTCAGCTTCCGGTACATTTCCTTGGTTTCATAAGCCGCGTTGCTGTCTTTTTTCTGGAGCCTCAGAATGTCCTCGAAATATTTCAGCGCGTCAAGCCACTGGCCTTTTTCTTTGTAAAGCTTGCCCAGACTTCTCAGTGTTTCAATGTTCCTGCCGTCAATCGCCAACGCCTGCTTGAAAAAATCCACGGCCTGATCGGGTTTGTTTTCTTTCTGATACACTTCAGCCAGTTTATTGAGAATGGCGGGCTGGCCGGGTTTCAGCGCAAGCGCCTTCCTGAGATATTCCTCGGCTTTTGCGTAATTATATTTCGTCGTAAACAGCGAACCCATTGCCACCAGCAAATACCCGGACTGCGGATAAGTTTTGGACAGATTCAGGACAAATTCCTCGATCTGGGTAACATCCACAGCCTCATCGCTGATGTCCTCGAAACCTTTACTGAGCGAGTCCCGGAGGGCAATCGCCTGCAGATAGGACTTGGCGGCCTCTGTATACTGATTCTGCCGGTCAAGAATCAGTCCCTTCAGTTCATGATGCCCCGCATCGGATGGCTGAATCCGCAGGGCAGTTTCAACGTTCACCATCGCTTTGTCGAAAATACCGACCTGCTCATAACAACGGGCCATCGCGTTATGGTTGGAGGCGTCCTGCGGATTTTTTTTCAGCGCGCTCTCGCAGCACAGTATTGCCAGTGCGTCCTTGTGCGTCTCATAAAATTTAAGCCCTGCTTTCCGCAGATCGGCGTCCGTAACGCCGGAATCCTGTATCATGCGATGCGCCAGAAACGCCGCTTCTTCAAACTGTTTCGCGTCAATGGCTTTCAGCGTTTCCTGAACCGCTTTAGATGCATCGGGCTGAATACCGGACTGCCATGCAGGGAAAAACTGATCGACCTGACCGATGAATCCGTAATTGCAGTTCGGACACAGCCTAACCACGGGATCATAAACGCACGTCTTTGCGCAGTTGGGACACAGGGTGTGAGTCTGTTTTGTCAAGAATCATTCCTCAGGGTTGGGTTAGGAATTCAGTAATCACGTCCGTAAACACATTGTTTTCTTCCACAAACGGAAGATGGCCGCTGCGGTTAAATATATGAATTCGGGAATTGGGAATCAATTGCTGAATTTCAAACGCCTGTTTTACGGTGGCAATCTTGTCAGCCCGGCCGGCAACCACCAGAACGGGATTGTGTACTGATGAGAGGTTTTTACGGAGATCCAGTTCTTTCATGGTTCCGTTAACACTGAAATCCGGATCGTTACCGATGATAGAATAATAAACCGGATAGGAAAACGAAGGAATTTTTTTATCGTTGTTTGTGAGGAGATAGGCCTCAAAGTTCGACATATTATACCAGTACAAGGTGTTGATGCAGGGATCATATATCAGCCGCCAGGCCGGGTCACTTGATCTGACGTTGTCCCGTAACAATGTCAACTTTGCCCATTGATCAGGAAAACTTTCCATGATGTGCCGGTTGCAGTTATCGATATTATTCTGCCATCCATCCGCGCTGTGAAACGTGTTGCATAATATCACGCGCATGGTTTTTTCCGGATGACTGATCAGGAATTTCTGAGCGACGATTCCGCCGTAGGAATGTCCCAGGATATGCGTTTTTTCAATTTTCAGATGCGTCAGTAATCCGTTAAGGTCGCGGACGTCCTGTTCTGCCGAAAAGACGGTATCGGAAGATTGACTGCGTCCCCTTCCCCGGGCGTCGTAATAAATGACGTTAAATTTTTTCTCTAAGCCCGAAAAATACGGTTTGAAGTAATCATGAGCGTCGCCCGGCCCTCCCGCGATCAGGACTAACGGTTGACCTTTGCCCCGGGTATCGTAATACAACCCGGCTCCGTCTTTCAGCGGCGCGTATCCGGACTGGCTGTATACCTGAAATATCCCTGTCAGGAAAAATGTTAATACGATTGATTTCATGAATTAAAATTTTGGGGCTTGCTGGATTTTTATTTTCTGTGTTTTAATCCCGGACTGATAATCATTAATATTTTTGTGCGCTTTAATGAGAACGGCTTCAATCGATTTTTCCGTTTTCTGAGTAAAAGTTTTCGGGTACAATCCTATCCAGAAAATGAACAGAATAAGCGGTATCAAAATCAAAGCTTCGCGTTTTCGAAGATCCGGTATCCTCGAAAGATCCGGGTCTGAGACCGGTCCCATCATCATGCGCTGAACCATCCCGAGCATATAGACCGCGCTGAAAATCACGCACATCATCACAATGACCGTCCATACCGACGAAGCCGCGAACGACGATTTGAACGTCCCGATAAGGATCAGGAATTCGCCAACGAATCCGTTAGTTCCGGGCATTCCGATCATCGACAATGAAAAGACCAGAAACAGAGCGCTGATGACCGGAACGGGTTTCCACAATCCGCCGAACGCTTCTATGTCATGCGCGGGTTTGCGGTCAAACAAAAAACCGATCATGAAAAATAATCCGGCTGCAGTGATGCCGTGGCTGATCATCTGAATGACACTTCCCTGCCAGCTCTGCGACGTCAGCGCAAACACTCCCAGCGCCATCATACCCATATGACTCATGGAAGCATAAGCGATCAGCGGTTTCATTTGCTTCCTTGTAATCGCGACCAGCGCGCCAAACACGGCGCTGAATGCGGCGAAACCCATCAGGTAGGGGCTCCATGCGGAAACAACTACCGGGAAAAAAGGAACGCTGAAACGCAGCAACCCGTAAACCGCCGTTTTGGCAAGCAGCGCGGCCAGGAGTACAGTAACCGCCGTCGGGGCCTGAACGTACGCAAGCGGCTGCCATGTATGAAACGGAAATACCGGTGCCTTGATGAAAAACGCCAGCGTGAACGCCATAAAAAGCCAGATCTGGACCGGCCACGGAAACACCGCGGTCTCAAACGCGTCAATGCTGAAGGAGTGCGGTGATACCACCGTCTCTCCCGCCATGACAGGCGGCGTTTGAAAATACATGTACAGAATCGCCGCCAGCATCAGCAGGCTTCCCGCGACTGTATAGATAAAAAACCTGACGGTTGCCCTGATCCGGTCTTCACCGCCCCACAAACCGATGAGAAAGTAAAGCGGAATCAGCATGATTTCCCAGAACATGTAAAATAAAAGCATATCCCGGGCGCAAAAAACGCCGAGAATGCCTGACTCAAGCGCCAGTACGGCTATCATGTAACCTTTTACCCGGTCTTGCACGGCATTACGGCTGAACTGGAGAGCAAGCAGGACAATCAACGCCGTAAGAGTGATCAGAAGTACGCTGATGCCGTCAGCCGCGACGTGATATGAAACGCCCAGAGCGCCTATCCATGGCGCCGAATAAGCAAACTGAAATCCGGAGGCCGTTTCGTCATACAGAATAAATAAAACCGCCGACAAAGCAAACACGATCAACGACGTTATCATGGCGGCGTTCCTGATTGCCGGAACGCGTTCTTTTCCCATAAAAGCAATAACGGCGGCGCCCAGGGCGGGAATCGCTATGATGAATGTCAGAAGCGTGTCAGTGAGCCATTGCATATCTTTATTGACCCGTAAGTTATGTTCGATTTAAAACGGCTGAGATCAGCGCAGTAAATAATAAAGGATCAGCGCGACGCCGATCAGCATAAAAAACCCGTAAGTCTGAACAAATCCCGAATGAAATATCCTCAGGATGCGGCCTGTCATATCGACCGTAAAAGCGGTAACGTTGATCGCGCCATCAATGCCTTTCCGGTCAATGCCTTTCCACAGAATGTTCTCGGAAAACCAGTAAACAGGCCGGATGATAAATTTTGCGTATATTTCATCAACGAAATATTTATTGAACCAGAGTTTATACACGGGCTGATAATCGGCGGACAGCTTTTCAGGATCTATTTTCTTAGAGAAATACATCAGCCATGCAATACCGATACCGGCCAAAGAGGCCGCCAGCGCGAATCCGGCAAGCACCCATTCATTCGCGCCATGTACGGTATGACTCAGTCCGCCGCCTACCGATGCTGACAGAAATCTGCTGAACCACTGGTGGCCGTTCAGGAACTCGGGCGTATTGATCAGTCCGGTAAACGCCGATAATACCGCGAGAATCAGAAGCGGAATGGTCATGATTTTCGGGGATTCATGCATATGCGGTTCGAGCTCAGGTTTAGCCGCGGGCCTGAAAAAAACAACAAACACCAGGCGCGACATGTAAAAGGCCGTCATCAGCGCTCCGAGGACGCCGAACCAGTAAATCCAACGGTAACCGTTATGATACGCGGCGGTCAGAATTTCATCCTTGCTGAAAAACCCTGAAAACGGCGGAATCCCGCTTATCGCGATCCAGCCGACGATAAACGTAACAGCCGTAACGGATAATTTTTTATACAAACCTCCCATATTGCGGATGTCCTGAGGGTCATCGTTCCGTCCCGAATGCCGGAATGCATGAATCATGGCATGAATTACGCTACCCGCCGCAAGGAACAGCAGCGCCTTGAAAAAAGCGTGCGTAAACAAATGGAATATGCCCGCCGCGTACGCGCCTACGCCTACGCCGACAAACATATACCCGAGCTGGCTGATCGTCGAATAGGCGATGATGCGTTTGATGTCGTTCTGTGTCATGGCAATGGTCGCGGCAAATAATGCGGTTATCATTCCGACATAGGTCACCAGATCCCCGGCGCTCATACCTAAAATATAACCAATCGGACCGACATCAAAAGAATAAAACGGAAAACAACGCGCCACCATGAACACGCCCGCGGTCACCATCGTCGCCGCATGAATGAGCGCGGAAACCGGCGTCGGGCCTTCCATCGCGTCTGGCAGCCAGACATACAACGGAACCTGAGCCGACTTGCCCATCGCGCCGATGAACAGCAACATTCCAATGCCCGTCATAGTCGTGGCGATAATTACTATATTAGGATAATTTTTTATCGCCAGAAAAAGAGCGTCAAAATGTAAGGTACCGAACGTTGTGAAAATCAGAAACAAGCCGATTAAAAACCCGGCGTCACCGATGCGGTTGACGACAAACGCTTTTGTTCCCGCCGCCGCCGCGCACGGCTTGTGGTACCAGAACGAAATCAGCAGATACGAACACAGACCGACTCCTTCCCATCCCAAAAACATCAAAACCAGGTTGTTCGCCATCACCAGCGTGAGCATTGAAAAGATAAAAAGATTCATGTACACAAAGAACCGCAATCTGCCATCGTCGCCGGACATATAGCCCATGGAATAAACATGAATGACGCATCCCACGCCAGTGATCACCAGCATCATGACGGACGATAGGGAATCAACCAGTACTCCGAAAGTAATGTTAAGATCGCCCGCAGTTATCCATGTAAAATAATCAACATTGAACCTTTGTCCGTTCATGACCCGAAAAAATACTACGGCCGACAGGACAAACGAAATTCCAACCGCCGTCGACGCGATGATACCGGCCAGCCGGAAGGTTTTATTTTCCGCTCCCGTTTCCGGTTCAGCCCCTGATTGATGAATCCACCCGATGGTCAGGTTGATCAGAACGCCGGAAAGCGGCAACAACAATATAAGTATGATGATCCAGTTCATGGCATTCTTCCTTTATCCCTGCATGCTTCGGAGTTCGTCGACGCTGATGGTTTTTTTCGCGCGGTATATCGCGACGACCAGCGCGAGTCCGATAGCCGCTTCCGCGGCGGCGACCGTCATAACCAGAAATACGGCGATCTGCCCGTCCATCGAATCAAGGAACCGGGAGAACGCCACCAGGCTCAGATTGACGGCATTCAGCATCAGCTCAAGCGACATGAACACCACGATCGCGTTCTTCCGCGTCATCGCGCCGACGACGCCGAGCGTAAACAATACCGCGGATAAAATAATATAATGCGACAGGGGAACCATGCAAACCTCTAATCAAATTTCCGTTTGGCGATCAGAAGCGCGCCGATCATTCCGAGCAGCAGCACCACCGAAGCGATTTCAAACGGATATAAATATTGCGAAAATAAAACCGTCGCCAGCGTTTCCACATTGCCTGCGGCGCGGATCACTTCGATCGGATACATGCCTTTCTCTCCGACCGGAAATGACAATTTAGCTGCGCTTCCGATCTGTATCAGGATCACAAACGCGAGTATGACCGTCAGATACGCCATCGGGCCATAGGGTTCCTTTACCGTGGATTCGGATTCCAGGTTCAGCAGCATCACGACAAACAGGAACAGCACCATGATCGCGCCGGTATAAACAATGATCTGTATCGCGGCGATGAACTCGGCTTCGAGAGTAATGTAAATCACGACGAGGCAGAAAAACGTCTTGATCAGGAATATCGCGCTGTACACCGGATTCTTCACGGTCAGCATCAGGATCGCGAGAATCACCGACAGTGCCGCGAAAATGTAGAACACGGGATTGATCATGAAATGGTGTAAAAGCGTTTCCATCGTCAGATATTATTCCGCTGATTTATGGGTTTCATCGCTGTGCCGCACATCCGTGACCGTGAAATTGCTGGAGTTTTTCATCGCCTTGAATGCACGGTCGGCGCGGACGGCTTTTTCAGGATGCGTTTTGATGTACTCGTCATATACGCTCAGCAGCCGCTCTTTATCGTAGATAAAATCCCTGCGCGTGTAATCGGCGAGGTTGTGCCGGTCGGTCATGTCGATCGCATCTTCCGGGCAGGCCTCTACGCACATGCCGCAGAATATACACCGTAATTCGTCAATTTCAAACACGACGGGATATTTTTCCCGGCTGTCGTTCCAGCCCCCGTCGGATGCGACGATACGGATACAGTCCGCAGGACAGGCCGTGGAGCACATTTCGCAGGCAACGCATTTCACGCGTCCTTTATCATCGCGCGTGAGCATATGCAGTCCGCGGAATTTTTCAGGCAGTACCTTTTTCTGTTCCGGATAGCTGATCACAAGCCGTTTCGCGAACAGGTGCCTGAACGTCAGCCACAGCCCCTTGATGACAGGGATCAGATAACTCTCAACGATCCAGCTTTCTTTTCTGCCGCCGGGATTGACTTGTTTAACGGTTACGGGCATTTCTTGTCCTTTTGAAGAGTCGCCACTAAGTCACTTAGACACAAAGAATTCAAATCATGCATTTTCTCGGTATACACTGTGTGATCTTTATTTAATCCATACCTCGTGTTTTAGTGCCTATGTGGCAAAAATTTTTAACTCGCAATGGCCATGATGATTGCCGCGAGCACCAGATTCGCCAGCGCCAGCGGAATCAGCCATTTCCAGCCTAAATTCATGAGCTGGTCGTAGCGGAAGCGCGGAAGCGACCACCGCATCCAGACAAAAAAGATCATGATGAATCCGACTTTGACAAACATGCCGCCGATCTGGATGATTTGTTTCGTCAGCGGAGCGAGATCCAACGATGATATAAACGGCACATGCCATCCGCCGAGATAAAGCAGCGTGATCATGGTCGACGCGGTCAGCATGTTGCAGTATTCGCCCATGTAGAACATCGCGAATTTCATCGAGCTATATTCGGTGTGATACCCGCCGACGAGCTCGGCCTCCGATTCCGGAAGATCGAACGGCAGGCGGTTGGTTTCGGCGAAAGCGGTGATGATAAACACGATCGCTCCCACGGGCTGCCAGACAATCATCCACACGGTATCCGCCTGGAACTGGACGATTTTTTCAAGCTGCAGCGAACCCGCCATCAGCACGACGCTCACGACGATCATGCCCAGCGGCAGTTCGTAGCTGATCATCTGCGCGGCCGCCCGCAATCCGCCGAGAAACGAGTATTTATTCGACGTCCATGCGCCGAAGGATATGCTGTACACCGTCAGCGAGGAAACCGCGAGAACAAACAGCACGCCGATGTTCGTCTGGCCGATCTGCACCAGCACCTCTTTGCCGCCGATCGTCAGCACGCCCCACGGAATGACGGCGAACACGAAGAACGCAGGGAACACCATCAGCGCCGGAGCGACCAGGTAGAGCCAGCGGTTGACATGCGTCGGGATAATGTCTTCCTTCGAAAAGAACTTGATCGCATCCGCCATGGGCTGCATCAGCCCGAACGGTCCCACACGGTTAGGCCCCACGCGGTACTGCAGCCACGCGCTCAGCTTCCGCTCGATGATCACCATCACCGGCACATTGGCGAGATAGACTCCAAGAAGAATCGCGATGAAGATATAGGGCAGATAAGGTTCCATATTATAAAATCATTTCTCCTTTGTTCATTGCCGGATACAAACCGGAAAGCTCGCTGACCTGAAACGTGGAAACATTTTCAAACATTTCTTTCGCTATCTGTGCCGTTGACTCGTAATTCCATTTGAGTTCCAGCGCGTTCGCGATATCCTGAATGATTCGCCAGCCTTCGCGGATATCTCCGGTAAGGATGACGGCGCGGTTGAATTTCTGGGTGAGCCCTTCTTTATTCGTGTACGTGCCGCTCGTTTCATAGAACATCGCCGCGGGCAGAACCAGATCGGCCATCCGCGTATTATCGTCTTCGTAATGACCTGTCACAATAAGTTTTTCCGGCCGTCCATTATTAAGATTTAAAAGATTATGTGATCCGAAAACAAGCGCCAGTTTCGAGGCTTTCAGGTTATCATCAAAACGATTTTCGCTGATTTTGAAAATCATTTGAGCGCCCGTCGAATTCGGAGCTTTTTCTTTCTCAATAGTAAAAACAGGTTGTCCGTTCCTGGGCGTAAATGATTTTGTGTCTCCTATAAGGGAATGTGAAACTTCAAGTTTCGCTCCGACTGAATGACCCAATTTCGCGAGCAGATAATTTTCCTCATTAGACGCGTACGGACTTCCGGCGATAACGATATCTTCCGATTTTACGGATTGTACATTTGTTTTGATCCATTCCAGCGCTTCTTTCCAGCTGATTTCAACCTGCCGGTCATCCCTCTTCAGAAGGGGCATAAGAATTCTGTTCTTATTCTTAAATGCCTCTAGGTAATAACGGCCGTCATCACATATCCACCATTGATTGACGTCCATGTTTTTCCGAGGTCGGATGCGGTATACCTTGTCAATCAGTTCTTCGAGATTCAGCTTGTCCTTTTTCATCACGTCAAGAACGGTATTGCACCCCTTGCTGCAGCCCGGACAGATACTTTCGGTATGGGAAAAATTCCAAACACGTCCCTCGAACCGCTCATGTTTATCGATAAGACATCCTACGGGACAAAGATCCACCACATTCCCCATCATTTTGTTATCCAGCGGTTTTCCGGGAATGACATCGATTTCAGAATGCGAGCCGCGGTGATAAATCTTCAGTTCTTCGGTTTGCGTGATGTCGTCCAGAAAACGGATACAGCGCGAGCAAAGTATGCAGCGCGAGGTATATAAATAAATCGAAGGACCAAGATCTTTCTTTCTGGGCACGCGCTTGAAATCGATGAATCGTGAGGTATCATTTCCGTGGGCGAAGGAATAATCCTGCAGTTTGCATTCCCCGGCCTTGTCGCAGATCGGGCAGTCAATCGGATGATTCAGAAGAATAAATTCGAGTACGGACGCGCGTGCGGTTTTGACTTTTTCGCTTTCCGTATAAATGACTTCGTCGTATTTATTCTCGATCTTTTTGTCCTGGGGTCTTGAAAAAACCGGCGTGGAACAGGCCGTCAGTAATTTCGGAGCACCAACCACTTCAACGAGACACATCCGGCAGCTCGCGACGATTTTTAACGCACGGTGATAACAATAATGAGGAATCTCGATCCCGATGCTTTTCGCGGCTTCGAGTATCGTCTGTCCCTGCGGAACTTCCAGTTCAATGTCGTTGATTTTGATAAATGGCATTCCGTTACCTTATGGAATCGTTTCGCAACAAAGGCACTGAGGCACTAATTTTATTAAAAGAGAAAAAAACAAATCAACATCACGCTGAGCGAAGTCGAAGCGTTTATGGCTGTTTGTTTTTTTCATATTCATGAATTGGTTTGTCAGGATAAATTGAGGCATATTTATTTCCAGCGGTTTGGCCGAGAGACCATACATTTTTTATTCGTCACATGATACTCGAATTCTTCCCGGAACTTGACGACAAATCCGCCGCTGCCGAGGTTACCGCCTTTGGATTTATCAGGCATTCCGGCGACGGGCCATGCCGCGGCGTCTCCCAGCGGACAGATCGTGCGTCCGGCGATGTTGTTCGCGATCTCGGTCATCATATCGATATCCTGCATCCGCCCTTGTCCGTTCTCGATTCGCCCGCAGATCATCTCGAGCCAGTGAACGCCTTCCCGGCAGGGTGTGCATTGTCCGCAGGATTCGTGGGCGTAAAATTTGAGCAGGTTCCACAGCGAGTCCACCATGCAGGTCTGGTCGTCGAGCACAATGCAGCCCGCGGAGCCAAGCGCCGTACCGATCTTGCCCGGCGAATCAAAATCCATCGCAACGTCGGTTTCATGCGGCAGCAGAACCGGCACGGACGATCCGCCCGGAATGACTGCCTTCAGCTGCCGGCTGTTCGCAATTCCGCCGGCGATGTCGAAGATCAAATTCTTTAAATTCACTCCCAGTTTAAGTTCGTATACGCCCGGTTTCTGAACATGTCCGCTGACGCAGTATAATTTCGGTTCGTTAGCCTTCCACCAGTCGACGCCGCGGTTGATGATGTGCACCGGAGTGACCAGCGTCTCGACATTATTCACGATCGTCGGGCATCCGAACGCGCCGATCACCGCGGGAAAGGGCGGTTTGGTTCTCGGCCAGCCGCGCTTGCCTTCGAGGGATTCGATCAGCCCCGTTTCCTCGCCGCAGATATACGCGCCCGCGCCGCGGTGCACCGTGATATCGAGATCGAATCCGCTTTTCAGAATGTTTTTTCCGAGGTACCCTTTGTTATACGCCCCGGCGATCGCCTTGTTCAGGACTTCCGCGCCGTGAACGTATTCCCCGCGGATATAAATATAACAGGTGTGCGCCTGTATCGCGAAGGATGAAATAACAAGCCCTTCAATTAATTGATGCGGATCATGTTCGATGATCACACGGTCCTTGCAGGTGCCGGGCTCGGACTCATCGGCGTTGCAGATCAGGTATCGCGGGTTAGGATTGTCTTTAGGAAGGAAGCTCCATTTCAGTCCGGTAGGGAATCCCGCGCCTCCGCGCCCACGGACGCCGGCGTCCTTCATCATCTGGATCAGATCTGCCGGAGTCCTTTTCAGTGCTTTCGGAAGAGCCTGGTACCCGCCATGGTGCTCGTAAGTCGCGAGCGACTGCGATGATTCCGTTCCGACCAAATAGGTAATGACTTTTTCCATTCGTTCTTTTTTCCGGCTGTTTATTCCGACTTCCAGGTTCTGATCAGCTCATCAATTTTCCCGCGGGTCAGGTTTTCATGATACACATCGTTGACCTGCATCACCGGCGCGTTCGCGCAAGCACCGAGGCATTCGACGGTTTCAATGGAGAATCGTCCGTCGGCAGAAACACCGCCGTTGATTTTTACGCCGCATTGCTCCTCAAGGTAGTTCATCATTTCCTGAGCCCCGAGGCCCGCGCAAGATAAGGTTCTGCAGACTTGTATATGGTATTTGCCCGTTTTACGGCGCTTGAACATCGTATAAAACGAAAGCACATCATAAACACGTGTGTCCGGTAAACCGAGCGATACGGCGATCTCGCTAACGGATTCATCCGGAACATAACCGAATGCTTTCTGCACCACATGAAGAACGGGAATCAGCGCTGCCTCTTTCCGGGGGTAACGCATGACAATCCTGCTGATCTCGCTTCGTATGTTGTCGTTTAAAACCAATGCCGTTCCTTGTTATGTTTTACCGGTCGCATTCGCCGGCGATAACGTTCAGGCTTCCAAGTACGGCGACGCTGTCGCTTACCATCCCGCCTTCGCACAGCCGCGGCATCATGGAGAAATGAATCAGCGAAGGCGCGCGGACGTGCACTTTATACGGCACGCCCGATCCGTCACTCACCAGGTACCAGCCCAGTTCGCCGTTCGGGGATTCCGTGCAGTCATAAATGTCGCCGGGCGGAATCCGGATACCGTGCTGGTCCATGATGATCTTGAAATGATGGATCAGCCCTTCGATGCTTCCGTACACCTGTTCTTTTGGGGGTAGTGCGATGTTCAGGTCATCCACGTTGACGGGACCGTCGGGCATCTGCGCGAGGCACTGTTCGACGATTTTTATGCTTTGTTTCATTTCTTCCATGCGGCAGAGATAACGCTCAAACACATCGCCTTCGCGTCCGACGGGAATCTCGAAATCGAGTTCGCTGTAAACCAGGTAGGGTTCATCTTTGCGGATGTCGTAATCCGCTCCGCTTGCCCGGAGGGCAGGGCCGGTCATGCCGTAATTCAGGGCTTCTTCAATGCCGATTTTCCCCACTCCCTGCGTGCGGTCGCGGAAAATACGGTTATCATTCAGCAGCCCTTCGATCTGCCCGTATACGATATCAAATTGTTTGCAGAATTGCGCGATCTGTTCCTTATGTCCCGGAGGAAAATCGCGGGCCAGCCCGCCGATGCGCGTGTAACTTGTCGTGAGCCGTGTACCGGTCGAAATCTCAAACAGGTCATAAATGAATTCACGCTGACGGAACGCGTACAGAAAGACGGTAAACGCGCCGAGATCCAGCGCGTGCGTGCCGATGCTGACCAGATGGTCGGCGATTCTCGAAAGCTCCGCCATGATCACTCGGATATACTGCGCGCGTTTGGGAATGTCTATTCCGAGCAGTTTTTCCGCCGCGCAGGCGAATCCGACATTGTTCGACAACGGTGAAAGGTAATTCATGCGGTCGGTGACGGCGATGTACTGGTTCCACGTAAAATGTTCGCCGAGTTTCTCGAAACCGGTATGCAGATAACCCGGACGCGCGTCGAGTTTCACAATGGTCTCGCCGCAGAGTTCCATGATCATCCGAAGCGTGCCGTGGGTGGCCGGATGCTGGGGACCAAAGTTCAGCGTCATCGTTTCGCAGCGGCTCGCTTCCTGCTGATAATCCGCGGAATCCTCGCCGACCAGCAAAGCGGCTTTGCGTCGCTCATCCAGCTTCGCTTTCAGTTCATCGGTCGTGGATACCGTGATGTCGTTGTCGGTTGTTTTGTTCAATTTGGTTTACTTTTTTTGAACCGCCAAGATCGCAGAGCGCGCAAAGAGAATGCTTTTTCTGTTTTTCCTTTGCGGTCATGGCGTGCTTTGCGGTTAAGTTTTTATGATCCTTCCGGCAGAAGCGCTTCCCGTTCACCTTTGCCGCGGAGCGGATAATCTTTTCTCAGAGGAAAATCCTTAAACGCTTCCGGCATCAGCAGTTTCCGGAGATCAGGATGATGGTCAAAAGTTATACCGTACATCTCATAGGTTTCGCGTTCCAGCCAGTTGGCCGATTTCCAGAGCGATACGACCGATTCGGTACGGCAATCGTTTTCCGGAACCGGCACTTTGATTCGCACGCGGTGTCCGTGTTTCATGGAACGTAAATTATACACCACCTGAAACCGGGGAGATTTTTCCATGGCCAGATAATCGACGGCCGTCAGATCTGAGAGAAAATCAAAATGCAGTTTAGGATCGTTTTTCAGGAACGTCATGACATTCAGAACATCCTTGCGGCGGATGAAGATCGTCATCTGGTTCCGGAATACATCCGTCTTTAAAACGGAATCGGGACAAAAGGCGCTGATTTTTTCAGGGAGGTTCCTGATTGAATCGGGTATAGGCATGGTGATGACCTGAGTTGAATTATTCCCAGTCCAGCGCGCCTTTGCGCCAGACGTAAATGTAACCGATCAGTAAAATCGACAGAAAAACGAGTCCCTCGATAAGGATAAACGGGCTGACGGCGATCCATTTTTTGTAAATCACCGCCCAGGGATACATGAACACGACTTCGATGTCGAAGAGAATAAAAAGCATCGCGAGAATATAAAAACGCACGGAAAATTTCGGATGCGCCCCGCCCACCGGGGGCATTCCCGATTCGTACATCGAGAGTTTGCGCTCGCTGGGTTTACGCGGGCCGAGCCGGTGAGTCAGGATGAGAATCGTCGCCGGAATCACTACCGCGATGATCAGCAGGACTAACACAGGCAGGTAATTCTGATAGATCGTGGGTTGTTCGGTCATCGGTCGCTTTCTTATAATTTATACTTTCCAAGTGTAATAAAATCCTGATAAAAATTCAATAGATTTTCAGCAAGGAATGAATTACCTTTATTGTGTATTTTCCAGATACCTACGGTAAGCTGATATGATAAATAAACCTTTTATTCGTTTTTATGCTCGCTGATATTATATTGATTGTCCATTTTCTGTTTGTAGGATTCATCCTGTCGGGATTTGTTTTGATTTGGTCGGGCTTCTTATTCAGGTGGCGGTGGATCAGGAACCGCGCGTTCAGGATTGTTCATTTATGCGCAATGGCATTCGTTGCGGCTGAATCGGTTCTTGGAATAACCTGTCCGCTGACGGAATGGGAACATCAGTTGAGACTGTCAACAGGAAACGGTTATGAAGGTAGTTTTGTGCAGCACTGGGTACATAGGATATTATTCTATTCCGTGCCGGAATGGGTGTTTACGGTGATTTATATTTTCTTTACGATGCTGGTTTTCCTGAGTTGGGTACTTATTAAACCGGATAGGATTTCATCGGATCATAAAAACTGAATTTAAAAGTAACGGGAAAAATTAACAGTGTTGGCATATTCGTCTTAACGGGTGCAAGGGATTTTTAAAACTTAACAGGCTGTTGCGTCTCGATGAAATTTTCCCCCGGGTGACTCTGGAGATAAACTGAATTTGATAAACATCGTTGTTGGAGTAAAGAAAAAATTCCATGTTACCGAAGCTCATGATCATTTTGACGTGACGTTTTTCTTTGACCGGAGCGCTCATGTGCAGGAACAATGGCTTGAAAAACATTGAATAACCGGCACTCGGTTTTTCCATTTCATGGAAAAACCAATATTTCGTGGTATTATGCTGTTTATAACATTGTATGGCATTTTGTATCCGCATTTATCAGCGACAATGTCTTTTATAACCAGAAGAAAATCCGTCACGACGGAAAAACCGTCATATATTTAATTTATCTTCATATGTTTTTTATAGCTTTAGTTTTAAGTTTTCGTGGCACAAAATTTGAGGCTATTTATCCGGTGTATGAAAACAGAAAATAACATAACCATTAACTCAAACAAACGGAGGTGTAAAATGTTACACTTAATGAACCCCAAAAGACTGATCTTATTGCTCAGTCTGACGACCCTGATGTTATTCGCTTACGGATGCGCCGACCAGGAAGACAGCGTGCCGGCGGACGTTGCCGAGATCCAGGATCTGATCAAAGAGGATGCGGACGGACTATACGGCATTGACATGGCCGCAGAAGAGGATTCATCCGATTTTTCCGGAGCCATGGAAAAGACAGCGGACGACATCAATACTCGCGCGTTCTGGCGGAGAGTGCAGTTGCGCCGTACCGAGCTTGATGTAACGAAAATCGGGGAAGATACTGCGGTCGCCACACTGACTTTCCGGATGAGAGGCCATCTCGTGATCCGTGCGCGCGTCGGTGATACCGGTGTTTTTGCGAAGTATTTCAAGCCATTGGACCATTCCTTCCAGCGAAAGATCCGGTTTGTCCGGAATGTAGTTGACTCAACAACGTATTGGCGCAAGGACGGCATCACCCCCGCGTACGGCATATCGGATAACGGAACCCTCAGTCTGAACGGTCCGGTAGTCATGACCATCAATCGCCATGATACGATTCATACGGTTACGATGACTGACCCCGCCAATCATTATTTCAGGTTCTCCAATTTACCGAAATGGGGTCCGGATGACTTGATCAAAATTGAGGTGCCGGTCGCGAATTCAAACACGGATGATTCTCCTTTCGGAAGCGCTCACCGCGGACGGTTCGGGAACGTGCTCAGCCGCAGGCATACTCCTTTTCATGATGACGGCCTTAACGGTGACTCCGTGTCCGGTGACGGGATTTACACAGCCCAGTGGACAGCCGTTTCGACTGCGGTAACGGGGCCGCATCTCGGAGTTCTCGATTTCTTCGCTCACAGCACGGTATTTACCAGTGATGCCCCTTATAACTCCCTTTCCGTTATGATTCCCTTCATAAAATTAGCTGACTAACGATTAACCATCAGTCCTGCTCTTCTCCATCCTGACGGAGGCGGTTCGGAAGAATCGCCTCCGTTTTCATTGGACCCTGCAGACCCGATTCAAAAAAAATAAAAGATCTCCCCGTACAGGCAATTTAAGTTTTCACGACGCCCATAAAGGTTATAAGGTATATAAAGGTATATAATAGTTATATCAATCATTAAATTTAAAAAGTCTTGATTATCCCCAAAAAAATCATTAATTTTCAAGTCTAATTTAAACAAAGGAATACGCTATGGCCTCGTTCACAACTTCGTTCGCAGAATCCATGAACCGGTTGGGTACGGAAACGGCCTTCGAGGTACTCGCGAAAGCGAAAGCCCTTGAAGCCCAAGGCAAACACATTATTCACCTTCAGATCGGAGAACCGGATTTTGACACTCCGCCGAATATTGTCGATGCAGCCATTAAAGCGTTGAAGGAAGGATGGACGCATTACGGTCCCGTGCCGGGCATACCCGATCTGAGAAAGGCGATCGCGAAATATATCTCCGAAACCCGCTCGATTCCCGTTGAGCCCGATGAAGTGGCCGTAACGCCCGGAGGAAAGCCGATTATATTCTACACTATGATGGTACTGCTCGAACCGGGCGATGAAGTGCTGTGCCCGAATCCCGCTTACCCGATTTATGAGTCGATGATCCACTATGCGGGTGCGAAATCGGTTCCGATTCCCTTGCTGGAAGAAAAGGATTTTCGTTTTGACATCACCGAGATAAAAAAGAGAATTTCACCCAAAACGAAACTCATCGTCCTGAACTCGCCGGCCAACCCGACGGGCGGAGTATTGTCAAAGCAGGATCTTCAGGATATCGCCGATATTATCAGGCCGTATAATTGTTTTGTTTTGTCGGATGAAATTTACAGCCGGATTCTGTACGGGGAAACGCATCACAGTTTCGCGTCCATTCCCGGCATGAAAGAGCGGACGGTCATTCTGGACGGATTTTCCAAAACTTATTCCATGACGGGCTGGCGCGCGGGATACGGCGTCGCTAATCCTTCTGTAATCAAAGCCATCAGCCGCCTGATTACGAACTGCAATTCCTGCACCACAACCTTCGTACAAAAGGCGTGTGTTGAGGCACTCCAGGGCCCGCAGGACGCGGTCGACCGCATGGTTGAGGAATTCCGTAAACGGCGTGATGTGTTTGTCGCCGGTCTGAATTCGATCAAGGGCATTTCATGCAGGACGCCACTGGGAGCTTTTTATGTGTTTCCGAACATCTCCAGAACCGGAATGAAATCCAAGGCATTGTCGGAATATCTTCTGAATGAAGCCGGCGTCGCGACGCTATGCGGGACGGCATTCGGTCAGTACGGCGAGGGATACCTGAGGTTTTCGTACGCGAATTCCATGAAGAATATTGAGATCGCGCTGGAGCGAATTAACAAAGCCGTCCATCAGTTGTGATTCTAATCAACATTTAAGATATAGCAAGGAGAATACATAGTGTCAACCTCTATTCCTGAATCAGAAATCAAAAAAACGGCTTTTTATGATTATCATGTCGCCGCGGGCGCGAAAATGGCCGAATTCGCCGGATACTGGATGCCGATCCGTTATGACGGCGATATCATCGAGCATCAGCGCGTACGGACAACCGTGGGCGTGTTCGACGTTTGTCACATGGGTGAATTTTTCGTCAGCGGCAACAACGCGCTGGATTTCCTGCAGAAAGTTACCGTCAATGACGTGTCCAAGCTCGCGATCTACCAGGCGCAATATTCGGCGATGTGCAGGCCCGACGGCGGCATCGTGGACGACCTGATCGTCTACCGGCTTCCCGACCAGTACATGCTCGTGGTCAACGGCGCGAATGTCACGAAAGATTTCAACTGGCTGAAGTCTCATTGTCCCGCCGACGTAAAGTTAATCGACGATACCGATCGCATCGCGCTTCTTGCGATTCAGGGACCCAACACCCGCAAGGTTCTTCAGCCTTTGACGAAAACCAATCTCTCGGCCATCAAGTTTTACTGGTTCGCGGTCGGTGAGCTCGCCGGCGTGCCTATGACGATTTCGCGCACGGGTTATACCGGCGAACTCGGATATGAACTGTATTTCGACCGCAAATACGCAAATCAGATCTGGGACGCTGTGATGAAAGCCGGAAAAGACCACGGAATCGGCCTTGCCGGACTGGGATGCCGCGATACGCTCCGGCTTGAAATGAAATACTGTCTCTACGGCAATGACATCGATGATACAACACATCCTCTCGAAGCGAATCTTGCATGGATCACGAAACTGAAAAAAGGCGATTTCCTTGGGCGGGACGTTATGCTGAAAGCCAAAGAAGAGGGATTAAAGCGCCTGCTGGTCGGACTTGAGATCGAGGGTAAAGTTCCGGCACGGCACGGTTATGAAATATTCAAAGACGGCAAACATGCCGGCCATGTTACCAGCGGAACGATATCACCGTCGCTCAAGAAGGCGATCGCGATGGCGTATGTCGATAAAAACCTATCCGAAGTTGGAACGAAATTAACGATCAAAGTGCGTGACCGTGAACTCAGCGCGAACGTCGTTTCCACGCCTTTTTATCCCGGGGAACCCAGCAAAGATTAAGCGGGCTTTTGTCTGCTCACGGGTTGATTATTTATAATGGCAGTTAAAAAAAGAACTACATCCAAAAACGGAACGCCTGCGTCTAAGGATCAGAAAAAGAAAGCGCCGACGAAAAAAGGATTCCAGCTTGGCGTAAAACTTAAAGAAGAAATCGCCGGGCTGTTTCTGATTGCGCTGTCGGTCTGTCTGATTCTTTCGATCGCCTCGCATCATACCTATGAGCAGGCCGATACGATCTGGCCGCTTCATCAGGCGGGACAGCTGAAAAATGTTCTGGGACTGATCGGCGCTTACTTGTCCTTTTTTCTGGTGTCCTATACGTTCGGTTATGCGGTGCTCGCGCTGCCGGTCCTGATGCTCGCGTACGGCTGGCTCCTGCTGACCCATAAAAATATTTTTACGATCAACGCCTTTGCTTTTTATGTTGTAACGCTGATGATCCTGGTGTCGGTGTGGATCGCCATTCCGGCGACTCTTTCTCAGAAAGATCATTGGGCGGTCAGCGGGCTTCTGGGAGGTATGATCGCCCGTCAGCTGTATGATTTGCTCAGCGGGTTCGGCATGGCCGCGGTCTGGGTGACGCTGTCGCTGGTCTGGATCGTGATGGCCACAAGAATCAGCATCGCCGATCTTATCCCGGCCGTAAGAAATATTTTTGTAAACTTGTTCCGAGGCGCCGGTGACAGGGTTCAGCGATTCAGGGAACGTCAGCGTGAATTATCGGACGACGAGCAGACTGTAACCGATCAGATCGATTTTCCTGAGGATAAACTCAATAAAGCGGAAAAAGAAAAACCGCTGATCCCCGAGTATCTCCAGGATAAAAAAAGTTTACAGGAAAAGAAAATAATTAAAGATGAAAAAATTCCTGTTCAGTCAACGATTCCTGAAAAACACAATGAACAACCCTTAACTCAAGCAGAGCCCATCGCTGAAATTCCGGATAATAAAATCAACGTCAGTCTTCCGGCGAAAAACACTATTCCCGACATAACCGTCAGTTCCGTGAATGACCGCTATGATACGGCGCTGATTGACGACTTGAAAGCCCTTGAGCAGATCACATCCAGCATCAGCCTGCCGGATATTGATTTTGAGAAACTGAAAAAATCACCATCGCCTGAAAAGGTGATTCCGGCTGAAGAGCCCGGGCCGATTCCTGAAGACATGAAGATCAATCAGTCGGCCGTCGCAAAACTCGCGAATGAGGATCTTTCAGTGAAGGTAATAGAAAAAAAAGAGATCGAACAGGTTCAGTCGAATATATCGGATATCGCCAAAGGATTGTTTGACGAAGAACATGCGGACATGGACAAGAATGTCCGGCCCTCAGCGGAAGAAAAAAAGACCGTAGAGGCCGAATCCGTGAATGACGAAACTCCTGAAGAAACCGCGGAGAATGACAACAACGCATCCGGAATCAAAAGTTTTGACATCGAAGAAAACAAAAACGGAGCGCACGATGTTTCAGAGCAAATTGAGCCGGACAAAGAAAATAAAACTCTGAAACCCGCCGTCAAAGGGTCGGTTGAAACCAAACCCATCGATTTTGACAAAGCCAATCAGTCGGCGCGCGCAAAATATAAATATCCTTCACTGGAACTGCTGGAAACGACTAACGAAACGGAAAAATTATCCGAGGAGGATATCAAAGTCCTGGATGAAAAAATTCATCAGATTATAAATACGCTTGCGGAATTTGGTATTGTGACCAAAGTCGTTGCTACGGAATACGGCGGCCCGGTGGTCGCGATCTACCAGCTTGAATTACCGTCGGGGCTGAAAATATCAAAGATCACGGGGCTGGAAGACGAGCTGGCGCTTTCGATGAAAGTCAAAGCCGTTCGTATCATACCGGTAACGGCCAAAGGAACGATACAGGTTGAGATTCCGAAGCCGAGACCTTCGCCGGTGCTGATCCGGAGTTTGTTTGAAGACCGTTCTTTTAAGCAAAGCAAGCAGAAATACAAACTGGGACTTGCCCTCGGAAAAGACATAGACGGAACGATTCATTTCGAGGATCTCGCGAAAATGCCGCATTTGCTGATTGCGGGAACGACCGGTTCCGGAAAAAGCGTCGGGATTAACAGCGCGCTGACAAGCCTCTTGTACCAGTTTGATCCGTCGGAAGTCAAGCTGGTGCTGATCGATCCGAAAAAAGTTGAGCTGGCGCTGTACCGCAAACTGAAGAACCATCATTTAATCTGCCTGAAGAACTCCGCGGGTGAAGTGATTGAGGACGTTATCACAAAACCTGAAAACGCCAAACAAATTCTTAAGGCACTGGTGGAGGAAATGGAGTGGCGGTATGAACTTCTCGCCCATGCCAACGTTCGAAATATTGAAGATTACAATAAACGATGGCAGGACGGCGATCTGCCCGATGACGGAAAATACGACTTCTGTAAACTGGAATACATTATCACGATCATCGATGAGCTTGCTGACCTGATGATGACTGCGCCGAGGGAGGTCGAGACGTCGATTACCCGTCTGGCGCAGATGGCGCGCGCGGTGGGTATTCATCTGATTGTTGCGACACAGCGTCCTTCCGTGGATGTATTGACCGGTTTGATTAAAGCCAATTTTCCCGCTCGAATTGCTTATCAGGTACGGAGCAAGATCGATTCGCGTACTATTCTCGATATGAGCGGTGCGGAACTGCTGCTGGGCCGGGGAGACATGCTGTATCTTCCGCCGGGACACATGCCGACCCGTATTCAGAACGCTTTTACATCAACCAGAGAAACCGAACAGATCGTGGATTACATCAGCCGTATGCCCGCGTTTCCAAGAAAGGATTTTGTTATCCGTGAGGAACTAAAAGACGAGGCGGGCAACGATCCGTTCGGGGATGACTTTGACGCCCTGTACAACGACGCACTTGAAATCGTGGTAAAATATAACCAGGGATCAGCTTCGCTGCTGCAGCGCAGACTCAGCATCGGTTATGCCCGCGCGGCAAGAATCATCGACCAGCTTGAGAGGAACGGCGTGGTCAGCGCTCCCGACGGCGGAAAACCGCGCCAGTTGCTCATCACGGAGTCGGATATTACAAAGTATAAAATATAATGAACAATTAGTTTTTTTGTTGTATAATGTCATCATATGAAAGAATACAGGTTTTTATGCGTTTAATTATTCAGGCGTTTGTTTTTATCGGTTTTTGTTTCCCGTTTGGTCTTCTGCAGGCGGGAGAAGACGCGCCGTCCATCATTAAAAAAGTCCAGAAAAAATTCAAAAGCATCGACAACATGAATGTCCGGTTCGATTATACTTTCCGATGGAAACTGACCGGTAAAAGCCAGAGCCTGCAGGGAGTCATGTATTTCAAAAAAGAAAACAACGTCCGGTATGAACTTGGCCAGCAACTGAATATCACCAACGGTGAAACGGTATGGCAGTATTCTGAGGCGAATAACCAGGTCATCATCGACAAGCTCAAACCCAAAAGCAAGAGCCTGTTCATGCCCAAATATTTTCTTTACGAATACCTGGATCAGTTTATTGCCGAGATCATATCGCATGAAACCCTGAAAGGAAGAGAATTTTACATCTTAAAAATGCTTCCAAAGGACAAGGATGATTTTGTGCAGAACATGAAAGTCTGGATTCCTTCGGATACCTGGATTGCCGAACGGTTTGAATATACGGATCTGGAAGGGAATTCTATCTCTTACATATTCACCCAAATCCTTTTAGATAAAGCGATGGACTTGAATAAATTTGAGTTCAAAACTGAATCCGGCATGGATGTGATCGATTTGCGATAAGGGAGCCTGTTTTTGAAAAAGAAAGTTTGGTTATTCATCAATATTCTGATCAGCGCTGTGTTTATATGGCTTGCGGCCCGGGGAGTTGATTTTTCGGAAGTCGGGCGGACATTCGGACAGGTCAATTATTTCTGGGTTTTCGTATCGGTTGCAACGAACTTGTTCAGTTGCTGGCTCAGGGCAGTCCGGTGGCAGTATCTGATGAAACCCGTCGCTGATTTACCGGTATACCGGCTTTATACTGTCATGATGATGAGTTTTATGGTAAATAATCTCCTCCCGTTCCGGCTCGGTGAATTCATGAGGGCGATTCCCTTAAAACGTAATGAGGGAATATCATTATCCGCAACGATGGGCTCGGTTGTCATTGAACGGGTGATCGACGTGATCACGCTGATGCTTATTTTCGGGCTGTGTTTAATCCTGTTTCCATTTCCTGCGTGGATACAAAGCGGAAGTCTGTTAATCCTGATCATAATCATTATCAGCATTGTGATATGGTACTATCTGGTTCACCATACAGAACAGACGCTTGTTTTTTTTGGTAAGCTTACAAAAAGGCTGCCTGAGAAAAAAGGACACCGCCTGAACGAAATGCTGGGATCTTTTATCAGCGGGATGTCGATGATCAAATCATTGAAATCTCACGTTGTGATTTTAGTGCAGAGCATGCTGATCTGGTTCACTTACATGATTTCTTTTTATCTTATGTTTCTGGCTTTAGATCTGACTGAAAAAAATCTGTTGGATTTTTTACATGCAACGGTAAGTATGATCTTTGCTTCTTTCGCAATCATGATACCGGCCGCTCCCGGTTATGTGGGTACTTTTCATGAGATGACCAAGCAGAGCCTGATGCTTTTTGGAGTCGAACGGGAACTGGCGCTGACCTTCGCTATCATCATTCATGGATATAATTATATCGTGTTTACGGGAATCGGTCTGTATTATTTCGTCAAAAACAATTTAAATTTTAAAGAGGCATTTCGGCCTTTATCCAACGACACAAATCAGCAAGAGACGACATGAAACACGGGATGAAATATGTATGCATGTTAACGGTTTTTTCCATGTGCCCTTTTCATTTGTTCGGGCAGAATCAGGGCATTCAGGATACATCGCTTGTCAAATCCGTAAATGACGCCGCTGCGACACGAAAAATATATCCCGGAGATCAGCTGGAAATATCGGTTTACGGGCATGATGAACTGCCGAAAACTATATCCGTTGAACAAGACGGGACCATGAAATATCCTTTTATGAAAGACATAAAGGTAGATGGTCTGACGGTTGAACAATTGACGAATATCCTGTCAGCACGATTATCCCAGTACATCGGAACCCGCGCCGAAGTGGTTGTCGGTTTTGCGAAGGAAGAGACCATTGAAGTTATCATTTTGGGTCAAGTCAACAGCCCGGGTTCCCGTATCATACCGAAAAACCATACCCTGCAGGGAGCCATCGCGGCTGCAGGAGGAGCCACCAACCGAAGCGATCTGGATAAAACTCGACTGATCAGGATTGATCCTTCGACGGGATTGCGCGAAGAGCAAATCGTCGAGATGGTGACGATTATCGTCGAAACCGGGGATATTAAACGCCTTCCCCCTCTGAAGGAAGGAGACATCATTTTTGTACCTTCCATTTACGGAGCTGTGTTTGTGAATGTTCTCGGCGCCGTGCAAAGACCGGGTAATTATGAATTATTTCCGGGAGCTAATCTGATCGACGTGATCTTTTTGGCCGGCGGGCCGAGGGATGATGCTTCAATCAGAAATATCAAGCTCATCCGCCGTATCGGTGCGGCACAGACCGAGGAAATCGTTGACATTGAAACGGTTCTCAAGGCCAAGGGAGGACAACTTCCGTTCCTAATGCCGGGGGATATTGTATTTGTTCCGGCTAAGAAATTCACACTGAAAACATTTTTTACTGTTTTGGGTTACGCTACAACGCTATTATCCGCGTATATTATATGGCGCTATGTTTCGACAGGACGAAGATAAACCAATGAAGGTATGATATGGATGACGTTCAGATAAAACAGGGAATAGATACCACGACCATTCTCCGGGTGATTTTCCAGCACAAATTTCTCGTGTTGGTCGTGTTTTTATTGTTCACCGGCGTTGTATCGTATTATTCTCTGAATCAGCCGACCGTGTACCGTACATACGCCATTTTATATTTTGACAACGCATCGGTTGTTCCGGGATTCGATATCGGAGGACGGAATCAGGGTTTCAAGTCGTTTGATCTGGGGTACTATGAAATCATTCTTTCTACCGGGCTGTTAAACGATCGTTTCAGAGAGGAATTGAAAAAAGAGATCCTTAAGAATCGCGATGAAGATTACGCTGATGCTGCGGTCAGCCGCGCTTCGACAGGACAAATAGGGCTGAGGCCATATATGGGATCAAACCAGTTCATTGAAATATCAGCGTCGGGTACGGATCCTTTTTTGGTTAGAAAAATCGTTGAAGTCGGAACGACTATCCTTAAGGCAAGGACCGCCGAGATCGACCAGGAAGGGCTGCAGAACGGTATTGCGTTCATCGACGAACAAATGACAAATACCACAGCCAATCTTGAGAAAACAGAATTAACCCTGCAGGCTTTGAAGAAAAAAATCGACATGTACGGCTCAAAGGCAAGCGAAGGCCCCTTAAGCAAGGTAGTGTTGATGAAAGACCGGCTGGCAGAGCTGGAGATACAGATACAAATAGGGACATCCAATATACGGGCATTGCAGTCTCAGCTGGATTCTCTTCAGAAGCGAATGACCGGAAGCGTGGAATTGCCGAAGAAGGAATCTATCGAATCAGAAAAGATAAAGTCACAACTTGAAGTCCTGCAGGAAAGAAAAAGCAGAATATATCAGCAGCTCGGTTCTGCCGCATCCGAAGACAGGGAAGTGAAGCAAATAGATGAACAGATTGCTGATTTACAGGAACAATACGTGAACCTGCTTTCGACAGTCGTCATATCCGGCGATAATAAAGTTACAGGAGACTTGAACTCTATCTGGAAAAGCGTGTTAACCAAAAAAAATGAGGAAGAGCTGCAGCTGCTGATATTAAAAGGGCAGTCTCGCCTGTATGCAGGAATGATAAAGGATTTTGAGGATAAACATCCGAACCTGCTGAATGATGCCATTGAAATCAACCGTCTGGAACGCTCCAAGCAGTTTTTAACCGAAACCATTAATTCCCTCATCAAGCAGAGGGAGTCGTTTTCCCTGCAGATGTACGGAAGTCCGGGCAATTTAAAGATCATTGATCCGGCTAAGAATCCATCTCCGATATACAGACGTGTATATACCAATATCTTCATCTCATCGGTTCTCGGCTTGCTGATCGGTATCGCTTTGGCGTTTGGTCTCGAATATCTTGACAATACCATCAAAAATAAAAACCATATCAGCGGCCTCACAAATTTACCGGTCATCGGTACCATCCCTCATATCGATGTTGACGAGCCGATTGACGTCGGGAAAAAGATAAAGTCCCTACCTGAAAAACTCGGGTTTAAAAAAGAATGGCAGGAAGAAAGTGATGACCGGAACATTCAGCGCAAAAAGGCAATGATCTCCCAGCTGAATCCGCGTTCGTTTGTATCCGAAAGCTACCGTACACTCAGAACCAACATTCAGTTTGTCAACATCGACGAACCGCTGAAATCATTGCTGATCAGCAGTCCCGGGCCGGGTGAGGGTAAAACGACAACATCCATAAACACTGCGATATCTTTTGCCGATATGGGTATCAGGGTGTGCCTGGTTGATGCGGATATCCGTAAACCAAAGTATCATCTTTTGTTTGAACTCAATGAGAGCCCCGGACTGGCGGACATCATCATCAGCCAAAAAGGAATAGACGAATCCATCCAGGCAACGTCGATTAATAATCTCCACGTGCTGACAGCCGGTACGAATGCGACCGATCATTCGGAGATCTTTTCCTCCATACGGATGAGCCATCTCATGAGCGAGCTTGAAAAAAGATATGATATGGTAATCTACGACAGCTCTCCAATCCTACTTCTGACCGATACAATCATTCTTTCCTCCAGGGTGGACGGCGTTTTACTGGTAGTTAAAAACAATATTACTGAAAAACAGGCGTTACAGGCGGCTTTAACTGCCCTGAAAAATGTGCGGACAAATATTGTCGGCATTGTGTTCAATGATTTTACTGTCGAACGCCGTGGGTATTACAAATACGCGTATCATGGCTATTACGGATACTACGGAAGTTCAAAGAGCGGGAAAAAACATAAAAAACATAAAACGGAAGTTTCATGAATTGCCTGGTAACCGGGGGAGCCGGATTCATAGGTTCGCATGTCTGTGAAGCCTTATTGAATAAGGGTTATTCAGTTTTTTGTCTGGATAATTTTGACGCTTTCTATGATCCTGCAATTAAAGAAAAGAATTTGCTGGATTGCCTTGAATATTCACATTTTCATCTGATTCGCGCTGATATCTTGAATGATGACGAATTGAATCGGGTATTTGAAAACAATGCCATTGACGTTGTCATCCACCTGGCCGCTAAAGCCGGTGTAAGGCCGTCGATACAGTATCCCTTGTTGTATCAGAAAGTGAATGTCGAGGGAACGCTGAATGTTCTGGAGGCGATGAGAAATTATCAGGTGAAAAAATTAATATTAGCCTCGTCATCATCGGTGTACGGGAATAACGATAATATTCCTTACAAGGAAACTGACCCTGTTGATTGCGCCATATCGCCTTACGCTGCCACAAAGAAAGCTTGCGAAGTTTTGGCTTATACTTATTATCATCTATATGGCATAGAAACTTTTTGCCTGCGATTCTTTACAGTATATGGCCCAAGACAGAGGCCGGAAATGGCGATTCATCAGTTTACGCGGAAAATTCACAGCCACGAAATTATTCAGTTATTCGGTAACGGATCTACCTCACGCGATTACACCTACATCGATGATATCGTTCAGGGAGTACTGGGCTGTATCAAATTTTTGAAAGGTTACGAAATCATCAATCTTGGGGAATCCAAAACGATTACCCTGATTGATCTTGTCAATCTGATCGAAAAAGAACTGAATAAAAAAGCAATTATTGAGTGGCATGCGATGCAACCCGGCGATGTACTGTTGACCAACGCGGATATTACAAAAGCAAAACAAATCATCGGATATAATCCGGGCGTCCATATCGAAGAGGGGATAAATCGTTTTGTGGAATGGTTTTTATCAGAAAACTTTATGCCGAAATAATGAAAAAAGATATATCGGATAATATTCTTCTCTTCATTTCCGTTTTATTTTTTATTTCAATTCTGTGTCTGATGATTTATCTTTCCTTATACGATACGGAATATATTCGGGAAAATGATCCTTATGATTATGCGAAAGTTGGCGAAAGTATATGGAACGGCAGTGGCATATCGCTGAACGAAAAACCGTATGTTCTCATGCCTCCGGGTTTTCCGGTAATCGCTGGCGGTCTAAATGAAATATTAAATAATCCGGAATTATCAATAAAATTTTCAAGTATCCTGTTTTGGATTATTACCGTTTTTCTTCTATATCTTTTTCTGGGATATTTTTTTAAGGAGCAGTCCTTTTGTATTATTGGCGTCCTGCTTTATGTCAGTAATTCAGTTATGATTCATTCCGCCGCGGCCGGAAGGGTTGAGCCGGTATTTTTAAGTTTTCTTATGCTTTTTGCTATCCTGTTGATCCAAAAATCCGTCATGAATAAAATCACTAAGGTTTCGTATTTGTTCATCACGTTTCTTGCGGTCGTCGCATCGAGTATGTATTATTTACGTCCGGAGGGATTATGGATCGCGGGCGTTCTGTGGATGGTTTTTATTTTTCAAATTAGAATGCCGGTAATAAAAAAAACGATATTCACGGTAATTTATCTAGCTGGAATTTCAATCATGATTTTTCCATATGTTTTTTTTCTTAAAAGCCAGACCGGCCAATGGCAGCTCTCCGGCAAAGCGTATGCTAATCTTGTGATGGGTGAAATGGATAGTCCTTATCAGTCGGGAATATACAGCGAGAATAAAATTCCGTACCGTTATACGATTATCGAAAGAATCATCAACAATCCGGATGAAGCCCGGACTGCCAGTGATTATTTTTCAGAATCGCCAAATAAGTTATACGAAAGAATTTTTCCCAACCTTAAATCACTGACCATATCAGTATGGTTTTCTTATTCAATAATCGGCAGCCTTTTAATAGTATTAGGTCTGATGAAAATACCTATTGACCGGCAGATGTGGATCTGGGGAACCATAAGTGTTCTTGGGTTATATCTGATGTTTTTTATTTTAAATCGTTTTGTTGCAATGTATCAGCCGTTTTTTCTCGTAATGCTGATAGGAGGCATGTGGGTTGTTAAGGAATGGATAATAAAATTATTGTCAGATAAATGGGCGGAAATATTTGTATTTGTTTTAACCGGGTTATTGATGGTTTATCAGTTACGAAACATTGCAATTTAATAAAGTCAGGATATTTTTCTGGGTAACGATCAACAAGCGTTAAAATCAGTTGTCAAAGGGGCGGCGATTTCGACCACAGGCGTTTTTGTAAGTCAGTATTTCCTGAGTCCGCTGATCGGGATTCTGAATACAAGAATACTTGGAGTGGAAACATACGGTTTATTCGCTCTGGCTTCAAGCGTGATCGGGATTTTCGGGATGTTCCCGCTTCTGGGACTGCATGAAGGCTTGATAAAATTTGTACCCAATTATTTGTTTCATAAAAAAACAGAAAAAATCAAAGGCGCCCTATATTTTTCTATTAAAGTCACAACCGTTTTAGGCATATTTTGTTTTGCAGTTTGTATTTTACTGACGGATTATCTGTCCAATAGTTTTTTTAAAAAACCGGAAATGGCTTTTATTCTTTATCTGGCATCAATAACCATTGTTCTGAATACCTATCAGTATTTGTTTGCCGGTTTTTTTGCCGCGCTGAAAGACATCAAGATAAGGACGCTGATCAAGTACATATATCCGAATGTTTCCAAGCTTATCATTTTATTTTTCGTTTACATTTTCGGAGGCGGGGTTCTCGGCGTAATGATCGCCGTTTTGGCCGCGTCATGGATACAAGTCATGGCCGGCTGGATACATGTCAGAAAATTATTTCCGCCACTAAGGGATAAATCGGTTTCTTCGGTTTTCAGCCGCGAGGATCAAAAAAACATGCTTCAATATTCTACGCCGCTGTATTTGACCATGTTTGTGGACCTGGTTTTACAGCAAACCGACGGGATCATGATTGGTTATTTTCGTACAGCTGCAGAAGTCGGAATCTATGAAGTTTCATTCAGATTTACTCCTTTTCTTCTTCTGGCGCTTGGAAGCACTGCGCAGATGTTCCAGCCTTTCATATCTGATTATTTTGCACGAAACGAGATTCAGAAAGTAGCGGCATTGTACAAGCAGGTTACTAAAATCGTGTTATTGATAACATTGCCGATTCTGCTCATTCTGCTGATTTTCCCGGCTGAGTTGCTGTCCATATTCGGAAAGGATTTTTCCGGAGGCTCAACCTGCCTGATGATATTGAGCGCCGGATTTTTCTTTCAGGCATTAACGGGACATACCAATCCGATACTGGCGTTATCAGGTAATCCACGATTGCTTTTTTTCAGCAATACGGTTATGACGGCAATGAATATAATTTTAAATTTCTTTTTTATTCAGTGGTGGGGGATTACAGGGGCTGCGCTGGCCACTTCGATTTCAATTATGTTCAGTAATTTTTGCCAGTTGTTTCTCATTCGCTATTTATTTGCAATCCATCCTTATTCGATAAGCTGTATAAAGCCTTTTCTTGCTGCTCTTATAACCGGCTTGATCATATACGGTATTAAGCATCTGTTTTACGTATATCAGATCTCATTTTATTATAATATTATCTTGATTGTGCTGTTGATTGTTATCTATGTTCTGTTTACAATTGTATTAAGGATCAGTCCGGAGGAAAAAATGTTGTTCAAGGATTTTCAAAATAAATTTTTATCAAAAACCGGATTAATAAAAAGCGAAAAGTAATGGATTTTTATGAATCAAATGTATAATAAATATTACAGTGAATTTTTTCTGAAAGAAGCTTGTTTCACGATGGAACATTATGAAAAAGAATGTAAGCGTCTTTCTGTTTTTATGCCTCAATTGTTGCCGAAAGATAAAAATGTTCGAATTTGGGAATTAGGTTCAGGTATTGGATTTCTGTTGCATTATTTACAAAAGAACGGTTATCATAATTTTTACGGCGTTGATATTTCCAAAGAAGCCGTCGATTTGTGCAGACAAAATGTTACAAACAAAATCAACCATGAAGATGTTCTTGTTTTTCTGCAAAAACAACAGGAAGATCGGCAAACGGCTGATTGCATTATCGCTTTTGATATTTTGGAGCATTTGGAGAAAAAAGATATTCTGGATATTTTTCAATTATGTTTTTCACTTCTTTCGCCGAACGGTATATTCATTATAAAGGTAGGTAATCTCTCTCATCTAACCGGATCGCAGTTGTTTTATCACGATTTTACACATTTAACCGGTTTTACGGAAGGATCTCTGAGACATTTATTTTTTCAGTCCGGATTTAAAGAATTAACTTTTTATCAGCAAAAACCCATACTGTTAAGATCCAAGATCAAGTATTATTTAGAACGATGCCTGCACAGATGGATTTATGGCTTAAGCCGGGTTAAATGTCCCGAAGTTACAACCAGGAAAATAATTGCAATTGGGAAAAAGGGTGAATAATCATAATAATGAATTGTTCAAATTCACATTGGTATAATAAAAAAACGGTTGATTTATGAATATTTTAATTTTAACCGATCATTTTTTCCCCAACATCGGCGGCGGGGAATTTGCCGCGCATTTCTGGGCCAAATATTTATCGCTTCGCGGGCACAAGGTTGTGATACCGCTGACGGATAAGATCTATCCTAAAATCAGGCATATGAAGTTCAATTATGATCTTCATTATTACAAATCGTATCCCTATATTTATAACTGGATGAAATACCGGTTTATCATCGCATTGCATAAAAAAATAAACTTTGATGTCATTCACGCGAATTTCCTATACCCACCCGGCGGTATGGGAATCCGTTTGCAGAGGAAACTGAACGTTCCCTGCTTCACTACTGCGCAAGGGGCCGACATTAAAGTATATCGGCCGCTGAAATACGGCAATCTTCTTAATCCGGAAACGGTTGAAAAAACAAAACAAGTAATCAATGAGGCCGCAGGATTGATTTATACCTGCGATGATATCAAAAATCTCATGCTCGGTATGGGCGCGAATCCTGAAAAAATGTTTTATGCCGTCAGCGGAAGTCCCTATGAGGAAATTGTCTCCGGTGAAAGGCAGAATATCCGGAACGCTTGCGGCATTCGTGACGACGAACTGATGTTTGTGCTGGTCAGCCGCAATTCGAAAATCAAAGGTATGCACCTGATGCTCGACGCCGTTGAGGAAGCACAACAGCACTATAATAATTTCAAAGTCGTGATCATCGGTTTAGAGACCGAAAAGATGAAAGAACCAATCGAACAGCGCGGGCTGACGAAATATTTTCACATCGTCGGGGAAGTACCGGTTGAAACCGATCCGGTTACTCATATTCCGCGTATGCCCTCTCAGGCTATCATTGATCATTTGTGCGCCGCGGACGTCTTTATCTCTCCGGCCCTTTCAGGCGGCTTTGAATTATCCGCAATGGACGCCATGTCTTCCGGACTTGCAGTCATTTTATCGGATAATATCGGTAATAAGGATCTAGTTAAGAATGGTGTGAACGGCTATGTTTATGAAAATAATAACGCCAAAGCCATAGCGGATTCGATGTGCAACCTTCTTCAGGATATTCCTTCAACCCGCGCCATGGGACAATACAATAAAAAAATGGCCGCGGATTATTCCTGGGCTAAAGTCGCCGAAGCGTATGAGAATGCCTATAAAATTATTATTGACCGATGGGGAAAATAAAGTGCCTGATTTACGGGATAAAAACATCATCATCATCGGCGGAGCCGGTTTTATCGGTAGCCATCTGGCCGACCGGTTAGCTGATACCGTGCGTTCTTTGTCAATTGTAGACGCCTTCCTGGAACACAGCGGAGCCAATGAATATAATTTATCCGGAATCAAAACAAAAAATATACAGGTAATACGAGAAAACCTGATTGATGTTGACAGCTGGGGAAAATTATTTAATGATACGGATGTGATTTTTAATCTGGCATCCGTCAACGCGCACAAAGAAAGCATGGCTGATCCTTTTGTCGATTATCAGCGGAACGCCGCCGCGCACCTGAAATTTGTCCGTTACTGCCAAACGCTGAACCGTCCTCTGAAAATTATTTTTTCAAGTTCACGCAGCGTTTACGGCGCTGTGCTTCAGAATCCGACGAAAGAAACGGATCCATGCTATCCCCGCGATTTTTACAGCATGCATACTTTACTCGCGGAACATTACTACCGGATGTCGAGCAGCCAGAACGTTCATGTCTGCTGTGTACGCTTTTCGAATACATTCGGTCCCCGGATGCGGCTTCGCGGGAGAGATATCGGTTTATTCGGTGAATTAATTGAATCGGCTTTAACGGGCCAGCCGATGGAAATTTACGGAACAGGCGAAACCCTGCGTGATACTTTATTCGTAGATAATCTGATAGACGGGCTTTTATCTGTCGCTAAAAATAAATCTGAACCTTTCAGCGTTGTCAACATCGGCGGAATCGGAATTTCCATTCTTCAGTTTGCACGAGCTATACAAGATGCAGTTCCCGGAGCAAAGATTGATTTCAAGTCCTTACCGGAACACCTGAAAAATATTCAAGTCGGGGACGTAATCCTGGATAATACGATTGCTGTTCAGAAATATTTTTGGATGCCAGAATTGAATTTGTCGGAAGCGGTACTGCACACAATTGGTTTTTTTAATAATAATAAAGAATATTATTTGTAAGGAGTTGCCTGTGAAAATCTGGAGATGCGACCTGACAAAGGAAAATGTGCCTCTGATGGATGAAATACTTGAAGTCACGAAACAGGTGGTTTCCAGTGGCCGTTACATTCTGAGTGAACGGCTCGTTGAATTTGAAAACCGTTTTGCGGAGTACTGTGGTACGAAATATTGTACCGGCGTCGCATCCGGTACTGAAGCGATTTATCTGTCACTGCTGGCTTTGGGGATCGGGAAAGGAGACGAAGTGATTATTCCGGCGTTTACAGCGATTCCAACCCTATCGGCCGTGCTGATGACCGGAGCTAAACCGAAATTTGTTGATATCGAACGCGCCACGTATAATATCAATCCGGATCATATAGGGTCTGCCGTTACGGCGTCAACAAAAGCGATCATGCCTGTTCACTTATTCGGACTCATGGCGGATATGAACCGGATCAATGAAACCGCATCCATACACGGCATAGCGGTCATCGAAGACGCCGCGCAGTCGCACGGCAGTCTGTATCACGGAAAAAAATCAGGTCAATACAGCATCATGGGGTGCTACAGTTTCTATCCTACAAAAAATCTCGGCGCGGTTGGGGACGCCGGGGCCGTCGTTACGGATGATGAATCACTATATCATAAACTGAAACTTCTGAGAAATTACGGTCAGGAATCACTTTACAATACGGTCATTCACGGAGTGAATTCCAGGCTCGACGAACTGCAGGCGGCGTATCTGACAATCAAACTGAAGCATCTTGATGAATGGAATCAAAAACGGAGTGTTCTTGCTGATCTGTATAAAGAACATCTGCCGGCCGATTACATTACCATGCCAGTTGAACCCGAGAATTACCGTACCAATTATCATGTTTATGTCGTCCGCGCGAAAAAGCGTGATGAACTTCAGGCTTATCTGGAACAGCACGACATCCAAACCAATATCTACTATCCGATCCCGCTGCATCTGCAGAAATCCAATATGGAGTTTCATCACAAACCGGGCGATTTTCCTGAAGCGGAACGGGCCTGCAAAGAAGTTCTGGCGCTGCCGATGTATCCTGAGCTGCCGGAGGAAACCGTCATGTTTGTTTGCAAAAAGATCAATGAATTTTATTCTCTGAACAGCAGATAATAATCGCTATGTCAGGTTTTTTTACCTTTATACCACGGTTGATATTATGGCTGACCGTAAGATTGATAACCTTACCCTGTTTTCGTCAAAAAAGATCACCGGAGATGTTACTCCGGTGTGAAAAAATATTATTCAATATTTCGTCCGGAGTCGGCGATGCAGTGATGGCGATTCCTTTGCTGAAGTCGGTTCACAGTAACTTTCCTGATGCGGTCATATCCGTCATTTCGAATCGTTCCACCATACCCTTATTTCAGACTTTTACATTCATAAATAATATTTTTTGCGCTGATGATTACCGGTCTGTATTCAAATATATCAGGTTGTTAAAATCGTTAAGAAGCGAAAAATTTCAATTTTACATCGGAGCCATTCCCAGCAATACGATACGCATGATACTGATCCCGTTTTTGTCCGGTATACCGTACCGGATCAAACATTGCTCTCCGCATCACGGGATAAATAATTATGATTTTTTGTTTCATCATCTTGAAACGATTCCTGAAAACCGGCACCGGGTTGACTGCAATCTGGATTTAATAAAAGTTCTGAAAGTCCAAGAAAGTTCAGGCATCGAATTTCCGCTTTTGGAATTACCGCAGAATAGTCGACAATCTGTTGAGCGGATATTATCACAAGAAGGTTATAAACCATCACTTCCTTTGATCGCCGTACATCCCGGATGCCATCCCAAGGCCTATTACAAACGATGGCCGCCCGAATATTATGTGCAGTTGCTGAATGAATTGAAAAAGAAATATGACGTTCAGATTCTTTTGGTTGGCGGCAAAGATGAGATTGCAGAGCTGCAACACATCGATACAGGACTCACCGAAAAGCCGCTGAATTTCTCCGGAAAAATGAATTTAGCAGAAACCGCCTGCGCGCTTTCTTATTGTCGTTGCCTTATTTCCAACGATTCGGGCATCATGCATCTGGCTGCGGCTGTAGATATACCCGTGATCGCGATATTCGGGCCGACGAACGACAAGCATATTGGTCCCTATGGAAAAAAACACACGGTCATCCGGAACGGAAAAAAGGTCGAACAGGTAACCGTTGATCAGGTAATGAAGATTTTACTTGAAAGTGCGGCAGACTTATTTCATATTAAATAATTTAAGGATTGAAATAGCCGGGATTTATGGAAATCAGAGATTATCAATATTTAATCGTGGGAGCGGGATTTTTCGGATCGGTTATAGCCGAGCGTATCGCAAATGAACTGCATGAAAAAGTTCTCGTAATTGACAAACGCAATCATATCGGCGGCAACTGTTTTTCCGATATCGATCCGGAAACGGGCATTGAATTTCATAAGTACGGAACGCATATTTTTCATACGCCCTATCCCGTCGTCTGGGAATACATTAACCGCTTTACGGAATTTAACAGTTATTACCACCAGGTGCTGACGACTTATAAGAATAAAGTTTACCAGATGCCGATCAATCTAGAAACGATCAACAGCTTTTACAACGTCAGCCTGAAACCGTATGAAGTAGACGAATTTCTGAATAAGGAGATACAAAAAGAACCGATCAATCAGCCCTCCAATTTTGAGGAAAAAGCTGTCACGATGATCGGCAGGCCCTTGTATGAGGCTTTTATAAAAGGCTATACAAAAAAACAATGGCAAAAAGATCCGCGGGAGATGCCCGAATCGGTCTTGAAGCGGCTGCCGTTCCGGAAAAACTACAACGAAAGTTATTACTTCAGCCGCTGGCAGGGGATTCCGTATCATGGTTACACGGCCATATTCAAAAAAATGCTGGATCACGAGAACATCTGTGTTCGGCTGAATGTCGATTATTTTCAGATACAGAAACAAATCAAACCGGATACACTTATCGTATACAGCGGACCGATCGATCAGTTTTTTAATTATTGTTACGGGAAATTAGACTGGCGGACACTGAGGTTTGAATCCGAGATTGTTCCCGTGGAGGATTATCAGGGTACTTCCGTGATGAATTATGCCGAAGAAGAAGTCCCATACACGCGCATCCATGAGCCGCGGCACTTACATCCTGAAAGAAATTATCCAAACGACAAGACTTTAATCGTCCGTGAATATTCCGAAACGGATAGCGGAAGTAACCCGTTTTATCCGATCAACGACGAGCAAAACCAGAATCTGATACTGAAATACCGCGATAAAGCATCCGGGCTGCCTAATGTGATCATGGGAGGAAGATTAGGCGAGTACCGGTATTATGACATGCATGAAACGATTAAAACAGGCTTAGAACTATACAACAATAGGATAAAACCATATATTTTATCCGGATCGACTAAAACATAATGATCACGCCGGACCAACGAACGATATGATTATTTCCGGACACGAATAGCCATCATTTTTTTATTGAGGTAGTATGAACGCAAGGAAATGCGAATTAGCTGTTGTGATGCCGGTTTATAATGAATCCGGTTCCATACAGAATGTTTTGAAAAAATGGAGTGAAACACTTGGTCAGCTTGGGATCAATTATGAAATTCATGCATACAATGACGGATCGAAAGACGATTCGTTGCAGAAGATCAAGACAATATCCGCCGAAATACCCCGGATCATCGCACATGATAAAACCAACAGCGGTCATGGCCCCACGATTCTGCTTGCGTATCGCGGGCAGGGTGAGGCGGAGTGGGTTTTTCAGATCGATTCGGATGATGAACTGGTCCCGGATAATTTCAAGGCCCTGTGGGAACAGCGCAACAATTATGATTTTTTGATCGGCATCCGGAGTAATCGTCAGTCGCCCCTTGTCCGACGCGTTATCAGCGCGGTGTCCCGCCTGGTCGTGAAATGTTTTTACGGAAAGCGAGTATGGGACGTCAACTGTCCCTACCGGCTTATGAGGAATGATAAATTCAGAAATATTTTTTTGTCCATTCCCGAAAATACGTTTGCCCCTAATCTGATTATATCCGGAATGGCATCGCGCTGCAGGATGAGGGTGTTTCAGACGGAAATCGCTTATCAGCCGCGGCAGACCGGTGAGGTTTCAATCCGGAAATTCAAATTATTCAAGGCGGCGGTGAAATCTTTTCTTCAGACCATCCGTTTCCGCTTTCGCTGCAAATGCTGAAAACCAAATTATTATATTTTGCGGTAATTACGGGGCTGGCCGCTTATTGCCTTCCCATAATCAGTTATGAAGTGCCCAGAACCGACAGCGGGGTTTTTTTATCTATTGGCCAAATGATTCTGGACGGAGAAATTCCTTACCTCGATGTGTTTGACCATAAAGGGCCTTTGCTGTATTTTATAAATGCTTTCGGGATATTACTCGGCGGAGGGCATTTGTGGGGTATTCGGATAATTGAGATTTTTTTTGTATGTTCTTCCGCTTTGCTGAGTTATTCCATTTTGAAGCGGCTATTTTCAGATTTTGCTGCAGTATTCGGAACTTCAGCGTGGCTGGGCGGATTACCGCTGGTGATGAACGGAGGAAATTACTGTGAGGAATACGGCTTGCTCTTTCAGTTTCTCGGCTTGTATTCAGGTATGAAAATCCTCGAACAGCTTACGCCCAAATATATTTATGGATTCGGTTTAACATTAGGCGCCGTAATCTGTCTGCGTCCGAATTTGATCGGCCTGCATCTGGCGGTTATTCTTTATTTATTTTATCGGTTTGGAACGCTGAAACAATGGAGATCAATGGCCGGAATAACATTATGGATTTCCGGGGGAGTTATTTGCGTCGTTATACCTTTCGTCATTTATTTTTTTATTCACGGCGCGTTATTCGAGATGTGGGATCAGTTATTCGTATTCAACAGCGCTTATTCCTCGGGATCGGCAGCTATTCGTTTAAAAAATATTTTAAATTTAATTTCATACAATGTTTATTACGGTCTGCCCGTCATATCACTAATGGCCGTTGTGTTTTTTATTAACACGATTACACGAAAAAATATTTCTGACGCTGCAAAACCGGCGGTTATCATTGCTCTGACCGGTCTTTTAGCGACAACGGGCTTAGTATTGCTTTCTCTGCGAAGCGATGTCAATTATTATCTTTCACTACTGCCGCCGTATTCCGTTTTGGCAGGATATTTCGCTTATACCATTCTTCAAACAAAATTTAAATGGAGATATTTTGGGCTGATAATCATCTGGATTTTGATAAGTCTGGTATCATTCAGGCAGTGGATCGGTTATGTCAACAGAAATCTCATTATAAAAAAAGAACCCTTAACGGGTGTAATCGAATTTATCCAAACCAGAACAAAGCAGGACGACCGGCTTTTACTGTGGGGCGCCGAAACCCGAATCAATCTTGTGACCGGCAGAAAATCACCTTCGAAATATGCCTACCAGTGGCCGTTATACCGTGTCGGCTATGTGAACGATTCGCATGTGGATCGCTTTTTAAGCGACATCCGGGAAAATAAACCGGTTCTCATTATTGATACGAAAAACGGCAATTTCGCGAGTCTGGACAGTGTGAAACGGAAAAGGTGGCTGAAAAATTACCGTTCGCCTTATCATCAGATGCCCGAAAGCATGAATGCGGTAATTCATTATATCCACAGTCATTATTCAAAGGTTGATACGGTCCTGTCGCCAGACTGGGATATCTACAGGCTTAATCCCGGAAACTGAACCCGGTCACTCAAAATATTCGAACGCCTCAATGATGTCCAGATATACGCCGTCAAAACCCGCATCAATGATCTTTTTGACGTAGGATTGATTGTTTCCGTAAATAATATTTTGCCATTCTTTATCCCAATACCGTACTTTGTAATTACCGGGCCACTCAGGGTTTTCATCCTCCAGCCAAGACGGCGGATCCGTTCTCCAGGCCGGATTCCAGTAATAACGGTAATCCTCCGCTTCTCCTATGCTCATGTAGCAAAGTACTTTCCTCGGAAGCATATTCGGCGGTTTATAACGGATGATGTCTATGTCATCAGTTGTCAAAACAGTGTCTTTGTAGAAAAGGTCAATGATGAGAACATCATAACGAACCGTATCCAGTGCGGATATATAGGATTTCTTCGTGGCGAACCGGTCAGGATTGATCAGATACAAAAAATTTTTCGCAGTGGTGATGCTTTTGACGGAATTGGGATTTACACGGAATGGCTGTTCAGGATAGGCGGGTATCAGGTCGAGTTCGCGCGACGGAGCCGCAAATGAGACATAATTATTCCTGAAATTCCACTCGTAAGAGGAATCCATGTTTGCCGGCGAAGAACAATAATCGACGGTCAGCACGATTTTCGGCTCCGTATAGGATTTAAGGCGGTCCAGATAAGCAATCAGGTAATTCCGCTCGGGCAACGGTGTCAGAACATCATCGTTCTGATAGCCGAAAAACAAATCTTCCTGCGCGACACCGGTGATTCTCGAAAGGTAACTCTCCGCGAGAGGACCGTCAGGCTCACCGTTCAGTGATATGATTTCAACCCCGTTCTGCGTTATGAGGATAAAGCCATCCTGAAATGACCGGCTGTAAATGCTGATATTCTCCACAAAATCACGCATATCCTTCCGGTAATCCCTGTCCGGCTTACGATCGCCACAGGACGGTACGAGCAGGCAGAAAGCCGCTGCAAGCATCACTGACTGAATGGTTTTCATCAGCATATCTCCAGGGAAAAAAAGAAAGTTGAAAAAATCACTATTTATATCTATATCCCATTCGCCATCAATGTAAGAAAACCCAGGTTTGAAGTCAAACGTTTTGAAAACCGGTTATGAGCAACGAAAATATTGAAATCAAGGGCGCAAGGGTTCATAATTTAAAAAACCTCTCGCTTACCATCCGGCGGAATACACTGACCGTCATTACCGGCGTGAGCGGATCCGGAAAATCATCCCTGGCTTTTGATACTTTATACGCCGAAGGGCAAAGACGGTATGTGGAATCCCTTTCAGCCTATGCCAGACAGTTTCTCGAAAGAATGGACAAGCCTGAGGTGGACTTTATCAGGGGCATCAGCCCGGCACTGGCCATTCAGCAACGAACCCTCGCAAAAAATCCGAGGTCTACGGTCGCTACGGTTACGGAACTTTATGATTATTACAGGCTCCTGTTCGGACGGATCGGCCGGACTTTCTGCGGACAATGCGGTGATCCGGTACGTAAGGACACAGTTTCGGACATCGTCCGGCAAATCATGGAGTACCCTGAGGGAACGAAACTGTATCTACTGTTCAGGATTGAAGTAAACGAAAAAAACATTCTCCTGATGAATGAATCGGGCTTTAACCGGATCATCCTGAACGGTTCTGTCACCGAGTTCAGCGAGGCGGTCATGAAAAAGATATTCAGGCAAAAAGAAACTGAAATCCTGGTCGACCGACTTACAATCCATCCGGACAACTCGATAAGGCTCGCTGATTCGGTGGAGACCGCTTTTCATTACGGACACGGAAAAATGACCGTCAGACTGCAGGACGGCAGGGACCTGTACTTTTCAAACAACTATGAATGCAACCGGTGCCAAATTTCCTATCCGGAACCGGAGCCGAAGCTGTTTTCTTTCAATAATCCATACGGGGCCTGTCCGGCCTGCCAGGGTTTCGGAAACAAAATCGAAATCGATCTTGATTTAGTCATCCCCGACCGCAATAAAACGCTCAGGGAAGGCGCTATCAGGCCCTGGACGACGGAAGGCTATGCGGATTATCAGCGCAGGCTGGTTAAACACGCCGGAAGATACGATATTCCGCTGGATGTCCCGGTCCGGGAACTGACCGCGAAGGCATACCAGGGCATTCTGCGCGGCACAAAAGATTACGACGGTATCTATGATTTTTTTGACTGGCTTGAAAGCAAAACGTATAAAATGCATATCCGCATTTTGCTGAGCAAATACAGGGGATATGTAACCTGTTCGGACTGCGGCGGATCGAGGCTCCGCAAGGAAGCCCTGTGCGTCCGCATCGGGGAGCGCAACCTTCACGAGGTTCATGCTATGACCATCGGGGAAGCTGACCGGTTCTTCAGCGGACTCGAATTATCGTCTATGGACCGAGACATAGCCAGGCGAGTGCTGGAGGAAATCAGAAAGCGACTGGCCTATCTCCGCAATGTCGGGCTGGATTACCTGACCGGTGACCGGCTGGCCGCAACCCTGTCCGGCGGGGAAGCCCAGCGGATCAGTCTCGCCACAGCCCTCGGTTCGTCGCTGGTCGGTACGCTGTATATTCTGGACGAACCTAGCATCGGCCTGCACCCGCGGGACAATGACAAGCTGATCACCATCCTGAAGAACCTGAGAAACATCGGCAACACGGTCATCGTCGTGGAACACGACCGCGACATGATGGAGCACGCCGATCAGATCATCGATATGGGGCCGGGCGCAGGAAGACTGGGAGGCGAGATTGTCGTACAGGGAAACATTTCGGAAATCCTGAAACACAGAACATCCCTGACCGGAAAGTACCTCTCCGGGCAAAAAACTATCGCTTATCCCGAAACCCGCCGCGAAGCGACAGAATGGGTCGAAATATGCGGGGCCGCGGAGCATAACCTGAAAAATATCGATATCCGAATACCTGCGGATATCATTACCTGCATTACCGGCGTCAGCGGCTCAGGGAAAAGCACGCTCGTACACGACATCCTTTATGCGGGCATGATGAAGCAAAAAGGATTATGGACTTCCCGGACCGGTAAGCATCAAACCATCACGGGCGCAGAAAAATTCAGTTCAGTCGAACTGGTCGACCAGCAACCGATCGGCCGCACATCCCGGAGCAATCCCGTATCTTATATTAAGGCGTTTGACATAATCCGCGATCTTTTTGCGGATCTTCCGATGTCGAAAGTCCGGGGATACAAACCCGGAACATTTTCCTTCAACGTACCCGGGGGGCGATGCGAAACCTGCGAAGGCGCCGGAGAAATCCAGGTGGAAATGCAGTTTCTTGCGGACGTCACCCTGCCTTGTGAGGACTGCAAAGGATTGCGTTTCAAGAAAGAGGTGCTGGAAGTCCATTACCAGGGAAAAAGTATTTACGACGTGCTCAGCATGCCCGTGAGCGAAGGGCTGGAATTTTTCAGGAATCATTCCCGATTAGTGAAAAAACTGAGCGTTCTCGCGGAAGTGGGACTGGGATACCTGCAAATGGGCCAGTCGGCGACCACGCTGTCCGGAGGCGAAGCCCAGCGCGTCAAGCTGGCAGCGCATCTTGAAGAACACCGCAACGGACGCACGCTTTACATCCTCGATGAACCCACTACAGGCCTGCATTTCGACGATATCGCCAAGCTGATACATGTGTTCAACCGGCTGATCGAAAGCGGACATACCGTTCTTGTCATCGAGCACAACCCCGATGTCATGCTCTGCGCGGATTACATCATAGACCTTGGCCCCGAAGGAGGGGACCGCGGAGGATTCCTGGTCACGGCCGGAACACCGGAACATGTCATGGATCACCCCGGATCCTATACCGGGCAATTCCTTAAAAGGCACATGAAACTTTATAACAACACCTAGCCGGGCAAGATTCATTGTACGAGATTTCTTATTTGCTTTTCGCCGTTTTCATCGCCTATTTCATCAAAGGCATCACCGGTTTCGGCAATACGCTGATCATGGCGCCTCTGTTCTCGTTCGTCATTTCAAACCGGATCACAACACCCGTGGACCTGCTGTTCAGTCTGCCCACCAACGCTTATATCGTATGGCGTGAGCGCAATCACATCCGTCTGAAAATCATCTTTCCCCTGATGATCATGCTCGCGCTTGGAGCCGTGCCCGGAGTCCTCTTCCTGAAACTGGCCGAGGATCATCTTCTCAAAGCCATGCTCGGCATCGTGATCGCGGGCGTGGGACTGGAAATGCTCTGGCGCCACAGGATCCATTCATCCGCAACCGGAAACAAAGCCGTGCTGATTGCCACAGGACTTATTTCGGGCCTTCTTTCAGGACTGTACGGGATTGCTGCCCCCATCATCGCATACGTGAACCGGATGACCTCCGGCCGAAACGAGTTTAGGGCCAACATCTGCAGTGTCTTTTTATTCGATAACCTGTTCCGGTTAATATCGTATATCATCGCCGGCATCATGTCTCCGGAAGTCATTCAGTACGCGCTGATCCTTATCCCGGGAGTCATCGCCGGCATGGCCATCGGAGTACGAGTGGATCTGAAACTGAAAGAAAATACCGTGAAATACCTCATCATATTTCTGCTGGTTGCCAGCGGATTCGTCCTTTTCATGAAAAACCTGCTGGAAATGATATGATTCATTTCTGACCCGGCAACATTCTTCCGCAGGAAGAACCCGGTACCGGCCATATGCCTAAACACAGAAAACTGTCCTTTGAAGATCGCCTGTTGTTTGTAACCCGTAATTTCGTCGAGTATGGGAATTACGGTAAAAGTGAAACCCGGGCCGTCAAAGTGATACAGAAATATTTCCCGGGATATTCGGAAGCGGAAATCAAAAAATCATTTTTATCGTATATCGGTGTCTATCAGAACAGCATCGAATTTGTTGAGCGGTATAAAGAGTATTATGTTCAACGATACCATTCCCGCAAACAGATCCCCTTTTTCGCTGATACGACTGAAGAAATAAATTTTTATAAGCAAAACAGTACCGTTCCCGCGGACATAATCAAAGCAATGATATACTGGATATTTGACTGGCATCATGTGAGATGATGATTTCTTCTGTTGAAAGATGCGTGGCGTTTAAAAACATTGATTCAATAATCGTTCAACGTCGTTTATCTCCGAATCTTGGCAAAATCACAAGCATTCCACGATTTTAAACAAATTATATCTGATATAACAACGGTCAAACTGGTCTTGTATCTTCAATCTATAACGTAACACCTCAAGTTTACTGACCGAACAAATAGATTGAATAACCATAATTCATATACAGAGTGTGAAATTTTTTGTTATAATCTTTGGCTTTGACACAAAATTTCTGAAGAGAGGTCGAAAATGAAATCTCGCCATAAAAACGTTTTGAAAAATGTACTCCGATATTAAAATGATAATTAATAAAATACTTGTTAGGGTATGTTTTGAAAAAAAAATCCTCTCCTGGTTGAGATTCCTCATAAAAAAAAGGCCATTTTTTATAATTTAAAAATTTCTCAAATTCAATTCCCCCTTTTAAATATAACAAACCAGTAAAATACTTTTTCAGGTTTAGTGACAAGGAAATCATGTTAATGGTATTTGTTTCATCCATTCTTTTAATCGATTTATTAGCGTATGATATTTCACATTGAAAAAGTGCAAATTTCCTTATGGGGTAATCGTAACCAAAACCGACATTAACACCCACGCCATCTTCTTCGCTGTTTTTCGTATTCACGTATGAATAATTACCGCCGAGAATAACATTCATTTTTGAACGATAGTATTCATTAACATTACTATTTATCGTATTTTGCTCTTTGTTCAATTCATCTTGTCTTTTTTTTGCGGCTAATGCTTTTTTTTGCGCTTTGTACAAACTGTCGTTGATCGCCTTCTGTTCACGGGATTCTCTGTCAATTTGTTTTGGGTTAATGGTTACGTACACATCCTCATCCGGTTTAACAATAATTTTTTTTGAAAAAATTTCGCCTTTAACTTTTACAGACGCCTCATATTCCCCGACAAGTAATTTAGTAAATACGGCCGGCACAGATTGATCCGTTATCTTGCCGTTCAGGAAAACAGGGACATTGTCAATCTCATCCGATGTCACATGCAGATTACCAAATACGAAACACTCAACCGGACAATCGGAACTGTTTGGTGCGAAGTACACTTTCTTCTCGGCAATAATTCCAAACGGCTGTTTGATATGCATTGTATAAGTGCCCGGAATGATGCTGTCGAGGACAATGTCCGATCCATTACCTTTGAGAAATCCATTTAAATATAACTCGGTCTTCTGGGCGTTGCATACAATACCAACGGTTACCGGTTTGAATTCAACATAAAATGAATCACGATCCCTTTTCACGTCAACAATTTCCTCCGCCGCGTATTCTGTACCCGTTACGAGATAATTCCAGCTCAATTTTATTTTATGAGATCCGGTTTGTACGCCGTGAATAACCGCAGGCGTCGTCAGGCCGGTTTCAATACCGTCAATTATTATATTCGCATTAATATAATTTGATGATACTATTATCGAAACAGTCGTATCAGATTGAGCTAATAATTGCACATAGTTAAAGAAGAAAAGAAATAGAAATACTTTACGCATAATCAAGACCGCTGATCTTTGATAGATTAAGTTTATTATGACAAAGCATAATGCTTTTCAATAAAATTGTCAAACAAATGTTATCAAAAATATGATGATATTAGATTATATATTTTTTAGAAACCATAAACGTTGATATATTTTAGTTTTATGAATTAAAATAACTTAGTATATTGTAACATTATATACAACCCCCGGAGCGTCTATATGGATCCCGTACAATCAATTAAAAAAATATCCGAATCACCGACCAACCCCACAAAAACGAGCGTTAAAAAGGAATTCGACGTTGCCGATCTCTACCAGGATGATTCCTCAAAGGCCCCGGATGAAACCGCGGCTGGATCCGGACTTGACGAGAAACTCCGTCAGGCGTATTTCTGGATCACCAATCACGCGATCATCTCGCCGTTTTACGATATCGAATATAATGACGGCCCGAACCAGTCGTTTACGTTCGGCGATTCCAAAACCAAAGTCGTTCTCCCTTCGGGACAGAGTTACTCCAGCTTTATCCTTCTTCCGCTCCTGAATCTCGCGGTACGCCGGCGCTGCCTGCTCGTCGGCGGCCCGGGAAGAGGTAAGACCGCCAGCGCCATACTGATGGGCGTTCTCGCAGGATATTCGCTGAAAGAAATCCGGCGCGCGATTCAGCACGGCCAGCCGCAGATGACGATCTCCGACCTGCTCGGCAATCCCATGCCGTCGGACATGATCAGCGCGAAATCCATGGACGATATCCGAATCGCGTGGCGCAAATGGCTGACCATGCGCGTGAAAATCATCGACGAGTACAACCGCATACCCACGCGCACACAGTCGGCCCTGCTGACGGTGCTCGCCGACAATTACGCCGAAATGCTCGACCAGATCTACGAATGCCCGGAAGCCGCGTGGTACCTCACTGCGAACGACGACGCCGGCGGAGGAACCTACCAGGTCATCGAGGCGCTGAGAGACCGCATCGATATTATCGTGCAGGCTCTGCATTTCAATACCCGTTTCCTGAACGAACTGCTGTTCCGCGTCGAGCATCATATCCAGCCGGAAGAGGTCGTCCCGAAAGAAATCATTTTCACCGAAGCCGAACTCGACGCCGCCGGAAAAGACATCCGGAAAATAGCCCTGCCGGCGGGACTGCTGAGGCGCATCGAGTTTTTCACCAGCCATTTTGAATTATTCGAGGGCGGCGGCGAACAGATCGAATACAAAACCAAAGACACGGTCAAACTTTCCGGAATCGATTTCAAAACACTGATGACCGCCGAGACCGGGAAAGACTTGCTGAAGGACCTCGGCAGCCAGACGAAGAACGGGCTTTCCGTCCGGTCGTTCATGACGGTGATGATATTCGTCAAGGCCATGGCGTATTTCCGGGGCGCGGATGAAGTGTCGTTCGAAGATGTCCGGCAGATCATTCCGTTCGTTCTTCACGACAAGCTCATCCAGAATTCCGACTCGCCGTTCTTCGAACAGCCCGGACAAACGGTGTACCGCGTGGATCATGTAAGCTGGATCAGGAAACTGTTCGACCTTTCCTGCGCCGAGTACGACCGGCTCGATCTCGACCGACAGGATCCGGTCAAAGACCTTGAGGATGTATTCAACCGCGGACTGGAAGGCGTTCCGGAAAAAGACGTGAAGGCGCAGCTTGTGAAAATCGAGCGCGTACTCGCCGACTGGAGCAAGGGACGCAAACTTTACGGCCACATGTTCGATGACATTCTCAAACTGAAATACCTGCATCAGCGTTACACCAATTATCTTCGCTGGCTGAAATGGAAAACCTGATCTCCGGCCAGCTGGCCGCCATTCTCAGGAAAAACCGCAGCCGCTACAATTCGCTGTTCATGATGGCGAGAAACGCGAAACCCTCGCTGGATCATGAAATCTTCACGTATTATCTGCTCGATATTCTCGCGCCCGCGGTTGACCGTCTGCAGGATCATTCCGATGAAACCGTAGAACGCGTTACGGACGCGCTTTATATCTCGTTACTTGATCTGATGCGCAGTAATTTTCTCGGAGGAATTAAAAAATTTGAACGTTTGGATATATATATCAAAGACATCGTCACGGGATTGCCCGGTTTTCTCGCGGATCAGCCCGGTGATTTTTTAAGGCATATGACGCGAGCGCTGATTCAACTCTGCTCGACACCGGGCACACGGCCGGATGATTGGGTGAAGTCCGTCACTTACTGCGGCGGTTCCTGTAAAACGTACGATGAATTGCTCCGCGCGGGGTTTGCCGCGGCGTGGCAAAGCGGGATGGCTCATTACAGAACAAAAGCGCTGGACATTATCCAAACTTCGCCGCCCGAACTTCAGCGGAGTTTATTGCGCCTGAAACCGGACGGCGATCAGGAAAAAATAAATACGGCTCTTGCGAGGATGACGGATAATCCCTGGATCAGCCACGAACAAGCCGCTCTGAATATTTTGCCTCCGCTGAAATTATCCGTAGTCGCGCATGCCGGACGATTTACAGGATACGGCGGAGTGTTCATACGTCCGCCGAAAGTGGTAACCGCGGGATCAGAATTACGCGCGGTTTGCGGCGATCAGGCGTGGACATTGCACGCGGATTGCTACGGACAAGTGTTCCTGCCTGTCGATCCCGGATCCGCAGAAACGGCCCGTCCAAAAAGCGATTTCATTTATTTCCCGAACGGTACCGTCAGTTACGGCAATCTTGACGGCGTTTTCACGGAATTAGCGAACGCGAGTTCCCATGCCGCGCTGAACGGGACATTCGCCGTGACGCATCCTTATTCACATTCCATCACCCTGATCGCGGCGGTACCGGCATGACGGTTGAATTTCAAATTCCTCTGCAATCAATCCAGTCGGCATGGAAACGTCTCTGGCCGCAGGCTCTTGCCGTCTGGAGCCGGTTTACCAAATTATCAGAACCCCGCTGGTGCTTCACGGCCAACGACGAAAAAGAAGCCTTATTGTCTCAATCCTTCGCGATGATACGGCTGACGGACCAGGCTGTCGTGATCAGCCTGAGGCTCGTGCAGAAACTGAAGCTCGAGCGTTTCGGCCTTGAGGTCATGAGTCATGAAATCGGGCATCACGTGTACTGCCCGGGCGACCTGAGCGACCAGGCGAGGATGATCGCGCGGATGAGGCGGGCATTGCCCGGCAAAGAATACCTGGCGCCGATGATCGCGAACCTTTACACCGACCTGATGATCAACGACCGGCTCGTCCGTCAGCACAAGCTGGACATCGCGGGAGTGTACCGTACGATCAACGATTCGTCCGCGGACGCGATGTGGACCTTTTACATGCGGATCTGCGAGATATTATGGCTCGCCCCCAAGGGATCGCTGGCCAAAGGCGCGATTGACGATAAACTCGAAGGCGACGCCCAGCTCGGCGCACGGCTGATCCGCAATTACGCGCGCGACTGGCTCGACGGCTCCGGCCGTTTCGCCGCGCTGTGCATGCCGTATCTCCTTAAGGACGGAGGCGCCGCGGTTCAGCAGATCATGAGCGTCTGGCAGGATACCATGAATACCGGCGAAAACGGTTTCCCCGACGGCCTCAGCACTATCGACCCGGGCGAGATGAAGGGCAACCTGCATCCCGCGTTTGACGACAATGACGACGCCGAAGGTTCAGGAGATCTTTCAGGTTCCGCGGATGAATCACAACCGGGTCAATCCCGCGGACAAGCCCGTCAGCCGTTCGAGTACGGACAGATCATCAAAAGCCTCGGCCTGGATCTCAGCGAACATGATATCGCCGTGCGGTATTACAGGGAACAGGCGCTGCCCCATCTCATACCCTTTCCCGTAATCCTCCAGCCGCAAAGCAAAGAACCTTTGCCGGAAGGATTCGATGTCTGGGACATCGGTTCCCCGGTGGATCAGATCCACTGGACGGAATCGGCGATACGCAGCCCGTATGTCATCCCGGGTTACACGACGGTGGAGCAGGTGTATGGAACGACGGAAGGTTCCTTGCCGGAGAAAATTCCCGTCGATCTCGATTTGTATGTGGATTGTTCCGGCTCGATGCCGAATCCCCAGCATTCAGTATCCTACCTGACGCTGGCAGGGGCGATCATCAGCCTTTCCGCGCTGAGAGCGGGCGCGAAAGTGCAGGCGACGCTGTGGAGCGGAAAGAACCAGTTTGACACGACGCAGGGATTCGTGCGCGATGAACAGGCCATCCTGAGAATACTGACCGGCTATCTGGGCGACGGCACCGCGTTCCCGATCCATAAACTGCGTGACACGTATTTTCCGCGTAAGCCGGAGGACCGGAAAGCGCATATCCTGATCATCTCCGACGACGGCGTGACGACAATGTTCGAAAAGGACGAACAGGGCAACAGCGGCTGGGACATCTCCGCGATGGCATTGGAGAAAGGGCGTGCCGGGGGAACGATGGTTCTGAATTTATATTCCGACTGGCAAAACGATAAACATCTGAAGCGCGCGCACAAGCAGGGCTGGGATATTTTCCCCATCCGCGACTGGGCGGAACTCGTTCAGTTCGCCCGCGCGTTCAGCCGAAAACAATACGGAAATACGATATGACGGTAAAAAAAGAAGGTCCGCAGTTAGAATATTTGCTGAGACGGCTCGCGGAATGCCCGCAGGAATTCATTCTTCCCGCGGATAAAAAGTCAGCCCCGGATATCTTTCCGCCAGCGGTGATCGGCGATTGCCTGAGGGAAGCCTGCGGAGTGACGGCCAGCCGTGAGAAACTCGCGGAATTTCATCTGAATCAAACCGGCGCTAACCGAAATTGGATCAATCTCACGATGATCGCCTGCTGGTTTTATCATGACGAGTGGTTTATCGCGCGGAAACTTCCCGCCGACTCCGTGCTGAAATTGTTTGATCATCATTTCGTTTCACTCGCGAAATTAGTCAAAGCTGAATTGTTTCTGAGCGATCCCGACCGGCGCGAGGAATTCGTACGGTTGTGCCTTGACGCGGTCGGTCTGAGACCGTCGGGCGAGAGCGGGACGCTGGCCGCCGACCGGCTGAAAACGCTGGATTCGATAGAGCGCGACCGGGTCATCAAGGCGGCGAAAGCGGCTGAAAAACGCGCCGCTGAAATCCGTGAGGCAATGGCAAAACAGGAAGCCATCGAAGCGGCGTCGAAAATGCCGAGGGAATAAAAGTCATGATTTCGTGTATGGTTCAAAGAATGGAGGGGTCCAATAAATTCAAACAGAACACTTTGAACGGACTGCGGTTCGATCAATTCGTCCGACTGCAATCCGGAGCGCACGATCAAATAACGTATTTAAGCAAACCGTAGTTTTTATAAAAACATGGCCCATGCTACTTTATAAAATATAAGGATAATGCATTATGCCTTCTGATAAACAATTTGTCGATTACATTATTGATCAAATGGAATTGGCCGGTCTCATCACTATAAAACAAATGATGGGCGAATATTTGCTCTATTGCGACGGCGTTTATGTAGCGCTGGTGAGCGATAATAAATTATTTGTGAAACCTACCGAATCCGGCAGGAAGTTTATCGGAAAAACTACTGAATTACCGGCCTATCCGGGAGCAAAGCCCAGTTTTTACATTGAAAGCCAATTGGAGGATCGAAAGTGGATTGGGGAACTGATACGAGTAACGTGTAGAGAATTATCGAAAACTGTGAAGCCGGCTAAAAAAATAAAAACAACGAAAAGAAAGAGAAAATCATAAGGGTATAATCGCCTGTTCGTCCGGGAAACGTTCATGTACGGGTTTTTGCATTGCAGGGATATGCGGAACAGGAGATTGAAAAGTTGAAATGAAATTCATTTGCCGCAGGATTATTTTTGCCCGGAATTCCGACCCAGAAGATTAAAAGAATTCTTTTGTACAATATACCCAATTTAATCCGCTGAATGATATTGAAGCGGAATATGAATTGTGATACTCAACCGAACGAGAACCGGAACTGTTGCCTCCAGCGATACGGCCGCGGTTTCATAAAGATCAGGATATAAATTTTTATCTCTTCCGTATCTGCAGAATACATACAAAAACCAGGACAAAACAATATAAATGAATCAGAACCGGAATGCCAACCGTGATTCATCACATGCCCGTGACATGATACCCGCAGTCCACATGTACAATTTCGCCTGTGATTCCGTTGGACCAGTGGCTGCATAGGAACATCGCCGTATCGCCCACTTCGTCGGGTTCCACATTCCTGCGCAGCGGCGCCCGTTCGGGAATGATATCGAGTATTTTCGTGAAGCCCGGTACGGCCCTCGCCGCCAGCGTGCTGATCGGTCCCGCTGATACGGCATTTACCCGAATATCCAGATGTCCCAGATCCGCTGCCAGGTAACGGACGGTCGATTCCAGCGAGGCTTTCGCCGCGCCCATCAGATGATAATTCGGAACAACCTTTACCGATCCGAGATAAGTCAGGGCGACGATGGATCCTCCCCGGCGCCGCATCATTGGCAGCGCAGCCTGCGCCAGCGCCAGAAGAGAATATGCGCTGATTTCCTGAGCCTGAAGAAACCCGTCCCGGGTCGATAAATGAAAATCTTTTTTCAGTTCCTCCTTGTCCGCGAATGCGATGGAATGGATCAGGAAATCGAGGTAATGCATGTCCTCCCGCAGCCACTCAAACAACCGGCTGACCTGTTCAGGCTTGGTCACATCGCATGGATAGACAAGCTTGCTGTTCAGTTCTCCGGCGATCTCCTGCACGTTGTCTTTCAGACGTTCGCCCTGATAAGTGAACGCGAGACGCGCGCCTTCCCGGTGAAGACTCTTCGCGATGGAATGCGCAATGCTTGCTTTATTCGCGACTCCAACTATCAGTCCCTGCTTGCCCTGCATGATCATACCGTAACTCCTGTCAATGAATGAAAAAATACCGAAAATAATAAAAAACTGAAAATTTTTCTTGTGATAACTTTATATATTAATTATATTAATATAACAAAACAATATGTTATTTATTCAAGATATTTTTACCGCAATACAATTACCCACAAATCTGTTTGCCGTAAGGCATGAAACGGTTTTTTTCTTACAGCCGTTCCCTGATAATCTGCCTTGTTGTATGGTAAGTTGAATTGAACTTTAGTGTTTTTGTAAAGTTGCATGATGAATTCAGATGACCATCCAAATCGTTCTGAATCCCTGTCTACCGCAGCCGAAATTATCGCATCCGCGAGGACCCAGACCGAAAAAAAACCAGACTCCGTTGATGTCACGTACGACTGGGACTATTACCGCGATGAATTCCAAAAGATCGTGGAGCACTACGTTTCCTATACAAAAAAGCCGGACATCGAACTGCTGAGCGCGGCTTTTCATTACAGCTATACAAAACACAAGGGGCAGAAACGAAAATCCGGCGTGCCCTATTTCGATCATCTGATCGAAGTCGTAAAAATCCTGGTCCGGCAAAAAATGGACGCGCAGACCCTGGCTGCGGCGTTTCTGCACGATGTGATCGAGGACACCAGCGTAACGCAGGAGGAAATCAAGTCTCTGTTCGGGGACACGATCCTGACACTGGTGGACGGTGTGACCAAGATCGGCGGAATCGCTTTTACGAGCACAGAACAGACCCAGGGCGAGAATTACCGGAAAATGCTCCTGTCGCTGATCAAGGACATACGCGTCATCATCATCAAGCTGGCCGACAGGCTTCACAACATGCGGACGATCGATTCCCTGCCGAAAAAAAAACAGGAACGGATCGCGATTGAAACCCGCGACGTGTACGCTCCTCTCGCGCACCGGTTCGGCATGGCACGTATCCGCTGGGAACTGGAAGACCTTGTGCTGAAAACACTGGACAACGAAGCTTACAGGGAGCTGACACAAAGGATCAACGAGAATCGCGTCGAACGGGAGCAGTACATTGAGACGGTCAGCAAGCCCATCCGGGAAAAGCTGTCGGATTACAATGTCGAGGCCCAGATCACAGGGCGGCCGAAGCACTTTTTCAGCATATACAACAAGATGAAAAAGCGCGGAAAGCCGTTCGAGGAAATCTATGACCTGCTCGCGATCCGCGTCATCGTCGAGAACAAACCCGACTGCTACAACGCGCTGGGCGTCGTGCACAGCACGTACAAGCCCGTCAGCGAGCGGTTCAAGGATTATATCGCCACGCCGAAACTTAACGGCTACCAGTCGATCCACACGACGGTTGTCGGCCCGGACGGACAGCGGGTCGAAATCCAGATCCGGTCCAGGGAGATGCACCAGATCGCCGAAGACGGCATCGCCGCCCACTGGCTTTACAAAGAACAGCGCCTGCAGCCTAACCAGTTCGACAAACACCTGACCTGGATCCGGCAGCTGATCGAGCAGCAATCCGAACCCGGCGAATTCGCTGAAGAACTGAAAATCGACCTTTACCGGGACGAGATTTTCGTTTTTACACCGAAAGGCGATCTGTACCAGTTACCGCTCGGGGCGACCCCGGTCGATTTCGCCTTCTGCGTTCACTCAGATATCGGCCTGCATTGCTATGGCGCCACAGTCAACGGGCGCATTGTCAATCTGCAGTACGAACTTTCCAGCGGGGACCAGGTGGACATCAAGACCTCGGATCAGCAGACACCGAGCCGCCACTGGCTCGCATTCGTCAAGACCAGCAAGGCGCGAAACCTAATCAAGCGATATTTCCGTAACTCCGAGATGGAACAGAGTATTTCCCTCGGAAAGGAAATCCTCGCGCAGGAACTGAAAACCCAGGGCGTGAAAACGGCCCTCCCGGAACTCGGAGACAGGCTGAACGAAATCGCCGCGGAAATGAAACTGGAAACGCTGGATATGCTTTTTTCTTCCGTCGGCCGCGGGAACCATTCCGCGCGGAGCGTTGTTCAGAAAATCTCAGGCGCGCTTCCCGCCCCGAAAACAGACAACAAAAAATCACTGCTTAACCGCCTGATCCGCAGGGAACATCATCATACGGCCTCGATCATCGTCAACGGGGTGCAGAATATGATGATCCATTACGCCAGCTGCTGCAACCCGATTCCCGGCGACCCGATCCTCGGTTATGTGACCAAGGGCAAGGGCATCAACATCCACAGGAAAGACTGCGCCAATATCGTGGAAGCTGTTAAGAAAGAACCCGAACGCGGCATCAACGCCGTATGGAAAGTCTCGGAAAGCGATACCTTCATGGTCCACCTGAAAGTCTCCGGATATGACCGCAAGAATTTTCTCAGCGACATTACTCACAGGATTTCCCAGCTCGATACCAATATCACCTCCGCGGAAATGAAAACCGCCGGAAACGAGAACGTCATTGATTTCATCCTGCAGGTGCACTCCAACAGCCAGCTGAATAAAATCATCGACAATATCCGGAAAGTTCAGGGCATTATCGACGTCTACCGCGCGCAGGGATTTCTCTTTCCGGGCGAAATCTCATCCGACGAATTAAAATCGTAACGACAAGGACAGATTCTTGCCAGATTTTTCCATGAACATTTTATTTTTAGGCACCGGTACGTCGCACGGTGTTCCTCTGATCGGATGCCAGTGCCGGACATGCGCGTCAGAGGAAGATAAAAACAAACGGCTGAGGACTTCCGTGCTGATTACGACAGGCGGAACCCAGATCCTGATCGATACATCAACTGATTTCCGGCAGCAATGCCTGAAATTCGGCATCCGGCATCTCGACGCCATCTTCTTCACGCACGCTCATGCGGACCACGTTTTCGGGCTCGATGACATCCGCGCGCTTAACCGGCTTGATCCGAAGAAAAAGATTCCGTGCTACGCTTCACCTAAAACCATCGGGGAAATACGCCAGATCTTTTCCTACGTATTCGACTATCCCGACCTCCCGGGCGGAATCCCGATGATTGACCTCAGAACGATCGACGGAATTTTCCGGATCGGCGCCATCCCGGTTCAGCCTATTCCGGTCATGCACGGACAAAACCAGATTCTGTCGTACCGCATCGGGGATTTTGTGTATATGACCGACTGCAGTTTTATTCCTGAAACGGCCTATCCTGAATTACGGAATGTCCATACGCTGGTATTGGATTGTCTCCGGTACAGGCCGCATCCCACGCATTTCAGCCTCGGGCAGGCGCTGGAAGCGGTCCGGAGGATTCAGCCCGGCCGGACTTTTCTGACTCATATATCGCACGACCTTGAGCATCACGCGGTTTCCGCGGAGCTTCCGGAAAACGTTTTTTTAGCCTATGACGGACTAAGGATCAACGTATAAATGAAACCACGTCTCATCTTACTGGCCATGTTCAGCCTGGCAATTTCCGGGCTGAGCGGCTGCGCTTTTTTCAATACTTATTTCAACGCCCGAAAGGCCTTTCAGAACGGTAAAGCTGCCGTCGAGAGGTCATGGGATCAGAAATCCCTTCAGCGCCAGCCCGGACAGGCGATTACTTCCGACCGGTTCGACGAAATGTACATCAATACCCCGGATGACGCCAAAACCTTTTTTACCACCGCGATCGAGAAAGGCAACAAGGTTGTGGTACTGCATCAAGGAAGCCGCTGGGTCGAGGATGCAATCCTTCTGCTCGGGAAAGCCCATTTCCTTCGCGGCACCGGCAATGATTATTACGACGCCAAAAACCGTTTTGAAGTCCTGTTCCTGAAATACCCGAACAGCCGCTTTTCTGCCGAGGCCCGTTTATGGTATGCCAAAACGCTGATTCAGCTCAACCTGACCGAATCCGCGTACGGAATTCTCCGTGAAATCACAGGTTCGGCGGAGGACCCGGATATTCTGGCGGAAGCCAGGCTGCTGACCGGGGAAAAGCACCTCTCCGAGAACCGGCCCGACGAGGCGCTTTCTGACTTCAGAGCGGCCGACTCGCTCGCAAGGCGGATCACGCTCCGGCGCCAGGCCTGCTTCAAAACCGCGATCCTGTATTTCAACCGGGAGGATTTCGGAACCGCATACCGGTACTTCAGAAAACTGAGCCGCCTCGATCTCCCCGTCCAGGACCAGTTTGACGTCACGCTGCTGACGGCGCGAACGCTCAAACACCAGGAAAAATTTGACGACGCCATCCGCCTGCTGGACAAACTGCTCGGGGACAACCGCTTCAAAAATCATTTTGTCACGGCTGAATTTGAAATTGCCGACATCCTTTTCCTGCAGAAACGGTATAAGGAAGCGGAAAAACAGCTGAAATACACGATTGACGCTTACCGCAATCCCCAGGTGACCGGGGATGCTTATTTCATGCTGGGAACTCTGTACGACACGGTATACCAGAGTCCGGATACGGCAAAAAAATATTATCATATCGTGAAAAGCAGATATCCCCAGTCGGCATTCACGGCGCAGGCAGAGGAACGGCTGATGCAGCTTCAGAAAATGGATTTCTTTCAGCAGACCATCCGCGGAGAATACGAACTGATCCGCTGGATGAATCTTATGCTCGCAAATCCGGATTCCCTGTCAGAACCGGTGGTCACCGATACCGTAACCGCATCAGGAAGCCCCGTTGACACGCTGGAAACATCTGCCGCCGTTTCTGATTCGGGATTAGAGAAGGATTCAACCGGTGATCCTGACCGGATCACGGCCATAATGGATACCGTGAACCTGGACAGCCTCGACTGGCTGAAAGACCTCGAATCCAACGGTGAAGAGGAGAAAGACATACCCGTGAAGGGAAAAGATGACTCGAAATCATTTACGGAAACAAAAAAAACCGATACCGTGACAGTCAAATCCGTTTTCGAAAAGGATTTTAAGGAAGCCGTGATCGAACATAAAGAGCTTACGGAACGCCTCCAGTTTCTCCGGCAGGAACGGGAAAGGCTGCGGAACCTGCGTTCCGGGGATTCCCTAACGGGTAACATCCCCCGGTGCTTCGACAGGCTGGGCGTTCTTTATTTCGATCTGGGCGACTTCTTTTTCTATACCGCCGGCCGTCCCGATTCGGCGCTGCATTATTATTCCGTTGTCGCAGACAGTTTTGCGGGAACATCATCGGCGGAACCGGCCATGTATGCCATTGCCGGGGTGACCGAGAAAATCAATCCGCCGCAGTACCTGCCCGCGCTTAAAAAAGCGTACAGGACTTTTCCCGAAGGGAATTACGCCCATTTATACCGCCGGATCTTCGAAGCCGGGGAAAGCGCCGCGGATTCCTCGGAGTCATTCTTCCTGGAAGCTGAAAACGCGCTGGCCCTGGAGGATTATGATAAAGCCTTGGCTGTATACTGCGGGATCGCGCTCCGGGATACTTCCGACAACCAGGGACGGGCTTTCTTCATGATGGGTACGATCCAAGAACGGCTCGGGAACAGCGACGAAGCTTTCCGTGCCTATCGGACTTTGTCTTACAGCCATCCCGGCCATCCGCTGGCCGGAAAAGTCATAGATAAGATCAGGCAATTCGCCGTTCGAAGAAATATACCGGAGGATTCCACAATATTTTTTGTGGATACAAATTTTGTCAGAGTGGATTTTTCCGTGTACCGAAAGCACTTGGCAGCCGATTCCTCCGACAGCTCCGCGGATTCAAACCGGATCAATTTAAAAGCCGATACAGTGAAAACCGATTCTCTGTCCGGCATAAATGATCAAAAGGAATCGGGATCAGAGATAGAAACCAATCAAGGCGGCGGCGAAATGCAAAACGATTCATCCGGAGTGCAAATGAACAAGGAAGCCGATAAAAAGGAAATGCCCGTTTTGGACGATTCACTGAAAACCCGCGACGACAATAAGGACGATGATTAATGGATGGTCCAATCCTCCGGAATTTCCTGTACATTTTGATTGTTTCGGCAGTAATCTCAGGCTGCGTTCCCGAACCGGTATATCATTCGAACCAGAGAAACAAGCGGACCGTAAAGCGGCCTCAAAAGGACTCAATCACTGAAAACGGTGAACCCGTTACCGGCATCGCCTCTTTTTACGCGGACAAATTCCACGGAAGAAAAACAGCAAACGGGGAAATTTTTGACCAGAACAAAATGACAGCGGCTCACCGCACCTATCCCTTCGGAACGGTGGTTCAAGTCACCAGCCTTGCCAACGGAAAATCCGTCGAGGTCCGCATCAACGACCGCGGACCCTTTGTGAAAGGACGGATCATTGATCTTTCCAGATCCGCCGCAAAAGAAATCGGCATGATCGGGGCCGGAACGGCTAAGGTTGAAATCAGGGTAATCCGGCTTGGGGAGTAATTCAAATATGAAGTTTCTCTCGGTATAAAGACATACTGCAAATATACCTTCAAAGATGATAAATTGGTATATGAATATCTTTGCGGAATGCGGCTAACCGAATCTATCTGATCAGCATCATCTTTTGTGTTTTCACGTTTTTTCCCGCCTTGAGCCGGGAAACATAAATTCCGCTGCATACGGCTCTTCCCGAATCATCTTTTCCGTCCCACATCACCTGTTTATATCCGGCTGCTTCATAACCGTTTATCAAAGTACATACCTCTTGGCCCAATATGTTATATATTTTCAGGCTGACATGGCTGTTCAGATTCAAATGATAATGAATCACGGTCGCAGGATTGAATGGATTGGGATAATTATTCAGCATCGCGATTGATGATCGCTGATGAACTGGTTCATCATGAATGCTGACAACGATTTCGTTCATGTTTGATCCGAACCGGTCGCGAATTAAGCGCGCATAATTCCGCAAAGAATCTACTGCGCCTGTTTTCGAAGTTGATTTTGAACCGATGAATGACAACCAGACTTCCTGAGTATCTCCGCCGGCAAATATGAAAGGCCCCATGCCAATAACGATCCGGTAGTCTCCGGGTACAGAATCCCCCGATAACAAGTCAAAAGGTCCGCCGAGTTTCGGATTTCCCGTAAGATCAAAACCGGACATATACCAGTTTCTCGATAAATCTACTTTTCCGTTTATTCCGTTAGGATCGAATCCGCTCTGATAACTGACAGCTCCGCTGAATCCGGTCGCACGGCGCCCTGTTCGCAAATGCTGATAAAAACCCGATTCATTGATTCCTGTAATATATACAGAATCTGTTCCCGCGGATAAGGCAGTTGGTGTTTGAAGGATGAGAATGCCTGCCGCCGAGTTTTTTGAATCAGCGCCTGAAGGATCGGAGTATACGGAAAGAAGTGACAGGGAGGTATCCACTGTGCAAAGATCTTCATTAAATTCAGATCCGATATCCGGATCCGCCCAAATACCGAAATAGCAGGAATCATAGACCAGGTTTGATTTATTGATAATTTGCATCCGAACCAATACAGAATAATCGAACGGGTATTCTGAAAACTGAAAAGTCTGGCGCTGAATTTCTATTCCCAGTTTCGGTGCTGGAGAAAACGGAGCGGGAACATTTCCGGCGGAAAGGTCATTGAACACAGCCCATGTATCGGTCACAGACAATTTCATCGGATTTCCCAAAGAGTCGTGAGGCGCCTCCGGCGGCCAAATGGCATGGTGTTCCGGCAGGACAAACACCCTCGCGTTTCCGGATGAGGAATCTTCCGTAATCAAAGAATCAATCGGGCCGAAGTTGAGAATGCGACCGGCACGGTATTCTGTATGGTATTCAACTTCAGAAACTGAAATGGTGTCTCCGGCAAGGAAAGGTTTTTTTCCTCCTATATAAAATCCACCGGCGTACATTAAAGAACCGTATGGATCGGCCCAGCTCATGCCAAATTGATCGTTCAGTTCGTCCCTGAAGATATGGCCGTTATTGGAAACCCAGTAATCCATCCGGTTCGCGTTCAGCCTGACTGCCTTGTGTGAATCCGCCGCCGCTGATATGGACACTGTGTGATCTTTCGTTTTCAAATATTTCATCTGGGCTGAGACATTAATAGAATACATAAAAATGATAAGGTAAATCAGCAACAGATTATTGGATTTCGGTTTGGGAAAGTTTATTAATGACTTCATCATATTTCTCTCCCTTTTATATATTTGAAGAAATAAAACATTATGGTCTTACTATATCTAAAACATTAAAATACGGAACCTTTTCTTACGACGATAAAAAGAACCCGGAGACTCTTAATTCAAGTTTAGATGTAAATTTTGTATTCGAAGAGAAATAAAGAAACTACTATACCGGATACCTTCATCAGATAAAAGTAAAGAGTCTCTATATAAGAGGTAAATCAAAGAATCGGTATTGTCAAGCTTTTTTTTATTTACTGACCCATACCGGATTGGTATAACAGTAGTTTCCTTTTTCCGTTTCCAGTTCCGCACGGACATACCCGCTGATGATATTCGACAACCGGATCTGGCTGTCAAAGCGGTAATTCTGCGGCTGATATTCGGAAATACATTTCTCCGTGCCGCCGGTGACGCCGAGAAACAGCCGGACAGATTCAATACGCCCGAATTCCTCCGTTGAGACGGAATCAATATTAATATAAAACATGTTACCCCGGATCTGACCTCCGGTCATTTCGGTTTCGTTCCGTTCATTCGATATTTTTAATGATATAAACGGGCCGTCGGTAATGATGGCGCGTCCCTGCCGGAGTCCTTCCATAAGCCTGTCCGGTGACAACCCCCCGCTGCCGGTCAGTACGCACGTTTTCGCCATGCCGAAAATCTGGTACCTGTCTTTTTCCTCCAGCGCGATCATCGGAAACCGGACCTGCCGGAAGCGGCTGAAATTCCCGTGAGCGTCATTACCGCCGAAAATGAAGATCCGGCGCCCGGCCAGCAGTTGTCGTACCCATTCGTTCAGCCCGGCGTAAAACGATTCATTACGGATGCCGTTCAGAATCTGCAATCCGTGCAGTCCCCGCGTTTCACAATCGTCCGGACTCCAGTTGCCGCGGTTGATGAGGATTCTCTGCAGAAAAGGAACCGATTCCGACGGATGCGCCGCGATAACCAAAGCGTTCCCGGATACAAGACCCGGCAAGTCAGAGATTGAATGTTCCGATCTTGTCCGGAACCATTTTTCCGCGCTGTCGCCGGAACCGGGGATATATGCAGGCTCGTTCAGAACGAGACAATGAACATTTTTTCCGCGGAGGTTCCGGCACGTGACTTCTTCACCCGGTATCAGGACAAAACCATCGTTTTTGTCATTCAGAGTCCGGATTTCATCCTGAAGTTTTTTCCATTTCGGGAGTCCCGGATTCCGGATCAGGTAATTACCCTCATCGTCGTCAAGGTCGTAGGAATGATCGGTAACAGCGGCGAATGACAAGCCCATCGCTTTCACGAGTTCGGCGGCCGCCGCAGGCGGAATGCCAAACTCCACCTGATCGGATGTGTAATGACTGTGCATGTGAATTTCCCCCATGGCCCAGTCTCCGGGACACGGCAAAGGCTCGCGCGCGATGTGAACCATGAAGGGCTTATGGCTCAGTCCGGGAAAATTATCCTGAAGCACCGTACATTCTTTTTTGCCCGATCTGAACCGGATTTCCGTTTGCACTGCGATGGTCTGCCCGCGGAAATGATCCGGAACTTCGGCATGAAAAACCTTGTGCCACCAGGGAGCGGATAAAGATTCGTTGATTTCAAAATCCTGTCTCATTTTTTCTTCGTTTCCAACGGTTATGCGAAGCGACCACAGATCAACAGGAAACCTGTCGGCGTCTTTGATGAGCAGCAATACGGGGAGCTGCCGGCCGGGATCCAGCCTGTACGGAACATCCGTCACGATTTCCGGCTGACGGATACGGTACCGGCTGAACCGGAAATACCGGAATACATAATGAAGTTCAGGATATAATACTGCCAAGGACAGCCAGCGCTGCATGGATTCCAGAAAGTTCGGATCACTCAGCACGGAAAAAAGGCTCATTTACGGTATTTCTGTTTAATGTAATATGCCCATTGAGTCCGGGAAATCTAAATAGACCGGGGGGGTATCATTAAAACTTGTTCTGCTTGTACAGGATGCCGGGGCTCTTGTAAGGACAGGATGCGGACCGGGTTCAGAAATATTTCACCATCCGGACTTCGTTGCGGATTCCCGGATCGATCCGGAAGGTCACTTCGTCCATGATTTTCCGGATCAGCGCGATACCGAGGCCTCCGCGGGCGTGTTTCTGGATGCGCATTTCCGGGCTTTCGATCTTTTCCGGATCGAAGCCCTTGCCGTGGTCGCTGATGGTGATGGTTAGTTTGCTGGAATTCGTTTCCACGATAATGTCGATGTGCTGGTTCGCGTCATAATGATAGGCGTGTTTGATCACATTCGCGCAGGCTTCGTCCACGGCGAGTTCGATTTCACTGATGGCGTCATCGTTGAATCCGGCCTTGCGGGCGATATCGCCGATAAAAACCCGGATGACGTCGAGGTTATCCGTCCGGCTCGGGATTTTCATGCTGAAGCAATTCGGATCCGTCTTAGCCACGCGCCCTGTCTCCTGAGTGATTGAGGATCATTTCGTTCATCGGATTACAGTTTCGTTCTGGATTCAAACCGCGTAATCGCGTCCTGGTCGGTGCTGAGTATTTCATAGATCGTCGGAAATCCCAGAAGATCAAAAACCTTGAATACCTTGGGGGTCATGGTGCACAATTTGATGTCGCCCGAGTGATCGCGGACGGTTTCGATGAATCCCATAAAGACCCCGAGTCCGGCGCTCGAAATGTAAGCCAGGTCGCGGAAATCAACCACGATTTTGTAACGCCTCTCATCGACCAGTTTCTGCAGCTCGGATTCGAATTTCGGGTAGGTATGCGCGTCGAGATATCCCTTTAGAAACAGCGTGGAAATATCGTTTTGATCTTTACGGATAACCTCAAATCCATTCATCGGTTTGTTCCTGTATTTTTTAACCAAAAAATTTCATATGACAACACGAAGAATAAGGTTAATTATTTTCATATTCAAGCCGAAAATACATCCTTAAAACCGGCCTGAACAAAATGCGGTTATCGGAAGACAATTTCCGGAAAAAAAATATTCCGCAAATCATTGGGTTGAATATCCGGAAATTCATATCGGTTTCCGATCATTTATTTTCTATCCACTCAAACATATGTTCCAGAAGTTCATGGGGTAAGGTGTGGCCTCCGCTGAATTCAAAATCCGATACCGTGAACCCCCGAAGGCTGAAAAAGGTGACCTGCCGGATGAAATCGCTCCGGCTGAGCAGGGGATCCGCATTGCCCCGTGCCACAAGAATTCGTAAGGACTGGGCCTGCTGAATATCCCGGGATTTCAGTAACGACCCGGGCCGGTCGATTTCAGGTATTGCTCCTGCAACCGCTATGATCCCCGAGATCGTTCCCGGATTTTTGAGGCCGGTCATGTATGCAAGGGCGGCGCCCTGCGAAAAACCCATAATAAAGGTACGGCTGGTCTTGAAGAGAGTCCTGACCTCACGGGCTGCGTCCACGATATGATCAACACACAGGCTGTCCGCTTCTTCCCATAAGGAACGGTCTTGTGTCTCATAAAACCAGGAATACCCGGTACCGTGGGCTGAGGGATACTGGCCCTGCGGTATGGCGACCATCACGGACTTATCGCGGTAGCGGCTGAAAAGAGCCGTTAACTGGGCCGCATCGCCGCCTTTGCCGTGCAATGCAATCAGCAAAGGGTACGTTTCCGCCGAATCAAACGGTTCCGGCAGCAGAACTGAAACTGGATTCTCTCTGCGCGACTGCATCAGGACGACTTGCCGTGCCACACTGTCCTGAGAGGACGGACAAGCGTTGGCAGCAGGGCTTGCAATTTCAATCCATGATAATAACGTGTACAAGGCGGCCAGCATCATCATAATTCGGTACAGTCTTACTTTTTCATTTCATCGATGATTTTCGTGCTGACCCAGAAAATGTCCTCGGTTCCGTAGCGGCTGCTGCTGAAGAACAGAAATTTTCCGTCCCGTGAGACCGAAGGACAATACTCTTTGGCAAACGTATTGATCCCGGGCCCCATGTTTTCAGGCGTTGTCCAGCTTCCGTCTTTTTTCCGGAATGTGACATACAGGTCGTCACTGCCGTAACCTTCACCCCAGCCGTAGGAAGTCATGATCATGTAACTGCCGTCCGGTGCGATGCAGGCGTTGAATTCGGCCTGCGGCGTGTTGACGGAGTCACCGAATTTCTGAATGTCTGAAAACCGGCCGTCTTTGAGTTCGGCGCTGAAAAGATCGTTGTTGTTATCCGTAAAAATCATCAGCCCGTGGTTGGTAAATGACGGATAAAAACAGCCGGTGAAATCTTTTCCCATCCACCGTGGGGAAGACCATCCCGTATCAGCCCGGTTGCAGTACCACATTTCCCAGGCGGCTGCAGGACCTGTCCCGCTGAGCGGACGGTTGGAGATAAAATACAGGCGTCCGTCATCCGGGGAGAAGCACGCCTCGGCGAATAAATAATTTTTAGAGAAAGATACTGGTTCCGGAGCCGTCCATGAAAATTTTTCCTGGCACATGCTCATGATATTCCATAATCGGTTCATCGGCCAGCGAGTGAAATGGAATTCGGTCTGACTTATATTCCATGCAACATCCCGTTCATTAAAATCCGGTGTGGAAACGATTCCGGGCGCAAAAAGGAACGGTGTTTTACCCGGAAGCCTGATACCAAGAAAATCCCCTTTCATACGGGTGAATGTGAAGTCAGATGTGTCGGCCTTATTCGCAATAAACAAATTCCGGATATCCGTATTGCCCTTTTCTTTTGCGATATGCCATGCCGCTTTCCCTGACGGTGTTTTCATGTTGACATCGGCGCCGGATTTCAGCAGGAGTTCAAGCATTGCTACAGATGACTGATTTGAGGCGATATGAAGCGGCGTAAAACCGAAAACATTTTTTACATTGACATCACTTCCGTTCTGAATCAGTAATGCCGCGACCGAATCGAGTCCTCCGAACGCCGCCGCGTGCAGATAGGTGTTTCCTTCAGCCGTTTTATAGTCTGATTGCGGTTTGATTTTCGTCAGGACCGGATAGACGATATCCTTGTATCCTCCGGCCATGGCAAGGTAAAGCGGGGTGCGGCCGAAATGATCCTTTGTCAGTATTGCTTTTTCATCGGTCAGAAAAGGTTCAATAGTTTTTGTCAAACCGTTTTCAGCGGCATGATGAAAAACCGTTGAACCGTTCAGGTCAGCCGCGCGGAGGTTCGCGCCTTTTTCAATGAGTAATTCTGTTGGCCCGGAAAGCCCCGATTGAGTGGCCATGAGCAATGGAGTTCTTTTCTGGATGTCCGTTGCCTCAAGCCATGCACCTTTTTCCAGCAAAAGAGAACATATCTCTTTATGTCCGCCCCAGGCGGCAAAATGAAGCGCCGTGAAACCCTGCTGGTTTTGCGCTTTGATATCGGCGCCTTTTGCGAGCAATATTTTCAGAATAGCCAGCCGGTTGTAAAACGCCGCGAAGTGCAGAGGCATTGTTTTAAAATTTGTCCCGAGATTGATATCGGCACCGGACTTGAGCAGGAATTCAGCGATCGAGTCACGTCCTTTTTCCAAAGCAATAATTAGCGGAGTTTTCCCGTCGGTGTTTTTGCTGTTGGTGAGGTCCGGGTTTTCCCTGATCAGCCATTGAACGGAATCTGATTTTCCGTCAGCGGTCATTTGGTGAATGTTTTGAGCGGATAAAAAACCGTAACAGAAAATCAAGAACGCAACCGCGAAAATGAATTTTAGCATTTCATTATTCCTTTCAAACAGGGAGAATTTATTTTAAAGCCTCATCGGTCTGCCGGATGCCGTAATCGAGCCAGATGTTCTCGATGTAATTCCTCTGCTTTAAGGCCTGCAGAGCTTTTTTACGGATTGCCAGCGAGGACGCATGCCCGGGTTTGGTTTTCAGGATAATATCGGTAAGATGCAGTACTTTTACATATTCTTTAGTTTCCAGCATTTTTTGAGCCCCGACGGCCATCGTATCGGCTCCGCCGCTCATTTCAACCAGTTCTTTATATATACTGCTTACCGGTTCTGCATACATCGAAGCGGGATTCTCATCGAACCAGCTGGTCAGTTCATGATACAGTCCGCGAACCGTCCATTCAACTTTTCCATAATAAGGTCGTACCTGATATCGGGCCGGTAATCGGATTTCCTTCATGAGCGTGTATACATCTTTTCCCTCATTCATGCCTTTGACAGTTTCATCATAGATATACTTCAGCGCATCGCGGAAGTCACCGACTAAGGATTGAACCGCTTTATGACCGATGACCGGCGCGCCGTGGCCCATGAAGAAATATTCCGGTGTAAGCGATAGGGACTTATCCAGCGCAGCAATATAGCCTGAAACCGGACGCACCGTGGTACCGCGAAATGTGGAATTGTTAATAAAGTACTCATAATAATTATCGCCCACGAAAACGGCATTAAGTTCCGGTATCCATATCGTTGCGTGATCCGGTGTTTCTCCGGGTGTGTGGGTCATTATAAAACGGTTACCGCCGAGCGAATATGTTATGGAATCGGCGAAAAAAGTGTTTGCATAAATGGGAGAAGGCTTACTCACCGTTGTATCTTTCTGTACAGGTTTACGCGACCAGATGGCGTTTTTCCTGCTGAAGAATCCGGAAAGTTCATCGTGATAGCGTATCAGTCCGGTGTGATTTCTCTGTGCGAAAACAGGAATGTTCAATCCCTGAATCCATTGATCCGTTTTCGCCACATGGTCATTATGCGCGTGCGTAAAAAGAATGGCTTTCAGCGGATGATCGGTCAGTATTTTACAGAACCATTGCGGTACGTCATTCGTTCCAGCGGGATCGATCAGAACGGAGCCGTCTTGGGTTGTAACCAGATAGGAATTGCAGGAGCCCTCTACACGGTAAATATCAGGCGCTATTTGCAGAAACCGGATATAGGCTTTTTCCAGCCATGATCGGTGCGGCTCTGTGATTATGAACATATCCATCCAGTTGGGATTCTGGATCCAAACGTTTTCAAGAATTGCACAGGAAAGAGAATCGAGTTTTGCGATATTTTTTCCGTCCGGAAAACGCGGATGAAGATTCACCGGATATCCGCAGGTCAGAGGAAGCGTGCGGATTTTATTCTGTGATACTCGTGAAGCGATAACCGCGCTCAGTACGGCCTGATGCAGAAATAGCTTCTGCAGGAATCCCTGGCATGCTGACTTCTGATAGGTACTGTCCCGGAGCAAAGCGGTCAGCTGTCGGCTCCATTCGTTAAAAATTCCCAGTCCGGGATTGACAGAAAATATCTCGCAATTGTAATACGCGCGTACGGGTTTTCCGTCGCCGACCGTTTCGATCACCGGCACCTTCCTGGCTTCCAGACGGTTAGTCTTGTAGATGGGTGCCCAGTAAGGATTCAGTGATGAATCCGGATGCAGTCCGATGTTGTTGACCAGAAAAACCGGACGGATCGCCGTTTGGCCGTTGGCGGACAATTCCAGTTCGTTCAACGGTCCGAGTACGATCGTTTCGGGATCGAACCAGGCGAGTGTTTTGATCCTGTTTTTTACCAGACGTTCCGCCTGCGCCGCCGCATACGCTTTGATCGCCAGGGGATAACCGACCGCTTCAAGCGGCATATCGGCCTGAAGAAGGATGACTTTTTCCGATTTCAAAGAATGACAGGGCAGGCTGGCCGTATCTGAAATGACGACATAAACGGTGCTTTCAGAATATTCTCCCCCGAAACGCCGGAGACTGCTGATCAGAACTGCGGCCTGACGTTCCTGATCGGAGTCGGCGACATAAGTGACCACAGCGAACGAGGGTGTTTTTTGCTGGCCGGAAAATGATGCACTAAGCGTGCTTGCCGGAAATAAAAAAAAGCAAAAAGAACCAAAGGCAAACAAAGTCAAAATTTTCATAACGTACACCTGAAATAATTTTTGGTAACCGCGAAGGAACAGAAAATCACAATCATGTATACGCTGGAAGTTAATAATTGTTTTACAAATTCTAATCAAAAATACCAGGTTATTTCAAAAGCGTCATTTTTCTCGATTGCGTAAATGTGCCTGCCTTCAGCCTGCAAATATAAATCCCGCTGGCCATGCCCGATGCGTCCCATATGATTTCATGATGTCCTGCCGGCAACATCCGGTCAACCAGTTCTTTCACTTTCTGGCCGAGACAATTGTATAGGGTCAATTGCACATGTTCCTGTCTCGGCAAAGAAAAAGATAATGTGGTGGAAGGATTGAAGGGATTCGGGTAATTTGGTTTTAGAAGAAATGAATGTTCGTTATGATCTTTGTTTCCTGCTGAAAGAACCAGGTCATTTTTTACTATGATCAATCCCCCATCATAATCGGCAATATATGCGCAATTGTTCCTGAAAGCCACACCGACCGCCAGTCCGGATGTCTGATAGTAACCGGCCAGTACCGGAGCAGCAGGATTAATGATGTCAAGTACCTGCAATCCTCCGGCATAATCATCGGCGACATATGCGTATATACCTTCTACAGCCACGTCCTGAGCGTTTCCCGGCGTATCATAATAACCAGCCGAGACCGGTGAAACGGGATTCTTCACATTCAGTATGCGCATTCCGGAACCGTAGTCCGCGACAAACAGCAAAGTGTCTTTACAGAATACCGAAACAGCGTAGCCCGGCGTATCATACGAACCGATTTCGGATGGGTTATAGGGGTATTTGATGTTCACAATGCGCACACGAGATAAGTCCGCGACATATGCAATCGTGTCTTTGATTGCTACGCCGTAAGCCATACCGGGCGTGTTGTAATAGCTGATCTCATGCGGATGTGCCTTATCGGCTATGCTGATGACCCTTAAACCCTGATCAAAATCCGCCACATACGCGAGGCTGTCCGTAACGGCAATATCCATGGCGGTTCCGGGCGTATCGTAAAATCCCAATTCCGTGGGATGCAGCGGATCGGTGATATTGATAATCCGTAATCCTTCAGAACCGTCGGCGATGTAACAATACCCGGAGTCCGCGGCTATACCGGTTGCTGTGCCCGGAGTATCGAAATGTCCGTTTTCCGCAGGTTGTGTTGAATCGGAAATGTCAAAAATGATCAGACCATGTTCATTATTTGCCAGTAACGCATAGGATCCGTACAGACAAAGATTCATCGACAATCCCGAAGCCGGATATCTGCCTCGCCAGGCCGGGTTTGACGATTCCGTGATATCGATGATCTGCAGGCCGCTTTCAAGATCGGCGATAAAAACAAGACTGTCGTACAACGCGATATTCTCCGAATTTCCGGGAGTATCATACGAACCGATCAGCACCGGCGAAACCGGATTGGCAATAGAGGCGACCTGCAAACCGTGATCCGCATTCGCGATAAGTACGACGCTGTCCCTGATCACAAGTCCTTCAGCGTTTCCGGGAGTGGTCAGCGATCCGACCGAAACCGGAGTCGCCGGGTTTTGTACGGAAAGTACGCGGACTCCGCCGTTCCAGTCTGCGATATATGCATACTGATCCCTGAGCGAGATCCCGTCCGCCCAGCCGGGAGTATCATAGAATCCTATTTGCTGGGGGTTGTAAGGATTCGTGATATTAATAATGCGTAATCCTTTATCTCCGTCAGTCACATAAGCCAGTGAATCCCGAATTATGACCATCCTGCAATTTCCTGGCGTGTTGTAAGCGCCCGCAAAACAAGGAACGGAAGGATTGGCTATATTAATAATTTGCAGGCCCTGCTCGCCGTCCGCAATGTACGCCAGATCGCCGGAGACCGTTACATCCCAGGCCGTACCCGGCGTGTCATAATGACCGGTGATGATTGGCTGCGACGAATCAGAGATGTCAATAATATATAAACCGAATTCATCATCGCAGACAAAAAGGTAGGGGGAGCGTGCTCCAATGCCGCCGCGTATCACTCCCGGCAATTCAAGAGACCCCGTTATGAAAGGGTTGGCGGGATCAGAAACATTTATAATGTTTAAATTGCAGCCGCTATTTATATAAGCAAACGGATATTGTACAGCGACGGCATAACTGGGTCCCTGCGCCCATTGACCGATGCGGGTTGTGTAGAGCGCAGACTGGCAGAAAGCGGAGGTTGAATTAAAGAACATCCATAGGAAGGTAATCCAAATGTTGCTTTTCATGATCCACCCCGTGATGAGAAGTTATCATCGGCCAACCTATTTTGTAAGAATCATCTTTTTGACCGATTCATATCCGCCGCCGGAAATTTTGTACAAATAAATCCCGCTGGCCATGCCTGAAGCATTCCATTCGACCGAGTGAGTGCCAGCCGGAAGTTCCCGATTGAGCAACTCCTTCACTTCCTGACCGATCATGTTGTAGATGTTTATATGAACATGTGCTCTTACCGGCAGATCGAATGAAATAGTTGTGGTCGGATTGAACGGATTCGGATAATTCTGGTTCAGCCGGAATGATTTGATCTGACTGCGGTCATTCTGGATATCCACGGCTGGTGTATTCCGGATGCAGCGGATCGAATATTTCATGACCTTGTACCAGTCATAGGTACCACTCATCGTGTTATCATGAGTCATATAGCGTTCACGGGCTTTGCTTGCCGATATATTGGTGGATGTCCATAAAACCGCGGCTGTATACAAGTACTGAAAAATATGCGGAGTGTAATAACCATCCCACTCACCCGCGCCCAGCATAGTAAGGCCGCTGGTGTTGGTGGCGCCTGTATTGGGCGATTGCCAGTGTTCGGTGCCCGTGGCTTTCATTTTACCGCCGGCCACGCTGGTTCCGCCGAGATAGTTTTCTAGCGTTGTCCATTCCTGATCGGTGGGCACATGCCATTCGCATGGGCACACGCCCTGAGCGCCCGCAGTCGTGCTGTTTTTCATAGCCGCGTTCCATGTGTATAATAATCCATAAATATTTCCGAGACTGTCGCTGTTATTATACGCTACGACGCCCGGGACCTGCGTCCCATCGGAATAATGAAGCGACTTGAGGTTTTCCTTCAGCCAAACCTGCGTGCCGATAGTGACTGTATTGTATACATTGCCGTCATAATCGGTGACGGTATCCTGCGTGAAAACGGATTCACCGGCCAATAACAAAACGATTGTCATCAAGATAATAGGCCGAGATTCAGATAATGGGTTCCGGTTTTTCATGTCTTTCTCCAGGGTTAATTTTTTCAAATGTTCATTACATTTTATTGCTAACGGAATATACAGCGGTATGTTTACGAAAAACATGAATGAGTGACCGGCGGCATTATTGCCGTGACAAACGGCAGGAATAAGCGGTTGGTTGACGGGCCGATGACAACTTCAAATCGCGGAATACCAATTTATGGGATTCGATTTGCTACAATTAAAATTATTTTTAATGAGGATTTATAAAGACGAACCAAAAAGACTCTGAATCCGTTCACTGTAACCTCGGCTTGAGGTTAATATCGTGCCGTTTAAAAGCGTGATCTGATATTCGCCGTTAAACCATCGCTTTGCGTGCTTGATTTTTTCGATATTGACGATCATCGACCGGTGAATACGGATGAATTTATCCGGGTCAAGCTGTTTCTCCGTTTCCCGCATGGTTTTACGGATGAGATGCGTTTCTTTACCGGCATGAACGTTGACATAATTCTCCGCCGCTTCGATCCAGTCGATGTCCCCGGTTTTGATCAGGATAAATCCTTCATCGGTTTTTATAACCACTCGTTCTCGGTAGGGGCGAATAGGATTTACATGGTCCAGAAAATGTTGCAGCTGTTTCTGCAGATCTTCCCTGAACTGAGGCTGAAGGAAATGCCGTGCTTTCATGAGTGACCGGTTAAACCTGTTTTCATCATAGGGTTTCAGCAGGTAATCGATGGCATTGGCTTCAAAAGCCTGAATGGCATACTGGTCGAATGCGGTTACGAATATGATGACGGGAAGCCGGGCGGGATCAATCGTTTCGAGAACGCCAAATCCGTCCAGAACGGGCATCTGGATATCGAGAAATATCAAGTCCGGATTCAGGGAGCGGATTTGATCGACCGCTTCGCCTCCGTTCGCGCTTTCACCGATAGTTTCGATGTCCGGCTGATTTTTCAGCAGCAGTTTGATTTTCTCTCGTGCCGGTTTTTCATCGTCAACAATGAGGACACGGATGCTCATGCCTGCAGAACCTTTTCTACCTGATACGGAATAATGATTTCAATTTCTAATCCGGCCGGTTTTTGATTGATAAGGCGCAAGGTGTGGTTTTCACCGTACAGATGTGACAGCCGGGAGCGGGTATTGGAGAGTCCGATTCCTTCGCGAAATGTGTGATTGTCCAATTGGGGTATTCCGGGGCCGTTGTCGGATATTGTAAGATTCAGAAACGGGCCGTTACAATGGGCTCCAATCTTGAGTACGGCCGAAGACGGGAGCCTGGATATTCCGTGACGCATGGCATTTTCGACCGCCGGCTGAAGAATCAGGCATGGCACAAGTCCATCCAGGGCATTTTCATCTACATTCCATTGCACGCTTAACTTATCCTGAAAACGGAATGTTTCAATTTCCAGGTATTGTCTGAGAAATTCAATTTCTTTTCTGAGCGGAATTCTTTCATTTTGATTCTGCTCCAGAACCATCCGCAAAAGTTCACTGAGCAATTGAACCATCCGATTGGATATTTTAGGATCAACATAGGTATAATACGATATCGTATTCAGAGTGTTAAAAAGAAAATGAGGCTGAAGCTGCATCCGGAGCGCCTGCAAGCGCGCCTGCGACAATTGAGCGGAAAGCTGGGCGGAACGGATTTCCGTTTCCTGATATTTTTTGTAGTAATTCACCGAATAACTGGCCGCAACGATTCCCCAGTACAAAATCAGGTTCCAGTGAAAGTAGGTTAAAAGATTATATTCAAACGCTCGCCAGAAATCTAACGTCTCGCCTTTCGACGTCTCTATAATCAGGTTAAACGTCATAACTAAAATATTCTGAAACAGGGTAATGACAACAGTTCCAAACAGGTGAACCGGAATATGCGTTTTCCATTTTTGCCTGGAGACCGGGAACTTAACGGCTAACCAATAAACGACAGGACCGAGCGCCATCCATAAATACCAGTCCGGAAGCGTATAAGCCAGCGTTTCCAGAAACGTCAGTTTCGTTTTATAAAACCGTTCGTACCGAATATAAAACTGCAGGGTGATCAGGAGTGTCAGCAGATTGGTAACTGTAAACACTATAATGACTCCCGGCCAGAACGAACGTATTTTTACGTTTTTCTTCATGTTGCCTTAATAAATAATCCGGCTAATCAAAATCTATCATAAGTTTTTTCAAAATCAATTCTTGAGGGATGATTGAACACAATTCGGTGACCAAGGGTATCATTTGAGCTGTTTTGTCAAAAAGATTCGCGGTTTCGTATTCTCGGGTCAGCCCATCCGTAAAGGCAATCTGCCAGAAGGTTTCCGGCGATGACCATGGTTCCTGCGATAAACGTCGCCGCAATGACCAGGGGATAATCCCTCGCAAGAATGGCGTCCACGGTCATGCGGCCCATTCCCGGCCATGCAAACACGACTTCAGTGATCACTGCCCCGCTCAGCAGGAACGGGACGGAAAGCCCGAAAAGCGTGATCAGGGGTAGCAAGGCATTCGGAAGGGCGTGCTTCAGGATTACAGATCTTTCGGGCAGCCCTTTCGCTCGGGCCGTAAGAATATAGTCCTGCCGGAGCACTTCAAGAAGGTGATTCCGCAGATATCGGGCTGTGGAAGCTCCTGCGGGAATGCCCAGGGCGGAGGCGGGCAGGATCAGATGAAGCAGAAGATCCCGGACATATCCACCGGTATCCATCAGATCAGCGTTGACGGAATGCATCTGCGAAGCCGGCAGCCAGCCCAGCCACATGGAAAAGGCCAAAATCAGCATCAGGGCCAGCCAGAAATGCGGCATGGCGTAAAAAGTCATGCCCGCAGTCCGCACGGCATGATCAATCCAGCGTCCGCGGTTCAGCGCCGCCAGCAGGCCTAAGGATATTCCCGCCAGAAGATCCAGTCCGAGCGCCGTCGCGGTAAGCAGCAGTGTATTGGGAGCGGCTTCGGCAATGATGTCAAACACGGGTTCGTGGCGGCTGAAAGATAATCCCCATTCGCCCTGCAGAACTCCATGATACGGGGACAGCACTCCAAGCCATTTGCCGTACTGGATGAGAAGGGGATCGTCCAGTCCCAGGTGAAAACGGAGTTCGTCCATCGCCCGCGGATCGATGGAGGGATCCTGATACAAAGCCGTAGGATCACCGGGCGCAAGGCGGATAATAAAAAACGTAATCGTCAGCAGTCCGAATAAAACGGGAATAGCGGTAAGAAAACGTCGGAACAATAGTCGAACCATGGGTTACAGGAGGTGTTGGCGCAGTGTATTGCGCAGTTCCACGACTCTCAGGGCGGTGGCGTTTTTCGCATCATGATGCGATCTCGTCAGGTAATCATGGTGGGAATCCGCAAGGATGCCGGAATCATGCAGTGATTTCAGGCATTCACCCGACCGGTGGGACTGGCGGAGGGCTGTTTTGCAAAGCGCGATATTTCCGCCGATCGTGAACGGTTGGTAACCGAATATATGTCCGCCTGCGATTTTGGTGCATGCGGTCAGGGCATGATGAAGCAGTCCGTTCTTGACAGAGTCAGAGCGAAGCCCGCCCGGTAATCCGAGGTACCAGTACTTGGCTTGCCGGTAAAAATCCCGGTTCATACGGAACGCGGGCATTTTCGCCAGCGACTTTTCCTTGGCATGAAAAAAATCCTGGTAATCGATCGCGTTCAATCCCATATCGAGAAGCTCCGGCCGGAGGAAATAACGCACATAGGAATTCTTTTGACTTCTTCCGAATATTTCCCTGAACGCCTCACGGATACAGTACAGGGCCATAGCCTCTTCCACCATCCGGTCCCGGTCGGAAAAGTTCCAGAATTTTTCGTAATAGGCAATGACATGCCGGCCGCTTTTGTCCATCTGCTGGATGAAGAGTTCCCATTTATCCTCGTTCCATACGGGTGGAGCATCACCCAGGCGACTGAATGAGAAAGGCAAGTCACTCGTAAACTCCGGTCCGTTTCCGGTATCGCCCGATTTCCAGGCGTCGTGGTCTCGTTTCCACGGCTCCTCATCGGATTCCTCGTAATCGTTGTCCCATGGACGGTCGTCGCTCATAAAGTTCCCTCCGGCGGATGGTACCGAAGATATTTATCGGCAAGCAGGATGCCCAGCATCGTTTTCATATCGTCGATTTCTCCGCGGTAAACCATCTGAACGGCTTCGTTAAACGGCAGGCGGTGACGGATAATAAATTCATCGTCATCCGTTGAGGCGTCAGCGGGTTCGAGATCGAGTGCGATGTACAGCCACATGCGTTCGTCGCTGTATCCGATGCATGGATAAAAATCGCATAATGGAATCAATCGTCCGCAACGGTAGCCGGTTTCCTCGGCCAGTTCGCGCTGAACGGCCTCTTCGCGGGGTTCGTCGCCGTCCAGTTTTCCGGCGGGCAGTTCAGTGAATACTTTCTCAGGTGCGTAACGGTATTGCCTGACGAGGATCGTGTCGCGGTTAGGAAAAAGAGGAACCATCACGACCGCGCCCGGATGCCGGATGTATTCGCGGATGCCCGTTGTTCCGTCCGGCAGACGCACCGAATCCCGCCATGCCTTGAGCAGCAATCCGTTCGCAAGAGGCTCGGAACTCAGTCTAGTTTCAATCAGTTCATGATCGGGCGACATGTTGATCCTACCTATAAGGTCCGGCCTGAGGCGGCAGCGACCTGTTGAAGACTCTTCATAAGTTCAGCGAACATACAGGGTGTGACGGCCTGAGCACTGTCGGATAGGGCTTCTTCCGGCCGGGGATGAACCTCGAGCATCAGTCCGTCGGCTCCGGAAGCCAGGGCGGCCCGGCTCAACGCCGGAATAATATCGCTGCGCCCCGCGGCGTGGCTCGGATCGACGATGACCGGCAGATGGCTGGCCTGGTTGACCACCGGAACCGATGAAAGGTCCAGCGTATTCCGGGTCGTGGTTTCAAACGTCCGGATGCCGCGCTCGCAGAGGATGACATTCCGGTTTCCGTTCAGGAGCACGTATTCCGCGGCCATCAGCCATTCCTCAACGGTCATCATCATGCCCCGTTTCAGGATCACGGGATGGGATGTTTTACCGAGTTCCTGGAGAAGAGGGATGTTCTGCGAATTCCGGGAACCGACCTGGAGGATGTCTGCATACCGGACCACGCGTTCGATATCCGCCGGATGGATCACTTCGGTCACCACCGGCAGGCCGGTCGCTTCGCGGGCTTCAGCGAGATACTCAAGCGCCGGGACGCCAAGGCCCTGAAAACTGTAGGGTGATGAGCGCGGCTTGAACGCCCCGCCGCGGAGAACAGTCGCCCCCGCTTCCTTTACCTCATGCGCGATATCGAGGATCTGGGCACGGCTTTCCACACTGCAAGGCCCGGCGATGACCTGCAGGGCCTTTTCCCCGAAAACGGCTCCCTTCACGCTGACCGCCGTGTTGTTCCGATAGTTTGCCCGGGTAACCATGCGGTAAGGGTTCGGATCGCTGAATACATCGGTCACTCCCCGGAGACTCCGGATCGTTTTCATGGCCCCGTTGAGGCTGATTCCGGGCGCCAATAACTCGAATTGTCCGGGATACCTGTTTTCAAAGGCCGTTCCTGCAAGACGGATTAACTCGTTCTTCACAAGGAGGATTGTTTCTTCAGAAACGTCTTTTTCGAGGACAATGACCAGCATAAAATCGCTTTTGTAAAACCTTTTCTTAAAATACGAAACAACGCGTTACTTGTCAAGTCAGTTTCCGGAACGCAAAAAACGGCTGAGCGTGTGCAGGATATTCAGTTTTTTTCCTGAAATGTGATCCTCAGCGATACGATTTCCGGGCGGCTGCCGAGCCGGACAGGCGGACCCCAGGTTCCCGCTCCGGTGGAAACGTAATAATGGGTCGTTCCGCTTTTCATATATCCCGCGCTCAGTTCGTAGATCATCGTCGTGATGTAATTAAACGGCCATAACTGCCCGTGGTGCGTATGTCCTGACAACTGCAGGTCGATTCCGTGATCCGATGCTTCATAAAGCCGGAACGGCTGGTGGTCCATCATGATCATCGGCCTGGACACATCAAGGTTTTTCATGATTTCCGAAAGAGGTTTCCGATGTTTGCCCGCGAAAGACCGGATGCTCATATCCTCTCGCCCGATCAGGTAAAATTCATCCCGGATCAGAACCGCCGTGTCCCGGAGCATCGTGATTCCGTGATCGGCCAGATACTCACAGGCCGGTTCCGCCCCGCCGATGTATTCGTGATTGCCGGTCACTGCATAGACCCCGAGCGGCGCACGGATGGTTTTCAGCAGCGAACCGATATCGTGACGGATCACCGGCGCCAGGTCCTCATCGAGGAGGTCACCGGCGAATAAAATCACGTCTGGTTCCAATTTCCCGGTTTCTTCAATCAGCCTGGCAAGACGTGAACGTCCTATGATCGTTCCCAGATGAACATCAGACAGGACCACGGCATGAAGCGTCTTGCGTACTCCGGCATTTTTGCTGATATGGATGTTCATTTCAGTGATTCGGGGATGAAGCGCGTTGATCCGGCCGGCGACGACTGTCAGAGCGACTATTCCCGATACGCTCAAAACCATAACCCACTTGGCAGAAAGCCAATGGGTGCGTAAAACTTCCGGGAAAAAAGGAAAAAAATGATTTAGTGCACGAAAAAAATCAATCAGCAATACCGACAGGAAAAAATATACCATCACGGCCAGCCAGAATGACCCTATCCATATCAGAATGTCGCTGACAAAGGATATCCAGTAATTTTCCAGGATGCGGCCTGTGAAAAACGATACGGCCGCTATAAGAAAAATAACGATGTACCATTTCCTGTACTGCGGAAACATTTCCAGTCCCTGCCAACCCCGGATAAATATATAATAATTGATCAGCCCATACAGTATTAATACAGTCGAAAAAAAAATGAGGAAGTTGAGTTTCATGACGGTTTTGAGTTTGCTGTTACGCCTGACCTGATTTGTTTTTTATTAAACCCGGACAAGCAGATGTCATTCCGTAAAGTGGATTTTTTTATTAGTTTAACAGAATCATTAAGGGACTATACTCGTTATGGAATTGCCGGTATTTGATGATGTTTTTATGCATGTTTTGAATATGGGAATAAGTTTGATTAATGAAAAGATAAATCCGTGTGCAGGATTGTTTTTTACGTTGAAGGTTGCGGGAAGTGAAGCAGGTTTTCCGTACAGGGTTTTTCTGAAAGTCGCTGAAGGCTTATTCCTGATTGCGGTTGGGGACAAAAAGCGATTGGCCGGGCTAAATCGGCTTGTTAAAAGGCCGGAAAATATTCAATAAAAAAATTTGATTTTAGCTTGTTTTTTTGTATACTTAAGTTTAACTTTTATTCAATTTAAAGGTTGGATGACCCATGGCTAAAAATAAAACAACGATCGTTCTGCTCATTCTGTTCGGATTTTGCTTTATTTCCCTGTTTTTGGTGATGATATATATGCTCGTTAAACCCGATGTCAGTTTCGGCAACCGCATCGCCGTGATTGAACTGGAAGGTGTCATTGAAGATTCACGCGACATCGTCCGGCAGTTCAAGAAGTACAGGGACGATTCCTCGGTCCGTGCGATCGTTTTCAGGATCGACAGCCCCGGAGGGGGGATTGCGCCCTCTCAGGAAATATATGAAGCCGTGAAAAAAACAAGCGCGGCCGGCAAGCCTGTCGTTGCCACAATGGGAAGTGTCGCCGCATCCGGGGGATATTATGTCGCCTGTCCGGCCGATACGATCATCGCGAATCCGGGAACGATAACCGGCAGCATCGGTGTGATCATCCAGTACCCGATTGTCGACAAAATGCTCGACAAAATCGGGATCCGGTTCACAACGATAAAAAGCGGAAATTTCAAGGATATACTCAGCCCTTTCCGGGACACGACCATGGCCGAATCACGGTACCTCCAGGATTTCGTCATGAACGCCTACGATCAGTTTGTGGGGGCTGTCGCATCAGAACGTGAGATGGATATCGTTAAGGTAAAGCACTACGCTGACGGACGGGTTTATACGGGCCTTCAGGCGAAAGAACTCGGGCTGATCGACATGCTGGGTACGTATGAGGACGCCGTTCAGGTCGCTGCGAACCTGGCCGGGATCGAGGGGGAACCGAAAATCGTCCGGGATAAAAAACATAAACCCACTTTGTTCGAACTGATGTTTGAAGAGGACGGATTGTCAAACCTCCGCAGGGAAACCGGGCTGCCCGCCATCAAAACCTATCCGGCAATCAGTTACCAGTATGGATTTTAAATTGTCATGAACATCACCAAATCCGATATTATCGAGACCATTTCCGAGGCGTCCGGCATCACGCGCATCGAGACGGAAACCGTGGTCAACGGTTTCATATCCGCAATCCAGCAGGCCCTCAAGGAGGGAAACGAGGTGGAAATCCGCGGGCTCGGAAGTTTCCGGATCATCAACCGCGAACCGAGAAAAGCAAGAAATCCCAAATCCGGCGAGACCGTGTTCTTACCCCGGCGCAGGACGCCGAGAATCAAGCCCTCCAGCGAATTGCGGAAAATTCTTAAGGATACCGAACGGAAAAAACAAACAAATGATTTCAAATAAATAATTCATTCCACCATTCAGAAAGGACAGGATCAGCATGCCGTGCGGAAAAAAACGAAAACGCAGAAAAATGGCCACGCATAAACGGAAAAAACGATTACGTCGCGACCGTCATAAAAAGAAAAACAAGTAATTGAAGCTGTTCAGCCTCATGGTGACATGAGGCTGTTTTTTTAACGGTGTTGGATAAAATAATTGTCACAAGGATCCTAAGAACTTAAATGCGTTTTTGTGTCTTCGTGACCAGGCGGCTCAGTACATATCAATCAAAGGGCGAATGCGGAATATCAGGATCATGATCGAATACGACGGTACGGATTTTTCCGGGTGGCAGTTTCAGAATAACGCCCGTACCGTTCAGGATGAGATCCAGAAAGCAGTATTCGAAATTACCCGTGAATCCGTGGCCGTGAACGGCGCCGGACGGACCGACGCAGGAGTTCATGCCCGCGGCCAGGTGGGAAATTTTAAAATAGAAAAACGGATTACGGATTTTGACCTGAAAAAAGGCCTGAATGCCGTACTTCCGCATGACGTCCGCATCAGGTCGCTCGGAGAAGTCCCTCACGAATTTCATGCGAGGTTTTCTGCCCGCGAAAGAATGTATCGTTATTATCTCAGCCCCGAACCTGTTGCCGTCGGAAGGCAGTATTGCTGGTTCTATCCTCATACGCTGAGACTGGATGTCATGAACGGTGCCGCGAAGATGTGCCTCGGTGATCATTCATTCCGGGCATTTTGTTCCGTCCATGCCGAGGTCAGTCATTACCGCTGTCAAGTCATCCGGGCGGATTGGACATTCCGGGACGGGATGATCGTTTTCGAAGTACGCGCCAACCGCTTTTTGCACAATATGGTAAGGGCTCTTGTCGGCACCATGATTGAGGCCGGCAGGGAGCGCATTACCGCAGCGGATTTTAGTTCGATTCTTCACAGTCAGGACCGTACGAAGGCCCGTTATACGGCGCCGGCCGCCGGATTGATCCTCGAAGAGGTAGTGTATGAAAACGCCATCTGATCATCCCTTCTATTCTGACATCGCGGATTATTACGAGAAAATATTTCCGCTGAAACCGGAGCCCCTGAATTTCGTACTGACTGAACTGAAGAACACGGGCGAACAGCGTCACATCCTTGATGTCGGATGCAGTACGGGGCAGATGGCCCGCGTACTCACGGAAAACGGATTTTATGTTACTGGTCTTGATCTCGATCCGGCCATGATACGAACGGCTGATAATAAAAATCAAAACATTGGAAACCGTCCTGAGTTTCGTATCGGGACCATGACCGATCTGCGGGCAATCGCAGGCGATAGTTTTTTCGACGGAATATTATGCCTTGGGAATACTTTACCGCATCTGACGCATATATCGGAGCGCAGGACTTTTTTCCGCGAATCGTACGGCTCCCTGAAACAAAACGGAAAACTGCTGATCCAGACGGTCAACTACGATCATATTCTTGCGCTGAGACAAACTTCTCTTCCGGCGATTGACAACGATGAAATCCGGTTTGAACGGAACTACCTGCATAACGGTGATGACAAGCTGATTTTATTCACGACCTCGCTGATGATTAAATCCACAGGTCAGAAAACTGAAGGATCGGTCAGGCTCTATCCTCTCGTTCGGAATGAATTGCACGGTTTAATAATGGAGGCCGGTTTCTCGTCGGCGGAATTTTTCGGAAATTATAAAAAAGAACCCCTGTTGCCCGGCAGTCCCGCAATTATTGTTTCAGCGATAAAATGAGTTTTCGTTCATCCTCGTTTTTGTACAAAGCTAAATCGCAGACATCAAAAGGGATTTTGAAGATCCGCGGCGGGCCAGTATATTGAAAACGTCTGTGCAGAAAAACATGCAGGCTTGTTCATCAGAGGAAAATGTTCTCAACGGGGATGTCGGGAAATGACTTGAAATCGAGCATGGCGTTGATCAGCCTGACGGATTTCATCCGGAACAAGTCATCGCAGGGGATCCGTTCTTCGCGTAAAACTCCACGCCGGATAAGTTGTTCTCTCATCGTTCCCCGCAGAAGCGGCGCGGACGGCGTGATCCACTGCTGTCCGTCGAAAAGCGCAAGATTCGCGTATGAGGCGTCAGTAACGTATCCGTTCCGCATCAGGATGATGTCGTCGGTTCCGGCGGACTTCACAAGCCGGTCAATGGCCGTCCGGTCGAGCCATTTATAACGGTAGTCGATTCCGGCGGCGTCTACGACCCGGAGTGTGCGAACGGTTCTCGGATGATATTCAGAAAAAATAATATCAACAATGTCCCGAGAATAAATCACTTTGCATTTGCAGATGCTGCCGGGTACGGATTCCGGAATGCGGATAGCGCCGGCTAAATCGATCTCATTCGCGGCTCCGAATAATTCGCGCCGCGTACGGTTCATGCGCTGACAGTGAAACTCGGCGTTAAGGACAACGCGTTCCTGGATTCGGATCGTTTCAAATAAAAGGGACATATACTTTATCGGTCATTTCACGGTATTCGGTTTCCGGATCGCTCATAGAAGTGATTCCGCCGCCGCTTTTGTAAATCAGCCGGTCGCCGTTGCGCTCTATGAAACGGATCATGACGCCACTGTCCAGCCGGTGACCGTCGAAACAGCCGCAGACTCCCGTGAAGTATCCGCGCTGGTGGGATTCCGCGGAACGGATGATCTGTACGGTTTTTTCTTTCGGAGCGCCGCTGACGGATCCCGCAGGCAGAAGGCGGAACAGGATATTTCCGAGGTTATTTCTGAAATCGTGCGGCAGCTCGCCCGTAATTTCGGAGCTGACCTGGAGAAGGTCTTTATCAGAGGTTTTAATTTCATCGATGTAACGGAACCGCCTGACTCTTACTCCCCGGGCGATCATGCTGAGGTCATTCCGCATCAGATCAACGATCGTAGTATGCTCGGCTGTTTCCTTGGGATCGTTCAGTATCATTTCACGGGCCCCGGGCAACGACGCGTCGATGGTTCCTTTCATCGGATACGCGGAAACCGTTGTTCCTTGGGTGCGTATGAAGGTTTCCGGAGAAAATACTGCACAGGCGTCGCGAAGCCATAGTTTGTATTTCGCGTGGCTGCGGTAAAAAATATCCTTCAGGCTCAGATTGATATCTACCGGCGTTGAACAGGTCAGGTTCAGCAGGTAGGAATTGCCCGACTGAATTTCCTGTTTGACTTTATTGAATTGATCTTTGTACATTTCAAAAGCAATCGGGTGTTTGTGCAGCCTGACCGGGGACAGATCCGGCGAAAAGGGCGGGGCATTGGTGGTTCCGTTAAAATCAAAAAGCACGATGTCCGGATCGGCATCCTTCATCGGAACGATGACAGGAATCCGAAAATCAAAATCAATGATGAAGATAAAAGGAATGCCCGCTGCGGACAATTGATTGATTTGTTCTGCGGCTGAAATCATAAAGGTTAGGAAACCATGGTATTATTAATTGATCATCACGATTCATTCACGTACAATTTAAAGCAACTTGCCGAAGAATGCCAATCCAATTTTATTGACGTGATATCCTATGGAAATGTGAGTCCAGAAACGATAGAAAAGTTTAAGGAAATTATTTTATCCCCGGGACCGGAGACGCCTGAGCATTATGAATATTTTAAATGGTTTTTTCCGGCGGCAATGGGGTCAAAACGGATTCTTGGTATTTGCCTCGGGCACCAGGCAATCGGGTGTTTTTTCGGCGCGAAACTGATAAACCTTGATCGCGTGTATCATGGAATCAGTCAACGGGTTATTGTGAAAAAACCCCAAGATCCGGTTTTCAGGAATCTTCCGGAAAGTTTTGACGGGGGCGTGTATCATTCCTGGGCTCTTGATCCTACAGGCATGCCGGAAGAGCTTGTTGTAACGGCGGTCAGTGAGGATGGAATTGTTATGGGGGTTCGTCATCGCCGGCATGACATCACCGGACTTCAGTTTCATCCGGAATCCGTCATGACCACAATGGGTGAGCGGATCATGCGGAACTGGCTGAATCCTGAATATCAAATATCTTGAGATTGACCTGAAAATTATTTATCAATAACGCGAAATAAAAAACATAAGAGACTGAATATGAAAAAACAATTCTTCTATCTCATCATCTGTATTATGCTGCTTGCAGGGTTAAGCTGTTCCAGAACATCAGAACCTCAGTACCTCAAGGGCCGGAATATCGATTCGTTAAAAACCGCGCCGTTCAAGGGAAGGCTCTTGGCTTTTTCGATTGAAATCGGTATCCGGAGCAGGGATTTTGACGATCGGTTTGATCGGCTCGTTGAAAAAGCGGGCGGCCGCCAAGACTGGTGCGAGGTCATTCAGTTTGAGATCAACAGACCGGCGTTTGCCCTTGTTGAGAATCATAATACGGCTTACATGGACAGTTTATTCGGACTCATTTCATCGCCGCCGGATGATTTGAAGGACATCTGTGATCTGCAGACCCGCGCTTTGTTATGTTTCAAATCCAATTATGCGCTTCTGCGCGATTGCGGCACTTATTCCTCACTGGGAAAGATCTGTGACCTGAAACTCAAGAACGACAGGATCATGAATGTTTCTATGATGCGCGTTGCGGGAGTGTTTGACACCAATAGGGTAAAGAAATAGCCCGATATGGAAAAAAGGCCAGCACACTTTCGAATGCTGACCTTTTTATGAATCAATGAATATTGATCAATGAGTTATTTTTTTACGGAAACCACTTTCAGCTTCACTCCGGCATCGATCTTTTCCTTGATCGCTTTTCCGCCCTTTTCAACCGTGCACGTAGAAAAAACTCCGTCTTCTTCGACTTTCTTGACAATCAGTGTTCCCACATCAGTGGTCTTATTGATCATTTTGCCGTTGACTTCAACTTGTTTTTCCTCGTAGACCTTGAATTTATCGTCTTTTTTCACGCCAATATCTTTACCGCAAGTGATGGTGACAGTGACGGCAGCTTCTTTTTTAAGTTTCGTAATTTCGAACACGTCTCCGATGACCGGGAAAGCGTCACGCAGCCATTTTTTCATATCGGAGGTGATTTCACCGAGTCCCTTATAAGCCGCTTTGGCCGGTGTGGACTCATAAACTTCGAGAAGGGCGACACCCAGAACCTTGCTGCCTTCCACTTCCGTGCTACCTTTTAAACGTTTGGAAGAGGTGACCTGGCCGGTGGAGACGTCGATCAGGGTGATCTGGATTTCAACCGTTCCCGAATAACCGAGAAGTTTGTTCGGGTTCTTGCGGTCGTAGGCCGGATTGGTGCTGACGGTCAGAACGTTTCCGTTCACGATATACTGCGCGCCGAGCAGAGCGCCGATGTTGACGACACTGTTCGGATCGACATTATCAGTCAGCTGGAAGTCCTGTTCTTTCATGATTTTTTCCATCGCTGTGCGGTCGATCACGACAAATCGCTTAGTGGCGACAAACGCATCCACAGCGCGCTGTGTGGCGGCTTCGGCAAAAGCGATAATCGATTCAACGCTTGAAAAAGGCGAATCGGCGCGTTCTTCATAGGATACGTTGCCTTTTCCCCACTGGATGGTGCCTTTATAGCCGTACTGCTCGGCGATTTTCGTCGCTTCGAACGGGAGGATGGCGATTTTGGATTTCTCTGTATCAAATCCCGTTTTTCCCTGCGGCATCACGGCGGAAGTGATGAGCGCAAGGGCAAATGCGCTGATTGCGAACCATCGGAACATTTTCATAACACGTTCTCCTTGTTTGGTTTTTGGTTTATGACATTAATTTATGAATGATAACTTTGCGTCCCGCGACTTTACACCGACTGTCCGCGAAATACCCGATTGCGCGGTGATAATGTTCGTGTTCAAGAGTGAGAACTTTCGCGGAAAGCGTTTCCGGCGTGTCGTCGGGAGTAACCTCCAGCGTCCGCTGCAATACAATCGGCCCGTGATCATATTGTCCGTCCACGAGATGAACCGTAATGCCGGTGACTTTCACTCCTGCGTCAATCACGGCCTGGTGAACTTTCAGGCCGTACATGCCCTTCCCGCCGAACGAGGGGAGCAGGGCGGGGTGAATGTTAATGATTTTATCCGGAAACATGGTAATCAACGGTGTTCCTATTTTTTTCAAATAACCGGCAAGGACAATGAATTCAGTCTGGTGTTCCCTGAGAATCCCGGTCAGTTTATCATAAAATCCTTCTTTCGAGGCAAATTGTCCGCTGTTAATACGGAAGGACGGAATGTCCTGGCTTCGGCCGAAATCAAGTATGCCGGCATGCTCCTGATCGCTGATGATTACCCGTATGACGGCGTTCAGTTTTTTTTCACGGATTGCCTTATGGATGGCTTTACAGTTTGATCCGTTACCGGAACCGAAGACCGCTAAATTCAAAATAACAAGGCTCCATACTTTAGTAAATATCAATAACACAAAACAGGTAATCAAACTTAATGTATTTTAAACAACTAACATTTTCAAGACAAAAAACTTAAAATATTTCCAAAGGGATACCCGGGTATTGCATTTTCCGCTTGATTATCAAATCAGGTTTAAGATATTTACATGAAAGAAAGAAACAAACGCGGAGAAACATATGGAATCGCCAAAAATCGGTATTGTGATGGGAAGCGAGTCCGACTGGGATGTGATGCGTCATGCGGCGACGGTGCTGAAGCAGTTCGGCGTACCGTTCGAGACGAAAGTGGTGTCCGCCCACCGGACGCCGGACCTTCTTTTCAAGTACGCCGAAAACGCCAAGACACGGGGCCTGATGGGAATTATTGCGGGAGCCGGAGGCGCCGCGCATCTGCCCGGAATGCTCGCGGCGAAAGCCGTTATCCCGGTTTTAGGCGTGCCGGTTCCGTCTAAATATCTTAAAGGCCTTGATTCGCTGTTATCGATCGTGCAGATGCCGAAAGGCGTTCCGGTCGCGACGTTTGCCATCGGCGAATCCGGCGCCATCAACGCCGCTCTTTTCGCCGTCGCGATGCTGGCCAATGAGGACAACGCCTTATATAACAAGCTCCAGAAATTCAGGAAAGAACAGGAGCAAATGGTATTGAAAACGGAATTGAAGTCCGAATGATCCTTCCCGGCGAAACGATTGGCGTGTTAGGCGGGGGCCAGCTGGGGCGCATGTTTACCGTCGCGGCCATCACCATGGGGTATGACGTGGTTGTGCTTGATCCCGATCCGCACAGTCCCGCGGGACAATTCGCGCAGCATCATATACAAAAACCCTATCAGGATCGTGACGCGCTGCGGAAATTATGCGGTCTGTGCAAAGCCGTCACCACCGAATTCGAAAACGTTCCCGCGAAGACCATGGCCTATCTCGCGGAACATATTGTCGTAAGGCCTTCCGCGCAAGCTGTGTCTGTCGCGCAGGACAGGCGAAAAGAAAAATCGTTTCTGGATCAGTATAGTATTCCAACGAATAAATTTTTTATTGTCAATTCATCGGAAGATATCGCCAATGGGCTGACGCATACCAATGTTCCGGCGATTCTCAAGCACGCGCAGTTAGGATACGACGGCAAGGGGCAATACATCGTGAAGGATGAAATCGAAGCGCGCGAGGCCTTTCGGGCGATGAACAGCGTACCGTGCATTCTGGAAGAAATGCTTGATTTCAAACTTGAGATATCCGTCCTGCTCGCTCGGGGATATGATGGTTCGATCGTTTTTTATCCCCCGGCGGAAAACATCCATGAAAAGGGCATTCTCAGCATGTCCATCGTACCCGCCCGTATAACCAAACATCTTGCGGAGAAAGCAATCGCGATAGGAGAAGCGGTGGCGAAGAACCTTGATTATTGCGGCGTGCTGGCGATTGAGATGTTCGTCATGCCGGATGACCGAATCCTCGTCAATGAAATCGCTCCCCGTCCTCACAACAGCGGGCATTACACCATCGATGCCTGCGTCACAAATCAGTTCCAGCAGCAGGTGCGGACGCTTTGCGGGTTACCCCTTGGCGATACAGCATTATTGACCCCTGCCGTGATGGTGAATTTTCTCGGCGATATCTGGAATCCGGTTCCGAAATGGGAAGAGATCCTGAAGCATCCAAACGTTAAACTTCATTTATATGGAAAAAAAGAACCCCGTCCGGGAAGAAAAATGGGGCATTTTACGTGCGTTCATCAAGATCTAAATGAAGCCTATAAATTAGCACATCATATCAAATCTTCATTATAAGATATTATTAATCGACTCATCGCTCTTCAGCAATTTTGATATTTTTATCAATCCATTGATAACAATAACATTGATGAGTCATCGTCAGCTTTATTATCCTTTTTTAATTACTTTATTGAATCCAAGTCGAAAATATTTTCAAAAGTAAGAAAATCACTTAGAATCTTATAAGTAAAAAAACCACATAAAAATCAGCAATCCATCTATTGAATATGGAGTTGATTATTCATTTGTTTAAAACGATAAGTTATTAAAATTAATTTTTAAAGGAATGGTATGGACGGAATTATGAGTGTTTTAGGCAGTCTTTTGCTATTATTGCAGGAGGGCATCGCGTCAATAGATACCGGCTCGACCGGCTTTATGTTGCTGGCCACGAGCCTCGTGATGCTGATGACGCCGGGTTTGGCGTTCTTTTACGGCGGACTTGCGACCAAACGGAACATTCTCGCGATCATGATACAGAGTTTTGTGTCGCTGGGATGGACCACGGTTCTCTGGATCCTGTTCGGATATTCATTATGCTTCAGCGGCGGAGAAGGCGGGATCATAGGAAACCTGGACAAGGCGTTTTTGAACGGTATCAGCATTGATACGATTTGGGCGGGCAACGGCAAAATTCCTGAGTTTGTGTTTGTAGCCTACCAGATGATGTTCGCGATCATAACCCCGGCGCTGATTACAGGTGCGTTTGTAAATCGTGTCAGTTTTAAAGCCTATATGATATTCCTGACGGTATGGCAGGTTCTGGTATATTATCCGTTTGTACACATGATCTGGGGCGGCGGAATTCTCGCGCAGTGGGGAGTACTTGATTTCGCAGGCGGCATTGTCGTTCACGCTACCGCGGGATTCGCGGCGCTGGCGGCCGTATTTTATGTGGGAGCCCGGGTCGATAAAAATTCAACGCCGAACAGTATTCCGTTAGTCGCTATCGGCAGCGGTTTGTTATGGTTCGGCTGGTATGGGTTTAATGCCGGCAGTGAAGTCCAGGTGGATAATGTCACAGTGCTTGCCTTTTTAAACACCGATATCGCCGCCTCATTCGCCACGATCGCGTGGCTGTTTGTGGAATGGGCAAGGGAGCGTAAACCAAAATTTGTCGGCTTGCTGACCGGCTCGATCGCCGGGCTCGCGACAATTACGCCGTGCGCCGGCTTTGTTCCCGTGTGGGCTTCACCGATTATCGGAACCGTGGCCGGAATCGTGTGTTATATCGCCGTGCAGTTTAAAAATAAAATGAGATGGGATGACGCCCTTGATGTATGGGGAGTTCACGGCGTCGGCGGTGTGCTGGGAACCATTCTTTTAGGCGTGTTTGCGTCTAAAGCTATAAATGGCGCCGGTGCGGATGGGCTGTGGATGGGCGGTTCCGGTTTCTTCGGTAAGCAAATCCTGGCGGTTGTTATTGCATCCGCGTATGCGTTTGTATTCACGTATCTGATGCTGATCATTATCAATATGATTACCAAAGTAAAAGTGGAAGAACACGAAGAGCATAAAGGTTTAGACGAAACCCTGCACGGTGAAAAGGCTTATGACGAAGGTGTATTGTAACAAATAACCTTAAATTATTCTCGAATAAGGCTGTTCGTTACGGGACAGCCTTTTTTATTCAATAAATATGTGTTTTTATCAGGAAAATGATTAATTTTAATAAACTTTTTGAATGCTTTTTATGTTCCGGTATTCGATTACAAATAAATTAATGTTGCTGTATTACCTGGTCGCGCTTTCTTCGTTATCAGCTATTGGCTTTTATTCATATTTTAAAACGAAAAACACTATCATTGAAAAAATATATGATGAGCTTCGTTTTGTCAATTCGGCTAAAATCAGGAACATTACGTCCATGGGTCTTTCAGGGAAAATGAAATCCGCGATTACCGCTACAGAGACCGCCGATAGTTCAAGTTTCCTGTTCCGCGATACAACTGAAGCGCCCTGGTACAGCGCCATCGGTTTTGTGTTAAATCATGATGATATCCGCAGCGCGCAAACCCAGACGATTCATTCGTATTGTTTAATTGGCGATTGTCTGATCGGCAGAGATTCGGTATATAAAGACATTCGATTAAATGATAACGATTCATTTCATGACGGCAACCCGGATTCGACATATATCTATCAGGGATTGAGTGTCAATCCTTCCGTTCCGGAAAAGGTCGTGTTTGGAGTCCGCGAGTCTTTCATATCGGGGGAAACAATCCTGTGGATGTATTCTGAAGCCGAATCCGATCTCGCCCTTAAACAGGTGACTGGCCTGCGTAACGATCTTCTGTTCATAGGTGTTCTGATCATGATCATGATTATTTCGATAGCGGAAGTCATTACCAGGCTGATCATTCATCCTATCAGGTTATTGACACGAACGGCGGCTCAAATCGGGCAGGGACAGTATGGAACCACAATACCGGTGACGCAGGATAACGAATTCGGCATGCTGGCCAAAACATTCAACCGGATGAGCGAACAGATCGAAAAAAATACGGCCGATCTTATCGAAAGGGAAGAACGCTTAAATCATTTTTATAAAGCTACATCCGAAGGCATACTTTTTTATCAGCATAACCGGGTCTTGCTTGCGAATGAGGCTTTTATGCGAATGACCGGTTATTCCTTTGATGAACTGGAAACCAAATTTGTATCCGAAATCATTCTGTGCGGACCGTCGGACTCTGAACCGATAACCGGGTTTGAAAACATTCCTCACGAATATGAAGCCGTGAGATCCGACGGAACGCATTTTCCGGTTGAAGTCCGTTGCGGGATGATGGATTTTCATAACCGCAGAGTGAATGTGATGCTCGTCCGGGATATTACTCACCGGAAAACCATCGAAACACATTTGCAGAAAGAGCGCGAAGAACGTTTGTTGGGTTTATTTGACGGACAGGAAAGAGAACGGCAAAGGATTGCCCGTGAACTGCATGACGGATTAGGTCAGCTTCTGATCGCTTTAAAACTAAAGCTGGAAAGTCAGTCATCCGGAGTATCTCCTCAAATTGTAGAAGATTATAAATCCAATCTGTACAAGGCAATCCGGGAAGTTAAAAACATATCCAATGATCTGGCGCCCGCGGGGCTTCGCTCTTTTGGGCTTGAGGCCGCGTTTAAAAATTTGGCGCTGGAAATTCAGTCTCAGTCCGGTATTGAAGTCGAATTTTCCAGTCACGGACTGTTTGACCAGGTTCCCGAAAAAACAAAAGTGTTTATTTACCGGATCGCGCAGGAAGCGCTGACAAACGCATTGAAACATTCGAACGCCACTCATGTTCATATCCATTTGACGGAAACACAGGACCATCTCATTGCGATGATCGAAGATAACGGCGCAGGGTTTGAGATGAATGAGGATTTGACAAAAAAAGGAAACGGTTTGTATAATATGAAAGAACGCAGTATGTTATTGGGGGGTACGCTCGACATGGAATCAGTAACCGGATCCGGTACAACTGTTCGCGTAAAAATACCCAGATAAATTTATGAGTGAACCATTAGTATGAAAAAAATTAAAGTGTTACTGGTTGATGATCATCAGATCATTCGTGAGGGAGTCCGTACGATGCTGATCGAAGAAAAAGAAATCGACCTCGTCGGTTGCGCTTCGGGCGGTGACGAAGCCTTAAAAATGATACATCTGAACAAACCGGATGTGGTGATTACCGATATTTCCATGCCCGGACCGACCGGGATCGAGCTTACGGCGGAGATTACAACACGCTATCCTGCCACAGGCGTGCTGGTATTATCCATGTACACAAGCGAAGATTACATCTATAACGCTATTCAGGCCGGAGCGAGAGGGTTCCTGCCTAAGCAGGATACCACAAAACAGATGCTGGCCGACGCCATCCGCGCAATACACCGCCAGGAGGAATTTTTCAGTCCATCGATAAGTAAAATTCTCGCGGGAAGTTATATTCGTCAGGCAAAGCGCGATTCTAAAACCATTATAAAGAAAAAGTACACGTTGACAGACAGGGAGAAAGAAATACTGAAACTGTATGTCGAGGGATTTTCAAATAAAGAAATCTCTGAAAAACTTCACATCAGTATCCGCACGGTTGAGACCCATAAAAATTACATCATGCAGAAATATAATTTTAAAAGTACCGTGGAGATGGTCAAATACGCTTTAAAAAATAATATTGTTACGATTTAATCCCTTTCAAAGTAACAATTATTCCGACATCTGAAAGAACCGCGCCCGGGAAGAAAGATGGGTCATTTTATGTGCGTGGGTGAGAGTGTTGGAAAAGCGATTGAAAAAGCAATCAAGATAAAAAATTTACTTTAGATCAGAGGAGTAAAAAAATAAAGCCCCGATCAATATGACCGGGGTCGTATTTTGTATTATTGCGAAATATTCTTACAGGAATTTTTTCTATTCAGTTGCCGTTCGCATATTCATCGGCATGATTTGACTAACCTTAGGTTGCTCTTTGGATTTGATATCTTCTTTATGCTGCGGGTGCGGATTCCATCCGAGCAGCCACAGCATGACAAAGAAACCGATGACGTAGGCGACCGCCACGTGCCAGCCGTCCTTGATCCAGAATACAACGGATTTCGCCTGCGGAAATATGTTGGATATCGCCACGCCCGCTGAAGAGCCGAACCAGACCATGGATCCCCCGAAACCGACCGCGTAAGCCAGGATGCCCCAGTCGTAACCGCCCTGCTGCAGAGCGAGTTTGGTCAGGGGAATATTATCAAATATCGAGGAGATAAAGCCAAGCGCGAACGATGTTTGCCAGGATGCCGGCGGGAGTTCTTCCACGGGCATCATCGATGCCGAAGCCACCAGGGATATCAGGAACAGGCTTCCTTTAAGCGCTTTCGGGAGCTCATGCCAGTCGGTTTTAGTGAACAGCGCGCCGATGAAAATCGCCGCCCATACTCCTACAGCGGGAAAATCCAGCAAAATATTAGTCGATATCGTACCCGCGAGGATCAGGATGACAACCCCGATTTTCGTCCAGTCGATCTTAACACCCCGGGTATCCGTTTGTACGATCGGCTGCATCCGAAACTGCTGGCGTGCGGCGATGAAACCGAACGTACACAGAGCGACAAATGACGCAACAAACGCGTGAGTCACGTCCAGGGCGCTTACACCGTCGATCCACATCATAGTAGTAGTGGTATCGCCCACGACGCTGCCCGCGCCGCCCGCGTTGCTCGCCGCGACTATCGCCGCCAAAAATCCTATATGCACCTTGCCCTTGAATACCACCAGCGCGATCGTCCCGCCGATCATCGCCGCCGCGATATTGTCGAGAAACGCCGACATGACCCAGACAAGCGCGAGCAGAACAAATCCGCCCAGCCAGCCTGCCGGCAGTTTTGCGGGCAGTAAATCGGGAACGCGCGATTCCTCAAAATGCTTAGCAAGAATGGCGAATCCCAGCAGTAAACCGAGCAGGTTCGTCAGGATTTCCCATTCATGGATAAAATGAATACCGAGATTGAAATCGGTCATGATCAGCTTGTAAAGTATAATGGAACTCAATCCTGTTAAAGCGACCTGAAGCGTGAAATGATGAAACAACGCTACGCTGAGAAGCGTCAAACCGAAAAGAATAAATTCGATCCGTATGCCAAGGAACATCCAGTTGCCGTCTATGGACGTCAGCAGCGGGGCGTGCGGGACGAAATACAGTAATGATCCGATAATCACCAACAGGAATACCGTGATAATCACCGGACTGGAAAAAAAACGGTTCAGAGCGGATGAATTCATTATGGCGCCTTTCGAAAAAATGTCCGGGATGATTCCGGATTGAAATCATCCCGGGTTTATGAATTTAATTAATTAAATGCCTGTCATGCTTTATTAAAATAATCCTGCCAATTTCGCTATCATGATAATCACGGCGAGGGCAATCATAATCATCAGCGCATAAAACGCTTTTGTTGAGGACGATTCTTTTCCGCCTTCCGCCTGGGTTTTTAATGGTTGTGTATTCATTGGTTAACCTTTTTTTAAATAGTAATTGATGTACCCTATTCCCAACGGGAATAATGCATGTCAGGGTAAACCGGCTTTCAGACCTGTTCTAACGGATATAATTTTAAACAGTCTTACCGGACTTATGAAACGTGCTGTTTGCCAATAGAACATTATGACAGGAAGATGCCGCTGACTTTAAAATCATCTCGGCAACACCCCGAATAGTATTGGCGAATGAATATGAAGCTTACTGGTTGAACACTTTCAAGATTAGCAAAATATATCCTACAACAAAAATTGTTGTAATTAAGATAACAACAAATTTATCTATACCGCTTATGCTGATGCCTTCACTTGATTTTGACATAAACCAATCCTTTATTCTTTAAAGTGTTGTGTTTATAAACTCATCGGGAGAAGATAAACGTTAGCTTATCCCGGTTTAATACACAGGCTAGAAGTAACTGACTATACCGTTAAAGAATAAAAGCGGGCGGGGCTCTGGATTGATGATCAGAATATATTATTAATGATGGAGGGGACGAATAAGTTGAGTTTATTGAAATCCATTGCGTCGGTTTTGCATCCCAGCAAAATTCAGCGGCAACACCCTGATCCTGTTGGACATTTGCGGCTTTGAAAGACCGGACGTGCTCGGTCATCGAGACGTGGAATGTCTGAACGGTGGGATAAGCCAGATCGTTATTTGAACATTCAGGAACCGAATCTACCGTACATGTAGGACTGTCATAATCAACCAACGATAAATAACCGATAAAGACATAGGTCAATATCAGCGCTTTTGAAAACAGAATGCGGATAGTGTTTGTGCCGTTCATATAATGAATATAATCAGTGTAGTCAATGAAATCAAGTAAATTCGGACATAAAAGCGGGCGGCAATTGTATCATTAAATATGTCGACGAAACATTTATCCGAATCCCTCGTATTCAAACAACGGTCATTTTATTGATTTTGACAATTAAAAAAATATTTGTATAATACCGGAATAAAAGAATATCAGACACCTTTACAAATCCTGAATGTAAAAGCAAGAATGATATGTTTGTAATACTTTTTTATGTCCTGACACTGATCAGTGTTTTTCTGGCCTTCCTGCTGGCCGGTTTCTTTTATTTCTCCCGCAGGGGCTATTGTAAAGAAAATCGTTTACTGGCCGCGTTACTGACCGTATTCAATCTTCAGATTATTTATTCCTTTATGACCAGCAGTTACGCCTATCAATACTTTATGGACTGGCATAAAATGATTTATTTGATACGGCAAACGTCGTTTCTCACCGGGCCGCTGATCTATTTCTATATCAACTCCTTTCTGAATAAAAATTATATCATCCGGTTTTACGGGATGTTGCATTTTTTACCCTTCGCCGTTATCGTCGCACTGTTGCTGCTGGTCTATCCTGTTTTCAACCGTTTTATCATTTGGGAAACCAACCTGGATTTAATCACCACGATACTAATTCTGGCGCAAAATTTTGTTTATATAGTCATGTCATACATGAGCATGAAATCGATGACCGTCAGCCCGCGTGAGTTTATGAGGAGTATAAAAATCGCGTCGCATAACACCTGGCTTCAGATGGTCCTGGCGGGATTTATCGTTGTCTGGATAATAAATTTAAATTCATTCGGCATGTATATGATGATTCAGAAGCCCTGGTGGTGCGCTTTTACAGCGAGCATATTCGCGCTTACCGCATTCATTTTCCTCAACGGGATTATGCTTCTGCTGATAGCCAGGCCTGATTTTTATTATATGATCACCAAATATAAGAATCATAAAATTGACCAGCCCGAAAAAAACCATTGCCTGCGCAAGCTGGAATCGTACATGGAGTCCCACAAGCCGTATCTGGATCCCGATCTGACTCTCGAAGCGCTTGCCGATACCTTGTCCGTGAATCCAAGAACACTGTCCCAGCTGATTAACGAAACTTATCAGAAAAATTTCAAAAACTACATTCTCGAATACCGGATCAAGGAAAGCATGAAAATTCTGGCGGATTCGAATCATAATAAATTAACCGTTCTTGAGATCCTTTACCGGGTTGGGTTTAACTCAAAATCAGCATTCAACAACCAGTTTAAGATTTACACGAATCTGACGCCGCAGGAATTCCGTTCAAAATATTTTCCGACGCAACAGGCGGTATAAATTCTAAAATCCGATTCATATTCGTTGAAACAACGTTTTAGATAATCTTATAACTTCATTTTATCGTCGTCACAACCAAGACAGAAATTCTTTGTCAGAATGATTCTGTATTTTAAAAATGATATAATCGTATCATTTCATTTTTTTATCCTTTAGGTTACAACTTAATGATTTTGGCTTGTATTTAAATATCATCAAGCGATAGAATCGGACTATATCTATAGCATGGGATAAAGTGAATATCGAAATACCATATTGCTTAATATCCCATCAGCGGATAATACCGCTTATCAAAGGAAAACACCTCTCATAATATAAATGTATAAAAAACAGTCCATTTACGCGTAGAAGGACGATTTGTCTTCGATTTTTCTTTATATTGCCTGAGCGTTTTTATTGAAAGAAAAGAAAAAAACTGAAACAGATAACCATAATTAAACTCAGGAGAAAAAAAATGAAAAAAAGTCAGTCAGCGCCCCTTGTCATTTTGGCATACGTAATACTTATGATTTCTGGTATGAATGTAAATTCGCAAACCATTCCCTCCGACAGCCTATATTTTGGACAGGTTCCTCCGGGTGATTCGGGTATTGTATTCGCGCCGGGAATTATTTCCCTGCCCGGAAGAAACGAACCATGTATTACGTTTTCGCCCGATGGAAAATCAGCCTATTTTTATATTGAGTTCTGGCCCAATCCCGGAACGCCGTTTATCATGTTTTCGGAATACAAAAACGGAAGCTGGACAATTCCGGATACCGTCTCGTTCGCGAACGGCCGACTGACCGCAGAACCGCATTTTGCGTTAAACGGTAACCGGCTTTATTTTAATTCAACTAGCGCTTTAAATCAGGTCGGCGCGGTTGATTTATCATATACAGTTAAGAATGATACTGTTTGGAGTAATCCGGTCAGCTTGGGAAATCCGCCAAATAATTCATCCGATTATCAGTATCATTCATGTATCATTGGAGACACATCGATATTCTTCTCTACGAATAATGGCAGAATCGCCCGATGCCAGTATATGAACGGGGCTTATCTGCCGCGCGTAATTCTTCCCTACCCGATAAATAACGCCAATACAACTCAAACGTGGGGAGATCCGTTCGTGGCTCTTGATGAAAGTTATATGATTCTGAAATCGACCCGCGCTGGCGGTTTTGGTCAGAACGATATCTACATTTCCTATAAAAAAACAAACGGAACATGGACTAATCCTAAAAATCTCGGAAATAAAATCAACACCCCGAATGATGAAACTTCCGGCGACATAGCACCTGACGGAAAGTTTATGACCTATGGATCCAACGGCGATTTGTATTGGGTATCTACCGGTTTTATTGACAGCCTCAGGCATACCAATTTCAAACCTTATGTTAACGCCTTGATACCCGATCAGAAAGATACCGTCGGGCAATTATATACCTATACATTACCCGCCAGCATTTTCATTGATGATGACGGTAACCATACTCTGATGTTTTCAGCGACCTTAAGCAACGGCAGCTCTTTGCCTTCGTGGCTGAGTTTTGATTCCCTGACCGGATCTTTTTCAGGAATACCAGCGGCTCCTGAAACGCTGAATATAAGGGTTACAGCCACCGATACGGCTATGGTTTCAGTTTCAGATATATTTAAACTTACTATCGTGCCGCAGCCAATTCATGTCGATGATGATCACGGCAGTATTCTCAATAAGCATCGGTTGTATCCGAATTACCCGAATCCGTTTAATCCTTCAACAACGATAGAATTTAGTCTGCCTGAGAGCGAATTCGTTTCCCTGAAAATTTATAACAGTAACGGACAATTGGTAACGACTCTGCTGGATCAGGCGATGAATGCCGGAAAGCATCAGGTTCAGTGGAACGCGGTTGGTCATGCGAGCGGAGTGTATATCTATTGCCTGCAGGCCGGCAATAATAAAATTTCCAGTAAGCTGTTGTTGTTGAAATGAAAAACATCGGATCATAATTTTATCTTAAATAAAGTAATAAATTCAAAAAATTGATCATTTAACACCAGGATAAAAAAATGAAATACAGCACAACATCATCAATTGCGTTTCTGATATATGCCTATGTTGCAATATTCAGCAAAATCACAGTTGCACAGACAATACCCTCCGACAGCTTGTATTTTGGGCAATCCCGTCCCGGAAACATGCCCCAAATATTTGCCCCGGGTCGTATATCGTTGACAGGAAGGACAGAATATGGTATTACCGTCTCTCGGGATGGAAAAGAAATGCTATTTGCAATAGGGAACTGGCCGAATAAACGAACTATGATCATAGAATATAAAAATAATCATTGGACGAGTCCCGATACTGTTTCTTTTTCAAAAACGCGGTCGGCCGAAGAAGCAATTTATTCACCCAACGGCCAGCGGGTTTACTATTATGCCTACAATTCCCCTGTATCGTTTGGCGGAGCCGATTTATGCTATAGTGAAAAAATCGATTCAGTATGGAGTGAGCCAATCAACCTCGGCACGCCATTAAATACATCCGGTGATGAATATCATCCATGTGTTGTGGCCGACGGATCAATATTTTTTGAGAACTCACCAGGTAGAATATGTTATTCGAAATATGAAAACGGCGCATACCAGCCAAGGATTATTTTGCCTTCACTCATTAATACTAATGTTGCCTATGGGAATCCGTATGTTGCGCCCGATGAAAGTTATTTTATATTCAATTCTACCCGTGCGGGCGGTTTTGGAGGCAATGATTTATATATTTCCTATAAAAAAAGCGATGGTTCCTGGACTAATCCAAAAAATCCGGGTAATGTAATCAATACTCCTTTTGATGAATGTGGCAGTGAAATAACGCCCGATACATTGTACATGACTTTTGTATCTAACAACGATATTTACTGGGTTTCTACCAGTTTTATCGATAGTCTCAGGCATACCAATTTCAAACCTTATGTTAACGCCTTGATACCCGATCAGAAAGATACCGTCGGGCAATTATATACCTATACATTACCCGCCAGCATTTTCATTGATGATGACGGTAACCATACTCTGATGTTTTCAGCGACCTTAAGCAACGGCAGCTCTTTGCCTTCGTGGCTGAGTTTTGATTCCCTGACCGGATCTTTTTCAGGAATACCAGCGGCTCCTGAAACGCTGAATATAAGGGTTACAGCCACCGATACGGCTATGGTTTCAGTTTCAGATATATTTAAACTTACTATCGTGCCGCAGCCAATTCATGTCGATGATGATCACGGAAGTATTCCCAATAAACTTCGGTTGTACCCTAATTATCCGAATCCGTTCAATCCGTCTACAACGATCGAATTCAGTTTGCCGGCAAATCAATTTGTTTCCCTGAAAATTTATAACAGCGTCGGACAATTAGTAACAACTCTGCTGGATCAAGCGATGAACCCCGGTCGGCATCAGGTTCAGTGGAACGCGGCAGATCAGGCCAGCGGAGTGTATATGTATTGTTTGAGGACGGGGAATAATAAAATTTCCAGAAAGCTGTTGTTGTTGAAATGAAAAACTAATCAAAATAATGACCTTGCTGCAATAAGTAAAAGCATTGAATTTAAAAACAGGTGAAATAATGAAACACATAAAATCATACCTCGCCGTGATAATAGTATCGGCAATAAATTTGTTATCGGGCAATGACGCATATTCGCAAATTCTACCGACTGACAGTCTTTATCTTGGACAGGCTGTTCCCGGAAAATTTCCCAAAGTTTTTAATCTGCCCGTCAGTGCAGGAAAATTTGACGCTGAACGAATAGCAATCACAAATGATGGTAAAGAAATTTATTATTCAGAGGTTCGAAATTATTTTCCAATAACCGGAGCAAAAATTAAGTATTATAAATTTGACAATGATCATTGGTCAGGCCCATATATATTATTTGATAATTATATCGCTCCTGCTTTATCTGTATCCGGGGATACAATGTATTTGCAGGATTCCGTAACGAATTATCAAACCTATTTTTCAGTCAGAAGTGGAACAGGGTGGAGCGCACCGCAAAGAATTTTTAGAGGCCTGAATTCGGCTCATTATTGTCAAATAACAAATAGCGGGACTTATTACATCTCGTCAATACCAAATCAGGGTATCGGAGGTAACGACTGGTGCAAACTGAATATTAACGGATCGGATACAACCGTAATCAGTTTAGGCCTGCCGCTGAATTCAGGAGGTGATGAACTGGATTTTTATATTTCAAGAGATGAATCAAATATAATAGTGTCTATAAGTTCCCGCTTATATGTCAGTTTCCGGAAAGCGGGTGACTTCTGGACCTATCCGAAATCATTGGGAGCCAAAATCAATTTCGGACTTGGAATGTGGGGGACTTATGTTTCTCCGGATCAAAAATATTTATTCTACACCACCGGCACCAAATACGATTACTCGGATACGCATGTGCATTGGGTTCGGATTGACAGTTTGATTGATAGTTTGCATCATTCCAATTTTATTCCATACCTGAAAAACTATATTCCTGATCAAAAAGATACAGTTGGAAAATTATTCACCTACACAATACCCGACAGCATTTTCATAGACGATGACGGAAACCATACACTCCGATATTCAGCGACGTTAAGCAACGGAAATCCTTTGCCTTCGTGGCTGAGTTTTGATTCTCTTACACGAACATTCTCAGGTACGCCGATAGCAACAGGTAATATTTATATTAAGATCAAAGTCACGGATACGGCCATGGTTTCAATCTCGGATATATTTAAACTTACTATAGTTGCCCAACCGGTGCATATCGATGAAGATCAAGGCAATATTCCCAATAAACTCCGGTTGTATCCGAATTATCCGAATCCGTTTAATCCGTCGACAACGATTGAATTTAGCTTACCTGAGAATGAAATCGTTTCCCTGAAAATTTATAACAGCATCGGACAATTAGTGACGACTCTGCTGGATCAAGCGATGTATGCCGGCCGGCATCAGGTTCAGTGGAACGCGGCAGAACAGGCCAGCGGAGCGTACATGTATTACCTGCAGGCCGGTAATAATAAAATTTCAAGAAAACTTTTATTACTGAAGTAATCATTCCATAAAAATCTGAAAGGAGTCAAAATGAAAAAAATGATGTTGAGCGTATTGATGACGGTCATTATAACTTTCCCGGCATGGGCGCAACAAAAGATTCAGAAAGACGAAAGCCTGGGGGTTATCCTGTCGCTGGGAACGCCGGGCATGGGTCAGATCTATGCCGGCAAGACATGGCGCGGGATCGGCATCATGGCGGCTGAAGCCGTATGCGCCGGGGTTGTCATCGGTATAACCGAAAATCGCACAAAAATCAAAATTGAAGATGTGAATGGTAATATCCATAACCTATGGACTAAAAATAATAAAAAACTCAGCGGGGGAGAAATTGCTGCGGTAGCGACAGCGGGTGTGGCCGGATTAGGAATTTACATCTGGCAATTATGCGATGCCAAACGCTGCGTTCAACGCTATAACCGCGAGCGGGGATTTGATGTTGGGTTCGGCGCGATCCCGAATGGCGCGGCGTGTTTTTCTCTGAATGTGAAGTTTTGAAACGGGCTTATCAGGTTGTTTTACATTACAGTACTTTGAAGCACTAAAGATGTCATTGTGACCGGTCCTTGATTTGTCATTTTAATCAAAGGAACTATGCGGAGAATTCAAATATGAGAGTATTAGTTTTAGGCGCGAACGGCTCGACCGGATTTAATGTTGTAATGCAATTATTAAAACACGGAATGCGGGTTAAGGCGCTGACAAGAAATGCGGAAAAATTTAATTTATTAAAAGACGACGGCAGTCTCGAAATCATAACAGCAAGCATCCTTGACATGGATCATCAGATTCTAAAACAACACCTGAAGGATGTTGACGCTGTCATTTCTTGTCTTGGGCACAATATCACATTAAAAGGAATATTCGGGAAACCGCGCACACTTGTTTCGGATGCGCTCATCAAAGTCGTATCGATCATTAATGAAATTGCCGGCGATAAAACATACAAAATAGTATTAATGAACACAACCGCATGCATCAATAAATTACAGAATGAGACATTCAATAAAAAGGAAGAACTGATCATGCGGATGATGAGAGCATTCCTGCCGCCCCATAAAGATAATGAACTGGCATTAGGATACTTACTTGAGAAAGTGGGACACAACCATCCCCGTATTGAATGGGTCGCCGTACGGCCCGACACATTGAATAACGAACCGGAGGTCACGGAATACAGCGTTCATCCTTCACCCTTAAGAAGCCCGATTTTTAATGCGGGCAAAACAAGCCGGATTAACGTCGCGGATTTTATGGTTCAACTTCTGAAAAATAAAGATCTGTGGGAAAAATGGAAATTTAAGACGCCGGTGATTTATAATAGTGAATCAATAAAAAACGGATGAAAGACTCTAACATCTGCAGCGTTTATATAAGTGTTATACGTCATGCTTTGTCGCAGTTCTAATTTGAAAGTGATTCCAAAAAGTATGTTTTAAGATAAACGGGGAAACTGAAAACCGAACAGAGTAAGTTCAAAATTAACTGAAAGCATTATGAATAAAAATTTTCTCATTTCAGGCATAATTACAACAGTAATTAATCTTTTGCTTCATACTATTGCATATTTGGTATTTTTAAAGGACTTCTTCAAATCTCATCCTGCTGTATCAGAAGATTTCATGAAACAACTTCAACGAGAGCCTGACCAGCTTATTGTATGGGCAATGTTTGTTACATCGTTTGCAATGGGCTTTCTTATAACGACAGTTATTAAATGGTCGGGTGCAAAAACCTTCGCTTCAGGTTTAAAATATGGATTTATAATCGCATTTCTATTTTGGGGTTCGGTAAACTTTGGGTTATATGCTTCTTCAAACCATTTTTCTCAAGCAATTGTGTTTGTTGATTTTGCATGTAGTGTAACGGTGATGACAATTTCCGGAGCGGTTTCGGCGCGGCTTTTAGGCATAGGGAAAACAGATGAATTAGACGTAAAATGATAAGAGAGCATTTAATAAAATTTTACGCTTGCTTTATTCGACTCATCTACGTAAAAAATGTTATATGAACGTACAACACAGGTTTGAGTTGACTTTTTAAAGAGCGCAGTTGTGCCCATAAAAGAAAATCGATATAGTGCGATATGTTAAATACTAATTAAATAAGAGAATAATTAAAATGAAAAAAATAGTATGTTTCTCGCTCTTGTTGTTAACGAATCAAATTTTTCAACCTTGTTTTGGCCAAAAAAAAATTGATGTTACCTACATTGCTAATGCGGGGTTTATGATTGAAAGTAGTGGTAAGAAAATATTGATCGATGCTCTGTTCAATAAGGGGTGGAATACTTACTTAACTCCTGCAGATTCTATAGTATCAAAAATAATAAAGCAGGAGGCGCCATTTAATGATGTAAATCTCATGATGATAACGCACAACCACGAAGATCATTTCAATGACTCGATGGTGGTTGCCTATCTGAATACTAATTCAGAAAATATCCTGATAGGACCGCCCCTGGTGACTAATGCAATCTTAAAAAATCCAAACTTTAAAAAAATAAAGAATCAAATAGTTGAATTAGATAAAATTAATCGTGAGAAAAATGACACAATTATTAACGGAATTAGAGTCAGGTCTTTTTTCATACAACACGACTCTCGCCCTCAAATTGAAAATGCTGGATACTTAATCGATATTGATGGTTTTAAAGTATTTCATACTGGAGATTATAATGGTTCAGAGATTATCGGGTTCGGAAAGTTACAGTTGCAAAAAGAAAAAATAGATTTAGCGTTAGCGAATTTTTATGGTTTTTGGAGCACAAAAGAAGAGAGGATGTTTACTGAGGATTATATACATCCTAAAAGAATAATATTAATGCATATTCCTCCAACTGAAATTGAGGCAGTAAAAGATTCTGTTAAGCAGATTAATGACTTTGTTGATATTACGATATTTGAAAGAAGCATGAAAAAAAAGTCGCTCATCTATGAATCATCTAAATAACGTACTCATAACATCAACCGTTATGGAAAATTCAGGAGAAGTATTGACCACTACATTCTTTATTTGACTTAAATTTGAAAGGAATTATAAATGAAAAAAAGCGCTGTTCTTATTCTAATCGGACTATTAAACAGTTTAAGTTTATTCTCACAAAGCACAGAATTTAAGATCAATGACTTGATGAGTGCCTATGCTGAAAACGGGCAATTCAATGGTACCGTACTGGTTAAAAAAGGAGAGCATATTATCTATGAAAATGCATTCGGATTAGCTAATAGGGAATGGAATATACTAAATACCATTGATACTAAATTTTTAGCCGGTTCTATCGGAAAATCGTTTACTGCTTTTATGACATTAATTTTAGTCAACGATGGGGTCATTGATTTAAATGCAACAATAAACAAATATATTCCCGGCTATTCCGGTCCCGGTAAAAACAAAGCAACTATACATCAGATGTTAACCCATACATCGGGTATTCCAGATCATGGAGCTATACCTAACTTGTCAAAAAAACTTGTACGCTGGTCTTATAATAACGACCAATATTTAACATTGATTAAAGACCTTGATTTAAAATTTGAACCCGGAACGGGTTTCGCATATAGCGGAATTGCTTATAATCTGCTCGCTATTATTTGTGAAAAAGTAACAAAAAAGGATTTTGCGGATTTACTTAACGATAGAATTTTTATACCTCTCGGAATGAAAAACACAAAACATGATAAAAACCTTGATATAGATGTAAAAAGGGCATATGGCTATGAGTATCACTTATTGGAAGGATATATGAATCCATCGTACATTGATATGTCCCTTATAAAAGGCTCAGGAGGTATTTTAACAACTGTTGAAGATTTAGCCAAATTCAATAATGAATGTTTTATTTCGCAAAAATTATTGTCAAAGGACTTGTACAAATTAATATTTACACGACATATAAAAGATTGGCAGTATTATGGCTATGGCTGGTGGATTACTGACAGGATTGTTGGCACTGATACCTTGACGTTAATAAGTCATGGGGGAAGCACAGATGGATACAAAGCATACTCGACCAGAATTGTTGAGGATTCTATTGACATTCTTCTTTTTCAAAACAATTATTATCGAACTGAGCTTGGTGTTAAGTTTGATTACGCTATCACAAATGAAATAATTAATATAATATATGGGAAAGGATATTCCTTACCTAAAAAATCAGTTGCGAAAGAATTAGGATATATCATTGGTCACAGTGGTTTTGAAAAGGCACTTAAAACTTATCCTATACTAAAAGGGAATGACAATTATTTTTCAAATGAAAATGAATTCAATCAACTTGGAAAAGAGCTATATCGGAATTACGGAATGAAAAATGAATCGTTTGAAATATTTGAACTTGCGTTGCGTGAATATCCCAATTCATTCCTTCTGAACTATTCATACGGAGAATTATTGTTTGAAAACAATAATAAAAAAGCTTATGATTGCTATAAAAAATGTATTGATTTGTATGATAAAAATTCAACCAACGATGAGTTTAGTCAAGAATTTGAGAAAGCGCTAAAAAAGATTAAGGAACAAAAATAATGAATTTGCCTTACCACTTGCTAAAAAAGAGTAGGTTCGATGATGCTTTGGGAAGTTTCTCCCACGCGTAAGAATTACTTCACGATAGATACAGACACAGCCTTGGGTCCCCAACATTCTTTTGCGTGGGCGTTGTAAGTCAAAATAAAAACCGTCAACGATATAAATGATTCTAATAAAACAAGATTTTAATCCAGAAATTGACAAATAATAAAATATAGATGAATGCCCATAATCAGGATTGTTCCGATATAACGCTTGAGAACGATTGAATTATTCCTTTGAATATCATCAGTCATGAATTATATTCCTATACGTTGAAAAAGTTGCAAAACTACAGGGGATTAATATGTCATCCAATCAGACGTTAAGTAATTTTGTCAAAACCACTGCCAGATTTCTCGGCAAGCTTGACAAGAACAACAATCGTGAGTGGTTCAACTCTCATAAAGATGATTTTGAGGAATCGGTTATGCGTCCTGCACAGGAATTCGTGTTTCTCATGGGGCAGCAGCTGCAATCGGTTGTACCGGGCATCATCTCCGATCCGAAGGTCAACCGTTCGATATTCCGCCTGAACCGTGACACCCGCTTCAGTTCAGACAAGACGCCTTATAAAACCAACCTCGGCATTTATTTCTGGGAAGGAAAACAGAACCGTCTGGAAACGTCAGGGTTTTACTTTCACATCGAGCCCAAACTCTTCATGCTGGGCGTCGGCATGTATCTTTTTTCAAAAGAACAATTGCAGAACTTCCGCGAAGCCATTACTGACCCGGATGAAGGAAAAGTGTTCCGCGGAATCGTACAGAAATTATCGAGGAATTACGCGTTCGGGGATATTCATTATAAAAAACATCCGAAAGATTTTCCTAAAGATCATGTGAACGCTGAATACCTTTTGTTCAACGGTTTTTATTGTTATCACTCGCGCAGGGACATCAACGAACTCAATAAGGAAGATATCATTCCGTACAGCTTTAAAATATTCAAAGATATGGCGCCTCTGCATCAGTGGATGATCCGTGTGATGGAATAAGATTAAATCGTACAATGATTTTCCTGTTGCTATCGTATGAATAAATTTCGATATTTGCTATTATGCAACAATGTATAACCTCCATACTCTTGTTTTTTGTTATAATTCTGTCCGCAACGGCTCAGGACAAAACCTCGCATCAATTCGATCCGGAAAAAAAAATCACCCAGTACATCATCGACAGCTGGGACAACCAGGACGGACTGCCGTCGAACGGGCTGCTGTACATCACTCAGGCATCGGACGGGTATATCTGGATCTCAAGTTTCAACGGGCTGATCCGGTTCGACGGCGCGCGGTTCACGCTGTTCAATACGAAGAATATTCCATTTCTGAAAAATAATATTTTTGAGGATCTCGCCGAAGACCGCGACGGCACACTGTGGATCGGTACGCAGGGCAATGGACTGGTGTCCTGTAAACATCAGTCATTCACTCCGCATTTTCCCGATTCAGCCGATGTCCCGTTCATTAAAAAACCGTTTGTGGACCGCGATAATGTCATCTGGTTTGGCACCCAGCAGCACGGCGTTTACCGATACGACCGCAAGGCATTCCGGCGGTATGATGTCATTCCGGGCGGCGCGAACCCAACGGTCATCGGCATCGCTCAGACGCACGACGGCGTGATGTGGTTCTCCACCGAAGGCAAAGGCGTCTTCTTCCTTCAGAACGACCGGATGATTCCGCTGGAACAGCCGTTGCCGTCGGCGATCGTGAATTCCATCAGTGTCGACTCAAAGAACCGCTTATGGATCTCAACTGCGCAGGGTTTGTGCCGGTGGGAGGGGCGGCAGATGCGTTTTCTAAGGGAAACACGCGGGTACGATTGTTTCAAGGTCGTTGAAGACCACGCGGGTTATATCTGGGTGGCTATGACAGGCGGAGTCGGGCGTGTTCATCCGATTACGGATCAGGTTGAATTCCTGACCCCGCAGAACGGCTCTCCCATCCGCTACGCGTTCAGCATGGCGCTCGATAAGGAAGGCAGTCTCTGGGTCACCAGTTACCGCGGCGGACTTCACAGGATCAAGGATACCAAGCTCACGCATTTTTCCATTCATGAAGGATTCCGCGGAAAAATCTGCAACGCGTTATGTGCGCTCGACAGCCACGCCATTCTCGCCGGGTTTGACGACGGCCTGATCGACGTCATCCGTGACGGGAATATTTCTCCCTTTCCCGTGAAGCAGAATCTTGTCAGCCGCAGAATACGCCATATCACCCGGGATTCGAAAGGGAATATCTGGATCGGGGCTTACGGCGGTCTGCTGAAAATTGACGCTGCCGGGCGGGAAACCTGGTTCAGCAAACAAAGCGGCCTTAAAGACGACCGTGTACGGGCCGTCTTTGAGGATTCGAAAGGAAATATCTGGGTCGGCACGCGAGGCGAGGGAATTTTCAGAATGTCAGATGGTATGCAATATTCCACGCTGAACGGACTCGGTTCCAATTTCATCATGTCCATTTCTGAAGATACCGCGGGCCGGTTGTGGATCGGAACCAGCGGCGGAGGTTTGAACATTATCCGCCAGGACGGCACCGTTGAAGTTCATAACGACAAAACGGGATTTAAAAGCGAAATCGTTTTCCAGGTTTACTTTGACCGGGTAGGAACCGCATGGATAGCTATTAACGGCGGAATCACGAGATTCAAGAACGGAAATTTTTCATACTGGACCCAGCGCGAGGGATTTCCGGCCGATTCACCGTTCGACATTGTTGAGGATGATGAGGGATCTTTCTGGAGCCACACGTCAACAGGATTGCTGGTCATATCCTCAAAAAGCCTGAATGATTTTCTTGACGGGAACCAGGCCGATGTGGATTATTCCCTGCTGACAAAAAAAAACGGTCTCAAGGAAACAGAAGGCACCGCGACATCGAAGGCGCTTAAAATGCCCGATGGATCATTGTGGTTTCCGACTATCAACGGAGTCGCTAAAATCAATCCTAAATCTTCTGTCCTTAATTCCGTTAAACCGCCCGTTTATATCGAACGGATCATCGCCGATGATTCAATAACCGACAATCCGACACGTCTGGATATTCCACCGGCAACAAAACGATTAACGATTGAATACACGGCGTTAAGCCTTCTCTATCCTGAAAATGTCATGTTTCAGTATCAGTTGCAGGGTTTTGACCCGAACTGGAGTTCGCCCAGCAACGTCCGTTCAGTTCAGTATACCAACCTGCCTTACGGTGAATATGTCTTCAGGGTAATCGCTTCTAATAATGACGGCGTTTGGAATGAAACAGGCGCCTCCTTGATACTGGTTCTTTCTCCTCCGCTCTGGCACACCTGGTGGGCATGGACGGTTTACGGATTGTTAATGACCGGTTCTGTATACGGAGTCATATACTGGCGGACGCTCAGACTGAAAAAGCGTTCCCGGGAACTTGAAACCAAAGTCGAAGAACGAACCCTCGAACTGAAGCAGGCTCAGGTTCAGCTGATTCACGCGAGCAAAATGGCGTCGCTGGGCGAGATGGTCGCGGGGATCGCGCATGAAATCAATAACCCGGTGGGATTCATTCAGAGTAATCTGGATATCATGAAACAAGCCATCGGCGAATGCCGTAATTCGGCTTCTGATACTGGTATCGATAATTTAATGAATGAGCTTGCCGAATCTGTCGACATTTCCATTAACGGAACGCAGAGAATAAAAACCATCGTGGAACAACTGCGGAATTTCTCCAAACTGCATCAGTCGGATTTTAAGGACATTCATATTCACCGGGAACTCGATACGGTTCTCGATTTGTTTTTCAAACAGCATCCGGAAATCCGGATTGAGAAAAATTTTGATCCCGCGCTTGACAGTCTTGCGGTCTCCTGTATCGCTGAGGAAATCAATCTTTGCTGGTACAACGTTCTTATCAACGCCGTACAGGCAATACATGACGCGGAAGAAGAGAAAATTATTCCGAAGGAAAACGGAGTGATTGTGATAAGAACGCTTCCGGCCGGTCAGGATTCAATCCGCGTCACCATAGAGGACAACGGAATCGGCATGAACAAAGACATAAAGGCGAAAATATTCGATCCCTTTTTCACCACAAGAAGAATCGGTATGGGAAGGGGGCTGGGTTTGACTGAAACTTATGGAATCATCCAGAAACACAACGGCAACATCGAAGTCCGCAGCGAACCCGGAAAAGGATCAGCGTTTACGATTACACTTCCGCTTAAAAGACAATAAACGATTCATTGGGAATAATGTGTATGATTAATTTCAATTCGATCAAAACCTACCCGATCCGGGAACGGAAGAACAAAGTCACTATTAAAGACTTCGCTAAACCTGTTCTGCCAGACCGTAATTTTCAGAACTATCTGGATCATCTGCCTGATTTTCTTGCCGTGAAAAACCTTAAATCGGTCGCCGGGGCGATTGCACAGGCGCACCGCAACGGACGGCCCGTTGTACTCGCGATGGGCGGGCATGTGATCAAGGTCGGGCTGAGCCCGCTGATCATCGACCTGATGCAGCGGAAGATCATTACGGCGGTCGCGATGAACGGTTCCGGCGCGATCCATGATTACGAGATATCGCTGATCGGGGAAACTTCCGAGGACGTAGCGGAGGAAATCAGGACCGGACGGTTCGGCATGGCTGAGGAAACAGGACGCGCGCTGAATGAGGCGGCTCAAATTGGAATGAACCATAACATCGGTTACGGCGAAGCTGTCGGAAAATTAATTATTGATGAAAAAAATCCGCATGCATCTTACAGTATCCTTGCAGCAGGTAATCGGCTGGATGTTCCGGTGACTATTCATGTCGCGCTTGGCACCGACATCATTCACATGCATCCATCCGCTGACGGCAAATCGCTGGGCGATGTCACGTTCCGTGATTACCGCAGGCTTACCGGTATTGTTAGTTCATTGGACGGCGGCGTCTGGATCAATCTTGGTTCGGCGGTAATCCTTCCGGAAATCTTCATCAAAGCGGTTTCGGTTGCCCGCAATCTGGGTTATCCGCTGAATAACATTACCACGGTCAACATGGACATGGTTCAGCATTACCGTCCCACGGAAAACGTTGTCCAGCGGCCCACCCTTGGCAGCGGCTCAGGTTATGCGATTACCGGCCATCACGAGATCATGTTTCCCCTGCTGAGAATGTCGGTATTCTGCGGTCTTGGAATTTTTAATCCCTAGCGATTCAGAGATCCCCGTAGCGTTCCGCCCGGTCCGGGGCCGTGAATTCCCTGTGTACAGGAATAAAGCAAAGCGTAAACAGCCGGAACCCCGACAGGTTTTTCAGGATCAACGTTCAGAATAAATGAATCCGGGTGCGGGTACCCGCAAAGGTTTATGATTTTTTTTTATGTTTGTCTTTTTTTAGATATTTTCGTAAATTATAAGGATATGGGACAATATATAGCGGAACAGGTGCAATGATCATATGAACACGTGGATTTCTGAACTTCGCAAGGATCCCATTGTGAGCCGCTGGGTTATCATTTCCAAAGAGCGCGGCAAGCGCCCTTCCGATTTTCCCCATGACGAAACGCATCGAACCAGTGCGCACTGTCCGTTCTGCGCAGGCAATGAGTCCAGCACCCCGGGCGAGATTCTCACTTACGGCCGGCCGAACGGTGACATGAACACCCCCGGGTGGAGACTTCGCGTGGTACCGAACAAATATCCCGCTCTTCATATCGAGGGGGAGATCAACCCCCGCGGGGACGGCATGTTTGACCTGATGGACGGTATCGGTGCGCACGAAGTCATTATCGAAACCCCCGACCATCAGAAAGACCTCACCGACCTTCATCCGCAGGAATTCGAGTGGATGCTGCACGCTTACCGCGAACGGATTCTCGACCTGAAACGCGACACCCGGTTCCGGTACATCCTGATTTTCAAGAACCAGGGATTCGCGGCGGGCGCGACTGTGGAACACACGCACTCCCAGCTTATCGCGACCCCGGTCGTGCCCCGTGTGGTGCAGGAAGAGCTTCAGGGCACCGAACAGCATTTTGACATGAAAGACCGGTGCATATACTGCGACATCATCCGCCAGGAAATCCGGGACGCGAAACGAATTGTGGCTGAAAACGACCTGTTCATAGCCTTTGAGCCATATGCTTCCCGCGTTCCCTTTGAAACCTGGATCCTGCCGAAGCACCATCAGTCCAGTTTTGAATCAGAAGACGTGGCCCATTTTCCTGCGCTCGGGACGCTTTTCAGGGAAGTGCTCTACCGCCTCAAGCAGGCGCTTGATCATCCGCCCTACAATTACATGCTTCACACCGCGCCGGTCAATTCCAAGCAAGGACATGCCGCCTATCACTGGCATTTTGAAATAGTTCCAAAATTAACCAAGCTGGCGGGTTTTGAGTGGGGAAGCGGGTTTTACATCAATCCCACACCCCCCGAAGAAGCCGCCGCATATCTGCGTGAAGTCAAGATTAAAGGTCTTATCTAGTATGAGAGGTCGTTCGTTATGCGAAAATCAAAGATTTTCTTTCTGGCATCGGAAATTTACCCTTTCGTAAAAAGCGGTCGGAGCGGGGAACTGGCAGGCTCGCTCCCGATTTACCTTCAGAATCACGGACATGAAGTCCGCGTCATGATGCCCAAATACTCGGTCATCAATGAGCGTAAATACATCATCCGGGACATTATCCGGCTCAAGGACATGCCGGTTTCGTTCATGGACAAATCCCTTCCTGTATCGGTTAAGTCGGGTTTTCTCCCCGAAAGCAAAACGCAAACGTACTTTCTGGATTATGAACCGTTTTTCAAACGCCCCGACCTGTACCGGGACAAACGTACCGGCCAGCCTTTCAAGGATAACGATCAGCGTTTTGTATTTCTGGCGAAAGCGGCGATCGAAACCCTGAAAACCCTCGGCTGGCAGCCGGACCTGATCCACTGCTGCGACTGGCCCTCGGGAATCCTTGCGGCGCTGATCCGCAGGGAACAAAAACAGAATAATTTTTTCAGGAAAACAGCCCTGGTCTTTTCCGTCAGCGAACCGGGCGATGCAGGCCTGTTTGACAAATCCGCCCTGCACATCACAGGACTGGAATCCGGTACAGCTGAGGCGGCGAAATATCTGCACGGCAACAGGTTCAGTTTCCTGAAAACCGGGCTTCAGTGCGCGGATGCGGTCATGATCTCCTCCTATGAGAAAAGGCTGAAATCCATGTCCCAGCCGAAAACCGATGCGGAAAAGATTATCGCCACGTGCAAAAACCTGTTTGACGTTCCCCAGGGAGCGAATTACCAGCTCTGGAATCCAAACAACAACGCGCTCGCCAAGTCCTACACCTCGGAAAAATATTACCGGCGGAAAGCCAACCGGGAAGCGTTCATCGAGGACCGGCGCACCGGATTCAAAGTCGACGAATTGATCCTCGGCATTCTTACCGAACAGTTTGACCAGGATGCCGGTGACATCACCGATTTTCTGAAAAGCATCAAAGACATACCGGCTCAGATCCTGATCCTTTCCGACAAGAACCCCGCCAGCCACACCGGTTTCAAACAGCACAATTCCAAAACACCGGGGCATCGCATTCACTCACTGGTGGACCCGGACGATCAGATGAAACCTCTTTTTTACTCGGTATGCGACCTGTTCTACACACCTGCGACCGATTATTTCGGCCAGCGGCACATCATGAACGGGATTCATTATGGCTCCATACCGGTGATCGCGAAACACTCGGACCTGTCGTCGCTGTTTGAACCGGTTCAGGTGAAGTCCCTGTCAGGCCATGCCCTGATCTTTGACTCTAAAAAAGAAATCTCCCGCTTGTTCCAGGAAATCCGTACTGCTTACACAAATACCGAAAAATGGGAAGGTATGATCACGAAAATGATGAAATACGATCTCAGCTGGAATCGGTCATTACCCCAGGTCGTGAAAGTGTACGAAAAGGCGTTGAGCCGCCTCAAATAACCCATATCGAAGCCCATACCCTAACAGGGAGCCCTGTATGAAGTTGAGTTTCAAAAGCGCCCGCAGGTTCGTTTGCATCGTATTTTTTCAGCTTGCTTCCATGCCTTTACTTCAGGCTCAATCGGTTTCACTCGAATACACGGTCGACCTGACGAATCCGGCGAACGGACAGATCGGGGTTCGGATGGACATACGGAACTTTCAGGATACCACAGCGACTTTCTACATGCCGGCGTGGGCCCCCGGCGATTATATTGTTTCCGACTTCGGCAAGTGGATCACAGACTTTGAGGCATCAGACACGGACGGCCAGCCGCTGCCGGTTTACAGGCGCTCGTCCAATGAGTGGACGGTTTATTTGTCCTCCCGCTTAGCCACGATCCGGTACACGCTCCGGGACATACCGGAAGACAGCGTGGCTTCCCTGGCCCCGACACTGAATGAAATCAAACCTCATTTTGTGTACGCTAACGGACCGACGGTTTTCGGTTACCTGAAAGGACATAAGGAAACAACCTGCCATGTGAATTACAGGATCCCGGATCAATGGAATCTCTGGTGCGCACTGGACAGTACCGGTATCCACAGGTTCCGCGCGGTCGATTATGATGAACTGATCGACTGCCCGTTTATCGCAGGTGACTCAAAACTCAGGCCGTACTCTTTTTTTGTCAATAATGCCAGATACGATATGGTGGTGAATTCCGAATGGGACATTCCCATGGATTCGCTCATGGATTATACACGGAAGGCCGTCGATTATCAGACCAACTTATTCGGTGAAACGCCTTTTGAACGCTATCTTTTCATTTTTCACTTCATTTCGCGGGGTCAGTATTACGGTGCGATGGAACACCGGAACTCATCCGTTTACTTCATGCAGCCGCCGATCCATGTCCGCAATCTCCGAAAAAGCCTTTATCCGCTGATTATCGCCCATGAGTTTTTTCATTGCTGGAATCCCAAGCGGTTTACGTTCCATCAGCTGAAAACCTTTGATTACCAGGATACCGTTCGGCTCAAGCATTTATGGTTCATAGAGGGGCTTACGGAATATTACGCAAAACTGACCATGGTCCGGACCGGACTATGGCAGCCCCAGGATTTTTTGAATGAAATGAGCATGCTGGCTTATCAGCGGGGACTGGACAATCTTGAGAAACTAAGCCTGCGTGCCGGCGTCATTGGCGTAGCGCCGGTCATGTATTCACAAGGGGCGCTTATCGGGTTCGTCCTTGACATTTACTGCCGCGAGGAGACCGATAACCGCAAATCCCTCGATGACATCATGATTTACCTGAACCATCACTATGCGCGGAAGAATAAGAGTTATGAGGAGAAGGATTTTCTCTCGATCCTGAAGGACGCTTCGGAAGTCAACATGAAATCGCTGCACCGCAATTACGTTCGCGCGAAGAAATTGATACCGGCCAAAAAGTATTTCAAGAAAGCCGGCCTGTTATACGAGGAAATCTATCATCCCTTTTACGGGTGGAATTTTGACGTGGACGAAAACAATCAGCTGACCGTCATGTCCGTCAGCGACCAGTCCACCGCGACGGCGATCGGACTTCAGGCGGGAGATGTTGTCACGCATCTTCAGCTCAGGCCCGTTCCTGCCGACCTGGACAGTATACGGACCCTGCTGGAAAGCCTCAAAAAACTGAAAGTCAAGGATACGATTGAAATAACTATCGAACGGAACGGATCCGTGAAACGGCTTAACGGAAGGATTCGCCCGAACCTTTCCGCGGAAGTCCGCATCAGGGAAAACCCGGAAGCCAAACCCGGAGAAAGGTCGATTCTCGACGGCATCCTGAACAGGAAAAAATAATTTGTATCTAAAAAAAAAATTGATATATTGTCAGGCTTTTTGAACGGGACTCACTGTTACAGTAAACGGAAATGATGTTAACCGCAAGAATCAAAATCATGCCGAAAACCGGAATCCTTGACCCGCAGGGACAAGTGATTCTGCACTCGCTGGAGTCACTGGGTTTTCAAGGCGTGGATGATATCCGCGTCGGAAAAATGATTGAGATGAAGCTGGACCATCCGTCCAGAGCGGAGGCCGAAAGAAGTGTAGCGGAGATGTGCCGGAAGCTTCTGGCAAATCCAAACATAGAATCCTTTGAGGTTGACGTGAGTTAACCGTTTCATTCGGGGTGTAGCGCAGCCCGGTTAGCGTGCTCGGTTCGGGACCGAGAGGTCGAGAGTTCAAATCTCTCCACCCCGACTTCAAAAAAAAACGTTGCTCGAATATCCAATGGTTATATATCCCCTAATTTCTTTTTCGGGAGCCACAATCCGATCAATCAGCTCTTCGATGATTTTCATAAATTTTATGTATCCCCGTTGATGACAATCATTCTTCAACAATCAGGAATATAATTATGGAATCAAAAAAAGGCGAATTCCTCATAACAACCGATCCGGAACTAGCTGATGTCAGGGTTATTCATCGTTTTTTATCCGAGGAGAGCTACTGGGCGAAAGGGATTTCCCTGGAACGTGTATCGAAAAGCCTGAAACATTCTTTATGTTTTACCTTGCTGAAAAATAAAGAACAGGTCGGGTTCGCGCGCGTTATTACCGATTACGCCACATCAGCTTATCTCTGCGATGTGTTTGTTCTGCCCGGATACAGGGGGACGGGACTTTCAAAATGGCTGATGCAGACCGTCATTCAGCATCCGGAGCTCCGGGGGTTACGGCGATGGACTTTATCGACCGCGGACGCTCACGGTCTGTACCGGCAATTCGGATTCACAGAATTGAGCAAACCCGAACGCTTCATGGAACGGTTTGATCCTGACGCCTACACGCGATGAAATTTTTTCACCGCTTAATATATTTCAAACCGGCGTTGCATGATGAAAATATTTTTAACATCTTTCGTCGGAATGAAAAATCAATTCTTACAGGAAACAACCATGAAAAAGAAAACCGGAAAACAAAACCGGAAAACAAAACATGCTGTATCCGATGCCGTTCACGATTGCCGGGGAAATGGTCTGGGGACGGATCAGTTACATCATGCGTCCATCAAGGGGTATAAATGCCCGAGAACGGTGTCTTATCCATCACCCGGCCGAAAACAGATATGTACAAAAGGACATCCCTGAGTACATCCGGTATTGTGTCATACAAACCTGAAATAATGGGAAACGGGCAAAATGACAGAAGCCATACTGATTACCATACTGATCCTTTGTAACGGGTTCTTCGCGTTATCGGAAATCGCCCTTGTGTCCTCCCGGGCGTTAAGGCTTCAGGAGATGGCGCAGAAAGGCTCCCGTTACGCTCCGCTCGTGCTGTCCCTGAAAGGGAACCCGGAGCAGTTTTTATCTGCCATCCAGGTAGGAATTACCATGGTCGGCGTCGTTTCGGGCATGGTTGGTGGACTGGCGCTGGCGGAAGATTTTGAGCCGTTGTTCAGAGGTTTTTTCCCGGAATACGCTTATGAATTGTCACTGTTCATGGTAGTGTCGGTCATTACCTACTCATCCATTCTGTTCGGCGAATTGCTGCCTAAAACGATAGCGCTGCGCCGGCCGGAAAAGGCAGCGGTTCTGATTGTACCGGCGATCCGAATTCTGTCGGTGTTTTTCCGGCCAGTGGTTTCGGCGCTTTCCGTATCCACCCGGTTTCTCCTGAAAATTCTGAAACTGGATTCGCCTCCTGAAACCTCCCTTTCGGGCGAGGAACTGAAAATGCTGATACGGCAGGCTTACCATGAAGGTCTGTTTGACAAAAACGAATTTGAGCTGTATCAGAAATTTTTCCGGTTAATCCGGCGTGAAGCGGTTCAGTTGATGAAACACCGAACGGAGATAGTCTGGATCGATATCCGTGGCCCTGAAGCGGAAATTCAAAGGACGATCATGTCGGAACCCTACAGTAAGTTCATTGTGTGCGACCAATCACTGGATAACGTGATCGGTATCCTTTCCGTGAAAGACTACCTGTCGTTACCGGACAATCAGCGGTCCGATATCCGGCCCATTCTGAAAGAGCCCGTTTTCGTGCCACTCCGGGCAGATGCTGCGAAAATCATAGACCTGTTCCGTGAACAGAATTGCTCGGTGGTTCTGGTCGTGGATGAGTTCGGTTCGGTGCAGGGTATGATCACGGTGCAGGACATTCTGTACCAGACCTTGGGGGTCATCGGCGAAACAGCCGAACCGAGTGAGCCTGCGGTGATCCGGCGGGCGGACGGCAGTTACCTGGTGGACGGACAGATCAAACTCGATGAACTGCCCGATATCATACCCGATATCCCATGGCAGGAAGCGGATAACCGCTACGCTACACTGGCCGGTTTCTTTTACCATCGTTTCGGTAGGCTTCCGAAATCCGGTGATTTTCTTGACGAGGGAACATACCGGATTGAAGTCATGGATATGGACGGCCTGCGGATCGACAAATTCCTGATCCGGAACACCGGCGGTCATCTCTGAATCCAAATCCGACGTTTACCCTCAGACACTTCATTCGTGAAATCAGATTTCCGTTCTTTCACCGGGAGTCAGAATCTGAACCGCCACGTTCAGGGACTTTACTTTCGCGCGGAACTTTTCCGGATCGGACCGGATGATATCATAGGTATTATAATGCATCGGGATCACTTTTTTGGGTTTCAGCAGCGATACGGCTTTCACGGCGTCATCAATACCCATCGTGAAATTGTCGCCGATCGGAAGCAGGGCGATATCGATCGGGTTCATTTCTCCGATCAGCTGCATATCCATGAAAAGCCCTGTATCGCCGGAGTGGTAAACCGTTTTGCCATCCACCGTTACCAGACAGCCGGCAGGGGTTCCTCCGTAGGAGCCGTCCGGAAAGGAAGAACCGTGCCAGGCGGGCGTCAGTTTTACTTTGCCGAACGGAAACACATGGCTCCCGCCGATGTGCATCGGGTGTACTGCCGCCCCCTGTTTTCCGCAGAATACGGCGATTTCATAATTTGCGATGATGGTGCCGCCCGAGCGTTTCGCGATGGAAACGGCATCGCCCAGATGGTCTCCGTGCGCGTGCGTAACGATCAGGTAACCGGCAGTGACTTCGGATTCCTGAACCGGGGAATGGGGATTGCCGTTAATGAAAGGATCGATCATAATCACCATCTTATCCGCTTCGATTTTCCAGCAGGAATGTCCTAAAAAAGTGAGACTGGCCATGGTAACCTCCCGTTTTTGAAATGATCCTCATCATGCAATTCAATGCGATACCTGATCATGACTTACAATGTATGAAAAAAAGTCCAATAAATAAATAATATTCGCCGGAATTCGCCTTGTTCGTTTTTTTATTTTCTCAGGATGAGAAAAAACCAAAACGAAACCCGTCCCTGAAGGCTCTGGCAGCCTGTCTTTTCATTCCTGCTCCTACTTTGTTTTTCGGGGACAGCGAAGCGCCGGCCGAAGCAAAATCACTTTCCGGAGTCCGATGGAAAAAGGCTCTTGCATGGCTGACATTTTTCACTGTCGCCCTTTCATGTCAGAGGCCGCTGAAAATATGATGAAGCTTGAATTCAATCATTATTTATCGTACACTTATGTTATGAAGCTTAATCTCATCCGCATCCTTCTGCCGTTCATTCTGGTCGTTCCGTTTATCATCTCATGCTCCGCGACGGGCAGCATCGGCATATCCGGTGATTTCCGCAAAGGAGCTGCGGACAACTGGCAAACGGAAAACGGCGGACGGAACCGGAATGCCGCAAGAGCCTTCGATCTGACGCCACCGCTGACGCTCGTATGGAAAAAAGAAGGCACGTCCGCGTTTACCCGGACGATCACCGTCAGCGACAGCATTATTTACGCAACAACGAAGGACGCGCGTTTTCATGCATATAACCTCCGCAACGGACGGTCGATCGGAAAAATGAAATTCAACTATTCCGGTATGAACGGCGTATCCGTAAACCATCATGACATCATCATCGCTCTCTCGAACGGAAAAAACACGCTGATCAGCTACAATGTATACGACCGGAAATATAATTTCATCAAAGCGCTCGGGCCCCTGGAAAACAGTCCGCTGATCTATGACGATTTTATATACGCGGCCACGGAAAAAGGGGTTTTGCACTGCATGGATTACAAAGACGGCAACGTTCACTGGACCCATACGCTACCGAAATCCTGTCATTCCTCACCCGCGCTGTATCTGAACTCGGTGATCATCGGTTGTGACGACGGGACGATCCGGTCGCTGAACCGTTTCCGCGGCACGGTGAACTGGAGCTTTAAGGCGCACCGGCCGGTCATGCATCCCCCCGTCGTGGATTCTCAGCGCGTTCTGGCCGCGACCATGGACGGCTGGATTTACTGTCTCGACGCGGAAAAAGGCACAATGATCTGGAGCCGTCAGCTGGAGCCTTACGATACCTGTATGATTTACGGGGCGCCGGCAGCGGGGCAGGGAATTGTCGTCACAGGATCGGCGGGCGGATCGCTTTATGCGGTCAGCCTTGCTGACGGAAAACCCAGGTGGAAATTCAATACCCGGGGCGCAATCAGTGTCACGCCGGTCATCACAGGCCGGTACGTCTATATCGGCTCGCAGGACGGAAACCTTTACGCCGTCCGACTGCTGTCGGGCGTACAGGAGTGGAGTTATCCGACATCGGGAAGAATCAAATCCAGTCCCGTTGTGTACGGACGGTACCTGGTGGTAGCCGCGGAAAACAAGTCCCTTTATGTTTTTCAATCTCCGGAAAAATAAAACATGAAAATACTGCCGTTCACAACGCTCTGCATCCTGTTCATGGTGATCCCTGTACCCGCGGAGAGTCAGATTCAGGAACGGTCCGGCGCGGTGATCACTTTGTATCAAATCCCGCCGAACAGCCGGATCCGGATCCGGGATTCGGTTTATTCCTGTTCGGGGCAAAAAACTTTTCATTTTAAGGAAGGTAAATATCACATTATCGTTCCGAATCCTGACCGTCTGAACCGGCGCATGATGGATTATGATACGGTTGTAACCTTGAAAGCGGGTCAATCCGTCTCACTCATTTGCCGGTTTCCTGAATTTCTTGAGATCGAATCCTCTCCTTTCGGGGCCGATGTATACGCGGACGGATTGAAAATCGGACAGACGCCCGTACAGATTGAGCCCGCGTCCGTTCCGGTTATTGAATTCCGGAAAAGAGGATTTGCCGATATGCGTGTGTCCATCCCGGATTCCGCGGTTCGGAACGGCCGGCTGAGTGAGAACCTGGTCAAAATCAATCCGGTCTTATCCGTGAATCCGAACCTGTTCAAAAGTCAAACATGGCATAACCGGGGGGAGAGGAGATTCCTCACACCTCTGATCACGGCTCTCTCGCTGTCGGTAATGTCGGGGGCTGCCGCAGCATACTGTAAAAAGAAAGCCGACGATTATTTTGAGGAGGCAAAACTGGCTTATTATTTCGGTAATATCGAAAAGCAGAAACGCCTGGAAAAAAAAACACGACGGTACGACCGTTGTGCCACTGTCGGTTTTATCGGACTTCAGGTCAATGTCGCTGCATCGGTATATTTTCTATTCCGCATGAACTGAAAGTCCCCGATTTATATTCAGGCAAAATGAAGATCCCATAAAAAGGATCAGGTAAGGGCGCCGGGTAGGCAAGATGGAAAATGTTAAAATTCTGTGGGCGGTCATACTGAAGGATCTCCTCATTGAACGGAAAACAAAGGAGATGTTTTCCGCTATGGTGATGTATGCTGCCGCGGTGCTGATCATTTTTCATTTTGCGTTCCGGTCTTTTGCAGGGGATGCTGGAACCTTCAGCGGTGGTATTTTATGGGTTGCCTTCACGTTTTCCGCGACGCTCGGACTCAACCGGCTTTACAGCCATGAGCAGGAAAACGGGATGATGCAGGCTGTCGCTTTGATGCCCGCGGATAAAGGAATGATTTTTTTCGGTAAATGCCTTACGATGCTGTTCTGGCTGACGCTGACAGAATGGCTGACCGTGCCGTTGTTCTGCGTATGGTTTAATGTATCGGTCCTGAACCGGCTCCCTCAACTTTTTCTAGTGGTGTTTCTCGGGTCACTGGGATATGTCGCCGCGGGCACGCTGTTATCGGCGGTTACGGTGAATACACGAATGAGGGAGAACCTGCTGCCCCTGATCCTTTTTCCGGTGACCATCCCCTTGATTCTTTCTTCCGTGGAAGCCACGCAGATTCTTCTCAATCCTGCGCCGGCCGCTTCGATTACCGGGTGGATCGCCATTCTCACCGCGTTCGACGTGATCCTCCTGACCGGTTCGTATCTTATGTACGGATTTCTAATTGAGGAATAGCTTAAAGAAAATAAATCGTGAACCGCGTCCCTTTACCTTTTTCGCTTTCGATGCCGAACCTGAAACCGTGACGCTCCAGGAAATCCATGACGACAATCAGTCCGAGTCCTGAGCCCCGTTCCTTGGTAGTATAAAAAGGGTCGAAAATCCTTTTCAGCTGGTTTTCATCCATTCCCTCGCCGGTGTCGCTGATGACCAGCCGTACGGCATCATCGGCGGGATGAAGGCTGATGCCTAGTATTCCCCCGCCCGTCATGGCTTCTGCTGCGTTGACCATGATGTTGATCAGCACCTGGACAATCATATCAAAATCGAACGCGACCTCCCTGACGTGTTCGGCAAGGTCATAATGGGCGCGGATCGGATACTTTTCAAACCGCTGTCCGATGACCGCGACGGCCCGGTTAATCGCCGGCAGGATCGGCTGGGTTACTTTTGCGGGATCTTTGCTCTGTGAAAGATTGAGCGTCGCGTTGAGAATGCCCTCCATGCGCTCGGCTTCGGCCAGAATGATTTTCAGGAAGCGTTCGTTTTCGGGAACATATTTTCCGTTCAGAATCCGCCGGGCAAACCCTCCGATCGCGACGAGCGGATTTCTTATTTCATGCGCGAGTTTGGCCGACATGGCGCCTACGACCGCCAGTTTTTCATTGCGGATAATCTGCTGCTGGGTTTTCTGGAGCGAATCGTGAAGATGCTGCAGCTGAACCATGTTGGTCTGCAGCGTGTCATGGACTACGGCGTTGTGGATGGCCGTGCTGATCTGGTTGGCGAACATCTTGAGGCTCTGCAGTTCCTGAAGCGTGATGGCGCGGCCCGTGATGGCGTTGTCAACCACAAGCGCCCCGTTCACACCTTCCCGGGAAGAAAGAGGAATGATGGCCAGCTGATCCGTCTCAAAGATCCGGCGTACCGTTGGCGTCAGGTATTTCGGCTGATCCTGGGTAATGAGAACGCAGCGGTCATCGAATATGGCGTCAAGGAACGCGGCGTATTCCTGAATATCCACTTCATGTCCGAACGGAATCAGGGGGATATTGAGGTCCGCGATCATCTGGTTCACCCTGAAATCCCGGCCGTCCTGCGTTGCACGGTAACTCAGCATGATGTCTTTCAGGGTAGGGTTTTTCTGGTTAAGTTCCTGCCAGAGAATGCCGGCCTCAAAAGCGTTCGAAGGTCCGATCGCTTTCTTGCCTTCCAGCATCGTCCGGTCTTCGCTGATCAGGAACAGGAACGCGCGGTTGAACTTAAATCCCTGGCCGGCGGTGACGGCCACGAGAATCATATTGAGAATTTCTTCCTTATCAAGGCTCGAATGAATGTAGGAACTGATTTCGTTGATCTTCGTGATGTTGTCGATGCTGCGCGCGACTTCATCCTCAAGCTGTTTCTGCTTCGTCATATCCCGGAAAATGACGACATATTCCTGATTGTTTTTGTCTTCGCTGTCCAGCGTAAACAAGGTCATCTGGCAATACAGGGTCTGATTGTCCCTTGTGCGGCACCGGGTCATGTGATACGTGATCAGCTCAGGCCGGTCCTGCGTTTGTTCAAGCAGTTCGATCGTTTTCGTGAATTCATTTTCAATGAAAAACAGGTCGTTGACCGACCGGTTCATTATTTCACTGTGCTGGTATCCGAACAACTGCATCGCGCCGTGGTTCCAGGATTGAATGCCGTAACCGGAGTTCAGGATGATGATCGCGTCCGGTGAAAGCTGGGTAATATTGGCGAGTTTGTTCCGCTCCTCGAAAAGTTGCTTTTCGCCGAGGATTTTATCCGTTACATCCACGGATAATTTAATAATGATCCTGGCGTGTCCGTTGCCGGGTATCACCGGAATGTAAATATTTTCCTGGTAATGCCCGGGCGGTTCACCGGTGGATTTCCTGATTTCGCTGATGACGCGTTCTTTTTCAAAGCATTCCCGGATCAGCTCGCGGTCGGTTTCGTCGATCTGGTAATACTGATGATTCAGGCTGTCCCACAGCCAGTTCACGTCCTGATCGGGAATCAGGATTTTTCCCTTAACTTTCTCGATCGAGCAGATCAGTTCGTGAATGGTCAACGTATCGAGCATGGAGTCAAACCTGTCAGGATGAGTTTCAGAGGTAACTGCGCGTTGTTGAGAACTTCTGAGAAGGTACGAAAGTTAACTGAAATAATCAAATCAAACGCGGACGATGAATTGACTGGAATATATATCAAATGAATGCGGGTAAAATTCCGAAGGATTACAATTTTTCTCACCGCTTCAAGTCCCGTCGCGGAGAATTCGGGACGTCGCCAGGGTGATTGGAGCGGGGTTTAAATAATTATTTCATTCAGCACGACACGTATGGAACCCAGATGGTCAGAGAGATAATAATAGCGTTTATCGCTGTTGCGGTCTACATTCTTATTTAATCCGGATTCCATAATCATATGAAACGATTTCCGGGCATGATGATGACACTTTCATGGTAGTTACCGTTTTACTCCCACCGCCCGGGAATAATTTTCTGACAGGAGGGACAGCATCCTTTTGCAATCCGGTTCTGTACTATCCTGAATCCTGAACGTTCGATCAGCAAGCCGCCGCAGCCCGGACAATACGTGTTTTCCCATCGGCCGGTCATCCCGGGAAGGTTGCCCGTATACACAAAATTCAGCCCCGCTTTCTTTCCGGTTTCCGCGGCGCTCAGCAGCATGGCCGGTGTCGTATAATCGCGGTCGTTCATCTTGTAATCCGGATGGAACGCCGTCACATGCCACGGAATATCCGGCGAAACGGACGCGATAAATTCCGTCATCGCGCGCAGTTCATCCTCCGCATCGTTGAATCCCGGCACAATCAGCGTCACGATCTCTATCCAGATTCCCATCCCGTGAACCGCCCGTATCGTATCCATAACATTCTGCAGGCGCGTGCCCAATATCCGGTAGGTTTTGTCGTTAAAGCATTTCAGGTCGACTTTGTATAAATCGATATACGGCCGGATATAGTCCAGGACTTCGGGCGTGGCATTGCCGTTGGACACATACGAACACGCGAATCCTTCCTTTTTCGCCAGCTTGAAAATATCGACCGCCCACTCGGACGTGATCAGCGGCTCATTGTACGTACTGGTCATCACCCGGGAACGGGACGATTTCGCGAGTTGTATAATCTGTTCCGGCTGTGCCGGCGTAAGATGAGCGTTCGCGGCGTCTAAATACAGCGCCTGCGAGGTAATCCAGTTCTGGCAGAACGGACAATGAAGATCACACCCCAGCATGCCGAAGCTCAGGGCTTTGGATCCCGGATAGGCGTGATAAAAAGGTTTTTTCTCGATCGGGTCGGCCTGCACGCCGGTCGTGTAACCGTAAGGAACCATCAGCCGCTGTTTATCATTGAACCGGATTTTGCAGATGCCGTCGCGGCCTTCCCGGATCTTGCACCGGTGACCGCAGGCGTAACATTCGATAAACTGATCGTCGACCACACGGTATAAATCACCGTGTTTCACGTAATGACGGAGACTGTCGATCAGCCGTTTTGAAGTCGCCATATCATGCTTTCCTGTATCGTCAGGCCGTGGAGGGCGGGTTATAATACAACACGCCGGAAAAAGGTTTCTGGATTTTCTGGATCAGGTCCTGAACATGTTCCTGCCGGTTCGGATCAAACTGGTTCGCGTTGACGATCAGCACCGGCGACCAGCGGTACCACAGAAAAAACTCGTTGAACTCATCGCAAAGGGATTCGATATACGGCTGGTTGAATTGATTGGCTTTATTTTTTCGTTCACTTTCCCCTCCGGACATCAGCTCGATCACCGTATCGGAGGAGCGCTGGAGATAAATCACCAGGTCGGGAATCGCGACTTCCTTTTCCATCATTTCAATCAGATGCTCATACAGCGGCATGTCGTCTGGACTGACGGATACGTTGGCGTAAATGCGGTCAGCGTAAAACAAATAATCGGATATGATGAATTCATGAAAAATATCTGTCTGCCACAATCTCCGCTGGGCTTTATATCGGTCGATCAGCCTCAGGATGTGTTTCTTGAACTGAAAATCCTTCGGATCCTGGCTGGCGATGTTCAGCACAGGCGCGACCTGGTCGGAATCGCAGATCAGAAGCCCGTTCAGCGCCGCGGCCATGGATTTAGCGAGAACCGCGTTATCCTTTTTGATCAGGCCTTCGATCGCGATGAGTTTAATTTTAGAACTATCCGCCATGCGCCGCCGTTTCTTTCGCTTTTTTTTCCGTGACGCCTGATTCATCGTCAAGGCTTAGTCCGCTGACCCGCTGAACCCATTTTTTATCCGCGCACCGTTCTTTCAGTTCGGCAATGGTCTTGTGATGCACCGGACAAAGCCAATCCGGAGTGATTTCCGACGCCGGAAGAAGCACAAAATAACGGTGATAAACCTCTGTATGAGGCACGGTAAGCCCGGGCTCATCGATGATCCTCTGTCCGTAAAAAATAATATCGATGTCCAGCGTCCGCGGACCGAAACGGACAGATCGTTTGCGGCCAGCTTTCCGCTCAATCTCAAGAATGCATGTAAGCAGTTCACAGGGATTCAGGGACGTCTTAAGATGTACGGCGGCATTGTAGAAATAATCCTGGTCCGCATATCCGACCGGCTCTGTTTCATAGACGGACGACAGCCTCACAATCCCTCCGGCCCGGTTTAATTCACGGACAGCCAGCCGCAGGTTCGACAGGCGGTCTCCCATATTTGAGCCGATGCTCAGCAACACATCATATTCCGGGTTCGCAGTCATGAGCGGGTCCGCGTTAATTCGACTTCAACGTGATCCAGCGAACCGTTGATCGGAACATTCGGCTTACGGATACGCACCGTTACCTTTTCGATCGGAAACGTATCCAGCAATTTTCGTATGACATGACGTCCCAGGGACTCAATCAGGTGAAATTTCTTCTCGGTGACGGAATCATAAATAATCTTGTACACTTTTTCGTAGTCGATGCTCTGGTCAAGCCGGTCGGCGATGGCGGCATGCTCAAGATCGAGGCCGAGTTCCACGTCGATCTCGAACCTCTGTCCCAGTCTCCGTTCCTCCTCGAACGCCCCGTGATGGGCGTAAATGACCATATGGGTCAGTTTGATTTTATCGGAATGGCTCACAGCGCTCCTTTGCGGTTATCATTATTCAAGCCCCAGCAGTCGTTCAACGAATTTGGTGTCCACGTCGCCGTTCAGGAACGACTCATTTCTGAGCATCATTTTATGGAACGGGATCGTGGTTTTCACTCCTTCGATAATGAATTCATCCAGCGCGCCGAGCATTTTCTTAATGACTTCGTCGCGGCTCTCGCCGTGAACGATCAGCTTGGCGATCATGGAGTCATAATTCGGCGGGATGCTGTAATCCGCGTAGGCGTGGGAATCGACGCGCACCCCGTAACCGCCGGGCGTATGGAACGCGTGGATTTTCCCGGCCGACGGCCTGAATCCGGCGTCGGGATCTTCGGCGTTGATCCGGCACTCCATCGCGTGTCCGTCGGGCTTGAGCTGATGCTGATCGAAGGGCAGGGCTTCCCCCGCGGCGACTTTAATCTGCCATTTGATCAGGTCGATCTTATACACCGACTCCGTGACCGGATGCTCGACCTGGATGCGGGTATTCATTTCCATGAAATAAAAGTGTTTGTTCCTGTCGAGCAGGAATTCGATGGTTCCGGCGCCTTCGTACCGGACGCTTGAAGCGCCTTTGACGGCGGCATCGCCCATCTGCGCGCGCAGGGCTTCATCCACGGCAGGCGACGGTGATTCCTCGATCAGTTTCTGGTGGCGCCGCTGCATCGTGCAGTCCCGCTCCCCGAGATGAATAACTTTGCCGTGCTGATCGCCGAGAAGCTGAATTTCAATATGTCTAGGCTGATCGATGAATTTTTCGATATACACGTCCGGGTTTCCGAACGCGGTTTGCGCCTCAGCCCGCGCAGTGTTGAACGCGTTTTCAAGTTCGGTCATGTCGCGGACGATACGCATGCCCCGCCCTCCTCCGCCGGCCGTAGCCTTGATGATCACGGGCAACTCTGATTTTTCGGCGACAGACCGGGCCTCATCCAGATCTTTCACGATCCCGTCACTTCCCGGAATGACCGGAACGCCCGCCCTGATCATGGTTGCCTTGGCGAAGGCCTTGTCGCCCATCGAGCGGATCATCGACGAATGAGGTCCGATGAACTTCAGGCCGACGGATTCGCAGATCTCCGCGAACCGAATATTTTCAGCGAGAAATCCGTATCCCGGATGAATCGCCTCCGAGCCGGTGATTTCCGCGGCGCTCAGGATTTGCGGGATGTTCAGGTAGCTTTGCGCGCCGGGCGGCGGGCCCACACAGATCGCCTCGTCCGCGAATCGTACATGAAGGGAATGTTTGTCCGCTTCCGAATAAACGGCGACGGTTTTGACCCCCAGTTCACGGCAGGCACGGATGATCCGGAGCGCAATTTCCCCTCGGTTGGCGATGAGTATTTTTGAGAACATGTGTGTGCCCTTATTCTGTTTTTTTCTGTGCCGCTTGAAGCTGTTCTATGATGAAATTCAGACGCCTGATTTCTTCCGTAAGCGATTTGTTTTTCACGGCAAGGGAGTCGCAGGAGGCCGAGGCGCTTCCGGATTCCGCTTTATCCAGTTCGGTGATGATTCCGAACCAGCTCTGGCTGTCGCTCCGGTACCGGCTGTTCGGATATTGTCTGATGAAAAACCCAAACCTTTCTTTCGCCGCGGAATAGTTTTTGTTCGGGTTATCGGTGACCGTATACAGGTACCCGCACATATATGCCGATTTCTGCGCGAGATCGCTTTTCGGATGTTCCGCGACGATTCGATCGAAAAGGCGTTCCGATTCGCCGTACTGCTTCTGGCGGAAATAATGAACCGCCGAATCATAGAGCGTTTGTTCTGTTACGGCGGTTTCACCGGTTTTGGTAGTTTTTCCCTGGTAAATCGGCTGGGACGCAATGCAGCTCCAGGTGAACAGCGTAATGATGAATAAGAATTCCTTACGGATTCGCATGAACACTCCTCATGTCAATATAATATTGGTTGCCCGGGCGGCCTTTAACGATTTTCTTGACCTCGCTCGCGAGCTGGGAAACCTGGCCGACGCTGGTAAGGGATCTTCGCTCGTTTGTGATGACCGCGATGGATATGGAAATAACGGGAAACGTTTCGGTTTCATTTTTCCTGTTATGGGTGATGATGAATCCCCTTGCCCGGTCTTCTTCATTGTAGAACAGGGGAAAGGTTTTCTCCAGCCGGTCAATGATTTCCCTGCACACGGCATCGCAGCGGTCGTAACCTTGAAGGACGAATATAAAATCATCTCCGCCGATATGGCCGACAAAATCATCCGGCGTGCCGAACCGGTGAAGGGATTCCAGGATGGCCTCCGCTGTCCGCCTGATGACTTCGTCTCCCTGCCTGAATCCGTACACGTCGTTGTAGGCCTTGAAATGGTCCAGGTCGGCATAGCAGACGGAAAAGGGCTGTCCCGATGATATCCGGCGCTGAATGTCTTCCTCGATCGCGTGGTTACCGGGCAGGCGGGTCAGAGGATTGGCGCCAATCCCTTCCTTGTAACGCCGGATCAGCGCATCGAGTCGGGCGACCAGTTCCCGGTGATCCACATTTTTGGTGATATAGTCGTCCGCGCCGTCATGAAGCGATTTCAGCTTGTCGTCTATCGCGTCGCTGGAACTGAACATGACGACCGGGAGCTGGCGGGTGGAGGGTCGCTCTTTTAATTTCCGCCGGAGATCATGGCCGTTGATATCGGGCATGTTGATGTCGAGAAGGATCAGGTCCGGCCTGCAGCTCGCGACTTTTTCGAGTCCCTCGCGGCCGTTGCCGGCGCAAACCACTTCAAAGCCGTGGTGATCCAGAATCGTCGTAAAAATCAGGATTTTTTCCGGTTCATCGTCGATCAGCAGTATTTTTTCTTTCAAACCCTTAACCTTTCCGGAATTCACTTAACGGGAACAAGATACCAAAAGCCGGATCAAAAGTCAAATTTGTAGTGGAATGAAACGGTTGAAACAATTTCGGAATAATTACGTCTAATACAGGTAGATAAAGTATTATTTTACGGAGGTTTTATGAAAAATTTCATTTATGTGCTGCTGCTGATCGGCGGGGTCATGGTCATTACCGAAGTATCGGACGGCATATCCTGGAACGACGATTCATCGGCGGTGTACGCCGCCGGCAAGGATTTCAGTAAGTCATTCACGGTGACATCCGGACAAAAGCTCCAGCTGACCACTGATGTCGGCTCGGTAGCCATCGAGGGCACTGACGGAGATCAGGTTTTGGTTACGGCTGAAATCAAGGGTTCCGATGACGCGATCAGCGATTTTGAAATTACTGCGGAACAGACTTCCGGCGGAATTGTGATCCGGGGGGAAAAGCAATCCAAGGGATGGTCAAAATTATGGAACAATTTCAACGTGAATTACACCGTCAAAGTGCCAAAAACGTTCGATATCAACGTGAAAACTGCCGGGGGCAACATCAAGGTTAACAGCCTCAGCGGTACGCTTGAGGGAGAAACATCGGGCGGAAATATCTTATTGTCAGGAGTGGACGGTAAAATGGATTTTACGACATCCGGGGGCAATATTGAAGTGGACCGCATGAAGGGAACGCTGAACATTACCACATCCGGCGGGAATGTAAAAATTGAAAACGCGGAAGGGGATGTTGCGGCTGCGACATCCGGGGGAAATATGACTTTTTCGGGCATTACAGGAAAACTTCAGGCTGGAACTTCCGGGGGCAACATCAAGGCAAAAATCAGCGGTCCGAACAAAGGGATCACTCTGAAAACGTCCGGCGGTGATATTGCGGTATGGGTCTCGGCGGATGTCAAAGCCTCGCTCGAAGCCGCGACGAGCGGGGGCGAGGTGACATGCGAACTGCCGATCACTATTACCGGAAAAATGAAATCGGATAAAATCAAGGGTGATATCAACGGCGGGGGGGAACCGATCATCCTGAAAACATCGGGCGGGGACATCGACCTGAAAAAACTTCAGTAGTATCAACGTCATTGATGAAAGGGCGGAAAACACTTTGTTTTTTCCGCCCTTTTTTGTTTAGTTCCCGTAATGCAAAAAAATTGAAAGCGTTAAATGCTACGGTAACATGCGGTATTGCACGGAAAATTCCCTCATCGTGAAAACGGTAAATCATAAACCCCCTTTTTCCGCAGGTGCTTATGGGGATTTCGCCCTAAATGTTAAACGTGCCGGTGAAGAAATTCCGCAACGAATCCTGACCGGACTATACCGATTTCACTTTATCCACAATTCTGGAAATCATGCCGTACTGCAAGGCTTCTTCGGGGGTCAGCCAGCAGTCGCGGTTGGTATCAGCGGCGACTTTTTCCAAGGGCTGTCCGGTCTCCGCGGACAGGATGCGGTTCAGGGACTCTCGCAGCAGGACGATCTGGTTGGCGCTGATCTCGATGTCGGTGGTGCTTCCGCGAACGCCGCCCAGGGGTTGATGGATCATGATGCGCGAATTCGGCAGCGCCATACGGTTCTCTTTTTTAGCTGCGACAAGGACGATCGCTGCCGCGCTCGCCGCCAGCCCGCAGACGATCGTTTTCACGGGCGCGTCGATGAATTTGATCGTATCGTAGATGGCAAGTCCGTCATCCGCTACGCCGCCCGGAGAATTAATGTAGAGAAGAATCGGCTGCGAAGGATTTTTCTGATTTAGGAACAGCAGTTTGGAGATCAGACGGCGCGTTACCTTAGGCTCTATCTGCTCGAACAAAAAAACCGTCCGCGATTTCAGCAGAAACCGGTCCATGCTTTTTGACGCGTCTTTGTCTTTTTTCCCGGGTTTGCAGTCCGGCTCGTCTTCATCATTGCGGCGGGTCATTTTTGTTTTTTTCAGTCCTGACAATATCTTGTTTTTTTTCGGCATGATCAGATTCCTTGCTTAAAAATATGACTTGTTTTCATAACCGGCGAAATATATGCCAAAGAAAGATGAAATTCAATATCTGATCTTGGATGCCCCGGCCGGCGCTGGTCAGGAACGGATTTCTGTTTCAAAAGTGAAATAGAATTGATATACTGCCGTTTAACGGAGAAAACGAACGGAGAAAAAATGTATGCAAAGCCGATTTGATGAATTCACAGAGTTCCGCAAAAAAATGAACGAACGTATCCTCGCGCAGGATCACAGGGCGATCAAACGTTTTTTTGCCGTGGACACGCTGACCTACCAGCCGGGCGCGCTGGATGAGAAGACCAAGGAGCTGCTGGGTCTCGCGGCGTCCATGGTCCTGAGATGCGACGACTGCATTTCCTATCATGTCAACCGGTGCAAGGAGATAGGAGTAACACGGGATGAGCTGTTCGACGTGTTCAGTGTTGCGCTGACTGTCGGCGGATCGATTGTGATCCCTCATCTCAGAAGGGCGGTGGCGTTCCTGGATGAAATCGAAGCCGGGGCCGGTAAGGGTTAACCGAAAAGGCCGAAGGGATTTAATAATAATAATCAAACCGTTAATCCGAATCAATCAAAACCAGAAGGGATATGCCATGCGTGTGTTTTGCAGTCTTTTTTTCAGTTTATTGGCCCTGTCATCCGTTTCAGCGCAGGAACGATTTCTGAACACCGAAACATTTAATCCAGCCCGGGACCCTGCGAAAGACCTCGCATCAGCCGTCACGTTTGCCAGAGAGAATCAGGCGCGCATTCTTATGGAAGTCGGCGGGGAATGGTGCAGCTGGTGCAAGCGGCTGAATAAGTTCATCGAGGACCATCAGAGCATCAAAAACGCATTGTATCCGAATTACGCTTTCCTGCGCGTGAATTACAGCAAGGAACAGGATAATGCCGCGTTCCTGTCAGCTTATCCAAAGATTGCGGGATATCCGCATATCTTCATTCTCGACGCTGACGGAAAGATTATTCATTCGCAGAACACCGAAGAACTGGAAGAGGGAAAATCCTATTCTGAAGAAAAAATTATTCAGTTCCTTAAAAAATGGGCTCCTGAGAAAAAATAACACAGGGGTCCGGCTGTTTCTGAACATGAATCAAAAAAAGAAAAATATCGATGATTTGTTGAAGGAGTATTACGCGCTCCTGAATTCGATCCGCTTTGATCCGTCAAAGCTGGATTACGGAGTGCTGGATAAGCATCTTCCCTTTCTGGAGACGCTGGATGCGGTGTCCAACAGTTCCGTGTCGATTTTCGATCTTTACAAGCGGGATCACATTTACCTGTCGTCGCGTTTCGAGACGACGTTTGGCTGGAACAACCAGGCGGCGGAAAAGGAAGGGACGGATTATTTCAATTCCCGCGTGCATCCTGACGACATGATCGAACTCACCGAAAGCGGTACGTATTTTTTGCGTCTCGGGTTATCTCTGTCATCCGGCGTGATTCGGAATTACAAGGCCATATCTGATTACCGGGTCATGCATGCCGACGGGTACTATGTCCGCGTCGTCGAGCAGAAATTCGTTCTGGAATTTACAGCGGACGGAACACCGTGGCTGGGATTGTGCATCATGGACCTTTCACCCTTTGCCGATCAGGATACGCCGTACCGCAGCCGGCTGGTGAACATTCAGACCGGTGAGATATTCCTGTTTCCTCCGGAATCGAAATCGGAGTTATTGACCGCGTCGCTGACCTCAAGGGAAAAGGAGATCCTCAAGCTGGTTTCAGAGGGACTGATCTCCAAGCAGATTGCCGATAAGCTATACATCAGCGTGAACACAGTCAACACCCACCGCCAGCGGATCATCGAGAAACTGAACGTGAGCAACACGTTTGAGGCGATCCGCTACGCTACGAAATTGGGCTGGCTGAATGGATAAAAAATTTTCAGCTCAGCCGGAGTTGAAAAGAAATATAACCACTTCCGGGAAACAGAGTGGCGGTTTTTTTGATTACCAATCACTGCGTACATGAATGCCGAATTTCGGAAAATATCAAATTCGTTATTCAATATTCTGCGGTTCTGCCGGGGTCTAAAAAGTGAACTTTTCCAAGAAATGTAGCATTTGCCGCAAAAAGTAACCCATGGAGGATAATTCCCCGTATGCAAGAAAAAAGTTAAATAAAAGAATCAATTTGAAAATTCATTTATCTTCTGAATCGGTCCTTGAGCCGCCTCGCTGTTTCCGAATAAAAGACATAAAAAGAATCCCGCGGTTCCTCGCATAAATATACCGGCATGCCGTTCTCGCGGAAATACTGGTTATTCACTTCTCCGGTTTTTGTGACCCGGCTAAAATATTTCGCGATGTCGGAAGTATCGTCGTTCACGTAAATAAACACCCTCCGGTTCAGGCTGTCAGGGGCCCATAGTCGGAACTGATCACTGAAGCTTATCGGTTCGGGCAATCCAAGAGGCTTCCCGTAATACCGGATCGAGCCGGCAAGTCCGTAATTCTCGGCATAGATGGCGCATGTGTTTTGCGATGGAATGTCCAGGTTTTTGTACGTCGCGATGACAATCCCGCTTAATTCATCCCAGCCGGTCATGTCGGCGAAGTCCTGGGCGATGAGATGTTCGCGCCCGTCCTCCCAAACCAATCCCACTGGACCGATGATGTCCGCCAGTCCGCGGGAGTATTTCTCAATACCCGGATAATCCATAAGCGGCATGCCTATAGCGGGAATCACCGGAACGTGCTGTGTAAGCGCGAATATAAGAAACGCGTACTTCAGAAACCTCCAGGCACCGTTCAGATATCGTTCAGCGAGACACGCGCTGAGGGCAACCAAAGGAGGATACATGCCGAGCAGGTAATAATTTTTTCCTTTCAGTAAAAGCATTATCGCGAGGCTGACCAGATACATTATACCGAACAGGCGGATTGTCTTTTCTTTATTCACAAACAGCATGACGATTAATCCGAAGATCAGAAGCGCGAACACGTGAAGATTGATCATGACCTGATCCGTCAGAAAAGCCATCGCGCTGACATGGACAAGCTGGTATCGCTGAAGGTCCGTCATGTGCTGAATGACGGGAAACTGATGCTGGTACTGCCAGAACAAATTCGGAAAAACGATGATAAAAAACAATCCGCATCCGAAATAAAAATATTTCGTGAACAGCAGTTTCCGGTGTGCCGTTAACAATAAAGAAATGACGACCGCCGTCATCAGGAAAACGATCATGTATTTGTTCAGAAACGCGAGCCCCCAGACGGAGAAAATCAGGATCCAGAATTTGGGATCATTGCGGTTCATCATCCGAAGAATGAAAAATGCAGACAACAGCCAGAACAGGACATCAAACGACACCGGCTGGAACAATCCGTTGACCCGGATAAAAACCGACGACATGATATACGCCGATGATGCCAGGATGACTGCAAAACGTTTCCCGCCCGCTTCCATGACCATCATCCCGGAAACAAAGACGGTAGCGGCTCCGGCCAGCGCGGGGAACAGCCGGACCATGAATGCCGGCGCATCGGACAACCAATATATCAGGTAAGAAAATACCCCGATCATAGGGGGCACGGAAAAATAGCCCCAGTCAGGGTGTTCATGAAAGGACAGGTACAAATACTCATCGCGGTGAAGTCCGCTGCTGACATTAATCATCATCTGGATAGAGAATTTCATCAGGGCGAACAATACAATCAGCGTCCGGGGACTGGAAAGAAACTTTTTGAACATAATATGTTTTCCGTTTTATTGATTTTTTAGTGTACGGAATATATTTCAATGTTGTTTCACAAAAAGACGGCAAGCAATCTCATGTTAACGGTTTTGAATTAATTTGATTTTCATGAAAAAGCGGTTTAAATTGAGTCACTCTCATCATCTATGGATTGATTTAAAAAGGATTTGCAATGCCCAGATATTTTTTCGTACTCCTGTTGTTTATTTCTGAATTATGTTTATCTCAATCGAAAGGGATTTATCCCAGCCGTGTCATTCTGAATCTGACATCCGAACCGCACAACAGCATCGCCATAACCTGGCGGACGCTGAATGAAGTGACAAACCCTGCCGTACAATACGGAATTGAATTGGACAGCATCAATCTTCATAAATTCACACAGACGGTTCCGGCGCTATCCGAAAAGGTTTACATCGACAGCTCGCAGTCAGTATTTCATTACTCTGCGGTCCTGAAAAATCTTCAGTCCGCGACGCGATATGTGTACAGGGTCGGCGGTGATTCCGTATGGGGCGAATGGAACACGATCAAGACGGGGAAAGATGAAGCCGTGCCGTTCGAGTTTGTGTATCTCGGCGATCCGCAATACGGTTTCAGGGATTATCTTCCGCGGTTGTTCCGAAAAGCACTGATGACCGCTCCTGACGCCGGGTTTTGGCTGTACATCGGCGATCTCGTGAATAACCCCCAAAAAGACGCGCTATGGAATGATTTCTTCCAGTCTCTTGAATTTATCCCTAGGATCATCCCTTCGGTGATGGTGCCGGGAAATCATGAATACGGTTCCATCAGCAAAGAACAAAAGCATATCAGAGACCTGACGAAATTGTGGAGACCGCATTTCACACTTCCGGAAAACGGGCCTGACGGACTGTCCGAGACCGCTTATACCTTCGATTACCAGGGTGTGCGGTTTGTCATGCTGAACGGCAACAAGCGATTGACTCAGCAGGCCGCGTGGATGGATTCTGTGCTGGCGTCCAATCCGAACCGATGGACTATCGCCGCGGTGCATCAGCCCGTGTTTTCCATGGGGAAAGAAAGGGATCATACCAGCATCCGCGATACGCTGATGCCGTTGTTCGATAAATATTCCGTCGATCTTGTTCTGACCGGTCACGATCATGTATACTCCCGAAGCTATAAGCTGAAGAACGGACAGATCGTCAGTGAGGGCGAAAAGGGAACCGTTTATATCGTTTCAGTTTGCGGGACGAAACAGTATGCGATAAATCTTATTTACAAAGACCTGATGGTGAAATATTCGGAAAACGTTGCTCTGTTCCAGGTTATATCGGTCGACGGCGACCGCCTGAAATACACCGCCTATACGTCTTCGGGGAATATATACGACGCATTCGAGCTGGTGAAACAGGGAAAGAAATGATTTGCTTTCTTAAAAAGAATGCGTAGCTTAATTCAATAAGCGAAAAATACGGACCATGCGGACTAAACCCACATTGCTTCTTCTCGCGGTCATTTTCATCGGTGTCGGCCTGCTGTTGACGCTTGAAAATCTGGATATTGTCGACGGGATATCCGTACACTGGCCGCTGTTCGTTCTTATCGCCGGATCGGGATTTGTCATGCTGTATTATCAACGCAGTCAGAACGATGACTTCCTTATCTGGCTCGGTACGTTCATGATCCTTCTGGGGGGGTTCTTTTATGTCCTGAACTTCACGACATGGAATCATTTGGCGTTTCTGTGGCCGGTGTTTATCGGAATCGTTGGATTCAGCTTTCTGACAATCGGCATCATCAAGCGGAACCGGCTATTTGGTTATTTAGGCATCATCTTTGTAGGTTTATTCATTGTTTTCACGATGGTATTTACAGTATCGAAGCATTTATGGCCAACTTCGTTTGTCGTGTTCGGCGTATGTTTATTAATTATCGATTTTTATAACAAAAAAACAATACAGGGAGAAGAACAGCATGGCTCGCCTGACTAAAGTCGTTTTTGTGGAACCATCGGGTGCGTATTCGAACGTGTTTGCCCAATACATGACGATCCCGATGCTTGGTCCGCTTTACCTCGCGACAATCGCGAAACAGGCCGGATTTGACGTGATGATCCTTAACGAAAACGTACTCCGCAGGAAAATTACCTCCCGGGACCTTGCCGATGTCGATATTCTGTGCCTCAGCTGCCTTACTCCGTCCATAGAGCGCGGACGGGAGATTGCCAGGGATTATAAGGCGCTGAGAACGGAAAACGGTCAGTCCTCCCGGACGATCATCGGCGGAATACACGCCAGCATGGTTCCCGACGACGTCGTCAACGATTTCGACCAGGTGTTCATCGGCGAGGCGGAAACCAAAATAGTCGATGTGCTTACGGGAAAAATCAGCGATAAAATCATACGCGGAGAACGTATCGAGAATCTCGATATCGTTCCGGCTCCGGATTACACGCTGCTGAAGAACTGGGAACGCGTGAACATCTGGCCGGTGATGACTTCCCGCGGATGCCCGTATGACTGCAATTTCTGCTCCGTCACGGAAATGTTCGGCCGCGGGTACCGCATGAAAAGCGTCGGCAAAGTCATGGAAGAAGCGCTGCAGTACAAAAATCACTGGGTGTTCTTCGTGGATGATAATTTTGTCGTCCATAAGAAACGTACTCATGAACTGCTTGAACGGGTGAAAGAAGCGAAAATCAAGCGCTGGTCGTGCCAGATACGCGTCGAAGTCAGCCGCGACCCCGAACTCGTCAGGCACATGAGCGAAACCGGATGTCAGACCGTGTACATCGGATTCGAATCGATCAATCCCGAAAGCCTGAAAGAAATGCAGAAAGGACAGACGGTGGACGACGTGAAAAATTCCATCCGGGTATTTAAAAATTACGGCATCAACGTTCACGGCATGTTCATACTCGGTTCCGATTCGGATACAAAGGAAACGGCCAGGCTGACGTCGAAATTCTGCCGTGACAGCGGACTGGCCAGCGTGCAGTACATGATCATGACACCGCTGCCGGGAACGGAGCTGTACCGCAGGCTCGAAAGCGAAGGGCGGCTTTTGCACAAGCGATGGGATTATTACGACGCGATGCATGTGGTATTTCAGCCGAAACGGATGACGCCTGTGGAGCTTCAGCAGGGCATGATCGAATGTTTCAGCGATTTTTATTCCGTGACACACGCCTTCCACGACGCACTCAGCTTGTTTTTTATCACAGCCTGGAACTCAATCAAGCTTCTTCATCACCGAGTGTATTTTCCGTCATGGGTGTCGCCGCTCGTTAAGTTATTCGGCAAACGTGTCGTCAAAAAATGGCTGGCGTTCAACCGACCGTATCTCGGATACCTGAAAATCATCACGGAAAGAAGTTCCGGAAGAACTTGACTGAGTCCAAAAAAAGAAATTGACAGGAAAATGATCCGGCTGAGCCGATTCCTGACGGGTCCGCTCTTTTAAAAAAGATAGACTGCATGACTTCAAGTGAGTCATGCAGGTGTGTCTCATATCTTCCAACAAGGATTCCTTTTTTTCTTTTTTTTTTGATGGAAATTGATTAAAGTGATATCTCTTGTCTTTAACGTTACTTGGGATTAACAAAAACGGAACAGGTTATGAAGAAATTAGCTGTAGTGGCTTTTGGCGGAAACGCATTCATCCGTGCCGGCCAGAAGGGAACGATTGATGAACAGGAAGAAAACGTTTACAATACCTGTAAAAATCTTGTCGAACTAATCAACCAGAATTACAATCTCGTGATCGGTCACGGCAACGGACCGCAGGTCGGCAATATCATGCTGTGCAACAGCGCCGGGTTCAAGATGTACGGTATTCCCGACATGCCGCTTGACATCAGCGTCGCTTATTCGCAGGGTTCCATCGGCTACATGATCGAACAGCAGCTTCGCAATGTTCTCGAGGAAATCGGTGTGCACAAGGATATCATCACGATCGTTACGCAGGTGCTGGTGGACAAGAACGATCCGGCGTTCCAGAACCCGACGAAACCCGTGGGGCCCTATTATTCAAGGCATGAAATGGAAAAAATGGTCGAGGAGACCGGAGCGAAATTCGCCGAAGATCCCAAAGGCAACGGATGGCGCAAAGTCGTCGCGTCACCCAAGCCCATGCGGATCAACAATCAGAAATCGATCGAGACCCTCGCGCGTGACGGACAGGTCGTGATCGCGGTCGGCGGGGGAGGCATCCCGGTGTTTTACGTGAAAGAGAAAAAACTGCAGGGCATCGACGCTGTCATTGACAAAGACCTCGCTTCATCGCTCCTGGCCACGCAGATCAACGCCGACGAGTTCTACATCCTGACCGACATTCCCAAGGCGTACATCAATTTCCGCAAACCGGGCGAAAAAGCGCTGGACGTCGTCACGGTCGCGGAAGCGAAAAAATATCTGGACGATGGACAGTTTGCCGCGGGAAGCATGGGTCCGAAAATCCGCGCCGCGGTCAGTTTCGTGGAGAACGGCGGAAAATACGCGATCATTACCGAAGCCGGCCAGCTCAGTAATAAGGAAGCCGGTACAAGGATTGTATTGAAGTAAACCATCAACATCATAATTATACGGAGGTCTTATGCCCGTCAATCTGAGAAACCGGCATTTTCTGAAAGAACTCGATTTCACGCCGGAAGAGATGAAATTCTTTCTGAATCTATCCGTTGACCTGAAGAAAGCCAAATACGGCGGTTATGAACAACCACGCCTGAAAGGCAAGAACATCGCGCTGATTTTTGAGAAAGCGTCCACACGCACGCGCTGCGCGTTTGAAGTCGCGGCGTTCGACCAGGGCGCCCAGGTCACCTATCTCGGGCCGTCCGGTTCGCAGATCGGCAACAAGGAATCCATGAAAGACACCGCGCGCGTTCTCGGTCGCATGTACAACGGCATCGAGTACCGCGGATTCGGCCAGGCGATTGTCGAGGAACTCGCCAAATACGCCGGCGTGCCGGTGTGGAACGGACTGACCGACGAGTTCCATCCCACGCAGATCCTCGCCGACCTGATGACCATGATGGAGCATTCCGACAAGCCCCTGCACCAGGTGAAATTCTGCTATCTCGGCGACGCGCGCAACAACATGGGCAACTCGCTGCTGATCGGCGCGGCGAAAATGGGCATGGATTTCCGCGCAGCCGCACCGCCCAAATTACATCAGAGCGACGAACTCCAGAAAACCGCGCGCGAAATCGCCAAAGAAACCGGCGCGAAAATCCTCATCACCGACAAAGTCGCCGATGCCGTCAAAGACTGCGATTTCCTCTACACCGATGTCTGGGTGTCCATGGGCGAAGCCGATTCCGTATGGGCCGAACGGATCGATCTGCTCAAGCCTTACCAGGTCAACAAAAAAACGATGGAACTCACCGGTAACCCGAAATGCAAATTCCTGCACTGCCTGCCCGCATTCCATAACCGCGAAACCAAGATCGGCGAGGACATTTTCAAAAAATTCGGGCTCGACGGCATGGAAGTCACCGAAGACGTGTTCGAATCGCCCGCGTCGATCGTATGGGATCAGGCGGAAAACCGCGTGCATACCATCAAAGCCGTGATGGTCGCGACTTTAGGCGATTGACGGCAGGTGTTATTTATCAGGGGCAGTTTCGGCTGCCCTTTTTTTTTAAGGGAAAACCAGTAATTTGCGAAAGAACGGAAGTCGCTCCCGCTTTCCGGGTCAGAAACTCATTTTCAGGGTTGACTCTTTAAGGAAAGTTATTTAACTTTATAAAACAATATTTTTTTGAGTTCAAAACGGTTCATGCAAATGATTCATTTTTAACAAAACCTTGAGGAGCTATCATGAATTTAATTACCCGCTCCGATTTTGACGGACTGACGTGCGCCGTCCTGCTGAAAGAAGTGGAGATTATTGAAAACATCACGTTTGCCCATCCCAAAGATGTGCAGGACGGAGCGATTACGGTCACTAAAAACGACATTCTGACCAACATGCCGTACCATCCCAATTGCGGCATGTGGTTTGATCATCACAGCAGCGAAGATGAAAGGCAGGACATTCCGCCGGTTTTTGAGGGACGTTTTGAAATCGCGCCCAGCTGCGCCCGGGTGATATACAATCACTACAAAAGCTACCGTTTCAGTAAATATGATTACCTGCTCAATCAGGTCGACAAGATCGATGCGGCCCAGCTGACCGTCAGTGACGTGACCGATCCCAAGGGTTATGTGCTGCTTTCTTATGTCATGGACCCGAGAACGGGCATGGGGAAATACCACGATTACGGTATCAGCAACAAGAACCTGATGCACAAGATGATCGAGCTTCTTGCCGATTTTACGGTGGAGGAAATCCTGCAGATGTACGATATCAAACAGCGCGTCAAGAGGTATTTCGACCAGGAAAAGGAATTCAAGGACCTGCTGCTTAAAACCTCACGGGTCGATAAGAATGTCGTCATTACCGACCTGCGCGGAATCAAAGATGTGCCGACCGGGAACCGGTTCCTGATTTACACGCTATTCCCGGAAACCAATATTTCCGCCAGGATCATGGACGGGAAAAACAATAACATCGTTGCGGCGCTGGGTCACAGCATCTTCAACCGGTCCTCCAAAACCGATATCGGCACCCTTTGCGCGCAGTACGGCGGCGGCGGTCACAAAGGCGCCGGTACTGCTCAGTTTGAAGCCAAAGACTCGGAAGTCAGGATCAAAGAACTCATCGAAAAAATGAAAAAGGACGGGTAACCGTCCGATTGTCGCGAAAGCCCCCGTTTTCAAACGCAAAGATTCGTCTTTGCGTTTTGTTTTTTATATTGATAACTTCCAAGCAGGCACCGGTTCCGTCCGGTTATTATTGAATACTTTCACGCAAGCATGGGTGTGTGCGATGAAAATCGATCTTCATGTTCATTCAAAATACTCACGCGACAACGGCAGCCAGCCCGGAGAGATCGTTGAGGAAGCCCTACGGAAATCCATGGACGGCATCCTGATTACGGAACATCATTCCTATCTTGCGTCCGAACCCTGGGAAGAATGGATCAGGGATGAAAAGAAAAACCGCGGCCTTCGAATATTCCGGGCGGTGGAGATTTCAACGACTTCGGGCCATGTCATCGCAATCGGTTTCAAGGACGATGCCTGGAATGCGGGGTATTTTGAAACCGGAGCTTACCTTGGGATCGATGAAGCGCTGGTGAAAATCCGTGAGGCCGGCGGCGTCAGCATTGTTGCGCACCCGTTCCGCGAAAATATGGAATATCCCCTTCTTGAAGGTTTTGAACGGCTTTCGGGATATACGGCGGTTGAGGGAATTAACGGATCGAATTTACCGGAGGAAAACGGCCGGATCATCAGGATCATGAAACAGCGCCTGCAGCCATATACCGGAGGTTCCGACGCCCACAGTCCCCGCAGGGTGGGGACCGCCTATACCCTTTTTTCGGAAAGGATTGCTACCCTTGATGACCTTATCATTCAGCTTAAATCAGGGCAATATACAGCTCATGCGTTGAATGAAGAAAGCAAATCTCACAGCGTTCCTGAGTCATACAACGGCTGATTCAGAAAAAACAAAGATCATTTTTTCAAATCACCCGGGTCAAAAAACATGAAATCCATATTGTTCACCCAGTGCCTGCAGAACGATTTCGTAAAACCGATTCCCCCGGAGGCGCCTTTGCCCAACCATCTCCATATCGGTTATTCGGAAGCGAAACGTCTTGTGCAGTCAGAAAGCCGGCTCGGTAACGTATTCCTCTTCCTGGATAATTACTACGGCGAACGTACGGGCGATCATCACGCCATTCACATCCGCGACTGGCATTCCGATAAGGATGAACTGCAGTTCGACCATCTTGAGTATTTCGGAACTCACTGCATAGCCGGAACCGAAGGCGCGGAGTTTGTTGCTCAGCTGAGCCGTCACAATCCGCAATCCGCCGGTGATGACGTGATTGACTCCACCACGCTGAATGATTTTGTCAATACGGATTTACAGAAAAAAATTGAATCCCGGGGAATACGGTCCTCTGATCCATGGCATGCCGCGATCATAGGCGTGTGGACGGACGTCAAGGTCCAGTACCTCGCGTATGACCTGGTCTCCAGGTATCCCCGAGTCCGTATCGCGGTATGCAGTTCCCTGTGCGCCAGCCGTTCCCGAATCCGCCACCGTTCAGCGCTGGAATTCATGCAGAGCAACCTGGACGTCAGGGTGGTGGATTCGATCAACGAACTCCTGGAATTCATGGATATCCGCGTGGCGCTGCGGCATCATTTCCAGGAACTGAAAACCGCATCAACCGGAATCCAGGCGGATACGGATTTATCGGAGGAACAGAAGCAGATCATCCGTTATTTGTTCAGGGATTCATCGAAGGTCACTCTTAAAAAATTAGGCGGGGGTTTTTCAGGAGCGAAAGTGTTTGCCGTAGAAAGCGTGGACCTGAACGGCAAGACCGAAGTTCCCCAGGTGCTGAAAATCGATACCAATCCGAAGATCGGAAAAGAAAGGTCGGCAGTCGAATCCATCGAGAACCTGCTGGGGCCCTCCTCACCGAGAATCAGGGAATTCATCCACATGGAACAACTCGGGGGGCTCCGGTATTTTTTCGCGAACATGAATAACACCCGGACTAAAACGCTGCAGTCTCTCCTGAAAATCATTCTGTCGGGGCCGTTGCGGGCCGACGAGAAAAAGGAAAAAATCGGAAAGGTTTTCAGCGAGATCGGCGGTCAGCTTTTCAGCCGCCTGTACCAGAACCCGCAGACCGACCGGATCAATCTTTTCCAGTATTACGATTTCCGTCCTGCCTACGCAGAAGGCACCTTAATCCGGCTGGAAAACATTCTTGGCCTGGATCTTTCAGAACAGCCGGAAATCCTCATTCCGGGAACGGATTTCCCGGAACCGCTGATCAATCCCCGCAGGTTCTATGGCCGCATCAGTGAGTACCTCTCCAGGCCGCCCAGAGAAGCGGATATGACATGGGTTCACGGCGACCTGAACCTGGCGAACCTCCTGTCCGATGAAAAGGACAATTTCTGGATGATTGATTTTTTCCATACCCGGACCGGCCATCTCATGAACGATTTCGCGAAAATGGAAAACGATATCAAGTTTATTCTCAATCCCGTCAGTGATGCCGAATCATTCAGGAAAGCCGTTCAGACGGAATGGATCCTGAATGAATCCGGATTTGGCGTACTGCCGGTAGCCATCCGGGGCGACGACATCATTTGTTTTATCATTTCCGAACTGCGCCGTCTGTTACTTTCATACGCCGTGTCGTCTCCGGATTATACTGATTACAGGATCGCCCTTCTCCGGTACAGCGCTCATACCCTGATATTTGATGAATGCAGCGAATGGCAGAAAAAACTGGCCGCCTGCTCGACCTGTATGCTCGCTCATGATATTTACAAGGCCTGTCCGCCGGATATTCATATTTAACATTTATTTCAGGGAGTGCATTATGAGAACGTTCATTGTCATGATTGTCACCGCGGCGATGTTTTTAATCTACGGGGGGGATAAAACGCAGAAAGAGTGGCTTCCGCTGAAAGCCGGCGATCCCTACACCGCGGACTGGAAAAAAGTCCAGAAAAAAGAGGATGAGGGACTTCCCAAATCCGCGCTGGAGCTGGTTCAGGCGATTTACGCAAAAGCCCGAAAGGATGACAATCACGCCCAGCAAATCAAGGCGCTGTTTCATATCCTGAAATACCGCGCTAACATCGAAGAAGAAGGGATGGTGAACGTGATCAGCGAACTGGACCGTGAAATCGCAGCGGCTCCCTTTCCTGTCCGCCCGGTCCTGGAATCCTTTCAGGCCGAAATTCTGTGGAATTATTTTGAGCAAAACCGCTGGAAATTCTATAACCGCACCGAAACCACCGATACGGTCAGCCCGGACATCCGTACCTGGTCCCTGAGCAGGCTGGTCGGCAGGGTGTCGGAACTTTATGTTTCCTCCATCGCCAATGCCGACAGTCTTCAGAGGACCCGGCTTGACATCCTGGATGAGGTAATCGTCACCCGGAGCGGATCCAGGCTGTACCGGCCCTCACTGTATGATCTTCTGGCTCACCGCGCTCTTGTTTTTTTCCGGAACGATGAGAAGGAAGTCAACAAGCCCCAGGCGGAGTTTGAAATGAACGATACCCGCGCGCTCGTTCCCGCAGGCGAATTCTCCAGAATGAAATTCGAAACGCCCGACTCCTCCTCGCTCAAATTCCGGGCATTACTGATTTTTCAGGAACTCTTACGCAGCCATCTGTACGATCCGTCGCCCGAGGCGCTCATCGACCTGGATCTGTTGCGCCTGTCTTTCGCGCTGAAACACACTTTTGATGAATCGAAAGAATCCGTATACCTGAAAACCCTGCAGGACATGGCTCAGGAATACCGATCCCACTCTGCTTCCACGCTGGTTCAGCACGCCATCGCCGAACATTATTTTTCGCTTCCCGACCTTCCGGCGGAGGACGAAAACGCGAATCCGGTTTCCAACCGGCAGCGGGCCTTTACGGTTTGCGAATCCGCGATGCGTTCTTATCCCGATTCAAGAGGCGCCCAGAATTGCGCCAATCTCAGGAGCAGGATCCTTGAAAAAGTCATCACTCTTCAGACCGAAACGACCGTGCCGCCCAACAAGGATTTCCGCATCGTTGCCGATTACCAGAACCTGTCCGCCGCGCATATCAGGATCGTGAAAAACAAATACCGGTTCGCCGATGAGGGAGACGACAACGAGAAGTACATCAATAAACTGCTGAAACTCCCTCCTGTCAGGCAATGGAAACAGGAACTGACACGGGAGGAGGATTTTAAAACGCACAGGTGCGAACTGAAAATCCAGGCATTGCCGCTGGGTTTCTACACGATCCTTGTCAGTGCCGATCCGTCGTTCCGCCTGAAGAACAACGCGCTGAAGACCCTGGACGTCTGGGTCACCGAATTAAGCCTCATTTCGGAATCCTCGGATTACCGCAAAGACAAGAATTATTACGTTTTAAACAGCGTGACCGGCATACCCATCCCGGATGTCGAAATCAGGACAAGGTATCAGAAATATAATTACAAATCCTACCGGTATGAATGGGTAAAGGGTTCGACCTATCGTACGGATGAAAGCGGGAAATTCACCATGACGGGGATTACCGACTACTATTATTACAGTTTTACGCTGATCCATAAAGAAGATCAGTACATTCCGTACGAAAACTTTTATGCATACGGGCCGGGCAATATTGACAAGAAAGACCGTGTGACCACAAAGATATTCACGGACCGCAGCTTATACCGTCCGGGTCAGACCATATATTTCAAGGGCATCATGTATCAGTCCGATTATCAGAACCTGCGCCACAGCGTGATCAGGGACCGTACGACGCAGGTTGTTTTTTACGATATCAATTACCAGAAAATCGCCGACCTGAAGCTGACGACGAATGAATACGGTTCTTTCAGCGGTACCTTTACCGCGCCGACAGGCCGTCTCAACGGCCAGATGCGTATTCAGAATGAAAGCGGCGCGGCAAGCGTCTATGTGGAGGAATACAAGCGCCCGAAATTTGAGGTCGAATTCAATCCCGTGAAGGAAAGTTTTAAGCTGGATGAAACCGTAAGGGTCACGGGCACGGCGAAAGCGTATGCCGGTTCGACAATTGACCAGGCACAGGTGCGGTACCGCGTGGTCCGTCAGGGATATTTTCCGTTCTGGCGCAGGATCTGGGGATATGCGCCATCGGTCTCCGCGAAGGAAATCGCTCATGGAACCGTGACGACCGGCGCGAAAGGCGAATTCACGGTTGAATTCACGGCGTTACCCGACAAAACCTTTCCGAAGAAAAATCTTCCGTTGTTTACCTACACCGTGTACGCGGACGTAACGGACGTCAGCGGCGAAACCCGTTCGGGTAGCGCATCGGTGCAGGTTGGATATGTCGCTCTTTCCGCGGACATCGAATGCCCGAATGCAAACCGGAAAGAAGATACGCTGGCCATCCGGCTGACTTCACGGAACCTGAACGGCGAATTTGAGCAGGCCAGGGGGCGACTGACGATACAGCTGCTGGAACAGCCAGGCCATGTCCTCCGCCAGAGACTTTGGGCCGTTCCGGACCGGTTCATCATCGGACGTGAGGATTATACCCTGGCATTCCCGAATGACGTGTATTTCAGGGAAGACGACTGGTCACAATGGAAGCCAGCCCGTACCGTTTACGATGAACCGGTCGATACGAAGGAAAAAGCCGTTTTTGCGCTGACTCATCTGATGGAAAGCCCCACAGGGGTTTACCTGATTCAGTTTGATACCCGGGACCGTTACGGGACGCCGGTCAGGGTGGAGAAGTATGTCACTTCTTTTTCGGGCCGGGGGACGGAACCGGCAGAGATGTCCCCGTATTATTTTTATCCGCTGAAAAATGTATGTGAACCGGGCGACACGGCGCGGTTTCTCGTCGGGTCGGCTTACGAAAAAGCACGTGTATTCTTCAGGATCGAGCAGCAGGGCCGTTCTTTGCATGAGGAATGGTTTGAACTCAGCCGTTCGCAGAGGATCATGGACATTCCTGTCGAAGAGTCATACCGGGGCGGGATAACCGTTCATTTTTCGTTTGTAAAAAACCAGCGGTTATACAGCAGTTCGGAAGCGGTGACCGTACCCTGGAACAACAAAGAACTGAAAATTGAATTTGCCACATTCCGCGATAAGCTGCAGCCCGGGGCGGAAGAGCAATGGAAGCTGATTCTCACAGGCCCGAAATCAGAAAAAATAGCCGCTGAAATGGTTGCGACGCTGTATGACGCATCCCTGGACGCATTCCGTCCGCACAGCTGGGGCTGGTATGTGATGCCCTGGCTCTCAACCAGCTGGCTCGGCTGGTCTTCGCAGACGTTTAACGATCGTTCCGACTCGGAGTATGGTTATGACTGGAACAAATACGTGTCCGGGTATACCCAGTATTATGACGCATTGAATTATTTTGAATTTCCGTTCTATTCCTTTTATTCGTACGGCATGTACGGAGGTGAAAAAGTCAGGGCATCGCGCGCTAAGGGAGCCGTGGATAATTTCGCGGGTGAACTGCCCTCCACCGGCACCAAATCCCTTGAGGATAAGGAAGAAGGAGAAGTGAGCGGGAAGAAAGACAAAAAAAGCAAGTCCAAGAACGGAATCGATGACGACCGGGACGAATCGTCCGCGATCCCGCCGCCTCCGCCCAAACATACCGGAGGTCTTGACGGGGAGGAACCCGGCGATGACATGACCCAGGTCAAAGCGCGGACGAACCTTAACGAAACGGCCTTCTTTTATCCGCAGCTGCGCACGAATGAGCAGGGTGAAATCATCATCAGTTTCACGATTCCTGAGGCGCTTACCCGATGGCGCATGATGGGAATTGCGCACACGCCGGACCTGAATATCGGTTATACCGAGCGGACACTGGTCACGCAGAAAGAGCTGATGGTGCAGCCGAACGCGCCGCGGTTTTTCAGAGAAAGCGACGAGTTTCAGTTCGCCGCGAAAATCAGCAACCTGTCGGACAAAACGATGACGGCTAAAGCCCGTCTGATGCTGTTCGACGCGATCAGCATGCAGCCGGTTGACAAAAGCTTCGGGCTCGGGAAAGACGACCTGTTTGTGAACATCAATGCCGGGGAGAGCGCACCGGTGTTCTGGAAAATCAAAGTGCCGAAAGGACTATCCGCCGTCACGTACCGCGTCGTCGCGAAAGCCGGAGAATTCAGCGACGGCGAGGAATCCGCACTGCCGGTGCTTCCCAATTCCATGCTGGTCACCGAAAGCCTCCCGCTGCCGATCCGCGGCAAACAGAAGAAATCATTCGAGTTTAAGAAATTACTGGATTCAAAACAGTCCCGCACGCTGACGCATGAAAAACTGACGCTGGAAATGACGTCCAATCCCGCCTGGTATGCCGTTCAGGCCATGCCGTATATGATGGAATATCCCTACGAGTGCGCGGAGCAAGTCTACAGCCGGTTTTACGCCAACGCGATATCGACGCATATCGCCAACTCCAATCCGAAGATCAAACGCGTATTTGACGCCTGGAAAGACACACCCGCGCTTGAATCCAACCTGATGAAAAACGAAGACCTGAAATCGCTTCTGCTTCAGGAAACACCGTGGGTGATACAGGGTCAAAACGAATCCCAGCGGAAAAAACGGGTCGGGCTGCTGTTTGACCTGAACATGATGAAACGTCAGCTGGAATCGGCGCTGAAAAAACTGAAAGACATGCAGGCCCCGAACGGCGGCTGGCCGTGGTTCGCCGGAATGCCCGACGACCGATATATCACCCAGCATATTGTCACGGGATTCGGCCATCTGCAGGTGCTCGGCGTCAAAACCGATCAGTACGGCGAAACGTCCGGGATGCTCCGGAAAGCGGTGGAATACCTCGATTATAAGATGAACGAGGATTACCAGTACCTCCTGAAATATAAAATCGAACTGGACCGAGATAATCTCGGGTATTCCCAGCTTCATTATTTGTACGCGCGGAGTTACTTCATGGATCAGCCGGTAGCGTCCAGATACAAGACCGCTTATGATTACTGGAAAAATCAGTCTCAGCTGTACTGGAAAAACTGGAATAAAATGGCGCAGGGCATGATCGCGCTGGCTCTTCACAGGATGAAAGACCCGACGACTTCTCAGGCGATTATGAAATCCATCAAGGAACACGCGCTGTATTCCGAGGAAATGGGCATGTACTGGAAATCCGATTTCGGGTATTTCTGGTACCAGGCGCCGATCGAAACCCAGTCCCTGCTGATCGAGGCGTTTGACGAAGTGATGAATGACCGGGAATCGGTGGAAGCCATGAAAGTATGGCTCCTGAAGCAGAAACAGACCCAGGACTGGAAAACGACCAAAGCAACCGCCGAAGCCTGCTACGCGCTTCTGCGCCGGGGCATGGATATGCTCGCCTCCGATCAATTGGTTGAAATCACGCTGGGAGACGAAAAATTGGATATGCAGAAAATCAAGGAAACCGCTGAAGCCGGCACAGGGTATTTCAGGACATCCTGGAATAAGCAGGAGGTTAAAAGCAGTATGGGCAAGGTCCAGCTCGCGAAAAAAGACGAGGGTGTAGCCTGGGGCGCTCTGTACTGGCAGTATTTCGAGGAACTGGATAAAATCACGCCGCATGAAACACCGCTGAAGCTGAATAAAAAATTATTCATCCAGCGCACGACCGGAAAAGGTCTGGTATTGGACCCGGTTTCTGAAAAAACAAAAATCCAGGTCGGCGATGTCGTCGTGGTTCGCATCGAACTCCGGGTCGACAGAACGATGGAGTACATTCACATGAAAGACATGCGGGCCGCGGGCTTTGAGCCGGTGAATGTGCTGTCTCGCTATAAATGGCAGGACGGGCTGGGTTATTATGAATCCACGAAGGACGCGTCGACGAACTTCTTTATTTCATGGCTGCCGAAGGGAACGTACGTTTTCGAGTACCCGCTCCGGGCGTCCTTAAAAGGAGAATTTCAGAACGGCATTACCACGATTCAGTGCATGTACGCTCCGGAATTCACCAGCCATTCGGAAGGGATCAAAGTTCTGATCGAATGACCGTCTTTTTCCTGAAAGGACTTTGATTGTCGGTCCGTATTTTCAGGCAAAAGGTTTGCAAACAAAATCCTTTCTGAGACGTATACAAGGTTTATAAAACGGATACGAAGCTGCTGTGTACGGCAGATGTTGATTATTACAAACGATGTCGTTATTATGGTCGGGAAACCAGCGGCAAAATAAAAAACCAAGAAACGCAACATGTCATCTACCGAACAATACTCCCTCCTTCAGCATAAAATATCCGCACTCCGAAGGAAAGAAAACCTCCTTGATTTTTACAGGGGGCTTCTGGTTTTTTTTGCAGGCATAATCCTTCTCGCCCTTTTTGCCTCCATGATTGAAAATTTTTTTGTCCTGACATCACAGGAGCGCTGGCCCCTTGTTTTGTCGGGCGCTCTGGTTGCATCCGCCGGATTCTCTTATTTCTGCCTGCTGCCCCTTGCCCGGTATCTGAATTTTATCCGTTCGTATGACGATCTTCTTTTGTGCGGGAAGGTGGGCAGGGCATTTCCGGAAATCCGCGACCGCCTCGGGAACGCACTCTCGCTGTACATGCGTTCCGGTACGCCGGACAGATATACATCCTCGGGAATGCTTCATGCCTTTGTTGTGGAAGTGTATGAACAGAGCCGGACGTTCGATTTTACACGTGCGGCGGATGTCTCCAGGATCCGGAAACCGGCGCGGTTCCTGGCTTCGGCATTTGTATTGCTGGCTTTCGTGATGATTGCGTATTATCAGCCGTTTATGTTATCCATGAACCGTCTGCTGCATCCCGGGACCGTTCTGCAGCCCGTCATACCTTTTGCCATCAGCATCGATCCCGGTGACTGTGAAATCCTGTACGGGCAGACAGCGACCCTTTCCGCGCGGATTCACCCGCTGGTCCCGGATGTGACTGTTCCGGGAAAACTGTCGGTTTTTATCAGGCCCGAAGGGGTGGATCAGTACAGGGAAGAAACGGTGCGAAGCGACAGCGCGGGCCGGTTTACCTATTCCATCGCGAACTGCCGGCAGAGTTTTATGTATTACGCCGAGGCATCCACCCGGTCTTACGGGCGCCAGCATTCTGCCCGGTCCGGAAACTATACCCTTACAGTCGTCAGGCGTCCGTCCGTCAAAAGGCTTCAGGTGGAGCTGAACGGGCCCTCCTATTCCAAAACGGAAACCCGGCAGCTGGAGGACAACGCGGGTGACATCGCCGCACTCAGAGGCACGAAAGTCAAATGGACCCTTGTATCTACCAAGCCTCTGCGGCAGGCTTCCGTCGTTTTCCAGGACAGTTCCTCAAAGCCGATGCGTGTCAGCGCGTATACGCCCTATAAGGCGGAAGGCGAAATGATCCTAATGAAATCCGGCCGTTATCATTTTGAACTGACAGATACCGCGGGAATTGCGTCATCCGATCCGATCGAATACCCAGTTACTGTTTTCAGCGATGAATACCCGGTCATCCGGCTCATTGAACCGGATAAGGATTTTGACATCAACGAAACCATGCTTGTCGCAATGACAGGCGACATCCAGGATGATTTCGGATTCACAAAACTCAGCCTGAATTACAAGCTTGACGAGACGCGGGGATTCCTGCCCCCGCAGGAACAGTACATGACTTTGGATCTTTCGTATCTGCTCGCGGAGGATATCACACAGTCGACCCTGCAGTACACATGGAATCTTGAAAAACTGAATCTTCAGCCGGAAGATGTGATGAGTTTCTATCTGGAGGTGTTTGACAACGATCGAATCAGCGGCCCGAAGGCCTCTCAAAGCGCGATCCGCCGCCTCCGTTTTCCGTCACTGTCCGAGATGTTCGCCGAAGCGAATCAGCAGCAGAACCAGGTCATAGACAAAACCGAAGACCTCATCAAGGCAGCCGATGAGATCAAAAAGGAAACCGATGAACTCAATAAGGATCTTCTGAAAAACAAGAAACTCGATTGGAAAGACCAGGAGAAAGCGAAACAGCTGATCGAGAAACAGCAGAAAATCCAGGAGAACATCAGGGACGTTCAGAAACAGGTTCAGGAACTTTCCAACAAACTCAGCGAGAACAAGCTCATCTCGAAAGAAACCCTGGACAAGTATCAGGAACTGCAAAAGCTGCTGTCGGAAATCTACAACAAGGATTTCCAGGAAATGATGCAGAAGCTTCAGCAGTCGATGAAACAGAACCTCGATCAGCGGCAGATGAAGGAAGCGATGAAGCAGCTTCAGACGGACCAGGAATCGCTGAAGAGAAGCCTCGACCGGACCGTGGAACTTCTCAAACGGATCAAGGTCGAACAAATGTTTGATCAGTTGAAAAAGGAAACCGACGACCTGATCCGCCGCCAGGAACAGATTCAATCCGAAAATGCGAAAAATCCATCGAAAGAAACCCGTCAGTCGCTTTCGAAAGAACAGGAACGCGCCGAGGAAACGCTGAATAAAATCCAGAAGCAGTCTGAGGACCTGAAATCAATGATCCGCGACATTGACAAGAATTACCGGACCGATGAGCTGGATAAGACTATCGGGCAGATGAAAAGCGGGAAGACGCAGGGCAAGATGCAGAAATCCAGCCAGAGCTTGTCTTCAAACCCGTCCTCCTCAAAGGAGGAAAAGCAGAACCAGGAATCCATCAGCGAGGAACTGGATTCCCTGTCGCGGCAGATGAAAAAAGCCCGCGATGAATACCAGAAACAGCAGAACGATCAGGTCATGTCGGCGATGAGGAAGATCGTGTTCGACTTGCTTGAGCTGTCCCGGCAGCAGGAAGCGCTGATCGGCGAAACAAGAAGCACGCCGCTGTACAGCAGCCGGCTGCAGGGGGTTACCCAGAAACAGGGCGATATACGGGCCGGCCTGTCCGGCGTGACCGACCAGCTGGCCGAATTGTCCAACCAGACTTTTTTCGTGACCTCGACGCTCGGGAAAACCGTCGGCAAAGCGGTCACGGCCATGAATGAATCCATCCGTTCTCTGGAAGACCGGAGCACATCCTCCGCCGCCGAACACCAGAACCGGGCCATGGTATCCGTTAACGACGCCGTGAAACTCCTGATGCAGAGCATGAACCGGATGCAGCAGGGCCAGTCGGGAACCGGACTCCAGCAGATGATGGACGAACTCCGTCAGATGGCCGGGCAGCAGGGCAAAATCAATGAAGGAACGATCCCGTTCTCACAGGGACAGGGGCAGGAAGGGAACGAGGGGCAGATGTCGCTGGAACAGCAGGCGGCGCTTGCCCGCATGATGGCCGAACAGCAGGCGCTCCGCGACGCGCTTGAGCAGATGGGCGGACAACTGCAGGGGCAGGAATCGCTCAAGGGACAGCTCGGGAACATGGCCAGGGAAATGGATGAAGTGATCCGGGACATGAAGAACCGGAACGTCGGGCGGGAAACGATCCGCCGCCAGCAGCAGATCCTTCAGCGCATGCTCGACGCCAGCCGCTCCATGCGCGAAAAAGAATTCAGCGAAAAACGCAAAGGTGAAACCGCGAAGGATTACCTGTCGAAAAGCCCGGGCGGGCTTCCGGACAACCTTACCGATCGGAAAGACAAACTGCGCCGCGACCTGATGAGATCCATGAAGGAGGGATTCGCCAAAGATTACGAGGAACTTATCCGGCTGTACTTCGAGGCGCTGGGCAATATCGAGTTGAAAGAATGATCTTGTACTCCGGGAAAACCTGAGGGTTTTCATCGGTTTGAGATTTTCAGGCAAAAAAAACCCGGTACCGTTTCCGGAACCGGGTTTAATATTATTCCTGATCGGGATCAGAATTTGATCTTGATGGTTTTTTCATTTCCTTCCGCATCGCGGAACTTAATGTTGATTTCTTCCTGGAGGACGCCGGTATCCGGTATGTCTTCTTCCTTGGTCGGATTGACGACCAGCGAGCCGTCTTTTCCGGATAATGCGGTCTGTCCCGCGCCGATGTTCATTTTTTCGCCCGAGACGTTATTCAGAAGTTCGATCAGGCCGTCAATGCCGATCAGCTTGGTGCCGTCCATGCCTTCCAGGACCCAGAATTCCGTTCCTTTCACCGAAGCGACCGATGTCGGGGTCGCGACCTGGAACGAACCTTTTTGCTTGGATACCTGGACGAACATTTCGCCGACATCCATGACTACCTGTTTGGAAATGGATTTGCCTTCATGCGTGCCCTGGATCTTCAGCACGGAATTGGGTTTGACTTTCACGACGCTTTTATCGTCAAGAAACATCACTGCCGTATATCCGTCTTTTTTCGTCTGAATCTGGTCGCCCGACATCAGTTTGGAGCCTTTGTCGATCTTGGCCCAGCCTTTGGAGGATTTGGCCTGAACGTCGCCGACGGATTTCAGCACGACCGCCACCGTCTTGTCGGCGCTGGCATCCACCCAGATGACCGAAGCGCTCAGGATAAACGCGGTCAGGAAGAGCCCCAGCAGGATTTTATATTTTGTGGTTTTCATATATTTTATCTCCGGAAAATTTTATGTGTGTATATGTTTATTTTGTTTTTTAGGGTTTGATTTCAACTTTGAACGCCTTGGGAAGGTTGCTGACTTTGGCTCTCAGGTCTTCGACCGTCGCGGCCGTTCCGTTGATCTCCAGTGTTGTGGCGTCAAAACCGTTGAATACGTTTTCCAGGTCATATCCGTTCAGTTTGGAAGATAAAATATTGATGATTTCCTGAGTATTCAGACCGGACATATTGGCCCGTCCCGGAGGCGGGACCACAAAGGCGTAAATCGGGCTGGGTACCAGGTTCTGCGAGCCGGTGATCGGGTCGGACTGGATCATGGTGATCTGGTAGCAATACTGGCCCGGGACCAGTCCGGGATTCCAGTTGAGGTTGTTTTCGCGCGCCCCGACAGGCCCGCCGGCGGTGGACTGGTAGGAACGGGTGTTGTTCAGTTCGATGATCGCCCGCTGGGAGGAAGTTCCCAGTGCGTTGATGTACGACTGGTTCGGTTTTACTTTTGCGATCGAGAGAAGGAACTTGTCGCCGCCGACCGCCGCCCACTGGAAGAACGGGAGGTTTGATGTTTCCGCATTATTGGCCGGAAGGATCAGGTCAACCGTGGCTCCGGTCGCCACTTCGCAATTGATGACGCCGCAAAGCTGGTAATTGCCGCTTCCGCCGGGTGCGGTCAGGATTTCAAACCGGAAATTTCCGCTGGGCATGCCTCCGGCCAGTTCATTCGCGTAGCTCTCATCGATTTTTGGCGTTCTGGGCGCTGTCGGATACAATGCCGGAGGAAGATTTCCGTTGATGAACTGCGGCACCGAAACGAAGTAAGGAGTGTTATTGTTCGGGATGGTCAGCGAGACTTCCATGGGTCTGTGAAAAATGGAACGGCTGCCGACATAAAGCTTAATCCGGATATTGATTTCCTGCGGAGCGGGCGATGTGGACGGAAGCATGAATTCCACGCCAAACTGCTGGAAGCCTGTCAGTGATCCGCTGGCGCCGCCGGAACCGATTCCAAGCAGGCTCATAGGAAAGAACTGAAACTGTAAAGGGGCGCTAGGCTTGATCGTCACTTCGATTCCGTTCGTAACGCAGCCGTTTTGGGATTGTACGGGCAACTGGAACAACAAGAAGGATAACAGGCTGACTATCAGCGCTTTATAAGTCAGATTGTTCATAAAAATCTCCTTGGTTTGAATTAAAAAAAAAATTTAAAAAAATCAGTTCAGATTTCAGGAAAACAAATATGCATTTGGTATTTAGTATAAAAAATATTATAGTAACCCGCTGTGACCTGTATCACACTTGAACGAAAAAACTAAAAAAAAATGAACAAACAATCCTTTCAAAATCAATGGTTTAGATTAAGAAGTATCGCGCCTTTACCCTTTTATATCATTTGTCTGGTTTTTAGTCAGTTTAATTGGTTTTTCTTACTTTCTGGATTCTTTTTAATTTCTGCTGGTGAGTGGATTCGTTTTTATTCAGCAGGTTTTATCGGAAAAAAATCACGTCATCTCGAAAGTCCGGTTGCCGACAACCTGATTACAGCGGGTCCGTATCAAAAAGTCAGAAACCCGATATATATCGGCAATATTTTAATATATTTAGGATTTGCGGTATTGTCAAATGTTTTCTTACCCTATTTTTTCTTCACGGTCTTGGTTTTTTTCAGTTTGAATTATTCATGGATTGTGCGGATTGAGGAAAAGTACTTAGCCGTGAAGTTTGGTGATGCCTATGAACAATACTGTCAGAACGTGAATCGCTGGATTCCCCGATTTGTAAGGGCAGATCATACCGAAATGTCTTTCTGCCTGAAAAAAGCCTTTCAATCCGAACGTCCGACGATCCTTGTCATGGCCTGCGCGCTGGCGCTGATTCTGATCCGCATGTCCGCCGGATGGTTTTCAATCCGTCTTTGAAAAATCCGGTTTGTGCCGAAGGCTGATGGTAATGCCGCCCCCGCCGAGGAACAGCAGGATCAGCGCCTGAATCAGTGTTTTATAGGCAACGGGTTCTGACACCCAAACGGAATGCCAGGCGAAAACGATTCCGGTAACGGCAAGAAAACCGTAAATCAGCACCATCACGCGCCGCGCGAGAAAATGGCTGTTCGGCGTATCATGAATAAACCAGCGGTTATAAGCGATCAAACCCGCGACGGCGAGGAAATCAAGTCCGGCGAAGACGAGCCAGAACACAGTCAGCTTCGAAGGCGAGCCGGGCTGGCCGATGACCGGTTTCAGGATGGTTTCATACAGTGTCCCCCCGATGTTCGATCCGAGCAGGCTGCCGATGACGCCGTACAGGAAAGCGTATCCCATGTAAACGGCTTTCTTGTCGGCTGGCGCCACCAGTCCCACATAACTGTAGTATTTCGGGTGCGCGGTCATCTCGCCGAGGGAAAAAAGACCCATGACGGCGATCAGCAGCCATACGCTCTGGCTCAGCGTGAGGATACAGAACGCCGCTCCGCCGATGATCATCCCGGCGATCATCGTTTTCAGGGGATTCATGTTTTTCACGATACGGCTGACGAAAACCTGAAGCAGGATGATGGTGCCGGCGTTGATCACGGTGATATGCTCGGCGTCGAACTGAACGGGAATGCCGAGGGAGGCCAGAAACCCGTTGACCGGCGTGCGGTCGACAAAATCGCGCAGGTACCAGAGCACGGAACCGAAATTCTGGAAGTAAACGATCCAGAAACCGGAGTACAGGACGATCATGAGCATGAACCGCGCGTCGCCGAGCACCATCGCGGCGCCGGAAAGAACGTCCTTCAGCGATTTCAGGTTCTCCGGCTTCGGCGGATCCCTGTACAGGAACAGGGCGGGAATGATCATCAGCGCGCAGTAGAGCGAGGACGCCGTGAAGACATAGCTCCAGTCGAATCCCTTGAGAACGCTGACCGCGAGGGGAGCGAGGAACGCTCCCAGGTTGATCATCCAGTAATACACGCCGAACCCGAATCCGGAGTTGCCCTCGGTGGTCACCCGCGCGATGGTTCCGCTGATGACGGGCTTGAACAGCCCTGCGCCGGTCGCCATCATCAGCAGGCTGGTGAAGACCAGCGCGTAGGAGCTCATGTGGCCTGTGACATAGTATCCCGCGGACAGCAGCGCGAACGCAACCAGCAGCATCTTACGGTATCCGTACCGGTCGGCCAGGGCACCGCCCAGGATCGGGACGATGTACGTCATCGCGTACACCAGGCCCTGAAGAAATCCCACCGACTGCTCGGAAAAGCCCAGTCCGCCTTCGAGTACGGAATTCGTGAGGTACACGGCCAGAACGGAATTCATCCCGTAATAGGCGCCGCGTTCAAATAATTCCATGACATTGGAAATCCAGAACACGCCCGGGAACGAGCGGAATAAGCTTTTGCCGGAAGGATTCATGGCAGGGGTCCTTTGATTCTAATGATTCATTTTTTTCCAGAGATCTTCATTCCAGTCCTCTAGACTCAGCAGCTGCAAATCGGCGGCGTCCCATCGTTTCTGGTCCGCATGTCCCGGGTCGGGCACAACGACGGCTTTCATCCGGGCCGCCTTCGCCGCGATCATGCCGTTGAAGGAATCCTCAAACACAAGAATGTGCACGGGCCGTACGTTCAGTTTAGCCGCGGTGGTGAGAAACACGGCCGGATGGGGTTTTCCGCAGGATTCATATTCTGCCGAATGAACGACGTCAAAATAATCATGAAGGCTGAACTGATCCAGGAAAGCGCGGATCAGCGTCATCGGCGAAGCGGAAGCCAGAGCCATCGGCACGGAACGGCGGCGGAAAAATTCAAGTGTCCCGGAAACCCCCTTCATCAGGGTTCCACGGGTACGGATCAGCCTGCTGACTCTTTCAAGGATCGTTTTTTCCAGTTTCTCAAAATCAGGGTTTGGCCAGGGATACAGGTGAAACCAGTGCTGCAGGACTTCCGAAATCCGCAGTCCCATGGCGGATTCGCACATGGCCTCGGTCAGCGTCACACCGTTCTCCGCGAAGGAAATCCGCTCGGCTTCGCGCCAGAACGGCTCCGAATCAATCAGCAAACCGTCCATGTCAAAAATTACGGCTTCAATCATAGGTGTCGTTCTGCGGGGTTCAGTTTTTTTGCCTGTCCGGGGGAACGGCGGCCTTCCGTATGGTGTCTCGCTTGTAGATCACCGAAAAAGCATCGGTTTCGCTGATTCGGACCCATTTCAGTTCAACCGAGGGCGGCAGCTGTTTTTCAAGTTCGGTAAAAACGTATTCGGCGATCCGTTCCGACGTGGGATTGATATCCTGAAAACAGGGAAGATCGTTGATCAGGCGGTGGTCGAAAAGACCCAGCACATCCGTCAGGATTTTTTTCAGAACGGCGTAATCCTCGCTCATGCCCTGTTCGTCAGGAGGTCCGGCCTTGAGCCGTACCGTGACCGTCCAGTTATGTCCGTGGATCCTGCTGCACATACCGGGATAATTTCTGAGAGCGTGAGCGGCGGAAAATCCTTCTTTCAGTTCGAGTTCGATCATGAGGGTGAAATGACCGGAATGGGTTGATGGACTACCACTTTGTTCCTTCCCGTGTTTTTCGCCTGGTACATCGCCTGATCGGACGCATTGGTCAGATCGGTTTCATTCTGGGCGTCGCCCGGGAATTCGGACACGCCGACGCTGATATGAATTTCGAAGGCGGGCTTGTCCGGATCCAACATAAAAGGGGTCTGGGACAATTTCTGCCGGATGCGGTCCATCACTTTTCCGGCGTCGGTCTTTGCCGTCTGCGGCATGATCACGGTGAACTCCTCGCCGCCGTACCGGCAGACGATGTCCTGTTTCCGGACGGACTGTTTGATGAACTGCGCGACGGATCGGAGCACGAAATCGCCCGCGTGATGGCCGTAGCGGTCGTTGAAATGCTTGAAAAAATCGATGTCGGTCATCACGAGCGAGAACCGCTGCTGGTGGCGGAGTGCGCGGTTCAGTTCCGCGCTGAGCGAAGCGTCAAAGAACCGCCGGTTATAAATGCCGGTGAGCGAGTCGATGTGCGTCAGGCCGGACAGGCGGTCCCACAGTTCTATGGACCGTTCGATCCTCGCCAGCAGTTCGTCGGGAGCGAAAGGCTTGAGCATGACGCTGTCCGCGCCCGCCTGGTAAGCCTCGATCCGCGTATGGACGTCGGGTAGCGCGGTGATGACGAGTACCGGGATCAGGAGTGTGCCCATCTGAAGGCGCAGCTGGCGGATCAGTTCGACTCCGTGAATGCCCGGCATCATGATGTCCACCAGAATCAGGTCGGGTTTTTCGCTTGTGGCCTTTTCCATGCCGGTCTGCCCGTCGGGAGCATCGAGGATGATGAATCCGTAGGAACTCAGCAAGCGGGTCACCGACATCCGGAATTTCAAATCATCGTCAATGATCAGAATTTTTTTCTGGGCCGGGTCGATCCGTGCAAAAAAGCGGTACGTGTGGTCAGATTGATTCATGGGTAAAATCATGTATCGGGTTCAGGGGCCGGTGCCGGATAAAACCGTCAGGACGAAAGATCCTGAAGCAGTTTGCGCTTGGAATCGGTCAGAACGCCTTTTTGTTTAAGTTCCTCGGTATAGGCTTTCAGAAGTAGCGGATTCGACTCCCGGATGCTGACTGCAACGATCAGATCGACAATATCCCGGATCGTTTCCAGCGTGACGAATTTTCCGCCGGTCTGTTTTGCGAGCCATTCAAAGTTGTTCCGTGTTTCGGTAACATTGTTGCAGAGAACGGAGTAGATCTTGACCTGCCGTTCGGCGAGGCGCCGGGTTTCTTCGCGGTAATCCCGCCGGCTGGTGCATTCCTCGTACGGGTCCATCACGCCGTGAGGCGGTTTGTCGCCGATGAGGATGAGGGCTTTTCCCTTGCAGTTAGCCGACCAGTCGAGCTGATTGGCTTCGTACAGCGCGCATTCCACGGCCTCGGCCCCGCCGCCCCCCGCGCCGGGCGCGATCGCGGGCGACTTGAGAAAGGCCACCAGTTCGTCTTCCTTGTGGGTCAGCGGCTGGGTCATCGTCACATAAGGGCCCTGCTCGTGGTCTTTATAAACGATCACCGCGATCCGGGCCCCGCTGACGCGCTTGAAAATCTCACGGACGATCAGCTGGACATGAAGCTGGACTTCCGATAAATACGCGTCCATGCTTCCGGTCGTGTCGAAGAGGAACGCAACCTCCAGGGAGGACGCGGTGCGGACCTTGTCCAGAACGGGTTTGGAAAGAGATTTGTGCTCGGCGATTTTCTTCAGCAGCGCGTCTTTTTCTTTTTTTATAATTTCCTGGCTCATGCTCTCATTTCATGAAAGGGTTTCAGGCGTACATCCGGGTCGGGACTGAATGCGGTTGTTCGTTCCGGCTGAAAGTAAAGAAAAAAATGATTCCTATCAATACAAATCGGCAAGACGGGATCGGGATATAATTGAAACCCGAACGACCATTAGAAATCATTTGCTAATCCGGAGGGTTTAACTTACATTCATTATACATATGATTCATTACATTCCTGACATCCCGAATAATCTTTATCATAAATCCGGCATGGGCCTTTTTGAATGCCTGATGATCTGACCGTCTGTTCTTCCTTTTTTTTCCATACATTCATCCATCATTTTTTTACCGGCTCAGCGTTCTTTCTTTATGAACGGTATCCTCTTTGATATAAAGCGTTTTGAAATCCATGACGGACCCGGCATCCGGACCACTGTTTTTATGAAAGGCTGCCCGCTGAAGTGCGTCTGGTGCCATAATCCGGAGGGCATCCGGGCGGAACCAGAGCGGATCAAAACCGTGCAGCGCGTGGAGGATCAGGTTTTTGAACAGCAGGTCTTTTGCGGACGGTCATGGTCGGCAGAGGAATTGACGGATGAAATTCTGCGGGACAAGCCTTTCTTTGACGAGTCCGGCGGCGGCGTGACTTTCTCCGGCGGTGAACCCGTTTTGCAGGCGGAATTTCTCCTTCAGGTTCTTGAGCTTTGCGGAAACCATTCGGTGCATACATGTCTGGATACTTGCGGATATTGTTCCTCCGGAATTCTGGAACGGCTGATTCCCCGTGTGAATCTTTTTCTGTATGACCTGAAAATCATGGACAGCGTGAGTCATGAGGTATTCACGGGAGTTGGAAATGAACGGATCCTGAAGAACCTGGAGAGTCTTCACCGTTCCGGCGCCGGAGTGATCCTCCGTTTTCCTCTGATCCCGGGAATAAACGACGCTGAAAAAAACATTCATCAGATGCTGGACTTTCTCAGGCCGATGATACGATTCCGGCGGATTGACATTCTTCCGTATCATCGGTACGGGGAGTCGAAATATCGCCGTATGGATCAGGCGTGTGTCCTGAGCATACCCGAAGATCAAGCCGTTGAAAGGGCGGCAGACGTAAAACAAATGTTCGACGATGAAGGATTTGAAGTCCGCATCGGAGGCTGAATAATATCATCCACTCAAAAAGAAAAACCCTATGACGCCGAGAATCACAAAACTCCGTGAACAAAGCCTTCAGGCTGTGAACTCCATATCAGCGGAACGGGCGATACTGCTGACTGAATTTTACGCGTCAGGCGCCGCACAGAAATACTCCGTTCCCGTTCTCCGGGCGAAAGCGCTTGATTACATTTTATCGAAAAAGTCAATCTGCGTTCAGGAAGGGGAACTGATCGTCGGGGAACGGGGACCTCGTCCGAAGGCCACGCCGACGTATCCTGAAATCTGCCTGCATTCTCTTGAGGATCTTGATATCCTCGATCAACGTCCGAAAGTTTCATTCCGGGTCGATGCCGCGACGCGAGAGTCCTATGAAAAGACCGTCATTCCGTTTTGGAAGGGAAAAACGATCCGGGATAAAATATTCGCATCCGTGGATGCGGAATGGATCGAATCCTATCGTTCGGGCATGTTCACGGAATTCCTTGAGCAGCGTCCTCCCGGGCACACTGTATGCGGTGATAAAATTTACCGGAAGGGGATGCTGGATATTCAGTCGGATGTCCGGGAAGCAATGAACCGTCTCGATTTTTACCATGATCCGCTCGCATCGGTGAAGCGGGAGGAATTACAGGCGATGATGATTGCTGCGGACGCGCTCATCCGTTACGCGGAAAGGCACGCGGTTCTCCTGGAAACGATGGCCGGGGACGAAAAAGATCCGGTTCGCAAAAACGAACTGCTGGCGGTGGCTCATGTTTGCAGGCGCGTGCCCGCTCATGCCCCGGAAACTTTTCATGAAGCGCTTCAGCACTACTGGTTTATTCACGTCGGCGTCGTCACCGAACTGAATCCTTGGGACTCTTTCTCTCCGGGCCGGTTGGACCGGCACATGTACCCGTTTTATAAGCGCGAAACCGAAAACGGGATCCTTACGAAAAATCGTGCCATTGAGCTTCTTCAGGCGTTCTGGATCAAATTCAACAACCATCCCGCTCCCCCGAAAGTCGGTATTACCGCGAAGGAAAGCAACACCTACACCGATTTCGCGCTTATCAACACCGGCGGACTGAAGCCGGACGGTTCGGACGCGGTCAACGAGCTGAGTTATATGATCCTCGATGTGGTGGAGGAGATGCGTCTTCTTCAGCCGAGTTCCATGATCCAGGTCAGCCGGAAAAATCCCGATGAACTGATTCACCGCGCTCTCCGGATCATCAGAACCGGATTCGGCCAGCCCTCGGTTTTTAACTCCGATGCGATTGTGCAGGAACTGGTCCGGCAGGGGAAATCGCTTGAAGACGCGCGGAACGGCGGAGCGAGCGGCTGCGTGGAAGCCGGCGCGTTCGGAACGGAATGCTATATCCTGACCGGTTATTTCAATCTCGTAAAAGTGCTTGAAATCACGCTGAATAACGGCAAGGATCCGCGTACAGGACTGATGATCGGTGTCCCGACCGGCGATCCTGAATCGTTCCGTTCGTTTGACGAACTGATGCTTGCTTACCGGAAGCAACTCGGTCATTTCATCGATATCAAAATCAGGGGCAACCAGATCATCGGCGATCTGTATGCCCGTTACATGCCCGCGCCGTTTTTATCGCTGGTGATTGATGATTGTATCGCCGAGGGAAAAGATTACAATGCCGGCGGAGCGCGTTATAATACAAGTTATATTCAGGGCGTCGGGTTGGGCAGCCTTACTGACAGTCTGACGGCGATCAAGCGCCATGTCTTTGATCATAAGCGTATTTCCATGAACGCTTTGATGACGAGTTTGAAAAACGATTTCTCCGGTCATGAGGACTTTCTCCGTCAGCTGATCTATGAGACCCCGAAGTTCGGCAATGATGAAGAATATGCCGACGATCAGGCGAAACGGATTTTTGAGATGTATTATGACGCCGTGAACGGGAGGCCCGCTCCGCGAGGCGGAATCCACAGGATCAACCTGTTGCCGACGACCTGTCACGTGTATTTCGGCAGTGTGACCGGCGCGACGCCCGACGGGCGAAAGGCCGGTACGCCTTTATCCGAAGGCATCTCGCCCGTTCAGGGCGCCGATTGCAAAGGGCCGACGGCAGTGATCAAGTCGGTCGCGAACATCGACCATCTGCGTACGGGCGGGACTTTGCTGAACATGAAATTCACCCCGTCCTTCTTTGATCATCAGCAGTCGGTCACGGCGCTTACGGCCCTGATCCGAACCTATTTCAGGCTCGACGGTCATCATCTGCAGTTCAACGTTGTCAGCGCGGAAACACTGAAAGATGCGCAGCGGCATCCGGAACGGTACCGCGACCTCATCGTCCGCGTGGCCGGTTACAGCGATTATTTCAACGATCTGGGCGAGGACCTGCAGAACGAGATCATCCGGAGGACGGAACACCAGTCGGTGTAATTCAGGTTCCCGGGTATCCCGAATCGCGCTTGCGGCTTCGTCAAAAAAAAATATTTGGCTTTCCGGAAAAATACCTATATTGGCTCAAACCACATGAATGAGCCGTTATGAAAAGAAACACGATTGTAATTGTTCTTGGGATCGGCGTGGGTTTATGCCTGCTGACCGCCGTTTTTTCCGCGTTGGCCTTTCGCACATATTTCAGCCTGAAAAAAAACAAAGAGGTTCCCGCCGGAGAATCCCGCGGGGAAACACCGGCTCTCCGGCTTGAACGTCCGGCAGATCCGTTGCAAATCGACGATTCCGCCGGGGCCTGCATACGGGATATCCGGGGAGCGGAAGTGAGCCTGTACACGTACGAATCGGCTTGTCTCGAAAGCCGTGAAGAAATTGGATACGAGGGCGACTGGCTTGCCAGAATCTTTGAAAAAGAAAAAATCATTCCCCTGAAAACCCCTGGCGGGCTGATTCGCATGATCGGGATCCGTCATGTACGGGAATATTATTTCGACGGGGAGAAAGCGCACGTTCAGCTGAACGATCTCCGGACCCTGGAGGGGTATCCCGTCCCGGATTACATGATTTCAGGCCGCTCTTCGTTGGGGGAAGTGAAACTGATGATGTCGGATATTCACATGATACGGTTTCATCCGGACGCGGAGAACCGGTTGAAAGAGGAGAAACCGGGGTACCGGGCCGCGGCCTCGTATAAAGAGAATCCGGATCATAAAATTTATTACCGAGGAGAATACTGGCCCGGGGATCATGTCCTGGATGCATGGGTGGTCACACGCGATCACCATGAAGACACCATTCCCTGTCCTGTGTGGATGTATCAGCTGAACGGCTGTGACGACAACTGGATACCGTGCAAATCCTTTACCGCGTGGAATATCACCGATGCGCTTCCCGTTCAGTACGGGATGATCCGGACGATGATCCGGTTGCCGGAAATGCAGTCCGCTGAATTCAGTCCTGCCGGTGATTCGGTGACGGTGGATATCGTCATGAACGGGGGAAAAACCGTTACCGGCGCGAAGTTGTACCGCGGAACCGGGCTGATCGAACCGGATTATTCTTTTATTGTCGGGATACTCGGATTTACAAAGACCGGATCGGTATACATGAGCCTGAAAAACATCAAAACCCTTCGGGTCGGTAAGCGGTCCTGAGAGCGGTCAGTCCCCGCCGCCGCAGTCGCCGCTTCCTCCGGAATCCGAACAATCTCCGCTAAAACTGTCCGAGGCGCATTCGCCCGATGAACTTTCCTGACTCAGGTCAAAGGACTGGTCGTGGAACTTCCGGCTTTCGGAATCGTATACCGTGTTTTGATTATCCGGATCGCTCCCGGAATTCGTGTTCATCGCGGATCCCGCGCCCCACAGCCACCAGAAGCCTGAACTGCGGCCCGTATTGGCGGATTCGTGCATGTTTGAACGGTGAACGTTTCCCGTTCCGCCTTGGCGCGACAGATGACGGGCGACAAGTACGATGATGATAATTAGAATGAGAATAACCGTTAATAAAATCCCGAAGGGTGTCATATATAATCTCCTTTATAAGAAAAAATACCAAAACCGGTTGTCTTTTCAAAGCCTTTTGTTCGTTCTTTCGCCTTACCGGGTTCATGAACCGTGACGGTTATGAATCGCCTGAGTGATTTTATGTTGATCTTTCGGGATTTCAGTGTATATTGCCTCCGTTCTTTTTGTTACAGAGGATCATGATGATGGAATCAAGCAAGGACCGTCTGAGAGAGGAGACGGACGAACCCGCTTATTACGAGAATCGGGCGTTCAAAGACATTGCCGGTGCGGGCTCAGAAACCGCTGACCGGGAATACGAGAAATGCACGTTCATTCACTGCAACTTTTCGGGCGCGGTATTCAGGTCGTGCGTGTTTACCGATTGCGGGTTTACAGACTGCAATCTCGCGCTGGTCAAACTCGTTCAATGCCAGCTGAACGACGCCGGATTTAAGAACTGCAAGCTTACCGGCGTGAATTTCACCGAATGCACCGTGATGCCTTTTTCCGTTTCGTTTGACGGCTGTATTCTGGATTACTCCTCGTTCGCGAACATGAAAATGCCGCGGACTCCGTTCGCGAATTCCTCGCTGAAAGGCGTCGATTTTTCCGGTGCGGATTTGTCCCGTTCCGTGTTCGGTCATTCGGATCTGTCGGGCGCCGTATTCAGCCGCACCAGTCTGAAGGAAGCCGATTTCACCTCCGCGGTGAATTTCATCATCGATCCGGAGAACAACATGATCCGGAAAGCCAAGTTCTCCCTGTACGGCGCGTACGGGCTGCTGAGCAAATACGGAATTACCATAAAGCCATGAAGGATACGGGAGTCGAAGGACGGCGGAAGAAAGAAGACGCGAAAAGAACATTTACCTCTAACCGAAATTTTGCCTTTTCACCGAAAGGAATCACAACCATGCAACATAATGAAAAATCCCGGTACCGTCTTGTTCTTGCGGCCGTTACGGCGCTCATGATCACGGCATCGTTCATTTCCGGTTTCGCGTTTAACGTCATTCTCACCCAACAAAAGGAAACACAAAAAATGAAAAAGGTAACCGGCATCGGAGGCATTTTTTTTAAATGTAAAGACCCCGAAAAAATGAAAGACTGGTATCATGAACATCTGGGCCTGAACACAAACCAGTACGGAACGGTTTTCGAGTGGTACCAGGGCGCGGACAGCACCAGGAAAGGATTTACGAACTGGAGTCCCTTTAAGGAAACAACGAAATACTTTGAGCCTTCAGCCCGCGACTTCATGATCAATTACAGGGTAGACGATCTGGAAGCGCTTGTGGAAGAACTGACGAAAAACGGCGTCACCGTTCTGGACTCCATCGAAACGTACGAGTACGGCAAATTTGTGCATATTCTTGACGCGGAGGGAAACAAGGTGGAACTTTGGGAACCGAATGACGCCGAATATGAAAAACTTGGCCAACAGCTCAACAGCAAGACAACCAAATAACGGCTGTGCGAAAACATACGCGCGGTTCGCATGACAGGCCGCTCGGGTACCGAAGGTTTAGCAACATGAGCTTCGATTGTTATCAAAAATACCGGACGAAATTAATAAGATTATTAATTTTTCTTTTTGCGCTGGCGCCAAACCTGTATAGCCAGGAAACAGAAGTTCTCAAAACAATGCCGCCCAAATGGGTGATCATGAATAAGGCACGCGCTCTCATTGTGAAATCCGGCAATGCTTTGCGGGCTTATCATGCTGACAATGACGATTCGCTTTTAATCTCTTTGAAACAATGGCAAAGCGGCTATCCGCGTATGGAGGCGCCGTTCCGCCTGAAAACATTGTGGCAGATCAGGAAGGGGATCTTTCATTCGGATTCACTGCATCCGTACGCGCTTAAGGACCTTCTTGACTATCGTGATCATGATCGCGGGGACTATATTTATCAGGTCGATTCGACGTACCGTAATTCTGAGGAATTCCGGAAACGAAGGAAGAATTCGACATTAGTGGAAAAGCCGTGGCGTTTTATTGATTCGTCAATCAATTTACTGACTCAACCGGAAGCCGGACGTCTTGTAATGTCACAGGAAAAAAATTCTTTGGCAGCCTATATCTGTCAGTACTATTCAGGAGATTATGATTCGCTGTTATTGCCTCTTTATTACGGTACATTGCCGTCATCGAAACTGACGGAACAGTATCATGGGTATCGCAAACGCATTCATCCGGCAGGATACGCCGGTTTGAGTCTGAATATACCGTTAAAAAAAGCGGCTGTATTGAATCCGCATCCCTTGATGGGTATAGGAATAGGAGCCGCATGGAAGTCGGTGGAAGCTCATATTGGTTTTGCTTTTACTGTTGTGGTGCCCAAAAAACGAATTTTGGCTAAAAACTATTCTGATTCACTGACGTATGCGAAAGGATTTTATGGCGGGAATTTTTGGATTGAAGGAAAATTAAGTCTGGTAAAATCGCCCTATCATGAATTTCTTCTGGCGGGCGGAGTATCTTTCATGGGTTATTCCAACGACACGGATGCCCTGTTATATGCTCTGTTTGGGCTGGATTATGAGGAAGAAGATTATGACCCGAAAGCCATTGACTTAAAAACGACGGCTCCTTTCATAGGTCTTGAATATCGTTATTATACGAAGATTATCCGTCAGGAATATACAGCCCTCAGGGCTTCAATTTGTTTCTCCCGTCTTAATACTCACGGGGGAACTGATTTAAAAGGACCCATCTGCAATATGTCTTTATTGTATGGCTTTAGATAATCGTTAAGTGGATTCGCAAACATTCGATGCAATGCGTACGTTTACATGACGATCCGAACCGGGTAGAAGGATGACAAACTTCTAGATCCGTCGAGCGTTTTAACTCGATAACCCCGGTACAAGCCGGCGTACACGGAAAAAGTACGTTCGTCCCGGAATGAACAGGACTCTCTCCGTAAAGCGGCAGGCGGCAGTTTTGAAAGGAAAGAAATGGAACGAGTAATTTTTAAAAAAGAAACAAACGGATCGATGTTACGATTGTAAGCTTCCCCAAAAGTTAGACATTTTAAAAGTAGAGAAATTTACTTATGTTTAACCTAAGAAGGGAGTTATTTATGAAAAAGAGTAAGTATCCGGAAACACAGATTGTTCATATTTTGAAGGAACAAGAACTTGGTGCGAAGGTGGAAGAGATAACCCGGAAATACGGGATTAGTTCAGCAACGTTTTTCAAGTGGAAGAGCCGTTATGGTGGGATGGACGTGTCCGATGTGAAGCGGATGAAGGAATTGGAGGCGGAGAATTCCAGGCTCAAGCGTTTGTATTCGGAACTGGCTTTGGAGAACCATGCCTTGAAGGAACTCATCACAAAAATCTTTAAGCCCTGCCGAGAAAAAGGATTCGGTGGTATTTATGCAACAGACATGCGATTTGAGTATCGGACAGGGCTGTAACAGTGTCGGGATGAACCGGTCGGTGTTTTATTACCAAAGCCGGAAAGAACCGGATACGATATTGGAAAATGTGTTACTTGGACTAGCCGAGCGCCATACCCGGTGGGGTGTTTGGATGATGGAAAGCCATTTACGGGGAAAAGGGTATTCATGGAACCACAAGCGCGTCTACCGCGTGTATAAGGCCTTAGGACTGCATATCAAGAACGATTACCGGCTCGGATCAAACAGACTCTCCAGGTGCCTTTGGCTCCTAATAAGAACTGGTCGATGGATTTCATGAGTGATGTGCTTTGGAGCGGAAGACGCTTTCGCCTTTTGAACGTGATTGACGATTATAACCGCGAGGCCTTGCATATTGAGATCGACACCTCACTTTTTTCCTGGCGTGTCGTACGCGTGTTAGAAACGCTTATTCAAAAACGGGGCAAACCGGATCGTATTCGGATGGATAACGGTCCGGAGTTTATCTCCGAATATCTTACCAACTGGGCTAAAAATCAAGGCATCCGGCTGACGCACATTCAGCCTGGCCGGCCCATTCAGAATGCTTATATCGAACGATTTAATGGCAGTTTAAGGCGAGAATTACTGGACAGTTATATTTTTGAAACCCTAGACGAAGTCCGAACGATGGCGGATGAATGGATGGATGTCTATAACAACGAAAGACCGCACGACAGCTTAAACAACTTACCGCCAAAACAATATCTTGAACAAAACCTAAAAAACTCTACTTTTAACCTGTCCTGATTTAGGGGAAGCTTACTCGGTGAACACTCTTAAAATATAATTTCTGACGAACTATCATAAACCTGCAACCGAATGAAAACTAAAAAAAGTTCCAATCCGATATCCAAAGAACTTATCGCGCCATGCGGAATGAATTGCGCGCTATGCTGCCGGTATCTCGCGTTTAAAAATAACCTCAAACGAAGTCAATGCCCTGGATGCCGGCCGCGAAATATTAAATGCTCTTACCTCTATGTGAAATGTTCCGGGATCAATCATGATGTTCTAACCGGCAAAGCAATGTTCTGCACAGAATGTGACCTGTATCCATGCAAGCCCTTGAGCCGCATGAATGAACGTTACCAGGCCAACTACCGGATGAGCATGATCCATAACTTAGAAAGAATAAAAAAAGCCGGCATCGATACATTTATTTACGACCAATACGACGACTATCATTGTAAAAAATGCGGTGAACTGATATCGGTTCATAACGGAAAGTGCTTTACATGCGATACCATTACGCGGTTAGTCGAAAAAAGCGACAAACCTTTTCATCCGAAAAAGAAAACGCGTGTATCGGGTTCAATTACAAGGCAGGGAAAAAATGCAAATGATTGAAGACATTAATACGGGATTTCTCCCCCTCGTCAAGCTCGGGGTCAAAATGATCCCTCGGTCCCGACTTTGTCGGGACTCAGGACAGACGGGGCGGTCGCTCGAAATGACACAAAAGGAGACAACCCGACAGGCACGAAGACCGGCGGCTGGTATGCGCCTGTAATGTATTGACGCAAATTTCACGGAGTTTATATCATTATGACAACTTATATGGTCATCGAACGATTCCGCAACAATGACCCCGTTCCTGTCTATCGCCGTTTCCGGGATCAAGGCCGGCTTGCCCCGGAAGGGCTCCGTTACATTTCCAGCTGGATCAATGAAGATGTAACCTGTTGTTATCAGGTTATGGAAACAGAGAACCGTCATCTTCTTGATCAATGGATGAATAACTGGAAAGATATCGTGGATTTTGAGGTTTTCCCGGTTATTAATTCAAAAGAAGCTCTTGAAAAGGTATCCCCGAAATTATTAAACGGAGATAAGCAATGAATCCCTTCGGTACATTCAGATTGCTTCACGATCTGAACTACGCAGGACAAGTCGTCGTCCCCGGAACAGACCCCTCGATACCGATTGCATTTCTGCCGACGATCCTTGAGGGTTTCGTAATGAGAGGTTTTGTTTATTCGTGCAAAGGTTCTATAGGTCTGATGACCCGAAGGAATAATGCAGTCATAAACATCAATTATAAAGGATCATTCCCATGATTACAGCGCTTATATTTATGATCGGCTCGACCCTGGCGGGCTTTGGTTTTTTGTCGTCGTTTATCGTATGGATACTTCGACCGGATACGCCGCCACACCGGTCTTTCCGGAAAGCCATGAATTATACCGGACTCACCGGAACGGTGACCGCGGTCATCGGATTTATCCTGATGATAACCTTTGGACAACCGCCGGTCAAAACGAAGAAGCCCGTAAAACCAGCGGTGGAGTTAAATACAAGCGCCCGGTTTACCGATTATAAAAATAATGTAACGAGTGTTCGGAAAGTAAAGACCTGCATTCACGACGCTGTCGGAGCCTTTTCACTGTATTATGCCGATACGCCGAAGGAAACCTTCACATACACGGATGAGTTGTGCCTGAACGTCAAAACCTATATCATTCATATCCCGTTCAATATCATCGACAGCATCGTCTTTCATAAAGAACCCGTAACCTGGAGCACCCGGGACAGCCAAAGCGTCGCGGCGGTCCATCTCGGCGATCAAACTGTTTTATCGGGCATGATGCTTCATTCGCTTACCGGCATGACCGATACCGTCCGCAGGACATTCGACGAACAGGATCTCCGGTCCGTCCGGTTTGATGATAAAGCCGGCCTGGATCATGAGGCCTGGGCTTACGGCACTCATTCTTTAAAAATGGTCATCAGCGGATCGCAAGCCGTTCAGATTGACTCAGCCTGCTTTATGGGAGAAATCACCAACCGTAACGGCTGTTATCTGGAGGATACGTATTCCGATTCGTCTCCGTTCGTGTTCAAAGGGCTCCCTCAATCCGGCAACGGCATGACCGCGCCGGCGTTAGACGGCTCCGAGGTCATTCTCGGCTGGGATACGATCCGCGCTCTGCATAAAGACCCGGATAAGGATCCACGATATTTTAACAGCGACGACTTCAGTTACAAGTTAATTACGCAAAGCGGACATGTTTATACCGGCGGTTATTCAGGGCTTCGTCCGGTATTCCAGGGTATTGCCCGCTTCGGGCGTTACCGTTTACAGGTGCATTTCTTTCTGGATAACAAGTACGATTCTCTGATTTTTTTGTAAAGACCGCAAAGCAGAAAGAACCCTATAGCGAATTAAATAATCATTGTTTTCGGCGGATAATTAAATTAATATTAATTCAGTCATTATCCGGTGAGTTTCATCATGTTCATTCAGTTGTCATGTACGTAATCATAAGCTCATTTAACGGTGCGTACTTATCATGAAAGATTTACAGTCCATATCGGGTCTGAAGAAAAACCGGAGATACGACGCCCGGTACCTGTTTACCGAAATCCGCAATATTATCCATGAGCTCAGGCCCGATATCAGGCCGTATCTGGCTTTGTTCGGCTGCAGCGACGAGGTGAACGCCGCCACGGATTTGATCCGGTATAATATATTCGGACAGTACGGCGGATTTTTCACCACGCGCGCCATCGGGAGCCAGGTCTTTTTCCACCAGGTCCGCGTCGGTGTGAGCAGGGGACATCACAGCAATATCTTCGAGGTGAACGTTCATATCGGCGAGATGGAAGAGAACGGCGCCGTGGTACTGGGCGCGCTCATCGGCCGCGACGGAGTCAAACGCGCCTGCTGCGGAGCGCTCTCCCACCTGATCGATGATTTCAGAACCAAACCGGATGAAATCCCCTCCGTCTCACAGACCGTCGACGGCGAAGTCTATCTTGATTTTCTCGGCACGCTTAAATGGCGGCTGCAAAAACATCAGCAGGAAATCCTGTCCGCGCCCGTACCGATCCTCGCGATCACCCATAAAAACCTCGAAGTCCAGATTCAGGAACTCGTCCGCCAGCTGCGCAAAGTCATCGCGAAAGAACCCGAACTCGCTCCCATGTTCGTCTACGGCACTGTATCCTACAATCATATCAACGACGAGGACGAGGAATCCATCGAACACCTTTCGGTAATTCACGGCGCCGGCGAGGATGATACAGAGTATTTGATACATTGATGAAATCCGGAAAAGAATTTGTTTTCCGGTCTGGTGTGTGTATTCCAAAACTTGAAAAAAAGATCATCATCGGATGATCAGGAGCTGCTTGAAAATTCAATAGGCGCGCTGTTTCAGACGGACCAGATGAAAGCCGGAGCCGACAGTACCGTTGTATATTTCCAGACCGGGGAATGCCTGACGGAGCAAAACCGGGTGGAACTGGCCGGCGCCGATGTCACGACCACGGAAGGCCTCCGGGCCGCCCTGCCTTTGTTCGAGCCGAAGCATTTCATCATGCCGTTCCTTGCGCAAGCGCTGGGTACGTTCACCGCCGCTTATATTCCCATGGGCTATCTGGCCGGACGGCTGGCGGCAAAATATCAATAGGATTTACGATGGAAATCATATGAAAGCCATAGGCAATACCCCGTTAATCAGATTAGAACGTCTGTCGGAACCCGGATGCGCGGAAATCTATGTCAAATACGAAGGAGCGAATCCTACGGGAAGCATGAAAGACCGGATGGCTCTTTCGATGATCGAAGGCGGAGAACGCCGCGGTGAACTCAAACCCGGCGGAACCGTCGTCGAATACACCGGGGGAAGCACAGGAAGCTCGCTCGCCATGGTCTGTGCGTACAAAGGTTATCGCGCGCGTTTCGTTTCCTCAGATGCTTTCGCGGAAGAAAAACTGAGAACGATGCGGGCTTTCGGCGCCGAACTGGAGATCATCCCAAGCGAAAACGGTTTGATCACCGCGAAACTCATCGATGCGCTTGTGAAACGGGCTAAAGAGATCAGCCGCCTGCCGAATACGTTCTGGACCGACCAGTTCAACAATGCGGACAACCGGAACGCCTATCACGCCATGGCACGCGAAATTATGAGCGTATTAGGTACCGGCATTGACGAATTCATCACGGGCGTAGGAACCGGCGGAAGTTTCTCCGGCAATTCGGAGATCTTTAAAAAGGAAATCCCGGGCATCCGGTGCATAGCCGTCGAACCTCTGCATGTCCGTTCGCTGTCCGGCGGGGATACATCGGGAACCCATAAATTAGAGGGTATCGGCGCGGGATTCGTTCCCGCCATATGCCGGCTGGATCTGGCGGATGACATCATCGCCGTATCCGATGAGGATGCTTACGAAACAGCAAGATCGTTAGCGAGAAAGGAAGGCATATTCGGAGGCGCCACATCCGGCGCCAACGTATGGGCGGCTGTTCAACGCGCACGTATCATCGGGCCCGGAAAGAAAATCGTCACACTGGTCTGCGATTCCGGCCTGAAGTATCTCGACGGCGATTTGTTCCGGTAAAATACATCTTTGAACAGACTTTGCAATATCCGCCTTTCGACAGCCTTTATAAGTACACATTTTACTTAAGTTTTTTTCTTGATAAAAGTAACTCAAGATGAGTCGATTGCATTTTGTATTGCATGACCCGGTGGTTTCAGGTAATCGCCGGAATTTTTTTGTTGATGATCTGATTATTTTTATTTACATTAAAAACAAGACGCGACATCTGTTTCATCCCTGTTGGGGCAGATTTTTTATGAATTGGCTAACACAGGGAGGAGGTTCCCATGGCTTGGCAAATGCGGTATAACGACACGGATCATATCATTGAAATCGTTTATTCGGATATGGTTTCTCACGCGGAAATAATTGAATCCGCACGGGAAGGCGCCGTGATATCCGGCCATACCGGATGCCATCTTTTTCTTCTGAAATTCGATACGGTTCATACCGGACCACCTGCTTACCAGCTGATCGACCAAATTGACCATTTTCACACCATCGGTGTGTCCCGGAAAGTCAGACTCGCGATTCTGCTGCCGGCAAAAAAGGAAATCCGTGAGGGCCTGATGTTTTACGAAACCGCCTGTCTGAACCGCGGATATCTCGTGAAAGTATTTCAGAAGACGGAAGAAGCTAAACAGTGGCTCCATCCCGGTTCAGCGGATTCCGCGAAACCGCCCGATTCAGGATCCCTGAAACCGAACAGCGCGGGAGACAAATAAAGCCGGGCACACGCGATCATCCGTACGCTGTTTGTTGTATCCCGCCCCGAAAATGATTTCTAATCCGAACCGCTCCCGCCGCACAGAAAGGTAATTTTTGCTTTCAGTCTTTTTGATTTTTCACTGTACAAAAACATGAATTCTCATACACTCAAATTCAGCTGCCAACGTTGTGGTTATTGCTGTACGCAGCACGGCAAATACGCTTATCTGTACCTCACAGCAAAGGATATCCGCAGACTCTCGGCCCTGAAGAGCCTTTCGGTCCGGGAATTCAAAGAGCGGTTTACGAGGGTTTCGAATGACAGGCGTATCCTCGTTTTCAGGAATCGTGTTTGCCCGTTTTATCGGAACCGCTCGTGCGAAGTATATGAGAACCGGCCTGTTCAGTGTTCCTCGTGGCCGTACTGGAAAGAAAATATCCGCAATGACCGGTTTATACCTGCACTCAAACGAATATGCGCCGGTATAGGCCCCTTCGGTGATTAAAAGCTTATCAGAAATATGAGACGTCGTTCATCCGTAAAACGGGTTATTTAATTTGTTCCTCGGAACGGTATGGACAGCTGCACTTCGGTGCCCCGGGTATACTCGCTTCGGACAGAGATGGTTCCGTTATGCTTGTGGATAATGCCGTATGCCTCGGATAAGCCCAGTCCTTTTCCGGCGCCGACTTCGCGCGTCGTGAAGAACGGATCGAAAATCTTATCGATAATTTTTTCCGGAATGCCGATCCCGTTATCGCTGATGGTCAGCTGAACCTGATGATCCCGGACCGATGTGGCGATCGTAATCTGCCCCTTGCCCGCCGGAAGCAGGTTATTCTTTTCCGCTTCCCGGACCGCCTGCACGGCGTTGATCAGAATATTCCGCAGGCATTGATTGATCTGAGCGGCGTAACAGGGTATGGCTTTCTCATGCAGTATGGCCTCATATTGCCGCTCGAACCGGATATCTTTCAATTGATTGAAAAATAAGTCCAGAATGGTGTCGATCTCTCTGTGGATTTTAATTTCTTTGTACTCGGACTCATCAAGCTTTGAAAAATTTCTCATGTTTTTCACAATGTCCGCGATCCGCTTGGCGCCATGAAGAGATGAGGTGAGCGAATGATCGATATCCTTTAAAACCGGTATCCATTCATCATAATCAGCGGTCGTTAACAGCTTACCGATATCCGTTATGACATTTTCAATATTTCCCGTCACGAAGGCGACCGGGTTATTGATTTCATGCGACAGCCCGGCGACCATTTCCCCGAGAGAGGCCATTTTTCCTGTCTGGATGAGTTCAGCCTGAGTTTGCTTCAGTTCGCGTGTCTTCTCTTCGACTTTGAGGGCAAGTTCCTTGTTTCTGTTTCTGATGCTCCGGACGCGCCACTGATATCCGGCGTACAGAATTAACAACATAGACACCCCGTACAAAATAAAGGCCCACCAGGTTTTCCAGAGCGGGGGACGAATGATCAGACGGACGGATGCTCCGGATTCATTCCACAAACCGTCGTTATTGCTTGCTTTGACCCGGAATGTGTATGCTCCGGGATTTAAGTTCGTATAAACAGCCGTCCGTTCTTTTCCCGCATAATTCCACTGTTCTTCGAACCCTTCCATCATGTATGCGTAACGGTTTTTTGCGGGATGAATGAAATTCAGCGCCGCGAACTCAAAAGCGATTAAATAATCCTTGTAAGACAATTCCAGTTCGCCCGCTGTACAGATATTCTGTCTGAGATCGGCAACGCGGTTCAGCTTTTTAAATCCCGTGATAACGACCGGCGGAGGAAAGGGATTATCCAAAAGTTCTTCGGGATGAAAACGAACGAGGCCTTGTTCATGTCCCGCGAGCAATGTTCCGTCGGCCATCCGTAAAGAGGATTTGGCCAAAAATCGGCCCTCCGGGAATCCGTCGGTATGGTCGTAATTCCTGAATGTCCCGGACGCAGGATCGAAACACGATACGGCAACAGATGTGATGATCCAAAGTTTGCCGTCTTGTCCGTCCATGATGCCGTCCACAATGTCGTTCGCCAGTCCGTCTTCCTCGCGGTAAACCTTAAATCGTCCGCTGCGTTTATCGAAATGGTTGAGGCCTCCCTCGGTGCCGATCCAAAGGGAATTATTGCTTCCGGGATGAATGACCATGACCACGTTGTTGCTGATGCTGTGTGAATCGTTAGGCGTGACAGTGAATTGGTCAAGCTGGTCGCTTTGATGCTGATATTTGTACAGTCCGCTGCGGTTCGTTCCGAACCAAATTACGGAATCGCCGTCATGATAATGACAAAGAACCCTCTGGCCTTTCATGCGGCTGAGTATTCCGGTTTCATCGGATATTTTCGAAAACCGCTGTGTTTCAGGATTAAAAATGAAAGGCCCGTGATCTATGACGTTTGTCATCAGGCGGCCGTCGGGTAATTCGCAAATGGTTTCGGTATGCTGATAGTCCGTCCAGGGGTTCTGAAACAGGTCAAAAGCTTTTTTATGCGTGTCGGCGCGAACAAGTCCCAGCTCTGTACCAAGCCATAATGTACGGTCCCTTGCTTCAATCATGCAAAAAACAGAATAACGCGCCGCTTCACGATTTCGCCAGGAGAGAGCTGAAAAAGGGGTGATGAGATTTGTCTCCGTATCATAAACGGCCAGTCCGTGGCTTGCGGAACCTATCATTGTGATTCCGCTGCTGGAACGATGGATAGCGTTGACCGTGCCCAGAACCGCTTGCTTCTGACCGGCAAGGATTTTGTCATAAAGATAAATTTTTTTCCATGACTTGAAACTGACAATCAGTCCCGCACCGTAGGTTCCGACCCAAAACGAGCCCGAATGGTCCTGAAAAATACAAATCGTATAAATCGTACCGATCCCCGATTTATTGTCGGAATCATGAGTGAAACGCGTAAATTTTCCGGAAAAACGGTCTAAAAGACTGATTCCGTTTCCGTAGGTTGTTATCCAGAGCCGTTGTTCGCGGTCTTCATAGATTGACGAAACATTATCGGAGCTTATGCTGTTCAAATCCGTAGGATCATGACGGTAATGAACGAATTTTCCGGTCAGAATATCAAAGCGGTCAAGTCCTTTGCCCCATGAGCCGACCCAAATATTTCTCAGGTTGTCCTGATAAACGGTCCATAAAGAATTATCGCAGATGCTCGCGGGATTGAGGGGATCATGAATGAAGTTACAAATGGTTCCGGATAATGGGTCGTAAGTAAATAGTCCCAAATTACGGGTCGCAAGCCAGAGCGATCCTTTGTGATCCATGATCAGTCCTGTGATGACCGGCTCGGGACCGTTTGTCATCGTCCGGATCCGGGTGACATGTTTCGTTGACAGATCTAATTTGCATAGGCCTTTTTTAGTGCCGATCCATACGGTTCCGTTTGTGTCGGGCAGTACAGCCATCACGTCATTGGTGGGCAATCCCGTCGAATCCTCTTCCTGATACCGATAGGATTCAAATTTATCCGTTGACCGCACATACTGGTTGAGCCCGCCGTTTTCGATAGCGATCCATAAATCACCTCTCTTGTCTTCGGCGAAATCCCGTATAAAATCGCCGGATATACCGGCGGTTTTGTTCAGGTTGTATTTATACTGAACGAACTGATAACCATCATAACGGATCAGGCCTTTTTTCGTTCCGAACCATAAGAATCCCTGACAGTCCTGAATGATTTTTGTGATGGTGTTTGAGTTCTCGTCCGTGCCGGGTAAAACCTGTTCAAATTTCAGCGGGAGTTCCTGAGACCCTATGGGGGACGAAATGATTAATGCTATAATTGTCGTGATGAGACGCTGTATGGTTTTATATGTCATGTCAAAAAACGAAAAAGGGTCTTTATGAAGATACAACAACTGAATCTCTTATTCTATAGAATTTATCCTTTAATTGAAACAGGTAAATTCATTTGCTTTTACGTGTACTACCCGGCTTTCATTTGGGGCCGTATAATATGTCCGGGTAATACAAGTCAAAAACGCATCGGTTACAGCAGGTTTCAATCTGTCAGAATATGATTTTAATTCTGGCGTCATACCATGAGTGTCCGGAATTAAATACCCCGCTGTAAGAAGCGGGGTATTGTTTATTCAATTGAATAATATCATATAAAGTGTTCCATAACGCTTGTTATCAGCCTGACCCCTGCATATTAAAATTTGCTATTTAAATTCTAATGTTGCCGAAACGACCGGATCAGAATACACATAACCCAGCATTCCATTGGATTTTACCTGAACCCATTTGTTAAGCTGCGCATCCCATTTGGTTTCTATCTCACCGGCCGGCGTTTTATATTCATAAGCGAACTGAACCATAAAATATATTTTTTGTCCGGGCTGCGTAAAAATCATGACGCCGTATAATTTTGACCGGAGATTATCAGGCCAATCCGCACCCGGCTCTGTATCTGTGCTTGTTTCATTCACATTCATCATCACCTCAAAAGATTCCTGCTCCCATTTGGGAATATCCGAAACGGTGTTCGGCCAGCTATAACCGCCGGCTTTGACAAGATCATTTCCCATGTGGTCATGCGAACGAAACATCCTGATGATCAGCAAGTCGCCGGTGTGGTATTTCAGGTTATCCGGTTTAGCTTTTTTTAATTCTTTAATATAACTTGAAATATTACGTCCTTTCGGAAGAAATATCCTCAAATTCACCTGGGATTCCGCCCCGCTTTTCACATACCATATTCCATTGCGGTAATCATACATCGAGGCGTCAAATTTGCTTCGTTCCGGAAGGCCTTTATCTGATATGACGATAACGCCGTCTCCAAATGTTTTCCGGTAAGTTGGATCAGCCGGTTTTTGAGCAATTACAGACGATGACATCATTATGAGTCCTCCTATTACAAAAGTAATTAAAAATCGTATCATTGATTCAAAATATGTTTCCATGATCCTGACCTTTCAAATAGTTTATTATCCCGAATTTCAATCAAACGGATCCGGTTCATGAAGAATTCAAGTGAATGTGCGCTTGTTTTTTCATTTTTTCCTCCTTTCATCGGTTTTAAATGATTCTGTACCGGTTTTGTTTTAGGAGTATTTCTTAAAACAAATCATCTTCGCTATGCAGGGAGCATATTTTCTGAATCAACGAGCCTTTTCTGCATATGAACACGTTTTCCGTTGTCACATTTGCTCATCGCTTCCGTGTTTGTTGTTTTTTAAGGGAACTGAAAAATAAAATGTAGATCCATCGCCCTTCGTGCTCTGCAGCCATACTTTTCCTTTATGCATGGTTACAAATTTTTTAACGATCATCAGGCCTAAGCCTGTGCTGGTCTCATTCGCCGTGGGCCTGGCGCTGAATTTCCTGCAGCCGCGGAAAACCTCATGCATTTCTTCCGCGAAAAATCCCTGTCCGAAATCCCGGCACGAAACAACGATATGAGTTTTATTTAACCGGGCCGAAAGAATGACGCGCCCTTCCGGGTAGCTGTATTTAACGGCGTTGCTGACCAAATTCTCAATGACCGAACTGATTTTCTTTTTATCCGCATGAACATCGGGCAATGTTTTGTTCTCTTCATAATCCAGGGCGATGTTCTTACGTTTGGCGATAGGGGAGAACAGGCTGACGCATTCCCCGATAATATCGTTCATATTACATTGCGAATATTCCATTTCAATTAATTTCGTATCTGTTGAACTGATAACGCGCAAATCATTAATAAGCGATGCCATTTTATTCGAGGCCAAAAGAACGGATTGAATATTTTGGCGAAACCAGCCGATATCGATATCGTTTTCTTCGATCATTTGCGCCGTTTCTTCCAGCATACCGATGATAAATCCTAATGGATTTACCATGTCATGAACGGCTAACGTGAGAAATTCAGATTTTCGTTTATGAATGGATTTAAGAAACACATTCTCCCTGGTGAGATTGTCGATTATGCTTTCGTCCTGTCCGAAGTCGTATGAGGAAACCGGGTTTGCGGGGCTCTGTATCATCATCGTCATGCCTTTTGTTCCAAAATATTATTAAAGTTTAGATTCATGAATCCGGGTTGTTTTTTCAATCTTGCTCTGACAGCAACATTCCGGTTATGAAAAAACGCCTGTTCTCATTTTATCGTATTCGTCATTTATTCACTTAAAACCATGGGCGGTCTCAGAAACATTGATCAGGCCGTTTCAATTTTAAAAAAGCGACTGTCCGGATTACTCATGTGATTCGCAGTTGCGTCCGCATATTCAGCTGATTCGTAATTGGAAGAAGGCAAACCAAAACGAAACATAAAATATTTTCGCGCACGCAAAAAAACAGAGCCTATCAGGACAGTTCATAAATCGCCGCTAGCATGGTTATTTCATTACATGATCGCAATTAATCAGTTCATTATCGCCCATGCCCCAGGATTTAAACGCTCCGTAGCTTCCTCCGGCGTAATCCTGTTTGTAGGATACATAGAAGATTTTGCAATCCCCCTCATTTGTTTTTACCGCCACAGCGCACCAGACGTAACGGTGTTCGATCACGCCGGTGATCGCATTACGCTGGATCTTCCAATCCTTGTCGTAGATAACGGCGCGGAGGGCTTTATAGCGCTCATTGGTCCAGTCTTTCTTAATGACCTGTTCGAATGAAGCGTTTTGCATTCCCGCGGCGGGCATGCGGACTTTATCTAAAGCTTTTTGCGATAACTTCCTGGCGTTCTGCTGAAGAACGTCAAGGCCCTGGGTCGCATCCAGATTAAATTCGCCGGAAGCCAGCAGTTTGGTATAATCGTTGTTCCAGAATTCCACCCTAACGGTATGAGTGCGCGGCGATACGGCCGATAAAGCTTTGGAGTACTCAACGCATCCCGATTGTTCGGATATGACAGGGTCCGGCACAATTTCAAAGCCCGACCACGTCTGGCTTTTGTTTTGTTCGGAAACGGTGAATTCCCGGAACATGATCATATTGTCATCCACGTACATTCTGATGACGCATCCTCTGTTGAAAGTCTGTGATTCGACCGGGGCTTTTAAATACGCCATGCTGTAAATGAAATCATTCGCGGTGAAATCTTTGACGATCGCCTCCTGCTTTTCCGTCCTGATAACCAAAGGCGATTTTGAAAAAACGATTTTTCCTGCCTGTTCTTTATGAAACGAGCTCGTATACACCGATCCGCCCATTTCTTTTTCGAGCATCCCGGTGGCAGCCTGGGCATCTTTCAGGAGAGATGTGATTTTGGCATGACTGGGAATAATCAGTAAAACGGCTTTGGCGGTGAGAACGCCGGCTTCCGCTGCTTCCAGGGCGTCATTCAGATTGTTTTTCCCTTTTGCCTTTTGCGCGTACGCGCCTTCGATCGAACGGTTGATTTCACCGACCAGGTAATTATTCACGCGTTCTTCAAATTGTTTATACGCGTTCATGAAAGCTGTGTAGTCTCCAAACTGATTTGTCGCCTGCTCTTTAAGCCCGGCGTCCTTAGTTAAAATATCGTCCAGCGTTTTTTTCAGATTAATGTAATCAACCTTCGCGCAGGCGTCATATAAGTCCTGGGCCTCGTTTTTTTTGCTGAACATACCGTCGTAGCCCCGCCCCAGAATGCTGTTGACAACCGGATCAAAAACATTCCGCGCCATCGATAGTGTGGTCTGCGCATCCGCCGCTTTATTGAAATCCGCTAATTTGTTCTCGATCTCAGCTAACCGGTTTTCGACCGGACTTAAATCGACCCCGGGGCAATTCGCTTTGGCTTTTTTCAGAGACTCTTTCGCTTTTACAACATACCCCTGCGCCCCGGCCGGATCGGTAATTTCTGTAATATGCATATTGGCATAATTCAGGAAATTCACAGCGGCTTTGGCGTCTTCGCAGTCATCAATCGTCTTACAGTCTTCTGAGTTTCCTGTCTGGGTTATACCCGAAGATGAACCGGCAGAATTATCGGTAACCGATAAATTTCCCGATGTTCCTTTTTCGCTTTTAACTTTTTTCCCTTTCTCGTTTTTATTAACTGATTTTTTTTCTTTATCCACTGCTTTTTTGATTTTATCGAACTGCGCATATGCGGCGGTTGTTCCCGCGACGCCGTAAAGCAGCAAAAAAGCCGTGAATAACGACAGGATTAAAATCCCGCTGATTCTCTGTGACATACCTGGTACCTCCGGTAAGTTATGGGTGGTTAGTTAGTTTATTGGTGATCCCTGTTTTTTGAACCGTTTGATTATCAATTAATTTATTTTCCATAAGCGCTAATGATTCAATCAGGTTCATATATATGAAAGGTTTGTAAAGCACCCTGGTATTTTCGTCAACATGATTTTCGATTTGGTCATAGGTATAACCGGAAAATATTATTATCGGAATGTCCTTTTTGTGATAGAATTTTCTTATCCAATGAACCAATTCTAGACCATTCATATTAGGCATTCTATAATCAGTTATGACGTAATCCATATCTTTTTCGTTCAACATTTCTATAGCCTGATGCCCATCCTCGGCCTCCATGCCATACATTGAAAATTTCTTTAAAAATAACCGAATGGCCATCGAAATATGCCTTTCATCCTCGACAATTAATACTGTTTTCCCCGACAAAGGCATAGTTAGATCCGCATGCATTATCATTCCCTTTTTTATTAATCAGTTGTCCATTATGTATCATTTTCTGCATTTATTATGATTTAACTGCTTTCCATCATAGGTTTTTCCGGGTTTTTATCATTTTGCAGCATTTCTGCTGGAAGTGTTCAATATCACCAATGAATTAATTATTTCTTTAAAGATAAAGGGCTTGTAAATAACCATTGTGTTGTCATCTACCTGATATTCCAGTGCATTCAATACGGAACCGGTCAAAATGACAACAGGGATTTTTTTGCTGTAATTTGTCCTTACCCAATCAATTAACTGAAGTCCGTTCATTTTCGGCATTAAATAATCAGTAATGATATAATCAATATCATTATCCATTAAAACCTCGACCGCGTGCTGACCGTTATCAGCTTCATAAATATTTACCCGGTATGCAGAAAATAAGTCTTTTAAAATCGATATTATCGCCTCCTCATCTTCTACCAGTAACACCGTCTTATTTGAAAAATGGGAACGAATATCTGAGTTAATCATGTGTTATTTCCTCATCTTTGTTTGGCATAGCATCTTTCATGTATTAAAAAAGGATCCATCACCCGGCTCATTAAACGAGAGATTTCATTCATATATTGATCAGGATGATAAACCTGCTTATGAATCATCGCTTTATCTTTCAAAACGCAAACCTGCCTTTCCTGACCTTTGATACAAACGACATCGCTCGGGATGAAAATCCGTTTTTGTGAATACGATCATATCCCGGTTTTTTTTATTCCTAAAAAAACATAACCGATCTTCCTGAACACTGAAAGATTGAATGGTCTGCCACATCGAATCTTTATCATTCCAGTAGCATAAATAACTGTCTTTTGCTCTATACCTGAAGGACTCGTATTCGTAACCCGGTTTTCTGAAGATTTTTCGACATACATACAACGAATCTTCCGTGAAACGGACTTTAACGGATATTTCATTGCTCAAATCAATATCATAGTATTTGCTATGCCATTGAGTATTCATCAGAGGATTTGCTTCGTACCTTCCCACGCCATAATACTGCAAAACGAAGGACGCAACCAGCAGAAACATTGAAGACGGGAAAAGTAAAAAGAAAAACAACTTTCTAAACATATATCCCTTTTCAAAGATTAGGCAATTCAAAATCTGTTCTTATCATATGAAATGGCCGGATTGAATTCATTTGAGTAAAATCGTTCTGGCCGCGCAGGTCGTTTATCTTCAATGTGACCTTCGCCCCTTCCGGTGGCTGATCTCCGGTCACCGCGGAAGGATTGAGGCGATACGGGAAATTCGGGTTTAGCGTTTCATCCTCACCTTCGTTCAACATGGTCTTACCTGATGATAATTGCCGATAGTCAGTATCTGTCATTGGGTGATTCCTTTTATTGCGTGTATCCATCGAACGGCATTCGTCCTGTTTTGCCTGGTTATTTTTTGTTAATGAAATTTATTTTTGTTCAACTGTATGACAAGGCGCCCCATGGGGGTTATTTCGATTCGCTTATCAGCCCTCCATTTACCGCCTCCCGCGGGACGTATGAGATGGCACTTTCGTAATTCTTTTAACAGCTCGTGCTGCGGATTTAAATGATCTTCCGCGCTTCGGTCGAAATCCGGGAATAATTCTGACAGAGCAGGGGGATTCAGGAAGCCGTTCAACTCGCGGAGAACCTTTTTTTCTTCTGTCGTCAGGTGACGCATTATCACGCGGGCTTCCTTCATGATATCCCCGACAATTATTTGCGCCGTTTCATTGTCAACCGTCAAACGGTCACCGGCGGTTTTTTTTAACATGGATTTTATCCGCAAACGGTTACGTATGAACTTTTGAATGGGATGCGCTAATAAGACAATCATCATGGCGGCAACGGTCACTATCTTAACCTGCCAGGGCAAACCTAAGACGATATCCATTGATTATGCTCCTGTTATTTTTTTGAAAATACAAACGCCTGACAGATGGCTGATAAAATCTTATTTGCATCCTGTTTCCTGTGTTTCGTCTTTCTTTCCTGATCAGGATGGCAAGGATTTCATTTTTGAAATTCAGAAAGTCTGCAAGCATGATGAAATGTTGTTTAAGTGCCGTCACGGAATCAGTTTTCACGGAATGCTCTCTGAGACGCTTGAAAGATATAAGGGTTTACCGGAAGTTTAATATGTATGCGCATCATTTATATGTTGGGTTTCATAGTCTTACAAGATTCGTCATATTCATCTTATCGTTAATATGTTCGCCGTTGGGGAGCAGGTTTTCCGGAGGGGCCTGGCCGCTCATGAAATGTTTTCTGCATTCGCACCAGCCAAGCCGGATTCCCCTGCAGTACAAAGCAAGGAATATCGAATTAACGCTTCCGGAAATGCTTTTCCTGTGTATGGCGCAATTTTCAATAAACTCACAGTTCTCATTTTCAACAATTTCACCTTTTTCATATTTCTTTTTCATGACTTGTCCAATCAGTGTTGTAAAATGGATTATGATAAATTCATAATTATTATTTCGGCAGAATTGATTCGGTAGCCTGCGCGGGCGACTGATTCGTATGCAACGGAGAGTTCTTGTTCAATGGTCTTCACCGCTTGAATCATCGCAACGACGACAGGAATAATTATTTTCTTGTCCTGCCGGTTAAACTGTGCGCCGATCTGATTTACAGGCATGGTGATTCTTCTTTCATTACTGAATGAATGATTACCAATACCACGGCAAAGAACCCTGATATATTGAGGTTCAGTTCTTTCTCCGGTGTACCGATATTCGGTTCAACGAGAACTCTCGGGGATACATGACCTTTGAGAGTTATAGTGGCTTTTTTTTCAGGGGTCATTTGCATATACACCATCCCGCGGCATTAAACACATCTTTCGTGAAAATTGTTTTTTCAACCGGTATTTCTTCAGGGTAGAAAATGAGGCTTCCGTTTTCATGAATGAATATCTCATCCGATGTCCAGCCGGAAATCTCGCTTCTCCAGTAATAGAATTTGCCGTTTTCCGTTTTATAACGGATGACGTTCAATTCATAGCAGGCACAGTCTTTTCTTTTTTCCCAGACAAATAAAGAATCGGTTGTAAATTGAATATAGGCGTCCGTCTCATAACCCTCCGAATCCAAATAATTACGGCTCCATTGGGTATTTTGAAGGGAATTGGCCGGTTTTTTTTCCAGGGTGCCTGAAGCAAAAAATGGAATTGCAATCCCCATGGTCATTAAGGAAAATAATTTACCGGAAAATGAAGACCGCATGCAGGCTGGCAGGCTGGTAAAACGGGAAACAATATTTTGCAAGGACACATAATCTGCCATGGTTTTTATTGCTTTCATCAGAGCCGATTTATGAAAAATCCGGCTGTGAGAATGAAGGATAATAATCTTAGGGGTCTTCATTTTTCATCTCGTTTTTTATTTTTTCTTAACCAGAACCGCGGAGGGTTTGCTTATGCGGAACCCTCCGCGATCGGATTTTTGATGCTACTTCACCAGTATCATTTTCCGGGACTGCACGAAAGAGCCCGCCTGCATTCGGCAGATATATACGCCGGTACTGACGGACACTCCCTGGTTGTTCCTGCCGTTCCAGATAACTTTCTTGAATCCGGCGGATTGTTTACCGTTGACCAGGGTACGCACTTCCTGGCCGAGCGTATTGTAGATATTCAAACGGACTTTACTGTTCACCGGTAATTGATAACTGATAACTGTAGAAGGATTGAACGGGTTCGGATAATTGGGGGATAGCGCGAAAACCGACGGCAGGCCGTTTTCATCATCCGGCGCGCTTAGCCCTCCCATAACAAAGAAGGTAAACGTGTCCGCAGCGACTGCCGATAAATGCCCGTCTGACACGCTGACTGTCCACCGGTAATGGCTGAGATTTTCCCAGAAACCGCTGAGGTCAATCATAACTGTCGTATCGGATATTTCTGTGATTAAAGTGTCGTTAATCCTCACTCCCGCCGCAAACTTGCGGATAAGTAATTCATATATAAGCGTATCGCCGTCAATATCCCTCGAGGCGTTCCATGCAAACGGAAGCATCGGCTGGAAAAAATCCAGCGTATCATTGTTCTGCGGTCCGGCCAGAGAGAATAAAGCCGGTGCGTCGTTTACATTAATGATTGTGACGGTAAAGGTGTCGGAAACCGATAATCCTCCGAATTGCGCCGTTACGCTGAGCGTGATCTGACCGTTGAAATCCGGCCAACCTGAAATAAATAAACTGTCGCTGATAATTTCGGCGTCAAGCCCGTCGTTTATCACCGTAACCCCGTACATCAGTTCCGGCGAATCCGGATCGGCAAAAACGTCATCCAGATTGCGGATGAATGATTGTCCGAAATCCTCTGAGAATGTTGTGTCAGGAATCGCCAGGGCAACATACGGCGGGTCGTCATCGGTTGTGATTGTTACCGTGAATGTATCGGTAGCTATTGCTGAACCGTCATCGGCAGTCACGCGCACAATGGCCGTACCGTTATAATCGGGAACACTGTTCAGGTATAATGAATCGCCGCTGATATCTGTCGTTAGGCCGCCCTCAAGGACATGCGCCGCGTACGTAAGAACAGTCGTGTTCGAATCGGAAAAAACATCCGTCAGTTTTCTGATAAAACAACTTCCGAAATCCTCAGCGATTATAGTATCGGGTATCGCAGAAGTAACCACAGGCGGTTGTGGAGGCATCATCCACCGGGCGAAACGGGAAACAACTGCGCCTCCGGCATTGGTGAAACTACCTCCCGCATAAACATAATTACCGGAGATCCCAACGGCGTTAACGGTATTATTCATGCCGCTTCCCAGCGCCTGCCAGGAGGAGCCGTTCCATTTTGCCATGTAATCGGCGCTGTCTATTCCGCCGGCATTTGTGAAATTTCCGCCCGCATACACACTCCTGTACAGGCCGCTGCCCGAAATCGTGATGGCGTAAACCGTATTGTTTAGTCCCGTTCCCAGCGCCTGCCAGGACGAGCCGTTCCATCTTACGATACGGCTGCCGGGAACGTTAAATTGACCTCCCACATAGACATGATTTCCGGATACCGCTATAGCATATACGGTATTATTAAAAATGTAACCGCCAACCGATTGCCAGACTGAACCGTTCCACCGGGCGAATCTGTCGGCAAAGGGGTCGCCGCCGGCGTCGGTAAAGTTGCCGCCTACATACACGTCGCTTTCCGATACCGCGATGGCGAAAACCCAATCGTTAACTCCCGTTCCCAGCGCCTGCCAGGACGAGCCGTCCCACCGGGCGATATAATCGGCGTTTGGGTTGCCACCGGCATCGGTGAAACGGCCACCCACGTACACGTCGCTTCCGGATACCGCGATAGCGTAAACAGCGCCATTCAATCCCGCTCCCAGGGCCTGCCAGGCGGCTCCGTCCCACCGGGCGATATAATCGGCGCTGGAATTACCGCCGGCGTCGGTAAAATGTCCCCCCACATACACATTATTTCCGGATACGGCGATGGCGTAGACTCCCCAATTAAATTCCGAGCTTCCCAGACCCTGCCAGGATGAACCGTCCCATCTGACAATTCGGTCAGTGTTCGGGTTACCGCCGACGTTTAAAAATTCTCCTCCCGCATAAACGTCGTTACCGGAAAAACCGATGGCGCGAACAGTATTATCCAATCCCGTTCCTCCCAGACCCTGCCAGGATGATCCGTCCCAACGGGCTAAGTAATTTGTATTTACGAGACCGCCGGCGCCCGCAAATGTTCCTCCTAAATATACATCGCCGCCGGAGATTGTAACGGCGAAGACAATACCATTGTTCAATCCCGTTCCCAGTGCGTTCCATGTCGTACCGTTCCACCGGGCAATGCGACCGGCATTTGCGTTACCACCGGCGTCTGTAAACATTCCACCAGCATACACGTCATTGCCTGAGACAGCGATTGTATTCACAAAATTGTTCAATCCCGTTCCCAGCGAGCGCCAGGACAAGCCGTCCCAACGGGCGATGCGGTCGGCATTCGCATTTCCTCCTGCGTCCGTGAAATCGCCGCCTGCATATACGCCGCTGTCCGAGACCGCTATGGCGTTAACCGTATTGTTACTGATTCCTGTACCCAGCGCCTGCCAGGAAGTGCCATCCCATCTGGCAATGCGGTCAGCGTCCGGGTTTCCGCCGGCATCGTTGAAACTGCCGCCTATAAAAATGCCGCTGTCGGAAACCGCGATGGCGCGAACCGTAGAACCTAATCCCGTTCCCAGCGCGTTCCATGATGTACCATCCCAGCGGGCGATGCGATCGGCACTGTCAATTCCGCCGGCATTGGTATAACTGCCTCCAACGTACAGGTCAGTGCCGGAAACAGCGATAGAGTAAACAGCGCTATTCAATCCCGTACCCAGCGCCTGCCAGGACAAGCCGTCCCAACGGGCGATATAATCAGCATTCGGGTTACCCCCGGCATCGGTGAAACCGCCACCAACATATACGTCGCTGCCGGAAATGGAGATGACTAAAACCGAGTTGTTAAAAATTACCGTACCCAGCGCCTGCCAGGAAGAACCGTCCCAACGGGCGATATAATCGGCATTTATGTTACCACCGGCGTCGGAGAAATCGCCGCCAACATACACATTACTGCCGGAGACCGCGATAGCCCGGACTAATCCGTTAGCTGCCGGCGGAGCGCCTCCTATGCCTTCCCAGTACCCGTCATCAGCCGAGCGGAAAAGCGGCGCGCCGTTTTTATCATATCCCATCCTGAAACCCTCGCCGCTGAAACTGCCGCTGATACCGGCCTTTACCGTCCCGTCCGTGTTCAGCGCCTCGGCTAAATTACGCCCTTCATTCTTCTGCTCCAACCGCTGAGCCATTAAACTTCCGGCCAGCATGGCCAAAAGTACCGTCGTGATTACTAACCTGTGTTTCATGTTTGCTGCCTTCTTTGTTTGGTTTATGGTTTGGTTTATTATAGACTCTGTTTCAACCACATCGGCTAACCGCAGAGCCCGCAGAGAACGCAGAACAAATTGATGTTATACAAATTGTCTTTATAATCTTTTTCTACTCTGCGCCCTCTGCGGTTGAGTTTCATTCCGGTTCTGCCGGTTTTGTCTCATTTGTTTTTTATTTTTGTTGTTTTAATCTGACCTTCAAGGCCTCGCGTTCTGCCGCAAGACCTTGAAGATCATGTCATTGGATACTACTTCACCAATATCATCTTGCGAGACTGCACGAACGCGCCCGCCTGCATTCGGTAGATGTACACGCCGGTACTGACGGACACTCCGTGGTTGTTCCTGCCGTCCCAGGATATATTTTTGTATCCGGCCGATTGATGTTCATTGACTAACGTGCGTACTTCCTGCCCGAGCAGGTTGTAAATTTTCAAACTGACTTTACTGTTAACCGGTAACTGATAACCGATAACCGTAGAAGGATTGAAGGGGTTCGGGTAATTGGGGGAGAGCGCGAATACCGACGGCAGACTGTTTTGATCGTCCCCAATATATACGCCGGGAGTTATCGTTACCGTGAATGTATCGGAAACCGTCGTTGTTCCGTCATCGGCTGTTACACGCACGACAGCTGTTCCATAATAGTTGAGAACGCTGTTCAGATATAAGGAATCGCCGCTGATATCTGCCGTTAGGCCGCCGTCAAGGACTTGCGTCGCGTAGGTCAGGGCTGTCCAATCCGGATCTTCGAACGCGTCGTTCAGATCCTGGATGAACAGCCGTCCGAAGTTCTCAGGTACTGTCGTATCCGGTATCGGATAGGTGATAACCGGCGGTAAGTTTAAACTTACCGTGAAAGTATCGGCAACCGCCGTTGTTCCGTCATTGGCTGTTACGCGCACTGCGGACGTTCCCGTTATACAGTCCAGATATAATGAATCACCGCTGATATTCGCTGTCATGCTGCCGCTCAGTACATGCGCCGCATACGTCAGCGTTCCGTTGTCCGGATCAGCGAACACATCCGTCAGCTTACGGATAAAACGGCGTCCGAAATCCTCCGCGAATACCGTATCGGGAATCATCGCGGAAAGCTCAGGCGGTTGATTAACGGCTGTTATATGCCAAAGCGCCAGTCTAGATGCCGGTAATCCTCCGGCCTCGGTGAATTTGCCGCCGACATACACATTACTTTCTGAAATTGCGATGGATTGAACATCGGCATTCACACCCGTACTCAGACTCTGCCAGACCGAACCGTTCCAACGGGCCATACGATCGGCATTTGCGTTACCGCCGGCATTCGTGAAATTTCCTCCAACATACAAATTACTGCCTGATACCGCGATGGCTCGTACCGTACCATTCAATCCCGATCCACCCAAGCCCTTCCAGGAAGCACTGTCCCAACGAGCGATGAAGTTTGCATTCGGATTACCGCCTGCGCCAGCAAAGTCACCTCCCGCATAGGCTCCGCTGCCAAAAGCCGCGACGGCATATACTGTATTTATCGTTTCCATAAACGTTCCCTGCCAGGACGAACCGTCCCATATGGCGAATCGGCTGGTACCCATGATACTTCCGATGAGGTCGAAGGACCCCCCCACATACACGTTATTGCCGGAGACCGCAATGGCATAAACAATACCGTCGCTGATTCCCGTCCCCAGTTCATTCCAGGAAGAACCGTCCCACCGGACTATTCTGTCGGCATTCACGTTGCCGCCGGCATCGGTAAAAGATCCTCCCACATACACATCACTGCCTGAGACCGCAACGGCATAAACAAAACCATTACTGATTCCCGTTCCCAGCGCCTGCCAGGACGAACCGTCCCAACGGGCTACTCTGTCGGCATCTGCGTTACCGCCGGCGTTGGTGAAAAATCCGCCGATATACACATCACTGCCTGAGACCGTAATGGAGTAAACAAAACCATTTAAACCCGTTCCCAGCGAATGCCAGGATGTACCATCCCATCGGGCGATGTAATCGGCATTGGGGTTGCCGCCCGCATCAGTAAAATCACCGCCCACATACACGCCGCTATCAGAGATCGCGATGGCTCTGACAGCGGCGCCCAATCCCGTTCCTCCCAAGCCATTCCAGACCGCCCCATCCCACAGGGCGATTCTGTCCGCATCATCATTCCCGCCGGCATTGGTG
>CAYPIY010000002.1:567413-574288 GCA_964410965.1 uncultured Bacteroidota bacterium | reverse complement strand
AACTTCGGATATGCGAAGTACTTCGTGATATATTTTATTAATATTATTAATTTCATGCGGTTATTGGATAATAAAGATTATTTGCGTATTGCGTGATATATTCCATTGTAGGCGGATATGCGTAATCAGAAAAGATCATCCAAGCCTTCCAATGTGTCTAAAGGACTTTTAATTTGTGACATTTGATTGTTTGTTACATGGATGTATATTTCAGTTGTCTTCATGCTCGAATGACCCAGCAATTCCTGAATGTAACGCAAATCGGTTCCATGATCCAGCAAATGCGTAGCAAAACTGTGCCTCAATGTGTGCACGGTCGCTTTTTTCATAACCCCGCTTCTCTCCAATGCCCGCTCAAATATCTTCTGTACACTCCTCGCACTGTACCGGGCGCCATTCATACCCTCAAACAACCATTCCACCGGCCGGTACACCCTGTAATACTCCCTCAATAAATGCAACGCCCTCTCCGATAATATCACTACCCGGTCCTTGTTCCCCTTACCCGACCGGATGAAAATCTGCTTCCGTTTCGAATCAATATCCCCGATTTTCAGGTTAATCACTTCACTGAGACGCAAACCAGCCGAATATACCAATCCGAGCAAACATCTGTGCTTGACATTCGATATCACGGAAAGAATTTTCAGAACCTCTTCCTCCGTAAACACCACAGGCAGACGCCTCGGCTTCAACGGCCGCTCCAGTTCGTAATCCTCGCGAGGACGACGAACCACATGCTCAAAATAAAACCTTATCGCACTGATCATCTGATTCTGAGTCGAACCGGCAAGATCCCGGTCCCGGACCTCACGATGCACATAATCACGGATGAACTCCACCGATACCGAATCCGGATCCCCGCTGACCTCTTTTAAAAATTCACCAAAATAATGACAATAACTCCTCACCGTCCGCGGACTGTACCTCAACCGCTCCAGAGACTGCTCATACAAACCCAATACGCCACCATTCCCGCCCTTTGCCCCCGCGACCTCCACCACCAAACGGTATTCAGGAAAAATACCTTTCAAAAACCGCCTGTAATCTTCCCTGTACGGCATCCTCCAGCATCCGTTTTTCCGGTCCCACTCACTGCCCGAAACCCTTTTCATACGCAGGTTCAGATCTGACTTATCCGGAAAGCGCAGAACAACACACTTCTCCGTACCGGCCGTCATTTCCCGTATATATACCGAATTTTCCACACCCGCATCCCGTTCGAAATTCACTTACGAAGTCATTCCACTGCTATTTATACGTTTTTATACGTATCCGATTTTCCTAACCCAAGGTAGCGAATATCCAGAATAAATACAAGATTAATTTTTCCCGCTACTTTATTTTATCATTGAATATTTGAATGAATTCCATTATACTCATAAGATGTATCATTTTGCGGGATTGGCGAAATTGGCAGACGCGCCAGACTTAGGATCTGGTGGGTAACACCGTGTGGGTTCAAGTCCCTCATCCCGCACCGTAAAAGGAACGAAACCGGTCACCCAACGACCCGCAAGTAATCAAGGAGAATCCGAACGTGCAGTCTCAAATCATCAAGGAAGAAAACAACCGCCGAACCATTCACGTCGAAATCACCCCCGAAGAAATGAAACCCTATTTCGACGCCACCACCGATCTGTACCGCGAACAAGCCCAGATCGAGGGCTTCCGCAAGGGAAAGGCACCCCGGAAACTGATCCAGACCCGCTTTGAAGCCGACATCGAAGCCGACTCCCTGCCCCTGATCATCGAAGACCACATGAAACTCGCGCTCGAAGCCACGCAAACGGAAGCCGTGGAAATCGGAGACATCCAGAATCTCCATTTCAAACGCAACGAGCCGCTGAGCTTCGATTTCACCGCCGACATCATGCCCGACTTCACGATCGGCAATTACAAAGGCCTCATCGTCAACCGCGACGTACACGAAATCACCGAAGCCGAAATCCAATCCACGATCGACCATCTCCGCAAGGAACACGCAACCGTGCGGGAAACCGATACCGCCGCACCGGGAACCGTCGTTTACGCCGACGTGCAAACGCTCGACGAGAGCTTCCTTCCCGTCATCGGCAAACGCTACGCAGACCGGCGCATCCAACTTTCCCCGGAATTCGTAAACCAGGACCTGATCGACGGCCTGAACGGAATCCGCAAGGGCGAAGAACGCAAAATCACCGTCCAAGTACCTGCGCAAGGCGAGCAGCCGGAAAAGCAGGAACGCTATTCGTTCACCGCGCACAAGATCGAAGAAATCATCGTCCCGCCCCTTGACGACGAATTCGCCAAAGACCTCGGGTTCGACACTACCGAAAAGCTCCGCGAGGATGTGGACAAAAAACTGAGAGCCCACTGGGAAGCCCAGTCCGCACGGCTCCTGAAAGACCGGCTCATCGACGCCATCATCCAGAACAACGAAATCCCCGCGCCCGAAGCGTACGTCAAGAACGGGCTGAAACAAATCACGGAGAATTTCAAGAAACGGATGAAACAGCAGACGATCGACGAATCCTTCATCCACGAACGATACCGCGCCTCCGCGATCCGCGAAGTCAAGTGGTCTCTCGCCTTCAAGAAGATCACGGAAACGGAAAAGATCACGCTGACCCCGGAAGACACCGAGAACTACCGGAATGAACTCGCGCAAAGCCGGAATGTACCGGCCGACCAGATCCGCCTCGATTTCAAGGATGAAAAAGAGAAGAAGAATTTCGATGATTTCCTACTCGAAGAAAAAGTCCTGAAACTCCTGAAGACCCACGCCGTCATCACGGATATCCACGAAACCGGCGATACGCCGAAGCCTGACCCTAAGGACACAACCCTGACCGTATAACCCCAAGCGAAAGTCACTTACATGGAAAAAAACCATAAAAAAACCAGCGGCGATTCCGCTTTCACCGGTCAGCACATTCCGTTCCCGTACGTGGTCGAGCAAAAAGGGCAGATGGAAAGGTCGTACGACATATACTCCCGGCTGCTGATGGAACGGATCGTTTTCATCGGCACGCCGATCGACGACACGGTGTCAAACCTGATCATCGCGCAGCTTTTGTTCCTCGAGGCCAGCGACCCGGAAAAAGACATCATCATGTACATCAACAGCCCGGGCGGCAGCGTCACCGCAGGACTGGCGATCTACGACACGATGACGTACATCAAGCCCGAAGTCCAGACCACCTGCATGGGCCTCGCCGCAAGCATGAGCGCCCTGCTGCTGATGGCCGGCGCCAAGGGAAAACGAACCTCCCTCCCGCACGCCCGCATCATGATCCACCAGCCAATGGGCGAAACACACGGACAAAGCTCGGACATCGAAATCTACATGAAGGAAATCCGGATCCTCAAACAGCGCCTGAACGAAATCATCGCGAACCACACAGGGCAATCCGCCGACCGCATCGAAAAGGACACCGACCGGAATTTTTTCATGTCGCCGGAAGAAGCCAAAGAATACGGCGTCATCGACGATATCCTGGTAAGGAAGAAATAATTATTTTTATTTCATCACGGGATTTATCCCTGTTTCACCCGCAACGGAATTCATGTCCGACGGAAAAAACCGAATCAACCCAACCGCCGGATCCTATTTACCCCAGGGAGGATTTCTTCTGACAAGCATTATGCCGTATGCACTGACCATAATGAGATTATAACCCCATGGCCAAAAACACCCCCAAAAACATCCACTGCTCTTTCTGCGGCAAATCCGCCGAGGAAGTGGAAAGCATCATCAGCGGGCCGTATGACGTCCATATCTGCAACGAATGCGTGCAGAGCGCGACATCCATGATCCATGACCACAAGAACAAAACCAAGACCGATCCTCGGACTCTCCCCCATGCACACACCCCGGACATGATCAAGTCCAAGCTGGACGAATACGTCATCGGCCAGGATTTCGCCAAGAAGACGCTGAGCGTAGCCGTATACAACCATTACAAGAGGCTGTACGCGCGCAGCAGCCGCGATACCGACGTGGAACTGGACAAGACGAACATCCTGCTGGTCGGCCCGACAGGCACGGGCAAGACGCTGCTCGCGCAGACTCTCGCCAAATTCCTGCACGTCCCGTTCTCCATCGCGGACGCCACCACGCTGACCGAAGCCGGTTACGTCGGCGAAGACGTCGAGAACATTCTCGTGAGACTCCTGCAGTCGGCCGATTACGACGTGGCCGCGGCGGAAAAGGGAATCGTCTACATCGACGAGATCGACAAGATCGCGCGAAAAAGCGCCAATCCCTCCATCACGCGCGACGTTTCCGGCGAAGGCGTCCAGCAGGCACTCCTCAAGATCCTTGAAGGAACCGTTTCCCACGTTCCGCCCAAAGGGGGCCGGAAACACCCCGAACAGAACCTGACGGCCATCAACACGAAAAACATCCTGTTCATCTGCGGCGGCGCGTTCGAGGGACTGGAAAAAATCGTACAAACCCGTATCGGGAAAAAAAACATCGGGTTCGCGGCCGACATCCAGAAACAGGACGCCCACTCGATCTCGGAAATCCTGAAACTCACGGAACCGTACGACCTGCTTTCATTCGGACTCATCCCCGAACTGATCGGACGGCTGCCCCTGATCTGCCCTCTGGAGGAACTTTCGGAAGAAGCGCTGATGTCGATCCTGACCCGGCCGAAAAACGCGATCGTGAAACAATACCAGAAGCTTCTTTCGTTCGACGACGTAGAACTCGTCCTGGAAGAAGAAGCGCTCCGGGAAATCGTTCACCAGGCGATGAAACGCAAAACGGGCGCACGTGCCCTCCGCGCCATCATGGAACGGTTCATGCTCGAAATCATGTACAAAATCCCCTCCGCAGGAAATGTCAAGACCTGCATCGTTCATAAAGGATGCGTCATGAACGGGGAAGAACCCAAACTGATCCACGACGAAACCCGAGTCAAAAAAGAGAAGAGCAAAAAACCCGCATAAAAAAGCGGGAAAGACATTCATCTTTCCCGCGTTGGTGAGCCAGGTAGGGATCGAACCTACGACCTTCGCCTTAAAAGGGCGCTGCTCTACCGGCTGAGCTACTAGCTCGACCATTGTAGCCTTAATGATAAGGTAATTTACACACAAAATCAAGAAAAAAACTTAAAAAACAAAAATCATTCCCATGAAAAAATTATTCCTATGGACCACCGGAATCCTCGGCGGACTGGCCCTGATTTTCATCGCGATCGCCGGATATTTTTACCTCCGGCTGACCACTTTCGGCGACTACCCCTCCGGCGGAGCGCTATCCTCGCTTCAATCGGGTTTCGACATTGTTTTTTACGACATCCATCTGACCGTGAACCCTGACGAGGAAAGCATCGCGGGATACACCACCGTTTCATTCCGCTCCGTATCCGACACGCAGACCGTCATCGAACTGGACCTGCTCGACCATCTCGATGTCACATCAGTCACCGACCGAAACGGCCCCCCCCCTGAATTCACACGGAACGGCCATAAACTTTACATCACCGGCCTTGCACTCAAAAAGGATTCCGTCACATCCCTGGACATCCATTACCGCGGCAAACCGCTGAAAGCGTTTTATCCGCCCTGGAAAGGGGGATTCAACTGGTCGAAAGACGAGGACGGACTGCCGTGGACCGGTCTTTCCTGCCAAGGCGAAGGCGCAAAAGTCTGGATTCCCTGCAAGGACCACCCCTCCGACGAACCGGACAGCGCCGGCATTCACATCTCTGTCCCAGAACCTCTTTTCTGCGCTTCAAACGGAACTCTCGATTCCGCCGTGAAACACCCCGGCAACCTCATCACCTATCACTGGAGAACACGTTATCCGATCAATAATTACTGCCTCAATATCAGCATCGGGAATTACATCACCGTCAGACGCAATTATATCACGCTGGACGGGGATACCATGCCGGTCGTGTATTACGTCCTCCCCCAGAACAGAGCCCAAGCCGATACACTGATCGACATGGCCGTGGATATGCTGTACACATACCGGAAATACTACGGAGAATACCCGTTCACCCGTGAAAAATTCGGGCTCGCGGACAACGATTACCTCGGCATGGAACACCAAACGCTGAACGCCTACGGGAATCATTACGCATTCAGCAACATTCTCGGACACCGATTCGACGGACTCATGCTCCATGAAATGGGCCACGAATGGTGGGGCAACAAAGTCACCGCGAATGACTGGGCCGATTTCTGGATCCACGAAAGCTTCTGCACATACGGAGAAAGCCTTTATCATCTCGAAAAAACCGGTGAACCCGGATACCATGAATATTTCAGGCGCATCCGGAAGCAAATCACCCATAAAAAACCCATCCTCAGCCCGCCTAACTCCACAGCCACGGACGCATACCATACGGACATTTATTATAAGGGCGCACACATTCTCCATTCCCTGAGATTCATCACCGGCGACTCCGTGTTTTTTCGTTTCCTGAAAACGCTTTCGAACGACTCCCGTTTTACCTATCAAAACCTGATCAACTCCGATGACGTCCTTTCCCACCTGAACCAAGTTTCAAACCAGGACCTGAAACCTTATATGAACATGATGCTGAGGACCACGGACCTTCCCGAAATTCTTATCGAACGAAAGAGCAGGGACGAATATCTCGTCTCACTGACCAATTGCAACTTTTCCCTTCCGGTAGAAATCCGGACGGACCAAGGCATACGGCGATATATGATACAAAAAGAGCCTCTCCGACTCACATCGTCCAGCATTCCCGCCGCGGATGAAAAAAACTGGTTCATGAAAAATACGATATATCCGGCAGATGAATAATAGAACACGGATTGCACGGATCATCACGGATGTTCACGGATAAAACACAAATCAAAATTCAATGGAACACGGATTACGCGGATCATCACGGATGTTCACGGAT